>DBQI01000039.1:0-123341 GCA_002305165.1 Armatimonadetes bacterium UBA1398
GAGCACCGGCTCGACGATGAAGGATATCGAGGCACGGATCTTCAGCATCGATCCGCCCGATGTGGGCATCGGCTGGAACCACGACACGTGGAACTACAAGTCCGCGGCGGAGGGGCTCAGCAGCCGCTTCGTCAACTGGGCGTTCAGCGGCTCGGGCGGCGCGGACTTCGAGTTCGTCGTGGAGGTCAGTTGGACGCCCGTCCCCGCGAAGGTCGCCTGGGTGACCGAGCGCCACGGGAACCAGGAGGTCTACGTCGCGAACAGGGATGGCACGAATCCCGTGAACGTCTCGAACTGCCCCGGCGCCGAAGACGACTCCCCCTCGCTCAGCGCCGATGGGAGCAAGGTCGCCTGGAGGAGCATCCGCGACGGGAACTGGGAAGTGTGGGTCGCGAACACGGACGGCACGGAGCCCGTGAAAGTCGGGGACGGTAGCTCCCCCTCGCTCAGCGCCGATGGGAGCAAGATCGCCTGGGTCCACGCCGTCACCGTGTGGGTCGCGAACACGAACGGCACGGGGGTCGTGGAAGTCGGGTACGGTCTCGCGCCCTCGCTCAGCGCCGATGGGAGCAAGGTCGCCTGGGTGAGCAACCTCCAGGAAGACGACGAAGTATACGTCGCGAACGCGGACGGCACGGATGTCGTGAACGTCTCGAACCACGGCGCCGAGGATAGCTACCCCTCGCTCAGCGCCGATGGGAGCAAGGTCGCCTGGGAGAGCAACCGCGACGGGAACTGGGAAGTGTACGTCGCGAGCACGGACGATCCGCAGGGGCTCGTGAACGTCTCGAGCGATGGTAACGCCGAAGACCGGCAGCCCTCCCTCAGCGCCGATGGGAGCAAGGTCGCCTGGCAGAGCGACCGCGGCGGGGGCTGGGAAGTGTACGTCGCGAGCGCGGACGATCCGCAGGGGCTCGTGAACGTCTCGAAAGACCCCGGCGGCGGTAACGAGTACCCCTCGCTCAGCGCCGATGGGAGGACGGTCGCCTGGCAGGGCTGGCCCGTGCACAGCTCCGGCTATGAGGTGCGCCTCGCGAACTCGGACGGCACGGGCGTGATCGTGGACGTCACGGACAGCCCCGCATTCGACAGGTACCCGTCCCTGCAAGGCAACTAGGCGGAGCGGGTGTGCGCCGGCCCTACTCCACGTCGTAGACGCCCTCGGCCGCCGGTGGGTCCGGGGGCGTCTGCGGCGGGTTGGGAGTGGGAGATGGCGTCGGCAGGGGGGCAGCCTCGCTCGACGCCGCTTCGCCCGGCGTCTGCCGCGCCGTCTTCCGCTCGGTCGCCTCGATCTCGCGTTTGAGCTGCTCGATGCGGCCCAGGTGAGGCCCGAGTTGGAGGGAGAGGTCACTGAGCTTCGCGTCGGTGACCGCGCCCTGGTTGAGCAGCTCGAGGGCGCGGTAGCCCATCTGGGAATAGATCTGCCAGATGGCCTGCTCGGACTCGCGGAGCTGCCCTCGCAGGGTGTATAGGCTCATCTCGCTGCTCGCCGAGTCGGCGACGCTCTTGACTCCACGCGCTAGATCATCGAGAAGGCTCATCGCCTTGCCTCCTTTGGTCCGGCGGCGGCCGGACGGCTCGGTCTACTCTTCGCCCAAGGCGCAGCGCGCCAGGGCGACGCGCCGCGCGCAACGGCGGCAGCGCTCGGCATGTGCCGCGACGGCTGGATCGGCGCACGAGGAGAGCCATCGCGCCAGGTCAGCCTCGCAGGGGTGATCGGTGTCGGCCTCGGGCCGGGGGGTGTCGACGCCGACGGCTCGGATGATCTGGAACCGCCGGTGCTCCTCGACACAGGACCGGGCGGAGGCGACGGCGAGGTAGACGTCGAGGGGGGAGCGGCGGTCCCACGCCGACATGAGCCGCTCCTCGGCCTGCAGGATCTGGTAGAGGACGAGGGCGACCAGGTCATCGGCGTCGTCGGGGTCGGCGAGCCGGGCGCAGAGCCGTTCGAGCATTGGCCGGAGCCGTTGGGTGAGCGCGTCCTGCGCCCCCTGCTCATCGGCCAGGATCCCGTCGGCGAGGGCCTCGTCGGCTGGGTCGAGCTTCGGATTCCTCGGCGCTACCGCCATTTCGTTCCCCCGCCCCGCCGCGCGTCAGCTCGCCTCGGAGGTCCTCCGGGCGGCGCGGGCGTCGGCCATCTGTCGGACGAAGGTGCGGATCTTGGTGTCCCGCGTCGCGTCCTCGAAGCCATCATACTCCAGACAGAGGAAGGGAATCCCGTCATGGCGCTCCCTCAGTGTCTGGGAGGTCGCGGTGACGGTCATGCCCGGCATACAGTTGAAGGGGGCGACGGCGACGATTCCATCGACGCCGCGCCGGGCGAAGTCCTCGGCCTTGCCCATGGAGCAGATGGCCTCGCCGCCGAAGCGCCGGTTCACGTAGTCGGAGCCGAGTTCGACGACCTCCTTGGGCGGCACGTCGTCGTAGCCTTCGAGGTACGGCAGGGTCGCTTGGAACATGGCATGCTCCAGCTTGGCCGCGAGGCCGGAGAGGAACCGGCAGAACACAGCGCCGCGCGCGTTGGGCCAGAAGGAGCTGTCCCGCATGGCGTCCTCGGCGAGCCATCCGGTGAGGTAGATGGAGTACATGAAGAACTCGGTGAGGGGCGCGAGCCAGACCTCGGCCCCCGCCCGTTCGAGCCTCCGGATGACGTGCTGGTTGGAGTCGGGATGGAGGCGTACGTAGAACTCGCCCACGACGCCGACGAGGGGCCGGTCCTCGTCGCGCCGTGGCACGGCGGCGAACTCGGCCTGGGCCCGCTTGATGAGGTCCACGTATTCCTCGATGCCCAGCCCGAGGTAGGCCATGAGCATCCCGCCCCGGGTCTTCAGGCGCTCGCCCTGGGGCGCCATGACCTCCACGATCTCGGCCAGGTACTTGTCGTGCAGCGCCTGGCAGGCGCCCTCCTCGATCTCGTACGGCCGGGTGCGGTGGAGCATCTTCTGGATCATGTCATAGGCCAGAACGCCCTGGAATGTCAGGACGACGGGCGCGGGCCCGAGGCCGCCATGGAGGGAGGCTAGGCCGAGGGAGACCATCTCGGTCTCGTGGAGGCCCTTGTGGTCGAGGATCCGGCGCTGGAGCATGGAGTACATGCCGTAGCGGCACGGCCCCGCGGAGCTTCCCTGGAAGAAGGCCTCTCGGGCGGGGTCGAAGTCCTCCTGTACGGTGCGCCAGAGCATATCCTCGGCGGTGACGAGGGAGGGGAGGCAGACGTCCTCGCTGATCGCCTTTCGCGCCAGGTTCAGGCCCGGGTCGGGCGACCGCGGTAGCACGGCGGCGTTGACGCCGAAGGCCCTGAAGGCTGCGGCCATGACGTGGGCCGATCCCTCGAGATCGGGGATCCACACCCGGGTACCGCGCTGGGCGAGCTCGGCCATGGAGGTGGTGGAGGTGCGGATGGGCCGCTCGCGCTCGCTGACGGTGATGGCGGCGGCGGTGTCGGCGAAGGCCTCCATGCGGGTGATGACGCCGGCGTCGGCGGTGTGTTCGTCGATCTGCATGACGTAGCAGGGCTCGCCCAGCTCCTCCTTGACGAAGGGGTTGGCGAAGCTGTCGGGGCCGCAGCCGAAGTAGGTGAGCACGATGGCTCGCAGGCGCGGGTCGTGGCGGACGATGCGGGCCGCCTGGAGCTTCTTCTGGACCTGGCGGGAGTAGGCGTTGACCCACTCGGGCGAGGGGTCCTCGCTGGCGAGGGGGAGGAAGTCCTGTGGGATGGGCAGGATGCCGAGGTCGCGGATGCGCTGGCCCACCTGCATGTTCACGGCGGAGTCGTAGAGGGTGTACGGCCGGCCGATGACGACGAAGGCCATCTGCTCCTCGGGCAGTCCGCTGACGATCTCAGCGCCTCGGGCGTCGATGGCGTCGCGGAAGTCGCGGAGGGCCTGGAGCCCGATGTCGATGGCGCTATCGGCGTCGCCCCGGCTCTTGCCCATCTCCTCGGCGGTCTCCCGCAGCACGCGCCGGACGTGGGCCTCGCCGCGCTGGAAGTTCAGCCGGGGCGTGATGTAGCGGACCTGGCCTGAGGTGCCGAGGCCGAGTGCGGCGCCGATCACCTCGGGCGCTCCCTGGACGTACGGGCAGGTGCGGGTATGCCGCCAGTCGCCCTCGGGCTCGCCGGTGTCGTAGACGGCGGGGTAGAAGAGGAAGTCCACGTCCCGCTCGAGCACGTCGGCCACGTGGCCGTGGGCGACCTTCATGGGGAAGCAGGGCTCGGCGGCGCTGAGCTCCTTGCCCCGCTGGACGATGCGGGTGCTCGTCTCGTCGGAGAGGACGACCTCGAATCCGAGGGTCCTCAGGAAGCCGTTCCAGAGTGGGAAGTAGTCGCAGAACATGAGCCCCCGGGGCACGCCGACCCTCGGGGCGCCCTGGGGCGGCTCGGGTCCGACGGGCCGGGTGAGGAGCGCCTCGTACTCGGCGAAGAGGTCGGGGAGGCCCTCGCCCTTCTTCACCTTGCGCTCGGCGGAGTACCGCTCGCAGCGGTCGTTGTAGAAGAACGTAGGCCCATCGCCGAGGCGGAAGGTGTTCACGTCGCAGCGGTTCTCGCAGGCTTTGCACTCGAAGGAGGAGACGGTGTACTCGGCCTGGGCGATGGTGTCGAAGCCGACGAAGGAGGACTCCTTGGGGGCCTCGCGATAGGCGAGCCACGCGACGCCCGCGGCGCCCGTGAGGTGGTGGTAGGGGGGGACGATGATGGGCTTGCCCAGGACGGTCTCCATGGCGGCGACCATGCCTTTGTTGAAGGCCACGGCGCCCTGGAAGGCGACCCGTTCGCCGATCTCCCGCCCGGCGACGTTCTTGTTGAGGTAGTTCTTGACCGAGGCGATGCAGACGGCGGCGGCCAGGTCCTCGTTGGGGATGTTGTTGCGCTGGTAGTAGAGCATGGCGGACTCGGAGAAGACGGTGCACTGCCAGTCCAGCTCCGGTGGGGCCGTGCCTCGGAGGGCGACGTCGCCGAACTCCTCGATGGATATGCCCAGGTTCTGGGCCTGCTTCTCGAGGAAGGCGCCGGTGCCGGCGGCGCAGGCCTTGTTCATCTCGAAGTCGACGATGACGGGGCCGCTCAGCTTGATGTACTTGGAGTCCTGCCCGCCGATCTCGAAGATGGTATCGACCTCGGGCGCGAAGGCGATGGTCCCGTGGGCCTGGGCGGTAATCTCGTTCTTCACGGCGTCGGCGCCGATGTAGTCGGCGGTGAGGTAGCGGCCCGAGCCGGTGGTTCCGGCGACGATCTTCTCGATCTCGATGCCGCGCTCGCGCAACTGGCCGTTGATGTGGCCCAGGGTGTCTTTGACGGCGCTGAGGGGATCCCCCTCGGTGCGCCGGTAGTAGGCGGCGAGGACGAGGACCTTGCCGTCGACCTCGGTGATGACCGCGGCCTTGGTGCTGACGCTGCCGATGTCCACTCCCAGGCCGGCCAGGGCCACCTTCTTCGGCAAGTCGGCGACGACGAGCGGCTCGTGGTAGCTGGAGCGCTCGAAGCGGAGCGGCTCGGTGGCGTGGTACTCGAGGGGCTTCTCCAGGTGGTCCTCGAGGGCCGCGACGACCTGGTCGATGTTCAGCTCGGCCGTGGCCTCGGCGGCGGCGCCGATGGCCCCCGCCGTCACGTTATGGGGCGGCACCACGAGGCGGCCGTCCACATTGAGCTCCTGGGCGAGGTACTTTCTCGCGCCGGCGTTCTGGGACACGCCACCCACGAAGGCGACCTTGCCGACGACGGGCCGGCCCTTGAGGACGGAGTTGCGGTAGGTGCGGCAGATGGCCTGATGGATGCCGGCCACGATGCGCTCGCGGGGGGTGCCTTTCTGGTAGAGGTGGACGATGTCGGACTCGGTGAAGACGCCGCAGCGGCCCGAGAGGGTCGCCGGGTTGTCGGTCTCCAAGGCCGTCTCGGCGAACTGGTCGATGGAGTCGTAGTTGAGCCGGCGGTGCATGTGGTCCAGGAATGACCCCGTGCCCGCGGCGCACTTGTGGCCGAGGGAGACCTCCTCGACGAGGAGGTCTCCCTCCCGGCCCGTCTCCTTGAGGAGGATGTACTTCTGGCTCTCGCGGCCCATCTCGATGATGGTCCGCACCTCGGGGTCGATGATGCCCAAGGCGGTGGAGAGGGCGCTAATCTCCTCGATGGGGCTGACCCCGATCAGGGCGCCGAAGGAGGCCGCGCCCGAGCCTGTAGCGCCGACGAGGGCGCTGGTGACGCCGCGCTCACGCACGGCCACAAGCTGGTCTCTCACGCGCGCCAGGGGCTGGCCCTGGATGCGCAGGGTCGGAAGCTCGGTGATGGCGCCCTCCTCATCGAGGAGGACGGCTTTCACCGTATCCGATCCGATGTCTAGGCCCACACGCAAGATCGTCGCTCCGTTCCGTCGTTCAAGACAGCCCTCCCCCGCGAGCCCAGACGGCTCGGGAGGGGGCCGGTTACTCGATCTCAGTCAGACGCGCGCCCTGTAGCGCGCTCCAGGACTCGTAGGCGTCGGCGACTCCGCCGAGCACCCGGTCCTCATCGTGCACCCAGATCCGGTGGGGGAGATCCAGGTAGCCCTCGGTGGGCACCTCGACGCTCCCCAGCCCCGGCCAGGAGAGGGTGTAGCAGCCGTAGGGCCGTAGGAACCACTCGGCGGGCTGGGCCGGGTGGTCCGCCCCGATGAAGGCGGCGATCCCCGCCCACTGGTTCTCGAAGATGCCGGAGTAGTCGCACCAGGGGCTGGGCGCCTCGAAGCGGTCGCCCTGAGGCCCCTCCTCCAGGGCGATGACGCCCTTCTCCCGAGGGGCGAAGCGAAGGCTGAAGCCTCCGTAGCCCTTGCCATCGAGGGGCTCGCCGCCGATGGTCAGTCCCGGCTCCTCGGCGGTGATCCGGATCGCGATGTCCACCGGGTAGCCCGTCCCGACCTGGGGCCATGCCCGGATCCATACCTCCTCGGTCGCGACCTTCTCCCCATCCACGTACCAGCCGTTCCGAACGCCGAGGACGGCGCAGATGGGCCCGGTCTCCTGGCCGAGCCATGCCTCGAGCTCCGTCTTCATGCCCCCATTGTAGTCCCAATGGTTGTACCGCTGGCCACGCCAGACGGTGTTCGGCCAGCGCCAGAACAGGCCGCTGTGGTGGAAGTGGTCGGCGGGGAAGTCGTCGGTGAGCGTCGCCCCCGATGGCGCGAGGATGGGGTGGATGTAGGAGCCGCGGCGGAAACGCTCCGGCACGCCCTCGGGGAGGATGGGCTGGTAGATGTAGCTGAAGCGCAGTTGGCCGTCGCAGAGGAAGTTGACGCGGGCGCCGTCATCGGCGAGCTCCCACTCCGCGAAGGGCCACTCGGGGGCGGCGTCGGTGGGCGTGAGGACGGCCTCGCCGTGGCCCTCGTACCCGCGCAGGAAGGCGATCCAGCCCTGCCCGCCGCTCCACGGCCCGAGTCGGGAGGCCTGGGCGGGCATCTCGGACGGCTCCCCCTCGGCGAAGCCGCGGACGACCCAGTGGCCGTCGGGCTCGCCGGCGGGTAGGGGTACGCTGACCACGTCCAGCCAGAGGGTCGGCTCGCCGGGGGGCCCGACATACTCCGTGGGGAACTCGACGGCGTAGGACCCGGCGATGCAAGCGAGGGGAAGCGCCACGAAGGTCAGCATTGGAGTGTCCCTCCCGGTCAATCTTAGCCGTGTCTAAGTATACCATCCGACCACAGAGGACCGGGCACTATTCCCCGGTCCGAAAGCGAGTCGCTAGTTTTGAGGGGTTCCCCTTGGTGGGAGCGGATCCTCCCGCGCTAGGCGTTGATGGTCCATATGTGCGTATTGTGGAATGTTATTACTGATAGTGTGCCGGCCTCGCCTCGGCAGGCCGAAGGGCTGGGGACCGCGAACCCTCTATGAGCGCGAGCGTCCGCGCGGGATCGGAGAGCTATCCATGGCTGACAAGCGTGACAAGAAGAGAGAACAGACCGAGATGATCCCATACAAGAAGTCGGATCTGTACAAGCACGCCTCCGAGCGCACCTTCAAGGGAGAGAGCCTGCAGATGGTGGCCATGCCGATGGGCGGCATCGGCACCGGCTGCGTATCGCTGGGCGGGCGGGGCGAGCTGCGGGACTGGGAGATCTTCAACCGGCCGGGCAAGGGGAAGGATCTGGACGCCTTCGTGCTCCTCTGGGCGAGGAAGCAGGGCGAGGAGCCCGTGACGAAGAGCGTCCAGCGTGCGCCTCTCCCACCCTACTGGGGGCCCATGGGCTGGCGCCGCGACGGCGGCCGCGGGCTGCCGTGCTTCCCCGAGGCTACCTTCACGGCGGGCTATCCCTTCGGCGAGGTGGAGTTCGAGGACAAGAGCTTCCCTCTCCAGGTGAGCGTCGAGGGGTTCAATCCCTTCATCCCGCTGGATCCCGAGGCATCGGGGATCCCGGCGGCGATCCTGACCTACAAGCTGCGCAACCCGTCGACGAAGCCGGTGGAGGCGACGCTGCTGCTGAACCTGCCGAACGTGGTCGGCACGGACGGCATCCGTTTCCAGGGCGAGATGGTGAAGGGGACCGTCTCGGAGCTTCGCGAGGGCGAGGGCTTCCAGGCGATTCGCATGACGAACCTGGAGCTTCCGGTGGGGCATCCCCGGGGCGGGACGATGGCCATCGCGGCCCGGGGCGCGGAGTTCACCCATCTGCTCTCCTGGCCCAAGGGCGAGGGCTGGTGGGACTCTTTCCACCTCTTCTGGGACGACTTCGCCGCAGACGGCCGCTTCGACGATCCCGGCAGCGCCGGGCCCTTCGAGGGTCCGCAGCCTGCTAGCGCGGCGCTGGGCGTGCGCGTGACGATCAAGCCGCGGGCGGCGGTGAAGATCCCCTTCGTCATTGCCTGGCACTTCCCGACCCGGGTCAACGAGTGGGATTCGGAGAAGGAGGTACAGGGCGAGCGGCTCGTGAACGAGTACAACAACCGCTTCGGCGACGCGCTGGAGGTAGCGGAGCACGTCCTCGCCAACCTGGAGAGCCTCCGCGACCGGAGCAAGGCGTATGCGAAGGCGCTCCTGTCGTCGACCCTCCCCGGCGTGGTGCTCGACGCCGTGTCGAGCCAGTCGTGCATCCTCAAGAGCCAGACGTGCCTGTGGCTCGACACGGGGGACTTCCACGGCTTCGAGGGGTGCAGCGCGGAGATCGGCTGCTGCCCCATGAACTGCACCCATGTGTGGAACTACGAGCAGACCCTCGCGTATCTGTTCCCCTCGCTGGAGAGGACGGTGCGGCGCACGGACTACCTCTGCAACGTGCGTGAGGACGACTCGATGGCCTTCCGTACGAAGCTGCCCCTGGGCCGGACCTGTTGGGGGTTCCTGCCCGCGGCGGATGGGCAGATGGGGACCATCCTGAAGCTGTACCGCGAGTGGCTGCTCTCGGGCGATGACGAGCTGCTCCGGGAGCTCTGGCCGAACGCCAAACGGACGATGGACTTCGCCCAGAGGGTCTGGGACGCCGATGGCGATGGCGTCATGGAGGGGGAGCAGCACAACACCTACGACATCGAGTTCTTCGGGGCGAACACGATGATGGGGAGCCTCTACCTGGGCGCCCTGAAGGCCGCGGCGATCATGGCCGCGCGCGTGGGCGACGAGGAGGCGCGGGAGCGCTACCTGGACCTGTTCGCGAAGGGCACGGTGAACCTGGACCGCGCCTGCTGGGATGGCGACTACTACATCCAGGTGGTGGACCTGGAGGCCCATCCGCGGTACCAGTACGGCACGGGCTGTCTCGCGGACCAGCTCCTGGGCCAGTGGTTCAGCCACGTGGTGGGCCTCGGCCACGTGCTCCCCGCGGACCATGTGAAGTCATCGCTGCGGTCGCTCTTCAAGCACAACTTCCGCACGAGCTTCTACGACCACGCGAACCCGCAGCGGATCTACGCCCTGGCGGACGACGCGGGGCTGCTGCTCTGCACGTGGCCCAAGGGCGGGCGTCCGGCGCTGCCGGTGGTGTACGGGGACGAGGTGTGGTCGGGCATCGAGTACCAGGTGGCGGCCCACATGATCTACGAGGGGTTGGTGGATGAGGGGCTGTCCATCGTGAAGGGGATCCGGGACCGGCACGACGGCATCCGGCGGAACCCCTTCAACGAGTTCGAGTGCGGCGACCACTACGCCCGCGCCCTGGCGAGCTGGTCGGTGCTGCTGGCTCTCAGCGGCTACCGGTACTCGGCGCCCGAGGGCAGCCTGAGCTTCGCGCCGCGGATGGGTGGGAGCAAGTTCGAGTGCTTCTTCAGCACGGGCACGGCGTGGGGCACGGTGCGCCTCGCGAACGGCAAGGGGGCGCCCACCGTGAAGCTCAGTGTCATCGAGGGCACGCTGGAGCTGCGGCAGCTCGGGGCGGCCTCGCCTGGGGGCGTGGTGGATGAGGTGATGAGCGCCGAGGGCAAACTCGGCCGGCGGAAGCTCGCCGCCGAAGCGACGGTGTGCGAGGGCCTGGCAATGGCGACCTTCGCGGAGCCGGTGCGGATCGCCGCGGGCGAGACCCTGAAGGTGACCTTCAAGTAGGCGGCGTCCCGGGCCCTCCCGCAGCGGTCGGGAGGGCCCGGGGGGGCGATTGGGCTGCCGCTCCTCGGGCCGTGTCGTGCTAGGATGTCTCAGTAGTGGATCATGGTCGAGGGAGCATCGACGATGCGCAGGCCCCACAGCGCGATGAGTGGCCGGAAGCAGGAACGACGGAGTCTCTGCCTGGGCCTGGAGTTGACGCACTTCGGGCCGATCAAGCATGCGGACATACGGGTGGCTCCACTGACGGTCCTCATCGGCCCCAACAACTCGGGCAAGTCCTTCTTCGCGATGGCGCTGCATGCGCTGATCCGGTGGCACGCGGCGCATCCGTTTGCAGCGAGATCGAGCTCCGCGCGTGTGCTGTGGAGTTCGGGGTCGGAAGGAGAAGCGGCGGCGCTCGATATCACCTCTGTACTTGAGACCCTATGGACCAAGGGAGCCGTGGATATACCGGGGTCTGTCATTCAGGGATACTATCTCACAGACCCCATGACCGGCAGGCTCGACTCGCATCTATCTGGGCTCTACCAGGCTCCGCCTTCGGATCTGCGGGCGGCTTGGGGGAAGAAGCGGCTTCGCGCCCGCCTCCGATGGCGCAGAGGGAGTGTTGCCCTATCCGTGAACCGCGATGGCTGTACGGTGGAGGACAGCGAGGCGGCGCCAATGCGTGTGGTCCTCGACGACGCCTTGCCCTTGGGCGAGATCGAGCTACCTGAGCAGGATGGAGCTTCTCACTTCGTAGTTGCACGAGAGAGGGTACGTGCTGAACTGGAGGAGCATCGAACGGACGAGGAGCCATTCATGTCCATGCTCCTACCGACGCTGGCGCGGCGGTGGGCGACAGATGGTCTCCCGCTGAGCACGCACTACCTCCCTGCTGGTCGATCCGGGATTATGCAGGCGTATGACTCCATCGTCGCGGCTGTACTGCAGGGCGCAGCAGAGGCGCCCTTCGGAGTGTACATCCCACGGGTCCCAGGCGCTGCCGCTGAGTTTCTGACGGTGCTGGTATCGCGATGGCGCTCGGCGGGATGGAGAGCCACCCGCAGACGATCCACCTCCCCGGTCGATGAAGCCATCGCTCAGTTCGAGGCCACGGCACTGAACGGGGAGGTCACTATCGACTTCACGGACACCGGTCCGCCCACTTTCACGTACCGCTCCCCGGTTGGCGACCTACCGCTGGTGCGAGCTAGCTCATCGGTGCTTGAGGTGGCCCCATTGTCAGTCTACCTTCGGGGGCACGTGGGAGAAGGTGACCTCCTCATCATCGAAGAGCCGGAGGCGCACCTGCATCCCGCCAACCAGCGGCGGATGGCGCGACTGCTTGCCGCCCTCATTCGGGCGGGCGTGTTCGTGCTCATCACCACGCACTCCGACTACTTGGTGGAGCAACTGCGAGCGCTCCGGATGGCAGGAGAGCTACCGGCCGACGAACGGGCCGAAGTGCTCGATGAGACGCCCGAAGCGTACCTTCGGGGCGATGAACTCGGCATCTACCTCTTCGATGGGGCCTACGACGACGCAGGCGAGTTCGTTGGTTCTACCGCCCGTGAGTTGCCGTGGCGGGTTACGGACGACGATGAGCCAGGTTACTACGAGCAGGTAGACCAAGCCCTGTACGACGAGCTGACCACGCTCGAGCGCCGCATCACCGCGAAGGACTGACGGCAGTGGACGAACGTCGTCTCAACCGCGTCCTGCGCTGCGTGCGCAAGGCACACGAGCGTCAGATCCGCGATGAACAGACATTGCGCGAGTCGGGGGCAGTCATCACCATGCCGCGGCGCGGGTGTTACGTCGCCATCAAGGCGGACGATGGCAGCCAGCGGTGCGCCGACTTTCTGGTCTTCTTGGCCCGCCCTCCCAAACTCATTGTCATAGCGATAGAGGCGAAGGCGGGCGGCAGGCAGGCAAGTACAGCGTATGACCAGCTACAGGGGGCCCTGAAGGTAGCACAGCAGACGCTCACCCGCTGTGGAGTTGCGCAGTCGGATGTAGCGCATGTTTCACTCTGGGTTCACGGGAACGGCGTGACCCCGCCGGGGCGAAAGCTCCTGAGGCGGCAGCGTACCCGCATGTTCGGACGCAAACAGCCGGTCGAGATGCGCCGTGCAGCCGGACAGCCGCTCTCGCTCGATGACTTCCTGGAATCCGAGTTGGATTGCTAGGCCGCTCAGCCGCGGGGAGGGCCCGGGGGGGCGTGCGCGTATCTGTCCTCCGTGCCTCGACTCGGAGGGCGTTGGCTTGGTCGTCGTCATGAAACCCACCCTGGCCTGTAATGCCGCCTGCCGCTACTGCGCATCGGGCGAGGGCGAGGACCATGCGCGCTTCCCCGAGTCGGCCCTGCCGGAGCTGTTCCGGCCCTTCGGGGAGTGGCTTCAGGCGCATCCGGGCGAGCGCGTGTGCTGGATCTGGCATGGCGGCGAGCCGCTCCTCATGGGCCGGGCGTTCTATGAGGCGGTCGTCGACGCTCAGCGCGCGGTGCTGGGTCCGGACGCCCCGCGGATCCGCAATGTCGTCCAGTCGAATCTCTCTCTGCTCACCCCGGAGTGGATCCCCACCCTGCGCCGGCTGGTCGGCCGGGGCAGCATCGGCACGTCCTTCGATCCCGTGCCCGGCTGGCGGCTCCTGGGGCGGGGCGCCCCCGCCGGCGAGGCGTACGATGACGCTTGGCTGCGGGGCACGGAACTGCTGCGCCGCTCCGGCGTGCGGTACGGGACCGTCTACGTCGTTCACTCCGAGAGCGTCGGCCGGGCGGGCGAGATGTACCGGTTCTTCCGCAACCACGATTCCGGGGCGGGCGCTCGGTTCAACCCGCTCTATATCGAGGGGCGGGCCGAGGGTCTCGACGCGGGCCCGGTCAGCCCCGAGGAGTACGGCCGGTTCCTCATCGACCTCTTCGACGCGTGGCAGGCCGACGGGCGGAGGATGAAGGCCATGCCGCTCGCCGAGTGGCTCGGCGCATGGCAGGGGGAGGAGCGATGCCTCTGCTGCGACAGCCGGGGCTCGTGCGCGGCGACGCACCTGGGCATCGCGCCCGATGGAGCGGTGTACACTTGCGGGCGAGGCCTGGACACCGGGACGACCTCCCACGGGAACATCCTGCGGGACCCGCTGGAGGCGATCCTGGCCCACCCGCACCGGAAGGCGCTCCTGGGGCGCGCGGAGTCGCTCCGGTCGGGCCCCTGCGCGGGGTGCGAGTGGTGGGAGCTGTGTCACGGAGGCTGTCCCCACGACGCCCTGCTGGGCTGGGGGGACGAACAGCGAGAGACCCTCTGGTGCGAATCGCGGCAGATGCTGTTCGCGCACATGAGGGAGGCGCTCGGGCCGCCCGAGGGGGGATGCGCCTCGGACCGAGAGGTGTCGGGGGCAGAGCACTGAACATAGCGGCGGTATGCGATATCGCGCCCCGTAGCGGGCGGCACCAGGTCAGGGGGACCACCAATGGCGAAGCGGAGACCTGAGGACGAGGATCGGAGCGTTGGCCGGAAGCTGAGCCCAGTCAGCCGACGGGCGTTCCTGGGCTTGATCGCCGGCTCCACGGCCGGGCTGTCGGGGTGTTGCGGCCCCGTCGTTCGCGCCTTCGGCTCCGCGCTGGGCGACAAGCCATCAACTCCCGCTCCCTCCTCCGAGCCGCCGGATACGCCGCGGCTATCCGGCGAATCCGAGTCACCAGCGGTCGGATCGGCTGAGCCCGACCCGAAGAAGGCGACCTCGTCCAAGCCCGCGCCCGAGAAGGCGGCCTCCACGAAGAAGCCCGCCTCGGCGAAGAAGCCCGCGTCCAGCAGCTACACCGAGTACAACGACTACAGCGAGTACGTCGAGTACACGGGATATGACGAGTACTACGACTACGTTGACGTGCCTGACCCGCAGTACGGCGACGCCGATTCCTCGTATATCGAGTACTACGACTATGGCGACGTGCCCTATGAGGAGTACTACGACTACAGCGACTACTTCGATGGCGCAGTAGGCTGAGCCAAGGAGGAGAGCGTTTGCACCACACGCCTAGCGAGCGGGAGCCACGCGTGGCTTGCAAGCTGAGCCCCGTGAGTCGGCGGGCGTTCCTTGGGCTGGTGGCTGGCTCAGCGGCGGGTCTGTCGGGCTGCTGCGGGCCCCTGGTTCGAGCATTCGGCTCGGCGGTAGGCGGGCAGCCCGTTCCACAGACGGCGCCTGACGCGCCACCACGGCCCGCGCCGCGGGTGGAGTCCGAGCCGCCCGCTCCGAAGGCGGCGACCCCGCCGAAGCCCGCGCCGACTAAGCCCGCGCCGACTAAGGCCGCGCCCGCGAAGAAACCGGCTCCTGGTTACACCGAGTACAACGACTACAGCGAGTACGTCGAGTACACGGGATATGACGAGTACTACGACTACGTTGACGTGCCTGACCCGCAGTACGGCGACGCCGATTCCTCGTATATCGAGTACTACGACTACACGGACCAGTATGGGGATGGCGAGGTCGGCTACGGCGACACCGGGTATCTCGATGTAGGTTACGACGACGCGTGGAAGGGCGAGGGCTACCCCGACGGTGGCTAATGCCAGACGCGAGAGCCGCTGGGCCGGGGCTCACGTGTGGGACGTGCCGGCCCATCTCGTGCCAATCGAGGGCGCCCGCCGAGGGGTCCTCCGCATCACCCGTGACGCCTCGGTCGCGGAGACCCTTCACTCCGGCATGGCGCGTGAGGCCGCGATTGGGTTCACGGCGGACGTCATCCACCTTCCGGCGATCGCTCAGGCGGAGCTTCCGCCGAACCTCGTCCCCGGGCTCGTTCGGATCGCGTGGGACGGCGGGTCGCCGGATGGCCGTATCCCGGAGCTTCTGCGGGTGGGGGCGTGCCTGGATCTCGCCCCGTCGGATGGCGCTCTCGACGCCCTGGTGGAGTGCTCGGAGGGGGGCGTCATGTGCCGGCTCGTCGATCTGGCGGCGTGGACCACGGCGCCCGAGGCGCTCGCCTCCTCCCTGGAGCACTACCTGACATCGCCTCGGCTCGAGGCGCCGATTGAGCCCTGGCACTCGATCGCCCGCGGCATCGCGTCCCGCCGGCCGCGGGACCTATCGGGCACGTACGACGAGACGCTTCGCCGGAACTACTGGCTGGGCGAGGATGGCTCGGTGAGCCTCTCGGAGCGACATGCCACCGGAGGGCTGGTCTTCGGGCGGCTGGAGGACGGCCCGGAGGGGTGGCAGCAGTCGCCGGCGTGGCGCGCCCTCGAAGCGCGGAGGCGCCAGCCCTTCCTGAGGCGATCGACCTGCGCCTTCTGCCCGCACTACCTCTGGTGCGGCGCCTATGCGGCGGATGACGCGGGCAGCCCAGACCCCGCTTGGTGCGGGGTCTGGATCCCTCTCTTCGAGCGGCTGCAGGAGGCGGCGGACATCGCCTGGGCGGAGGCTGGGGAGGGCGAGCCGGAGGAGTACCCCGGGTAAGGGGGGCCTCACTCCTCCTCGGCAGCGGCCGTCCCGGGATCGGGAATCCCTGGCAGCGCGAACCAGGATGTCAGGAACCGCTCGAGGCTCCCCTCGAAGGGCGCGCGCTTGACGTTCATCCACGTGAGCTGATCGCCGACGGCGAAGTACACCCACGTTCCGCCGTCCACCTCGACGAGCTCGGGGTCGGACGCGTTGATCCCCTCGTCGAGCCCCCGGGGCGAGAGCACCGGGTTGGCGGGGCTGAGCTCCCAGCGCATGAGGTCGGGCGAGCGGGCGATGTAGGTCTCGAAGTAGTGTCTCGGCGCGCGACGCTCGAGGTAGAGGGCGTAGTAGTGGCCGTCGGCGTAGCGGAGGCAAGGGCATGCGGCGTATCGGTCGGTCCCGAAGCGGGCGCCGGGGAGTTTGGTCCAGTTCCAGAGGTCGTCGGACTGGGCGAACTTGATCGTGAAGGGGGGATAGGCGGGGTCGTTCGACTCGTAGGCCATGGCGAAGCCGTCGGGCCCCTGGCAGACGGAGGTGTTGAAGATCCCCTCGTTCTCGCCCTCAATCACCACCTGGGACTCCCAGCGCTGGAGATCGCGGGAGCGGAAGGCGGTGACGTCACGCCAGCCATCGGGCTCGAAGCGCGAGGCGAACACGTAGAGGGTGTCGTCGTGGACGATGGCCGAGGCGAGGCTGTACCCCTCGGCGAAGCGCGCGAGCTCCTCGCCCGTGGCGGCGTCCTCGAGGAGCAGGTAGTAGTCCTCCCTCACGCCGCCCGACCCCGGCCGGATGCACTTCAGGTGGCAGAGCCGGCCCTTCCAGAGGATGGGTGACAACTCGGCGAGGTCCTCGGCGATCAGCTCTCGGGCGCCGAGGGGTTCGGCGGAGCGCGGCGCGGGGGGCGAGAGGCGCGCGAAGTCCTCGACAGGCCACTGGGCCAGGCGGTGCATCCCCTCCGGCACCGCCTGCTGGAACTGGACGTAGGCGCGCACATCGCCGGTGACGGAGTATCCGATGTCCCCCTCGGTCGCCTTATCGACGATGACCCCGAAGACCTTGTAGCCCATCAGGAGGCAGTCCTCGAGGTCGACGTGGAGCAGCTCGCCGCGCTGCACGCTCTGGATGATGCCGTCGGTGGGGGTGCCTTGGGGCTGAGAGAAGTTCAGGGCCGCGAGCCGGCAGCGGACGCAGCGCACTCGGGAGTAGGTTTCGTACCCGAAGTTGCTCCCCTTCAGGGCGCACTGGGACCCCACCATGACGCAGTCCTCGAAGACGGCGTCGGTGTGCTCGGGCATGGTGGGGTTCTCGACCCGGACGTATGCCGCGGCCGTGTCCCCCCAGAAGTCGAGGGCCCAGAGGTGACAGCGCCGGTAGGTGATGGGCTCCTCGGGCCGGGACAGGCAGCTCGCGACGCCGCCCCCGAAGGCGCGCCCGATGCTCACGCAATCCTCGACGAGGACCGAGAAGGGCTCGACGTGGTCGGTGCAGTCGAAGAAGACGCCGCCATCGCCGCCGGTGAAGTAGAGGTTCCGCAGGGCCCAGCGGTCCCACCAGATGGCGGACGTGGTCTCGGCGGTGTGCTCGGAGGACCAGCCCTGGGTGTAGGCGCGGATGGGGCCCCACCAGTCGTAGCTTTTGAAGCCCTGGAGGCCTGGGTCGCCGGAGTCCACGACGACCTCGCCGACCCGGCCTCCGCCGTAGGAGCCATCGATATCGCCGACGAGTTCGTTATAGGCGCCCTCCGCGCCCTTGAAGGCGGGGCTGAGGTTCGCCTCCAGGTAGGTGTCGGGCCGAACGATGATACGGTGCCCGCCCCGGTCATCGGGGATGGCGTCGAGGGCCGCCTGGATATCACGGAAGGCGGTTGCCCAGGTTCGTCCGTCGGAACCGTCGCCGAGCTTGGAGACGTAGAGAGTGACCCCGGTGGGCGCCTCGGCCTGAGCCAGGCCGAAGGACGCGCAGAGGGGAGCGAGGAGCAGCCATGACATCGGGCAGCCTCCATCGGGGCCGATGGGATCCGGCCCGCGCGGCTTGACTTCCCCGGAGCAGGGAGCGTGGCCTGCCGGATTGCCGCAGCGAACCAACGGGCAGTGTGTAGCCGTTACTACTGTGGCCGGCTGGCGTCTGGCGGGCGGCCATCAATCGTGCTATTGTCTCTCTGTAACTACTGGATCGTGAGGAAACCGCTCGTGTTGAGTCGCCGGTCATTCTGCGCCCTGTGGGCCATCAGCGCCCTCGCCCTGCCGCTCCTCGCTCAGGAGCAGGCCGGCGATGGCGCGCAGTACCCCATCGTCCTGGGGATGCACCAGGTCACGGGCGACTACGATGACGCGGACCCCTTCGGCCCCGTGCTGAAGCTCTCGGACTTCGAGCGGCTCCTCGACTGGCTGAAGGACAACGGCATTCAGACCCTGTCCATGGCCGAGTACTGCGAGGCGATCCGGCTTCCCGATCCGCCGCGAGACGCGGTGCTCCTGACGGTGGACGACGGTTACGAGACCGTCTACACGGAGCTTTATCCGCGCCTGCGGGAGCGCGGGATGCGGATGACGTCCTTCGTGATCACGGACCGGGTGGGCGAGGCGAACACGGTGAACCCGCATCAGCCGTGGCTGACGTGGGAGCAGTGCCGCGAGATGGCGGCCAGCGGGGTCGTGGACATCGAGGCCCACGCGGCGCGATCGCACCAGGAGATCAAGGGCCGGCGCTCGGGGCAGATCGTCACCGAGCCGTGGATGGTCACTCGGCTCTTCGACCCGACGACCCGGTTCGAGGAGTCGGAGGAGTCGTATCGGAGCCGGGTGCGCGAGGAGCTTCGGACGGCGGCCCAGGCCATCGAGACGCACACGGGCCGGCGGCCGCTGGGCTTCTGTTGGCCCTTCGGCGTGACCAATGAGTTCGCCGTCCAGGCGTGCCGCGAGGCGGGGTATCTCGCCTCCTTCACGCTGAACAAGCGCATGGCCGACCCTGGCTGCCGGATGCGGTTCCACATCCCCGAGCAGGAGGATGAGGCGCTCGCGCTGCTGACGCCGCGGCCCGAGCGGTCGGCGGAGCTCTACCCCCCTCCGGTGGAGCCGCAGCTCGAGCCGATACCCGTCCGTTCCTCGCCGCAAGCGGTGACTCGGGAGCCGGTGAGGCCGCTGCTTCCCATGGCGCTCGCGGGGGGCGGAGCCCTCATCGTGTGGGGGCTGTTCTACGTGCTCCTGTTCCGCCACGATCCGGAGTAACATCGGCCACCGCCACACCGCCTCCAGGGGGACCCATACGTGCTGCACAACTTCCACTGCCACACGACGCTCTCCGATGGCGTGTTGTCGCCGATGGAGCTGATCCGGCGGTTCGCCCACGCTGGCTACCGCACCGTGGCGATCACGGACCATGCCGCGGCGGGCAGCCTGGAGCGGATGATCGCTGAGGCGGCGGAGGATGGCGAGGTCGGGGGGGCGCCCTTCGGGATCGATGTCATCCCCGGCGTTGAGCTGACCCATGCCCCGCCATCGGCCATCCCCACCCTAGCCCGCCGGGCGCGGGAGGCGGGGGCGCAGATCGTGATCGTCCACGGTGAGACGGTGGTCGAGCCCACGCCGGAGGGGACGAACCTCGCGGCGGTCTCCTGTCCCGACGTGGATATCCTCGCCCACCCCGGACTCATCACGCCCGAGGTGGCGCGCGTCGCGGCGGAGAGCGGCGTGCTGCTGGAGATCACGGCGCGGAAGGGCCACTCGCTCACGAACGGGCATGTGGCCAAGCTAGCGGAGGCGGCGGGGGCGAAGCTGGTCTTCGGCCTCGACGCCCACGGCCCCGGCGACATCCTCTCGGAGGCCATGCGGGACGCGGTTCTGCGGGGCGCGGCGCTCACCGACGAGCAACTCCGGATGGCCGCTTTCGACGCGCCGGCCATGCTTCGCAAGAGGGTGGGCCTCTCCTAGGGTGAACCCTGATGGGGAACCCTTGAGCCCACGCGCCACACGATGGTCGGGGCCGGAGATGACGGACCCATGGAACCCGACTGGATCCCTCCAGACGACGACTCAGATGACTTCGATGACGAGAGCCACGACCCTCGGGAGCGCGCGCTGCGCCATATCCAGGAGGAGATCCGTGAGGCGCGCCTGATGGGCGATCGCGCGCGGGAGGCGCGGGCCCAGGCCGCTCTGGGGCTCATGTACTCGGATCAGGGGCGGCTGGAGAGCGCCACCCAGGCCTTCCGCGAGTGCCTCCTCACGGCCCGGGACGGCGGCGACCGCGAGGGGGTGGCCTGGTCCCTCTTCCAGCTTGGCCGTATGCACGGTCAAAGCGGGAGCCTCGAGGACGGCCTCGGGTTCCTTCAGGAGTCCATGGAGGAGTGGACCGACTTGGGCCACCCGAGCGGGCTGATCCAGACGGAGATGCTGGCGGCGCAGTTCCACTCTGAGGCGGGGCGGCTCTCCCAGGCCATGGAGCTTCTGCAGCGGGCGCTGGAGCGGGCTCGCGAGTCGGGCGAGGGAGACACGGAATGGCGCGGCCTGCGGGACATGGCCGACATCTGGGCGCGGCAGGGCCGGTGGAGGGAGTGCGCGGAGGCTCACCGCCAGTCCATCCAGATCCTGTCGGCCCAAGCGAACCACCGTGAGGAAGCGGTATCGTGGGTCGCGCTCGGGTCCGCCCACTTCGAGTTCGGGCAGTACGAGCTTGGCCTGGAGGCCATCGACCGGGCGTGCGAGCTGTACGACCACTGCGAGGACCATCGCTCCCAGGCCTCGGCCCAGATGACCGCAGCCTCGGCCCTCGCCTCGGCGGGCCAGGTGGCGCAGGCGCTGGAGCGGTTCGAGGTGGCGTTCAAGCTCGCGGAGGAGATCGGGGATGACGCGCAGGCGGCGCGGATGTGCCTCTGGGCGTCGGACTTCTACGACGACATCGGCCACTTCGCCACCGCTCTCGATCTGGCTCGGCGGTCGGCGGAGCTCGCGGCGCGGGCGGGCAATACGGGCCAGGAGTGCCGGGCTCTGGAGCTTGCCGCCCATGTGCTGCGGGAGCTGGGCAAGGAACGGGAGGCGGCCGAGTCCTACGCCCTGGCGGCGGAGAAACATGCGCAGGAGGGCAGGCGGCAGGCCCAGGCGAGCGCTCTGGCGGGCTGTGGTTCGGCCCTTTTCGCGAACGGCGATTGCGAGGAGGGCATACGGCGCACCGAGGAGTCCCTGAGCATCGCGCGCTCCCTCGGCGATGAGCCGACGGTGGCCTCCACCCTCCTGCGGCTCGCCCAGTTCCGTCAGAACGCGGGTGATCCCGCCGGCGCCGTTCGTTGCCGTGAGGAAGCCCTGAGCCTATACAAGGCGCTGGGCGACGCGGGAGGCATGGAGAACGCCCTGGGGGCGCTGTACCGGGCGGCCTTCGATGCGGGCGACGCGGACACCGCGCGCAAGCTCGGGCAGGCGCGGGTCGAGCTCGGCCGGGCGATGGGATCGGCGCGGCTCGAGTTCACAGGCCTCTGGGCGCTGGTGGAGGTGGCTGGCCAGCAGGAGTCGCCCACGGACCAGCTCACGGCCAGCGCGCGGATCATGGAACTGGCTCGCGAGACGGGAAGCAGCCGGATCCTACATGATGCCAGGGAAGCGCACATGAGCGCCCTGCTCGCGCTGGAGCGGCACGACGAGGGGGCCGCGGAGATCGCGACGTGGATCGCGGAGGCGTCGCCCTGGGAGAGTCGGGAGGTCATCCGGTGGGGGGCAACGGCGGCGCTGACGCTCGAGCGGGCCGGGCGCCACGAGGAGGCGTGGTCCCTGTGGAAGACCTACCTCCCCCCCGTGCTGGCCGGCTGGGGCAGCGAGACCGCCCTGATGTCGATCAAGAGCGCCCTCACCTGCGCGCTGGAGGAGGGCGACAAGGGCATGGCGCTCAAGCTGAGCGAGTCGCTGCTGCAGGCGGCGAGCAAGAGCGACGACCCGGAGGAACGGAAGAAGGCGGTTCGGCTTCGGATGCGGGCGCTCCGAGAGAATCGGCTCTGGGGATGCGCCGTAATGCTGGCGTTCAAGGACGCCTTCACGCGCTACCGCTGATGGTCTTCGGGAACGGCTACGGCTTCGTCTCGGGGCCAGCTACGCGATCGCCGCGAGCGCGTACGCGCAACGAGAGACCTCACCTTCTCGTATACTGTATATGTACGGTAGGTAGACAAGGCGCGAGACGCTCTCGCCGCATGATCTGCGATGCCGCGGCCCTCGGTCCTGCATGTGGGATCGCGCTGTCGTTTCGTGTGTGATAGGAGGAGGAGTGTGAGCATAAACCCGTTCTTGGTGTTGATCCTGCCCTTCGTGGTGCTAGGGTTCCTTGCCCAGATGTGGGTTCGCAGCAGTTTCGCGAAGTGGAGCCGCGTCGGCACCATGCGCGGCCTTACGGGCGCCGAGGTGGCCGCCACAGTGCTGCGGGACGCGGGGCTTTCCGGCGTGGCCATCGAGCCGGCGCGCGGCCACGCGCTATCCGACCACTACGACCCGCGCACGCGGACGCTTCGTCTGAGCGGGCCGGTGTACTCGGGCCGCTCGGTGGCGGCGGCGGCGGTAGCGGCCCATGAGGCCGGCCACGCGATCCAGCACGCCCAGCGCTACGCGCCGCTGGTGCTGCGGAACGCGGCGGTGCCCCTGGCCATCTCGGCCGACAAGGTTGTCGGCCTTCTCGTGATGGTCGGGTTCATGCTGATGTGGATGGGCGCGAAGGCGCCGGCGCTGTTCCTGGCGGCGGGGATCATCTACGGGGTGGCGGTGTTCTTCGCGCTGATCACCCTGCCCGTGGAGTTCAACGCGAGCCGACGGGCGATGGCGGCCCTGACGGACTCGGGCGTCGTCGTCATGCAGGAGCAGGCGGGGGTGCGCTCCGTGCTGGCGGCGGCGGCCTCGACCTACGTCGTCGCGGCGCTGATGTCCGTGGCGAACATGCTGTTCTACCTGGCTCTGGCGCGCGAGTAGCGCCTATTCGGCGAGCGTGAGGCGGGGGCGCCCTTTGGCGGGCGTCCCCGCCTCTTCCATCTGAGGAGGCCACACTATGGTCAGCGACACCCCCTTCGCGCTTCGCGCTCCGCGGCAGACCTTCTTCGGTTGCGGTGAACTCCGTCGTTTGGGGGAGGTCTCGAAGCGCTTAGGCTCCGTGGCGCTCATCGCCATCGGGCAGGGCAGCGTCCGGGCCCACGGCTTCCTCCACACGGCCCGGCGGAGCCTGGAGGCGGAGGGGATCACCGCCCATGTCTATGAGGGGATCTCGCCCGAGCCGCTCCTGGGGGATGTCGAGCGGGGGCGGGAGGCGGCGCGAAGCTGCCGGGCGGAGTTCGTGATCGCCCTTGGCGGCGGCAGCGTGCTCGATGTGGGCAAGTCGATCGCGGCCCTGGGCGGCACCTACCGCCCCCTGACCGAGTACCACTCGGGGACCCGGGCCTGCGATGAGCCGGGGCTGCCGTGCGTGGCCGTCCCGACGACATCGGGGACGGGAAGCGAGGCGACGCCGAACTCGGTGCTCACCGACCCGGCGCGCCGGCTGAAGACGTCGATCCGCGGGGCGGCGCTGCAACCGGAGATCGCCCTCGTCGATCCCGACCTGACCCTGCCGCTGCCGCCCGAGCCCACGGCCCACTCAGGGCTGGACGCGCTCTGCCAAGCGATCGAGGCCTACGTGAGCCGCGGCGCCAACCCCGTCAGCGATCTGTGGGCGCTGCGGGCCGTGCGGGCTATCGGGGGCTCGTTGGCGGGGGCCGTGGCCGACGGGAGCAACCGGGGCCATCGGTACGACATGGCGCTGGGGAGCCACCTAGCGGGCCTGGCGCTGGCGAGCGCGCGCCTGGGGCTCGTGCATGGCCTCGCCCACCCGGTAGGCATGGCGTCCGGCAAGCCGCACGGCCTCGTCTGCGGGGCCATGCTCCCCATGGTGATCCGCGCGAACGCGGAGGTGGCGGGGAGCCGTTACGGGGATCTCTGCGAGGCGGCCGGCCTGGGGAGCCCCGAGCCCGCGGCGGCGGCGGAGGCGCTGGCGCGGTGGGTGGAGGGGCTCTGCGAGGAGTTCGGGGCGCCGGTCCGCCTGGCGGAACTGGGGGTGCCGGAGGACGAGCTCGAATCGATCGCGACGGCGGCGGCCTCGGCGGGGTCCACCCGCACCAACCCGCTCGAGATGTCCGCCGAGGCGATCCTGGACCTCATGCGCAAGAACCTCTAGGCCCCGAGACAGAACCACGACCCCTTCCGGCACGTTTGAACCTAAGTGGTTGCACGGGAGAGTGCCAGCCGCGACTGGCGGAGGTCTGAACATGATCGAGTTCGACGATGTGTGCCTGCGTTACCCCAACGGCACACAAGCCTTGGACCATGTGTCCACGACCATCGAGAAGGGGGAGTTCTGCTTCCTCGTCGGCGCTTCGGGCATGGGGAAGTCCTCCCTCCTGAAGCTCGTCTACCGAGAGGAGACCCCCTCGGCGGGCCGGGTCATCGTGAACGGCACGGACGTAGCCGCGCTGCCGAAGCGGCATGTGCCCCTTCTGCGGCGGCGCATCGGCGTTGTCTTCCAAGACTTCCGGCTCCTCAGCAAGAAGACGGCGGCGGAGAACGTGGGCTACGCCCTGGACGTTATCGGCGTGCCACGGCGGGAGAAACACCGCCGGGTGCCGAAGGCGCTGGAGCTGGTGGACCTGCTCCACAAGGCCGACGCCTACCCCGATGAGCTGTCGGGGGGCGAGCAGCAGCGGGTCTCCATGGCCCGGGCCCTGGTGAACAACCCACCGATCCTCCTGGCGGACGAGCCCACGGGGAACCTGGACCCCGACGCCTCGTGGAACATCGTCCAGCTCCTCTCGAAGATCAACATCACGGGCACGACCGTCGTCGTGGCGACCCATGACCGGGACATCGTGAATCGCATGGCGCGGCGGGTCGTGACCCTCTCCGAGGGGCGGATCGTGGCCGACCGGCAGCGGGCCTCGTACGACGTAGGGGAAGCGGACAGCCCCGGAGATCCCATGACGCGCCGGGAGGAGGTATCCCCATGAACCTCCGCACCGTGGAGTTCCAGATCGTGGAGACGAGCGCGAACATCCGGCGCAACGGCCTCATGACGGCGGCGGCGGTGACGAACGCGGCGGCCTGTCTCTTCGTGCTCGGCGCCTTCGCCCTCGCCCTGTGGAACCTGCACAGCATGACGGAGCAGCTAAGCCACGAGAGCCGGATCCGCATCTTCCTCCTGAAGGATGTGCCCTTCGAGGAGGCTCAGGCCCTGGAGAGCGAGATCGACACGCGCTTCGGCAACATGATCGAGGAGCGGACGCTTATCCCGCGTGAGCAGGTGCTGGAGGAGTTCATCCTCAAGTTCCCGAGCATCCCGGACGCGGGCCTCGGGGAGGAGAACAACCCCTTCCCCCACGAGCTTCAGGTGAAGCTCAAGGACCCCGAGGAATGGCGCACGGTCACGGAGTTCGCGCGCGCCGACGGCCGGGTCGACGAGGTGCGCTCCGGCCGGGAGTCGGGCCTGGAGCCGCTCCTCAAGCTGCGCCGGATGACGCGGATCGGCGGGATCATCCTGGTGACCTTCCTCGGGTTCGCGACCCTGCTGACCATCAGCAACACGATTCGGCTGACCATCTACGCGAGGCGGCGTGAGATCGGCATCATGCAGCTCGTGGGGGCGACGTCGCGGTTCATCCGCTTCCCCTTCCTGCTGGAGGGCGTCTTCCACGGCACCCTGGGCGCGTTGCTCGGCGGCGCCGCGCTGCTGGGCGGGTATACGAGCCTCGTGTCCTGGGTCGCTGAGACGATCCCGGCGTTCGAGCGATGGCTGATCTACAGCGCCGACCAGCTCGGCATCCTCTTCGGCGGACTCATCGCCATCGGTCTGCTCTTCGGGCTCATCGGAAGCTGGATGTCGGTGAGCCGGCACCTTCAGAGCCCATAGGGGTCGGGAGGGGCCGGCGGACGGCCGTCCCCTCCCCTGCCCCTCGCGGCAAGGCTCTACTCCCCTGTCGCGCGAAGCTCGTACATGGTGCGGCTGACGTCTCGCAGCGCCTCGATCGTCTCGGGGTACGGCGTGTCGCAGATGTCGATGAAGCCGATCTGGTAGTTCTCCTCATCGAGGGGCCGCCCGGTGGTCGATTCGTCCCGGTACTTGAACCAGTGGCAGCCGACGAACTGCGGATGCCGCAACATGCCGCGGACGTACTCGCGGTAGAGGTCGGCCCGCGCCTGCTGGCTCTCCACCGAGACCAGCCCCGTGTGGAACATGCCGCGATCCAGGGCTCCGAAGTGGAACTCGCCGATGATGAGGGGCACATCGGGTCCGGGGAAGCGGAAGTCGGCCACTGAACGGGTGTACAGGTTGTAGCTCACGACGTCGCAGTACTCGGCGGCCACCTCGGCGACGAGATCGTTCACCCAGGCGAAGCGGCAACCCAGGTAGAGCTGGTTGGGAGCGACGGACTTCACGGCATCGCGAATCTTGCGGAAGTACGTCTCCGCCGTCTTGCGGTTGAAGGCGAGGAGATCGGCCCGGGCGCCGTCGCCCTCGGGCGGCTCATTCGATTCCAGAAGGGCCTCCCAGGAGTCGTGCTCGACGCCCCACGCGGCGTTCAGATCGCCGATGTCGCCGTATTGGGCGCGGAGGTCCTCGACGAAGACCCGCTTCGCCGGCTGATCGGCGGGCGACCGGAGGGTGGCGACGGCGAGGGCCGTCTCGTCGCCCCAGCCCAGCTCGTTGTCAACGAAGTAGCCGAGGCACCACGGGTCGCCGGCGGTGCGCTCGCCGTTCCACCGCACGGAGCCCAGCAGGGACTCCTCGAAGCTCGGGTCGAAGACGTCCCGGAACTGTCCCCAGTATCCCTCGCTGCCCTCGAGGAGTCGGCCGCTGAAGCCGATGGTCGCCACGTAGGGCGTTCGGCCCATGCGGCCGATCTCGAGGTCCGACCAGTTGGCGATGGTGTTCACGCCCCAGCTCGCGAGCCGCTCGTGGGTGCGATCGGCGAAGGCCGCCTCCCACTCTGGCCCGTACTTGCGATGGAGGTTCGCGGCGCCGAAGTCGAAGGTGCGCACCGTCCGGCCCGCATAGTGGCCGTGGAGCGCCCAGCCCTCGCCGTAGTAGCGCGCCAGTGGGGCCCCCTCCTCGGGGAGGCCGACGTACCAGTGCTCGCGCTCGTCGATGGGCGTGTTGTCGCCCCAGCCGCCGACGCAATCCACGCCGTGGGAGATGAAGAGGCATCCGCTGGGGTCCACGAGCCACCACTTGCCGTCGACCTTCTCGGTGCGGAAGAAGCCCGTCGCCTCGAGCCGCGGGCCGTCAGCCCATCCGCCCCACTCGTTCCAGGAGGCGGGACGCGGGGCGGCGGCGAGCTCGGCGGTCTCCCGGTCGAGGGCCTGGCGCAGCTCATCCTCGGAGTGGGTCTTGCCCGGCCAGTCGCGGCGCCTGTACTGGCCGAACTCGTCGATGAGGGGGAAGAACTCGGCGGCGTTCACGGCGATTGCGGCCCGCTCGCCCGTGGCGCGGAGGTCGTTGACGCGGAAGCGATGGTCCTCGTTCGGAGTGGGGACGAAGACCAGGATCTGGGTGACGTTCGCGGGGTCGAAGTCGGAGAAGCCCTTGGGGGCGCCCGGGTAGCCCCGCATGCCGAACAGATTCAGGGGCTCGCCGTTCTCGTCCCGGGGCATGGAGGGCAGCGGCGCCACGATGGTCCCCGACTCCCCGGGTCCCAGGTCCACGCCCACCTGCACGCAATGGCGAGCGCCGTCGGCTCCGGGGTTGTCGACCCGGATCATCGCGTTCACCCGGTTGTCGCCGAGGTTCACGACGTCGAGCTCCACCTGCCCGAAGCCGGAGAGATCCCAGGCGCCCTCGGGCGCTGGCAGCACGATGCCCGGCCAGGGTTCGGCGTGGCCCGTGTCCATCACGAGCCAGCGGTCGCCCTGGACCGTGAGCGTGGAGGCAGTGACATCGGTGGTCCGGATCGCCGCAGGGTCGAAGGGATCCTCGAAGTCGTACAGGGTCATGTCAGCCATCGCCATACCTCCAAGGGCGCCCATCAGGGCCAGGGTGAGGATGAGCGTCTTCATCGTGATGGTCCTCCTCCGGCGCGGACAGTGAGGGAGATCAGTCTCCCGTCCATGGCGCCTGCCAGGATCTGCCGGCCATCGAAGGCCGGGGTCGCGAACATCGTGCCGCCGCCCAGGCCGATGGTCTCGATGGGCTGCCCCGAGCGGGCGTCGGCCAGGATGGCGGCGCCGCTGAGGGCGCCGACGGTGAGAAGGTCGCCGGCGACCATCGCCGACGCGTTGTAGGTGCCCTTGCCCACCTCGGTGCGGAAGCGGTCGCTCCCGGTCGCGGGGTCGAGCCCGATGAGCTGGCCGTTCATGGAGCCGTAGATGATGGTCCCGTCGGGGCCAACAGCGGGTGAGGTGTAGCCGGCCTGCCCCTGGGCCTCCCAGAGGGGATCGCCGGTGATGAGGTCGAAGGCGCGGATGGTGTTGTCCGGGGCAGAGGCGAAGACCCGCCCCTGGTGGATGAGGCACGCCGACGTCGCCGGGGAGTAGTAGACGCTGCGCCCCACGGGCTGGCTCCAGAGCTCGGCTCCGGTGGCCGCATTCAGGCAGTGGACCGCCTGGTCCCAGGCGCCGAAGACGACGCGGCCCATCGCCACGGCGGGCCGGGACTCGATGGGCCGCTCGACGAAGGCCTCCCAGAGGACGCGGCCCGTGCGGAGGTCCAGGCACCGCATCCCGCCATCGCCGCAGCCGAGGTAGACCTTGTCGACGTGGATGGCGGGCGAGGAGCGGGTCGGAGCGGGCAGACGGACGCTCCAAGCGCGTTGGCCCGTGCGGGCGTCGAACCGCGCCACCTCGCCCCCGGTGGTCGCGACGACTAGGACGTTGCCGTCCACTGCGGGGGTGGCTTGGATGCCGTCGAGGAGCCGGCGGCTCCAGATGGCCGTCCCGCTCACCGGGTCGACACACTCGAGCTGCCCAGCGCGGGACGCCACGTAGGCGCGTCCGCGATGGAGGACCGGGGAGGCGAAGAGGCTCCCGTCATACTGACGGATCCAGTCCACGGAGGCGGTGGGTGTCGCGATGCCGATCTCGCCCTCGGCGACCCGCAACCCGTGGTCCGGCGTGTCGGCCTGAGCGACGACGCGATGGAGGCCGGGTCCGAGGCCGGAGACGTCTATCATCGCCTCGGCCGGGGAGTCGCCGAGGAGGAGGGGCGCCGGCTCACCGCCGCCGACGGACACCGTGGCCGGCAGATCGGGCGGGCCGCCAAGGCGGGCGACGACGATGTCCGCGACCTGGGCGCCGGGGCGGACGTGGGCGTCGCGGACGCTGAGAAGGGGGCCCGGGGTCGGGCGCAGGGGCACCGTGACCCGCGTGTCCGGTAACTCGGCGCCCTCGGCGTTGACGCCCCAGGTGGTCAGGGAGTCCCGATCCAGGTTGACGATCCGGTAGACACCGTCGAGGGCCGAGCCGGTCATGAACTGCTCCACGCCGTTGACGCGCCAGCGCGCGAAGGCGTGGCCGTGGCCGACGAAAAGCGCGGTGACGCCGACGGCGCGCAGCGCGTCGAGGTTCGCGACGCCGCGGCCGACGTTGCCGTCCTGGGGCAGCAATGGATGGTGGGCGAAGGCGAGGGCCGGGGCTGAGGGCGCCATGCGGGCGCGCTGCTCGCAGAGGGAGTGGAGCTCGAAGGGCTCGATCTGGCCGTGCTGCTCTCCCGGAAGGGCGGTTGACATCAGCATGAGGCCGATGCCGTAGCGGCGTTCGAGGCGCGGCACATCGCCGATGCGTTCGCGGAAGTGGCGGAGCCCAGTCTCGGACCAGCGCGCGTCGTGGTTGCCGGGGACGGTGAGGACGGGGATGCCCGCCGCCTCGAGGGGCTCCACGACTCGGGCGACGTACTCGTCGATCTCCGAGCGCCAGCCGAGTTCCGTCGCGTCGCCCGTGTCGACGACGAAGGCGGGCGGGGGCTCCATGGTGAGGATCGCCTCGACGACGGCGCGCGTCCCCTGGTCCGCGCGGACGGGGATGTGGAGGTCGCTCACGACGACGAACCGCATACAGGGCCCCTGGACCGAGGGAGCGGGATGGACGCCGACCAGGACCGCCATCAGGAGGAGTGGATTCACGGGCATCACCTCGCCGGAGAGTGCGCCGTGAGCGGCGCTGAGGCCTTCCGCTACGCCGGCTCCACCCCCGCGCCGAGTATGGTGGCGAGGTTCGCGGCCTCGCTGACGATGGGCTCGATGTGGCCCGCGGTCGAGGTGAGGAGGGTGGTCACACCGGGGCCGTGGCCCGAGGTTCGGCACGCGCCGTGCACGACGACGCCCACGCTGACGGCGCCGGTGAGGAACTTGCGGCCATAGCTGTGGTCGGCGTCGATGATGGCCACGATGTCGCCTAGGCGGAGGTCGTGGAGGCCGAACTCCTCGTTCGTGACGGGGTCGAAGAGCTGGATGTCGTAATCGCCGGAGTGGCAGTCGTCGACGCCCAGGCCGGCGCCCATGATGCGGGCGGGGAGCAGCTTGGCGACGGGCACGCGGAGGCTGCCGTTCTCGAGGGCGAGGGGCCAGGCGTCCATCTCCAACAGGCGGGGGTCGAGGTTCATCGCCTTCACGTCCCCCACCCCCTCGAGTTCAAGGCCCTGGCCGACGGTCTCGATGCGGATGGTGGTGTCGTAGGTCAGTTCCTCGAGGACATCCTGCGGGAAGTCGATCATGATGTGCTCACAGCCGCCGTGGGTGCCGGTGACGAAGCCCCGCCGGGTGTCGTCGCCGATCCTCACTTTGGCGATGTTGCCGACGCAAGCGAGGAAGTTGGCTCCCGAGTTGCGGCCTTCGTCGGGGTTCCGGGTGGAGACGCAGGGCTCGACGTGGTCGCCCGCCCACCCGAGGGCGGGGTCGCCGATGCGGAGGTTGTAGGTGATGCCGCCGACGCTCGGCAGGGCGTAGACGCCCCCGTCGTGGGAGGCGCGGACGGAGCGGGTGTGCATCGGGTGGGAGGGCTTGACCTCTACGGGGATGCGTAGCAGGCGGTCCTTGTTGGTGGCGAGGGCAGTCGGCATGGGGTCTCATCCCTTCTCATGGGGTGGTTCCCCAACCAGCGGCGCGTGGCCTCCGGCAGAGAGCGAACGGAGGGTGCGGCGGGTACGGCGGCGAAGTTGCCACATCGGTGAAACCTATGATGTCCAAGCTCCTGCGCCGGCTCGGGATCGTGGCGGCGTGTCTGTTGGTGTCCGCCGCGGCCGGCGTGCTCGCCGGGTGTAGCCGATCCGCGGCCGATGAGCCCCCCGAGCTCATCGTGTGGTTCGTCGGCGGCCTCACGCCCGGACGCAAGGCGATGCTCCACGAGTTCGAGCGCCGCTCGGGGATGAAGGTCGTCGCGTCGATCCAGACCAACGGGATGGACCCCCAGCGTCTCATGTGCGCCATCGCGGGCGGCGCGGTGCCGGATGTGGTCTACCAGGACCGGTTCGCGGTCGCGCAGTGGGCGGCGCGCGACGCCTTCATGCCGCTGGATGAGTTCGTGACAGGCTCGGAGCAGATCCGGCCCGAGAACTACTACGACGCCTGCTGGGAGGAAGCCCAGTACGACGGCAAGCTCTTCGCGGTACCGGACTCCACCGACGACCGGGTGCTCTACTACAACAAGGACCACCTCTCACGGGCGGGTTACGTGGACAGCAAGGGCGACGCCCGGCCGCCGCGGACCTGGGACGAGCTCGAGGAGTACGCGGTCACCCTCTCGGAGTACGACGAGCGGAGCAATCTGACCCGAGCCGGGTTCATTCCGAACTACGGGAACTCGTGGCTCTACATGTACGGCTGGCAGGCGGGCGGCGAGTTCATGAGCGCCGACGCGCGCACCTGCACCCTGGATGATCCGCCCATCGTGAAGGCCCTCCAGTTCATGGTGGACATCTACGACGCGGTGGGGAGGGGCGGTCCCGAGTCGCCCGGAGCGGTGCAGGTGGACGCCTTCGCTCAGTCCTTCGAGGGTGGCGAGCGGGACCCGTTCTTCACGGGCAAGGTCTCCATGAAGATCGATGGCAACTGGGTGTTGGGGAACATCGCGGACTTCGCGCCGAACCTGAACTACGGGATGGCGCCGGCGCCGGCGCCCGAGGGTGAGGAACCGATCACGTGGTCGGGCGGGTTCTCGTGGACGATCCCCGTCGGGGTGGCGAGCCCTCAGGCGAGTTGGGAGTTCATCGAGTGGATGACGAGCGAGGAGGCGTATCTCCTCGAGGCGGAGGTCCAGTCGCGCTACAACGTTTCCCGGGGCAAGACCTACGTTCCGACGATGACGGCGCGCCGGGACGTGAACCAGAAGCTGTTCGAGGCCCACGTGGAGGCGAACCCCGACCTGCCGCCCAGCCTCGCGGGCGACTTCCAGCTCTGCATGGACCTGATGGAGGTCTCTCGCTACCGGCCCGTCTGCGCCGTGGGGCAGCTCCTGTGGGATGAGCATGTGCGCGCGTGGGAGCGGGCGACGCGGCATGAGATGACGCCGCAGGAGGCCCTAGCGCTGGGCTCCCAGACGGTGCAGGCCCAGTTGGACCAGGTCTACGAGGCCGCGCCCGGTCCCATCGTGAACTGGTATATCCCCTTCTGGGGGACCATCGCGTGTGTCATCATCGCGGCGGCGGCCATCATCCGCCGCACGGGCTGGCGGCCCTCGAAGGGCGTGCGGTCGGAGTCGGTGGCGGGGTACCTGTTCACGGGCCCGTGGCTGCTGGGGTTCATCGTGCTCGTGGCGGGTCCGATCGTGGTGTCGATCATCTTCAGCTTCTGCCGGTACGACGTGATTCACCCGGCGCGGTGGATCGGCCTGGACAACTACGCGACGATGCTGGGAGGCGGGGACCCGAGCTTCTGGAAGTCGCTGGGGAACACGCTGTTCATGATGATCGGCATCCCCCTTGGGATGACGGTGGGCCTCGCCATAGCGATGCTGCTGAACACCAAGGTGGCGGGGATGAGCTTCTACCGGACGGTGTACTACCTTCCGGCCATCGTGCCCACGGTGGCGAGCGCGATCCTCTGGATCTGGGTGTTCAACCCGACGAACGGGATGCTCAACGCCGTCATAGATGTCACGATCAATCCGATCCTCGCGCTGTTCGGGGCGCACTGGAGCCCGAAGTGGCTCGCGGACCCAGGGCTATGGTGCGGCTCGAAGATGGCCATCATCATCATGGGGCTGTGGGGCGCGGGCTCGGGGATGATCATCTGGCTGGCCGGGTTGCAGGGGGTGCCGCAGCATCTCTACGACGCCTCGATCGTGGATGGCGCGGGGGTGTGGCACCGCTTCTGGCATGTCACGATCCCGCAGCTCACCCCGTACATCTTCTTCAACCTCATCATGGGGATCATCGGGACGCTGCAGATCTTCGAGCAGTCCTACATCATGACCCAGGGCGGGCCGGTGGACTCTACGCTGTTCTACGTCTACCACTTGTTCAACAAGGCGTTCCGGTACTTCGAGATGGGGTTCGCCTCGGCCCAGGCCTGGGTGCTGTTCGTCATTATTCTGATCCTGACCCTGGTTCAGCTTCGCCTCGCCAAGCTGTGGGTCTACTACGAGTCGGACTAGGAGGGGGGCGCAGAGATGAGTGATCGAAAGAAGTGGGCAAGGACCCTCACATTGCACGCGGTCCTGATCTTGGGATGCGTCATCTTCTCGTTCCCCTTCTACTGGCTGCTGACGACGAGCATGAAGGAGCGGACGGAGATCTTCGTGTCGCCCCCCAAGTGGGTGCCGGGGATTCCCGAGGCGGTCGCCGCCTCGCCCTACGCCACGGACTCGGTGTACGCCGAGCCGCAGATGCCGGATGACCGTCCCCTGCCGTTCGCGGAGCAGGATCTCGCCAGGGTGTTCGAGATGCTCTACGAGGCGGCGGCGGCCGTGCGGCCGGAGCGGATGGCGCTCCTCGCCAACCTGGTGGACGGCCAGCGGTACGCCTCCCACGGGCTGTTCACCGAGGCTGCCGCGGGGCTTCCCGAGAACCTGTGGGAGGGCTCTGTCGAGGAAGTGGGGGCGAACCTGGCGGGCCGGGTCACCGCCGACCTGACGGACAAGGTGCTCGGGAACGTGTTCCGCGGGATGCGGATCCGCCAGGCCGCGGTGCTGGACCGCACCCAACGAGTGTACACGCCGGAAGAGCCGCAGACGCTGGTCGCGGGCAACGCGGCCTCGGTGAGCGACTGGCCGGACTCGGGCGCGCAGCCGACGGAGCTCCTCGCCTACGCCTTCGAGGGCGGGGACAAGGCCCAGTGGCAGCTGACGATGCCGATGCCGCGGCTCGAGGACGACTTCGCCGGCATACGGATGCCGCTGACCGGCGACAAGTCGTGGCATGTCCTGAACATCGCCGTGGACGCCCCGTCGGGGCATTACGAGTCGGCGAAGGGCTACCCCCTGGCGGACGACCTCACGGTGGAGTGGACCTGGATGCTCCCCGAGGCGGACGCCGGCTTCCGCAAGGAGAAGGATTACACGGATCTGGTGCGCACGGGCGACACGGCGGGCCCGGGCGACCAGCTCGTGGTGACGATGACCCTGGCGCGCCAGAGCCTGTTCGCCGCCACGATGAGCAAGTTCGGGCGCGCGTACTCGGAGGCGCTGCGGTACATCGACTTCTGGCGGTACCTGGGCAACACGGTGACGATCGTGGCGCTGAGCATCATCGGGACCCTGCTGTCCTGCTCGCTGGTAGCGTACGGTTTCGCGCGGCTGGAGTTCCCCGGGAGGGACGTGCTGTTCGCGGTGCTGCTGGCGACGATGATGCTGCCGGCCCAAGTCACGATGGTGCCTCAGTTCCTCATCTTTCGGTACCTGGGCTGGTACAACACGCTGATCCCGCTCTGGGCGCCGTCGTTCCTGGGGTCGGCGTTCTTCATCTTCATGCTTCGGCAGTTCATGAAGAGCATCCCGAAGGACCTGGAGGACGCGGCGAAGATCGACGGCTGCGGGTACTTGGGCATCTACTGGCGGATCATGCTGCCGCTCATCAAGCCTGCCCTGGCGGCGGTGGCGATCTTCACGTTCATGGGCGCGTGGAACAACTTCATGGGCCCCTTGATCTTCCTGAACGACGAGCGGCTCTACCCGCTGAGCTTGGGCATCTACCAGTTCCGAATGGAGCACTCGGCGGAGTACTCGATGATGATGGCGGCCTCCACGCTGATGATGCTGCCGGTGCTGACGGTGTTCTTCTTCGCCCAGCGCTACTTCATCCAGGGGGTCACCCTGACGGGGGTGAAGGGCTGAGATGTGGTCGAACGATCCGCGCCTATCCGCTCGGCGCCGTGGGAGATGGCTCCTGCCATTGCTCGCGGCGCTTCTGTGGGGGGCTGTCGCCCTCGCGCAGCCGACGCCCGTGGCGCCCGGGGTCACCTATGAGCGCCTGGTTGACCCGAGCGTGCCATGGGTCATGGAGGTCGTGCGCATCGAAAGGGGCCGGCCCGAGCTCAGCTTCGAGGCGACCCTGGGCTACGACCAGGTCAGGGGCAACGAGAACCTGGTCGGGCAGCTTCCCGAGGCGACGGCCGACACGCGGCCCATCGCGGCGGTGAACGCGGACTTCTTCGTGATGTCGGGGGAGGACGCCGGCCAGACCATAGGGCTCCACGTCTCGCAGGGCCGCCTCATCCGCAGCGCCAAGGGCAACCCGACCTTCGCGTGGGGAGCGGCGGGGGAGCTTGCCATCGTGGAGCCGGTGTTCTCCGGCCTGATCAGCGTTGCGGGCGGCGGGTCGCACCCTCTCGAGGGCATCAACCAGTCGCTCCCCGAGAACTCGGTGGTCCTCTACACGGCGGACTATGGGGAGAAAGCCCGCGTGGCGGATGGGCCGTGGGTTGTCGTCGAGGCGGCGGGGCTGCCGTTGGGCCTGGGCGGAGCCCTCACGGGACGGGTGACTCAGGTGGCCGGCGAGCCGCCGGAGCTTAGCGCGGCGACGGTGGTGCTCGGGGGTGTGGGGGCCGGCGCGCAGTTCCTGGGGAGCATCGCCGAGGGCGCCGAGGTCAGGATCGAGTACGACACGCAACTGCCGGCGTGGACGGTGGGGGCGGTGTCCGGCGGGCCGGTGCTGGTGCGTGGCGGGGCCCAGGCGCAGGGGGGCGATGTCCGGCATCCGCGTACGGCGGTGGGGTACAACGACCGCGAGGTGATCCTCTTCACCGTGGACGGGCGGCGGCCCGGGTGGAGCGTAGGGATGACCTTCGATGAGATGGCGGCCACGCTCCTGAGTCTGGGCTGCACCGAGGCCGTGAACCTGGATGGCGGCGGCTCGACGACGATGTGGGTCCGGGGCGAAGTGAAGAACCGGCCCTCGGACGGCAACCTTCGGAATGTGGCGAACTGCCTCGTCGCGATGTTGAGCGGCCCCCTCGGGCCGCCCGCGGAGATCATCCTGGAGCCGGAGGGCATCTGGGGCCTGCCGGGCGCGGTCGTGAGCGTGGCGATGGAGGTCCGGGACGCGGCGATGAACCCGCTCGGGCCCGACGCCGCGCCCGTCGGAGTTCGGCTCAACGGCGCGACCCACCGGGCGACCAGCCCCCTGGTTCTGGAACTGGGAGCGCCGGGCCGCCATGTGGTCACCCTGGTGTGCGGGGATGTGACACGCGAGCTGCCGGTGAACGTGGCCGATGGGCCCTCCGGCCTGGCCATGGATCCGCCTAGCGCGGTCGCCATGCCGGGCGACACGATCCGCTTCGCGGGCCGGCTCGTGGGCCCGGAGGGCCAGACTCTGGCCCTGCCCCCGGGCTCGGAGTGGCGGTTCTCGTGCCCTGAGTCCCTCGGGACGTGGGAGGAACCGGGGCTCCTGCGGATCGCGGACACGGACGTGTCGGGGGGCGTTCGGGGGGAGTGCGTGGCGGAGGAGGGCACGGCCGAGGTGGTCGTGGCGCAGGGGCGACTCCTGCACGATGGGGAGACGGTGGAGGGCGTGCACTTCACGGGCTTCCCCGTGGAGGAAGGGCCCACGGGCGAGGTGCGGTCGCGCGAGGGAGCCCTCGTGATGTCCTACGATCTGGGCAAGGCGGAGGCGACACGGGCGGCGTACGTGCGGTTCGACCGGCCGCTCGGGCGCGCCCTGGGGTTCACGTGCCGGCTCCGGGCGGTGGGGTCGTCGCCGTGGGTGAGGCTGGCGTACGTGGACGGGGACGGCAACCGGGCCACGGAGACCTTGGTGGATCGGCTCCCCACTGATGGCGCGTGGCATGAGGCCCGGCTGCGGCTACCCGAGGGAACCAAGGCGCCGATCACCCTGCAGGCGATCTACGCCGTCGAGACGAACACATCGCTATCAGCTTCAGGGGAGCTGTGGCTGGACGACGTGGTGGCGTGGGTCGTCCCAGAGGACGAGTAGCCTGTAATGCCGGAGGGCCGTCGCTCCCACTCACGTACCGGGATCGACATGCCGCTACAGACCCCGGGGAGGCGCACCGGTGGAACCTGACAGACGTCGTCGGCGCAGCGCGTGGGGCCTATACGCCGCGGGGGTAGCTTTCGTGCTGGCGGCGGCGGCCGTCTACCTGTGGACCGACGCGCTGCTCGCGGGGAAGGTCAAGAGCTACTCGAGCGGACCGCGCCTCAGCGCAGAGCACGCCCGCCTGGCGGCTCGGCTGGACAGCCAGGAGCTCGGCGAGCGCACGGCGGCGCTGCGCGAGATCGAGGCTCTGGGCGCCTCCGGGGCCGCGCTGGCGGAGCGGGTGGCGATGGAATTGCTCGCCCCGGAGGCGGAGGAAGCCGAGTGCGCCATCGACGCCCTCGCCGCCATGGGGCCTGACATCGCGCCCTTCCTCTGGCCCTATGTCTGCTCGTCTGAGCGAACCACCCGAGTCCGGGCAGGCACGGCGTTCCATCGGATGGGGCCGGAGGGCGTGGACCGCCTGGTGGCCCTCTGGGAGGAGCGGGCGGGGTTCGATCACTACGCGTGGGACGCCCTGGAGGCCTGCGGCTCTGACGCCGTCAGCCGGCTTGTCGGCAAGCTCGGCGCCGATGACGCGGTCTCGCAGCGCGCAGCCATGGCGCTCGCTCAGATGTCTACCGTGGCCCGCTCCTCCGCCCAACAGATCGCCAAGCTGCTGGACCGAAGATCGACGGGCGGCGCGCGGCCCGGGGCGGCCAGCGCGCTCCTGGGAGTCGAGGGCGATACGCCACGGCAGTCGGTCGCGATCCTCAGTGACCCGACTCACCCCGGAACGCCGCCCCTGCTGGCGGCGGCTCTGGAGCTTCAGCACATCCCGCCGGAGGTGGCCGCAGCCGCCGCTCGCCTAGCCATGTCGGGCGAGGAGGAGGTCTCGACGCAGGCGTGCCTCGTCGTGTGCGCTGCGGGGGAGGCGCCGCCGGATCTCCTGGCTGCCGCCGCTGACTGGCTGGGGTCGAGCGAGGTGACGCGCCAGGAGCAGGCGCTCATCGTGTTCGTCGGGGTCGGCGCGCCGACGAGCTGTCTCGGGCGCGTCGCGGAGCTGGCTGGTCGCCCGCAGGACGAGGGCATCGCGTATGTGGCGCGACTCGCTTTGGTGTCGTCAGGCGGCCTGCGCGGAGTCAAGGCCTTCGCGGCTCTCAATGACGCCAGGTCACACCGCGGGCGCTTGGAGTGCGAGAAGTGGCTCACCACGCCATTCCTTCAGAGCGTACTGGTGGCCGCGTGCGAGCGCCGGCTCGCCCGGACGCTGCGCGACGATCCGACTCTCCTGCTCGAGACGGACGACCACGCGATCTGGATGGCCTTCGATCAGGAACTCCAGGCCCACCCACGAGGCGCGACCGAGGTGGTCGCCAGGCTCTACGAGGCGGCTGAGGCGCGAGGTCTGACGGACCGCATACGGGGGAGGCCGACCATCGAGGCTCTGAGGCCCACCGGGCGAAAGCTGGACCTCTCAGCAGCGGCCACCGCCCTGCAGTCGAACCCGACGGGCTTGGCCGGTAACCCGGAACTGGCTGACGAATCGGTACCTCGGCTCCGGTCGGATGATCCTGCCGAGCGGCTGGCGGCGGCGCTGAACCTCATCGCGGCCGGGCGCGAGGAGGGGGTCGTGGAGGCAGTCCTGGAGCTTCTCTCGCATCCCGACGGGATAGTGCGCGAGGTGGCGGGCGGCGTGCTGGCCGTGGCCGCGGAGGACTCGGTGCCGGATCTCGTCGCGATGCTCGAGGGCGCCACAGGGGACTATCTGGTCGCGGTGATCCGGGCGCTGGGGAAGCAGCGAGACCGCTGCGGACCAGCCATGGGGGCGCTTGGACGGCTGGCCCAGCACGAGGACGCGAAGGTGCGGTCAGAGGTCGAGATGGCCCTGTGGTGGATCGGACTGCTCTCCGACTCGGCCCCGCAGCCGCCGCCGGAGAGCCCGGCCACGAGCAACTCGATGGCGAGTGTATGGCCCCTCACACCCGCCCGCCTGAGGGAGATCCTGAGGCGCGGTCCGCCGGAGATCGGCGCGCCGATGACGGATGAGATGTTCGCGCTCTACGCCCTCGGCGGAATCCCACGGGAGTGCATGGACGACGCCCTGGCGTACTGCCTGGCGGACGGCGGAGGCGCGCCGCACGTCATGCGGGCGCTGCTTCAGTCGCCCGGCGATCACACGAGGGTGGCGTTGCGGCTGGCGGGCTGCGGCCAGTCGCAGTACCACTTCACCCTAGAGTATCTGGACGCCCACCTCACGGAGGCGCTGGAGCACGCCTGGGTCGGGCTCGGTTCCAGGAACAAGCACATGCGCCTGGGCTGCGCGCGCTACCTGATGGAGCGCGGCGTGATGGAGGACCAGGCTCGGGCGCGGGTGGTGCTCACGGAACTCGCCAGGTCCAGTGACCCCATGGTCAGCGAGATAGCGACCCAGGTGCTGTCCATGCACGCGGCTCCGACTCTGCCCCCGAGCGGTTCGCCGCCGGTCATCGAGCAGATGCGGGACTGGCTCGATAAGCTGGGCCTCCGCCTGCCCTAGGCCCAGCCTTGGTAGACGATCTTGAGGGCTTGTTGGGAGGCGAGGAGCTCGAGGCCCTCGTCGTACCGGCTGTAGGGCAGGACCTCCGATATGAGCGGCGATGTGTCGATCTGACCTGCTTCGAACAGCTTCGCCGCCTTGCGGAGGCAGTTCGCCGGGTTGTCGCCGCGCCAATGGTAGGGAACGATGGCGACGCCGCGCATCCACTCCCACTTGGCCCACTGGACCGGCCCCGAGGGCACGGCGAACTCGCGAAGGACCGTGCGGGTCCAGCCGAGGCCGAAGCCCATCCCGGAGGGATGGCCCGAGCACTCGAAGACGACATCCGCGCCCTCCTCGAGGAGGCTCTGGGCGTCGGCCGAGTCCACCACGAGGTCGGCGAAGGGGGCGGCCGCCTCGCGCCGCGCGGGAAGAGGGTCGACGCCGATGACTCGGGCGGCTCCCAACGCTCGGGTGACCTGCAGGTGCAGGATCCCCGCCGGTCCCAGACCGACGACGCCGACGGTCATGCCAGGCAGGTCAGGCTCCAGCTCGACGGAGCGCACGGCGCAGAGGCCCATCTCCAGGGGGGCGGCCCGCAGGAGGTCGGTGTCCGGCCGCAGCTTGGCGATCTGGTCCTCGGGGCGCGTCACGTACTGGGCGTGGGCGTCGTTCTCGGGGCCACGCATGCTGCCGAGTATCGCCACCTTGTCGCCCACGGCGAGTCCCGTGACATCGGCGCCGACGGCGGTGACGATGCCGGCGGCCTCGTGCCCCGGGCTCCCCGGGTTCTGGGGGTAGATGGGATGGCCGGGCCGGTCGAAGATGTCCGTTCCGCGCCAAGTCTGGATCTCCCAGTTGGTGCAGGTGGCGCAGGCGTGGATCTCGATGAGGACCTCATCAGCGGCGGGCTCGGGCACGGGGATCTCGATGATCTCGAACTTGCGCGGGCTGGTGACTTGCAGGGCTAGGCACATGTCAGGCATGGGGTGACTCCTTCTCGTTGTCAGGCGCGGTCGGCGAACTCAGGCAGGCGTGGGCCGCTAGGACCACTGCAGCACCACGCCCAGGAAGGGCTCCGAGCGGTTGCGGATCATCCGGTACGCCGCGTCCGCCTCGGCGCCCGGGAACGTGTGGGTAACCAGCTCCTTCACCTTGAAGACGCCACGGTTCAGCAGGTCCAGGGTGGCCTCCATCCGTGGACGGGTCCAACCGGCCATCCCCCAGCAGGTGATCTCCTTATCGTGCATCCACTGGATGTTCATGAGGTGCTCGCCCTCGGGGTGGTAGCCGTTGAAGACGAGGTGGCCATCGTGCCTGAGGATCTGGAAGGCGAGCTCGACGTTGGCGATGCGCCCCACGGCCTCGTCGACCACATCCACGCCCTCGGGCCAGCGGTCGAGGATGGCGTGGGCCGCGACGACCTCGCGGTCGTTGAGCACCGCGTCGGCGGAGTGGAGGCGAGCCAACTCCAGGCGGCGGGGATGCCGGCCCAGGACGAGGACCTCGGCGCCGCGGGCGCGGAAGCCCTGGGCCGCCCACTGCCCCACAAGGCCGTCGCCGATGACGACCACTCTGGTGTCCGACCCCACGGGGGGGCGGAAGGCGCCGTTGTAGCCGACCTGGGTGAGGACCAAGCCCGAGGCCTGGATGGGGTCCATGCCGTCCGGCAGGGGCAGGCACTCGCCGGCGGGGGTGACGCCGTACTCGGCGTGGCTTCCGGCGAAGGCGGAGTACTCGCCTTCGAGTCGGCTGACGCTCGCGAACACGCGCTGTCCAGGGGAGAGGCCCTCGACGCCTGGCCCAAGGGTCTCCACAATGCCCACGCGCTGGTAGCCCGGCACCACGGGGTAGGAGAAGGGGGGCTCCTTCCCCGGCGAGTGGAATCGTCCGCTCCAGATCCATCCCTCGGTCCCGTTGCTGATGAGGGAGCACTCGGTGCGTATGAGGACCTCGCCGGGGCCTGGGTCCGGTACGGTGATCTCGGCTACGGTGACCTCATCGGCGTTGGTGAAGACGGCGGCCTTCGCGCGGATGGACATGGCAACCCCCCTGTGATGTGGATGTGTGCGTGGAGGGTCTTCGGCGCCCACCGCTGCGGCTCCTTGGACCCGGAGTGCGGTTTCAGAGGCCGCCGGCGGCGATGACGCGCAGGTCCTGCTCGCCCTGGATGTGGACAACCCCGACACCCTCGGACCGCAGGACGGGGCCGGCGGATGCCATGTGCTCGGGGTTATCGACGAGGACGACGGTCACGAGGAAGCCCCAGAACTTCAGCCGGGCGACGGACTGCATGAGGGAGGGGCCCAGGCTGGGAGCGATGATGACGAGAGAGAGATCGCGGGAGAGGCCCTGGGCCTCCTCGCTGATCATGCGCTCGAGGGGCATTCCCTCGGAGAGCTCGAGCCGGGCCAGGGCGTCGAGGATCTGGCCCAGTTGGGTCGGGCCCCGGGCCGGCTCAACGCATACGGGCCGGAGCCGGTCCTCGCCCTCGCGGCGCCGCGCCTGCTCGCGCGCCTCCTGCCTGCTCCTCGAGGCCTGTGAGCCCTCCTCGCGCTTGACGCGCTCGGCGGCGTCGAGGCCGTTCGAGAGGAGGCCGACGGTCTGCTTCATGTCGATGAGGTAGTTGGCGATGGAGGCGGCGGCGGTGATCGCCAGCTCGGAGCGGTCGAAGACTTCCGCCTCCTCGAAGGCGGGCTCGTGAAAGTCCAGGACGATGTTCGCGCCCATGAGCACGGTGTGCTCGTAGACCCGGGTATGGAGCTCGCCCGTGCGCGCGGTGGTCCTCCAGTGCACCCGGTTCAGGGGGTCTCCCACCTGGTACGGGCGCACACCCGCAAGCCGGGTGGTGTCCTCATAGAGCTGGCGGCGGACCCGCACATCGCCGATGGGCCGGCGCGTGACGGGGTCGTAGCGGGAGATGGGCACCGGGCGCGGCCTGACGGTGATGTAGTGGGCGTGGCGGGCGGTTCGGAGGTGGCGGACGAAGCCGAATAGGTCGCCGGATTCGAGGATCACGGGGCCTATCTGATGGTAGCCGCGATGGGTGAAGGTCAGCTTGTAGGTGAGGGTGCGCATGGCCTTCGGGGGGAGCATGAAGAGCTTCACGAAGTCGCCGTCGCGTCCGAGGCGCTGGGGAACGACCTCCTCGACCAGGACCCAGAGGACGGGGAGGGCCTTGTCGTTGTGCAGGTGGGCGTGGACATCCAGGGAGTCGCCGATCTCCGCTCGGTCCGTGGCGATCCGGCGCGCGCAGCGGACGCCATCGAGCGAGGTGCGGGCGAAGGCCACGGAGATGATGTAGGCGAGGGCCATGGCGTACAGGGCGTAGGTCATCAGGGAGAAGCGGAAGAGCAGCCCGACCACGATCAGGCCGATGGTGGTGGCGATGATCGTGCGTCGGCGCATCTAGACCCCCTGGCGCACCGGCGCGGGGATGTTCTCGACCAGCCGCCGGACCGCCTCATGGGGAGTGAGGCCGCGGAGGCGCGCCTCGGGATTGAGGAGCACGCGGTGGGCGAGGATCGGCCCGCAGAGGGCTTTGACATCATCGGGGATGACGAACTCCCGTCCGACCAGCGCCGCGGTCGCCTGGCAGGCGAAGTAGAGGCACTGGGTGGCGCGGGGGCTGGCGCCCATGATGAAGTCGGCGTTGTTAGGGTCGCGGGTCGCCTGAACCAGTCTGATGATGTACTGCCGGACCTTCTCGTCGACGTGGACCTCGCGGCAGGCCTTCTGAGCTCTCCGGAGGTCCTCGAGGGTGACGACGGCGCCGATGGTGTCGATGGGGTGTCCGAGGCGCAGCATGAGGATCATGTCGTTCTCGGCCTGGAAGCTGGGGTAGCCGATCGAGAGGCGCATGAAGAAGCGGTCGAGCTGGGCTTCGGGAAGGGGAAAGGTGCCCTCATGCTCGATGGGGTTCTGGGTGGCGATCACAAGGTGGGGGCGCTCGAGCTCGTAGGTGTGGCCGTCGATGGAGACGTGCCGCTCGGCCATGGCCTGGAGGAGGGCGGACTGGGTGCGCGGCGTCGCGCGGTTGATCTCATCGGCGAGGAGGATGTTGGTGAAGATGGGGCCGGGGCGGAACTCGAAGTCCAGGGTCTTCTGGTTGAAGACCGAGGTGCCCGTTATGTCGGTAGGCAACAGGTCTGGCGTGCATTGGACCCGCCGGAATCCCACGCCAAGGGAGATGGCGATGGCACGGGCGAGCATCGTCTTCGCGACCCCCGGCACGTCCTCCAACAGGATGTGACCCTCGCAGAGAACGCAGATGAGGGCGAGTCGGATCGCGTTGCGCTTGCCGACGATCACCTGTTCGATGTTGTCGCATATGCGTGTGCAGAGATCGGAGACCGTGGCCACGTTACCCACCTGCCGATTCGGGTAGACTGGAACATGGTTCTCGCCGCGCCGAAGCGCGGCCTGCATGGAAAGGAAGGATTCCCCATGCGTCGGCTCATCGCCCTCGCCTCCGCGCTGGTTACGGTAGTGGGGGTTCGCGCCAGCGCGCAGGAGCTGATCCTGAGGCCCGGAGCGGACCTGGGGGCCGCGCGGTACAGCGTCGAGATCGAGGCGGAGTACGGCGGCGACCTCACGGGCACGCGGCTCACGGCATCGTACGGGGTGATCCATCGGAGCTTCACGGCATCCCAAGATGGAGTCGTGCCGGCGCTCCTGGTGTTCGACGGTGGGACGGCGTCCGTCCAGACGGCGGATGGCGCGTCGCCCTTGAACTGGAACCTCACGGGCGAGGCCGTGCTGGTGTTGCTCGGGCCGGACAACGTCGCGCGGGAGGCGCCCGTGCCCTTGCCCGCCCTGGGCGCCGCGCCGGCGGCCGACGCCCTCGCGGCGTACGCGTCTCTGCTCTGGGCGATCCCCTACCCCGCCGAGGCGCTATCGCCGGGTGAGAGCTTCATCGCAGACGTGACGGACGAGCCCTCCCTCGCGGGCCCTGTGCTGGTGTGCCGCCGGGTGGTGGGAGAGCTGGCTTCGGTTGAGTCTGTGGAGGGCCGCCAAGTGGCGATCCTCGCCGCCCAGGTGGAGCAGTCCATGGCGCCGGACCACCCCACCCTCACGGGGCAGGCGGTGCTGGAGGTCCGCGCGGCCGTTGATGTGGCGACGGGCCGGATGCTCGGCGCGACGCTCCTCGAGCTCAGCGAGACCGCGAACCGGCCGGATCTCACTCCGGCCGCAGTGGCGATGGAGCCCCTGCGGTGCACCGTGCGACTCGATGGCGGGCCGGATGTGGGCGCCCTGCTCGGCTTGCCTTGACGCCCAAGAACGGTGAGCATGTAGCGCATGGACTTAGCACTCTTCCTCCTGGCCGCGGGCAGCATCTCCCTGTCCGGCGTGCTTGCCCCCGGGCCCATCACGGCGGTGACGGCGGCCCGCGGTGCGGAGTCACCCCATGCCGGCGTCTGGGTCACCGTCGGACATACCCTCGTCGAGATCACGGTGATGGCGGCGCTGTTCCTCGGCGCCAGGCAGCTTTCGGAGAGCCTCTCCCTCAAGGCGGGGATCGGCCTCGCGGGCGCGGCCGTCCTGCTCTTCATGGGAGTGAGCATGCTGCGGGCGCTGCGGCGCGGGCGGGCCAGTGAGGGGGGCATGGAGGAGGCGACGGCTCCCGAGGCCGACGCCACGCGCGGACGGGCGATTTCCCGCATTACCGCGTCGCCCCTGCTGGCCGGGGTCTTCCTGTCGGCGGGCAACCCTTACTTCATCATCTGGTGGCTCACGGTGGGGGCGGGCTTGGTTCTGAAGTCGGTCGAGTTCGGCCCCATCGGCTTCATGCTCTTCGCCATCGTTCACTGGTCCTGTGACCTCGGCTGGAACTGGCTCGTGTCAGCGCTCTCCTTCGGTGGCAGCAAGGCGCTGGGTCCGCGCTTCCAGTGGGGCGTGCAGCTCATCTGCGGCGTGTTCCTGGTGTTCATGGCGGGGTGGTTCGGGTACGATGGTGTGCAGACTCTCATCGGAGGGCCGATGGCCGGCTCCTAACGGATGAGGCCGCCGGCCCCGCGGTTACCGACGCGAACCCAGGGAGGGGACCTCTCTCATGCGATACACAACCCTTTACGTTCTCGCCGTTCTGCTCCTCGCCATCCCACTGAGCGCCGTGGCCCAGGAGGAACCGCCGCCCGCGGAGCTCGCCGCGCTGCTCCCGACGACGGGCGCGTTCGAGGGGCTGGCGATGCAGGGCGAGCCGCGGTTCTTCCCCGAGGAGCGCCTGGCCGATCACATCAACGGCGACGCCGAGACCTACTACACCTACGGCGTGGGCACGACGGCGGCGGTGCGCTACAGCGATGGCGCGCGAGGCATGCTCGACCTGGACATCTACGACATGCTGACCCCCCTCGGCGCCTTCGGGGTGTATGCCCAGCGCCGCCCGTCGGAGCCCGAGTACCTGGATCTCGGGACGGAGAGCTATGTCAGCGGCAGCCAGGTGGTGTGTCTCACCGGGCAGTACTACGTGGTCGTGAAGAGCATCTCGCGGAGCGCGGACGGCATCGAGCAAGCGAAGAAGCTGGCGGGGTTGGTGGCCGAGGCGTCGCCGGGCCCGGACGCGCTGCCCGCGGAACTCGCGTGGTTCCCCGTGGAGGGCCTGCGGCCGGGGAGTTACGGCCACAGCCCGCGGTCGTTCCTAGGGATGGACGGCATGCCGCCGCTCTTCACGGCGCTCTACGCCAACCCCGAGGATGAGGATGACGAGATCACCCTCGCCTTCCACCTGTTCGACAGCGAGGAGGATCTGGAGGCGGCCCTGGAGCCGATGCGGGAGACGCTGCTGGGCCGGCTCGCTGATGGCGGCCAGGCGATCGAGTACACGGTAGACCTGGATGACGCCACGGCGGCTGTGACAGCGTACGACGTGAAGTACCGCGGCCAGGTGCATGTCGCACGGGCGGGCCGAGGGCTGATGGTCGCCGTGCGGGCCGCGCAGGAGTGGGCGGAGGAATCGTTCGCCGCGCTCGCGGAGCGGATCGAGGAAGACGGCCCCGGCCTCGAAGCCGAGGAGTAGCGCCGGGAGCCGGGGAGGCGCGACAGGCTCAGTGCTCGTGCGGACCGGCGGTGGCGATGCGGTCCGCATGCTGGAGGATGCGGGTGCTGTTGAGCACGGCGGCGACGGCGACGCCCACGTCGGCTCCGACGGCGCTCCACATGGAGGCCATTCCCGCGGCGCCCAGGATGAGGACCAAGGCCTTTATGCCCATCGCCATGATGATGTTCTGCCAGACGATCCGCCGGGTCGACCGGGCGACATCGATGGCCGCGGGCACCCGTCCGACGGCGTCGGCGGTGACCACGACATCGGCGGCCTCGATGGCGGCATCGGAGCCGAGGCCCCCCATGGCGATGCCGACATCGGCCCGAGCGAGGACGGGCGCGTCGTTCACGCCGTCACCCACGAAGGCGATCCGGCCTCGCGCCCCGCGGGCGTCCCGCTCGGCGATGAGCCGCTCCAGGGCGTCGATCTTGCCCTGAGGGAGGAGCTCGGCCTCGTGGAAGTCCAGACCGAGGGAGCGCGCTACCCGCTCGGCGGTCGTTGCCACATCGCCCGTCAGCATCCCTATCCGCCGGACGCCGAGGCGCCTCAGCGCGGCCACGGCGGGCCGGGCGTCTGAGCGCACCTCGTCTCCCACGCGGATGCGGCCCGCGTGGGCGCCGTCCACCACCACGTGCACGGCGGTCTCACCCTCCTCGCAGGGGTCATGGCTCAGATCGAGGCCGTGGAGGGCGCGGTGGCTGCAAGCCAGCACTTCGCGGCCGTTGACGGTTGCCGTCACTCCGCTGCCCGGCAGCTCGCGGTAGTCGGACACGGCACTGAGGTCGGCCTCGCCACCCCCGGCGCGGTAGGCGTCGAGGATCGACTGGGCGATGGGGTGGCTCGAGTGGACCTCGACATGGGCGGCCAGAGCGAGGACCTCCTCCTCGGACCAGCCGCTCTGGGGGGCGATGCCCTGCACCCGGAAGACCCCGCGCGTCAGGGTACCCGTCTTGTCGAACACAACGGTGTCCGTCTCGGCGAGGGCGTCGAGGTAGCTCGCCCCCTTGACCAGGATTCCCTGTCGCGACGCGCCGCCGATGCCGCCGAAGTAGCCCAGGGGGATGCTGAGCATGAATGCGCACGGGCAGGATATGACGAGGAGGACGAGGCCTCGGTGGACCCATTCGGCGAGGGTGGCGCCAGGGATGAAGAGGGGCGGGACGAAGGCGACCAGTAGGGTGAGGCCGACCACGGCGGGCGTGTAGTAGGTCGCGAAGCGCGCGATGAAGCGCTCGGTCGGCGCTTTGCGCGCGGCGGCGTTCTCGACGAGGTCCAGGATCTTCGCTGCCGAGGACTCGCTCGCCGACCGCAGGACCTCGATCTCCAGGAGTCCGCCCTGGTTGATGGTCCCGCCGAAGACCTCGTCACCCTCCCCGACGGCTCGCGGAACCGGCTCCCCCGAGAGAAGGGAGGCGTCGATGTGGGAGGAGCCGCTCAGGACGCGGCCATCGAGGGGAACGCGCTCGCCCGGCCGGACGACCACGACCTGCCCCGGCGCCACCGCGTCCGGCGAGACCTGCGCGATCTCCTCGCCCTCGCGCAGGTTCGCATAGTCGGGCCGGATGGCCAGCAGCGCGCCGATCGAGCGGCGGGCGCGGCCCACGGCCATCTCCTGAAGCAGCTCCCCGACCCGGTAGAAGAGCATGACTCCCACGGCCTCGGGCGCTTCGCCGATCGCGAAGGCGCCGCCGGTGGCGACGGTCATCAGGAAGCTCTCGTCGAGGGGACGACCTCGCACGAGATTGCGGCCCGCCCTCAGGACCACTCGCCAGCCCACCAAGGCGTAGGCGACGCCGAAGGCGATCGCCTTCGGGACGGGGGCCTGGAGCCACAGCGCGCACGCGAGGATCACGAGCGCGGCGGCCAGGCCGACCAGGGCGAGCCAGTTCAGCGAGGCTGGGTGGGCGAGCTTCTCGGCGAGGGGCTCCGCGGATTCCGAGACGCTGACGCCCGCGGCGATCTCGGGCACACGGGCGGCGACTCGGGAGGGATCATCGGCGTCAAGGATGAGGGTACCGGCGCCGAAGTTGACAGAGCAGGAGCGCACCCCCTCCATACGTCGGAGGGCCTGCTCGAGATCGGAGGCGCAATGGGCGCAGTCGAGGTTGTGGAGTCGGTAGCGCTTCACGCGGCTCCTGTCCGGGACGGGCGAAGGGCTGGCCTCCGCAGTGTCGCCCCTCGATTGTACAGTGGCCCGTGACCGGGTCAACACGGCGGAGGACTGCCGAGCGGGAGCCAATCCGTGCCCCGTCCCACCCGTGGGGCGAGGCGGGGCACGGCGTTGACATTAGAGCCAGAGGGTCTCCTCGTGGGGGACGGGCTCCGGCCGGCCGCTGGCGGAGGAGAGCTCGGCGGCGCGAATGATGCCGATGGTGCGCCGGCTGGACTCTGGGGTCACCTCGAGTGGCTTGCCCTGGGTCAGGTGCGCGGAGAGGTTGCGGTAGTACGCCCCCCAGTCGGTGGGTTTGTAGGGGACCATGATCTCGGCCTGGCGGCCCTTCACGAAGGTGACGACGCGGAACTTGTCGCCCAGGTCCACCACCCCGCCCTTGGCGCCGAGAAGCCGCCAGCGCGGCTTGCCGATGGCTTGGATGTTCGAGAGTTGGACGTCGGCCGTCGCGCCGCTCTCGAAGGTGATCAGGGCGTGGACGTGGTCCTCGATGGTCGCGCTCTTCCACACCAGGTTCTCGTGGAAGTGGCCGACAACGTGCTCGATGCGCTGGGGCACGATGTGCAGGAGCCAGTCGAGCATGTGGGCGCCCCAGTCGTAGAAGGCGCCGCCGGAGATCTCCTTGTCGGACCGCCACCACTTGCCCGGCTTCGCGAAGCCGCCCATGTTCATCTCGACGTTGAAGACATCGCCGATCAGCCCGTCCTCGACGATCTCCTTCAGAGCCAGGAAGTCACCGTCGTGACGCCGGTTGTGGAAGACGGTGAGCGTCTTCTTGCGCTTCTTGGCCGTCGCGATCATCTCATCGGCCTGCTCGACGGTGATGCACATCGGCTTCTCGAGGACGACATGCTTGCCCGCGTTGAGGCACTCGATGGCCAGTTGGGCATGGGTGTTGTGAGGGGTGATGATAACGGCGAGGTCCACGGACTTGTCGGCATAGAGGGCCTCGTCGGTGGTGTAGGTGGCGATGCCGGGGAAGTCCTTCGCCGCGACCTCGACTCTGGGGGGATCGATGTCGCAGACGGCCGTAAAGACCATCCCGTCGGCGCCGTTGATCCAGTTCCCGTGGTTGAAACCCATGTTGAAGCTGGCGCCGTAGCCGATCGCCGCGCAACGGATCTTCTGCTTTGCCTGTGTCGCCTTGGCCATAGTGTGCGTGTCCACTTCCTCTACGTGACGGTGAGCCGCCTATGTGGTCAGACCGGTGCTATGTTCTGCACGGGCCTCGCGGTCCCTTGGTCCGGCGCGGGACGGTGCAGCCGCGCAGGAGCGGGCCTCGGGCGGGGCTCCGACCCCTAGGGCCGGATGATGATCTTGTAGGCCCCGGTCTCGGCCTTCCTCGCCATCACATCCAGGGCTTCCGCAGCCTGTTCGAGGGGGAAGCGGTGGGTGACGAGGCCGTCGAGGCGCACCCGAGCCGCCGCCAGGAGGTCGATGGCCTCGTTGATCTCGGGAGGGTCGAAGTTGGCGCTGGTGCTGTACCAGCGCTCGCCGGCGATCTGCTTCAGCCCCAGGGGCAACCCCTCGGCGGGCCCCGCAAGGAAGACCATGCCCCCCGCCGGCGCGAGACACGCGATGCCCGCCTCCTGGGCGGACAGCTTCCCCGTCGTGTCGATGACGGCCTGTACGCCGAAGTTCGAGGTCGCCTCCAGGGCCACAGCGGCGACATCGGCGCAGGCCGGGTCGAGGACCCGGCCCGGAATGAGCCGCTCGGCATGGCCGCGGGCGGAGGGGCTCGTCTCCGTCGCGATGACACGCGCTCCTCTGGCGGCGGCGACCTGAGCGCAGAGCAGCCCGATGGGGCCGCAACCCAGTACGAGGCAGTGGTCGCCCTCCCCCACCCTCGAACGCTTCACGGCATGGACGGCAACCGCGAGACCGTCGAGGAAGGTCGCGTCGTCGAAGGAGATGGTCTCGGGCAGCGGCACCGCACCGGCCTCCCAGAGCAGGCAGTAGTCGGCATAGCCGCCCGGGTTGAGGTCCCAGTCGTCGAAGCCCGCGCCGTGGCCGAGGTGCTGGGTGTTAGGGCAGAGCTGGGGGGCTCCGCGCAGGCACGAGGGGCACTTGCCGCAGACCAGGAAGCAGAGGGCGACGATGCGCTCGCCCACGCGGCTCGGATCACCGCCCGGTCCGACCTCGGCGATGACGCCGGCCAACTCGTGGCCGAGCACCATGCGCTCGGGCAGCGGCTTGTGGTACCCCAGGGTGTGCAGGGACCAGGGGTTCTCGCCCTCGTAGTACCGGAGGTCGCTGCCGCAGATGCCGCAGGCCTCGACCTTCATGAGTACCCAGCCGGCGGCGGGTGAGGGCCTGGGCACATCCTCGACCTGTATCCTCCGCCGACCCGTTAGGATGGCCGCGCGCATCGTCTCCGCCATGGGAAGCTCCCCTCTCCGTCAATGGTACGGTTCTCCGGGCAGGGGCCGATTGCCTTGGCTTCACAGTGGGAGGGCTCATCGGTTGCCGTGCCGAAAAGACGGCAAACACGTTGCTGGAGGTTGAGGCCTTGCAAACCAGACTCTCTGTATACATCCGGCTAGGCGCAATGATGTTTCTGCAGTACGCCATCTGGGGCGCATGGAGCACGGTCCTGTGGCCCTACCTGACTAAGTTGGGGTTCACGGAGTGGCAGAAGTCGGCGTCCCTCGCCGCCCTCTACCTCGCGAGTATCCTGGCTCCGTTCACCGGCGGCCAGATCGCGGACCGCTGGCTCCCGAGTCAGTACTTCCTGGCACTCGCCCACTTGGGCGGCGCGGCGGCGATGTTCTTCATGGCCAGCCAGAGGGATTTCGGGCCGTTCATCATCCTGATGGCCATCTACTCGATCCTCTTCGCCCCGACTCTGGCGGTCACGAACGCCGTCGCTTTCGAGCACATCCGGGACCGCGAGAAGGAGTTCGGGCTCATCCGGGTACTGGGCACCCTAGGCTGGATCGTCGCGGGATGGATCCTCACGGCCACCCGTCGGGCGGACATGGATTGGGGTGGCCGCGCAGACCTGCTCATGCTGACGGCGGTGCTCTCGTTCATCATGGCGGTCTTCTGCCTGTTCCTGCCTAACACCCCGCCCAAGCGCGAAGGGGAGAACCCCCTCGCCTTCGTCGAGGCCTTCAAGCTGCTCAAGGACCCGCAGTTCCTCCTCTTCATCATCATCGCGTTCGTGGTGACAACGGAGCTGCAGTTCTACTATGGGCCGACCGGTGACTACCTGAAGTCCCAGATCGGCATCGCCGACGCCGACGTGCCTGCCGTGATGACCATCGCGCAGATCTGTGAGCTGGTGGGCATGGCGGTGCTCCTGCCGCTCCTGCTGCCGAAGATCGGGATCCGCTGGGCCTTGGCCATCGGCGTCATCGCGTGGCCCATCCGCTACATCGTGTTCGCGATCGGCACCCCTGAACTGAAGGCCCTGGTGCTCGGGTCGCTGGGTCTCCACGGCATCGGCTACACCTTCTTCTTCGTGGTGTCGTTCATCTACGTCGACAAGGTGGCTCCATCGAACATCCGCAACTCGGCCCAGTCGCTGGTGACGCTGGCAACGATCGGGCTTGGGAACTTCATTGGCACCATGTTCCTCGGCTACATCATGAACCGGTTCAAGAACCCGGACGGCAGCATGCAGTGGACCAACATCTTCCTGGTCCCGTGTGTGCTCACCGTCATCTGCGCCATCGCCTACCTGGTGCTCTTCCGTGACCCGCGGGCAGCGCCCGACCGCGGCGCGCAGGAGCCGTCAGCGGCGTAAGTCCGAACGTGCGAGGGCGCCCTCAGTTCGACTGAGGGCGCCCTTACCATTGCTGGGGGTGCCTCCCTATGGCGAAGCCGAAACCCAAGCCCAAGGCGAAGAGGACGAAGCGGCCCGACCTTCGGGTGGGGCTCCCCATGGTGGCGAAGTGGGAGCCGAAGGCCCTCGCCAAGGAGAGGTCGGAACTCGCCGCGATCGCGGACAAGCCGCTGGGCGCCCGGCTGCGCTTCTACGCGAAGCGGCTGGGCCCCGGTTTCATGCAGAGCGCGATGACCCTCGGTTCGGGCAGCGCGGGGTCGTCGCTATTCGCGGGCGCCCTCTTGGGTTACACGCTCCTCTGGGCCCAGCCCTTCGCCATGATCGTGGGCATCATCATGCTGTCCGCGATCGCCCACATCACGCTCTCCACGGGCGTGCGGCCCTTCGACGCGCTCCGCAAGCACGTTCACCCGGCCATCGCGTGGGGGTTCGCCATAGGCTCCCTGGTGGCGACGATCGTCTGGCACTTCCCCCAGTACGCCATGTGCGGCGCGGTGGGGGTTGACCTGGTCGATCTGGTGACGGGGGCCAAGATCGCGCCCTGGGTCATCGGCATCGTAGCCCTGGTCTTCTGCACATGGATCACCTGGAGCTACGGCTCAGGGGCCAGGGGGGTCCGCATCTACGAGCAGGTCCTCAAGTGGCTGGTGTGGATGGTTGTCTTCGCCTTCGCGGCGGTTGTCATCAAGCTCTCGGCGGTGGGCCAGGTGGACTGGGGCGCCGTCGCGCGGGGGTTCTTCACCTTCCAGCTGCCGGAGGACATCTCCGGCCGGGGCGGCACGGTGCTCTTCGGGGCCCTAGGCGCCGCCGTCGGGATCAACATGGTCTTCCTCTACCCGTATACTCTGCTGGCGCGGGGTTGGGGCAAGGAGCATCGGGAGTGCTCGCGGTTCGACCTGGCCGTAGGCATGTTCCTCCCCTACGCCCTGGCGACGTCGCTTATGATCATCGCCACAGCGGCCACGATCTACGGGACCGACGCGGTTCCCGAGCAAGGGACCTCGCTCCAGCCCGTCGACGCGGCGAAGGTGCTGGCGCCGGTGGCAGGGGTGGCGATCGGGCGCCTCGTCTTCGGCTTGGGCATCCTCGGCATGACCCTGAGCACCATCACCCTGCACATGCTGGTGAGCGGCTTCATCATCTGCGAGATGCTGGGCTGGGAGCCCGTCGGCGTCCGCTACCGTGTGGCGACCCTGGCGCCCGCGGTGGGGTTCCTGGGAACCGTCCTCTGGACGAAGCTCCTCTGGATCGCCGTGCCGACCTCGGCCGCGTGCGGCGCCCTGCTTCCCCTGGCCTACATCGGGTTCATCGTGCTCATGAACAAGAAGGAGTTCATGAAGGAGCACCGGCCCACGGGCACGGCCGCGGTGCTCTGGAACCTGGGCATGGGCCTGGCCCTCGCCGTGAGCTTGGTATACTTCGGGCACTATGTCGTCACCGCCGCATGGCCGAAGCTGCAGGGATGGCTCGGGGCCTAGCGCGCCCCACCGGCCTCCGCGCCTCGTCCAGGGCGTGGGACCGATCGACTGACCAACACTCCGAAAGGTGAGATGATTTGATACGTACCGCCACACGACGCCGACAGGCGTCACTGTTCGTGCTTTGCGCCCTGGCGCTCTCCAGCGTGGCCCTGGCCGCGCCCGTGAGCATCGAGTCGCTCCTCGCCGAGATGATCGACATGGAGCGGCTCGCCACGCCAATAGATCCCGACGTAACCTGCGATCAGTTCTCGAGCTACGACCGCGCCAGCGTGTCCGCCGACCAGGATGGGTGGTTCGCCAACGGCGATGCGGGCCAGTTCCTGCGGCAAGAGCAGAATGAAGGCCGCGACGAGTGGGTCATGGCGGACATGGAGGGCCCGGGGGCCATCCTCCGCATGTGGTCGGCCAACCCCGATGGCGGGGATACGATCCGCGTCTACATCGATGGGAACGCGAGGCCCGTACTGGAGGCGAACTTCCTCGATCTGACCACGGCCGCCGTCGAGGGCTTCCCCGCGCCCTTCTCCGGCCGGCGAGCGATGGGGGCGAACCTCTACTTCCCCATCCCCTACGCCCGTAGCTGCAAGGTCACGGTCAGCAGGCCGAACCTCTACTACACCATCGCGTACCGGACCTACCCCGAAGGCACCGAGGTTCAGCCCTTCTCCATGGGCCAGGTGATGGCTGCCCAGGATCTCGTCGCCGAAGTGGGCGCGGTTCTGGCGAACCCGAACCAGCCGCTCTCCCCGCGGTTCACCCAGCCCCTGAGCCCGATCACCGTGGATCTGCCGGCCGGCGGCGGCATCGCCTCGCTCCCGGAGTTCCTGGGGCCGGCGGCCATCTCGCGGCTCGAAGTGAAGGTGGTGTCTCCGAAGTGGGAGCACCGTGGACCGGCAACGCAGGAGCGAGTGGGCGGGAGCCCCGATCTCATCGAGGCGCTGCGGGGCACCGTTCTGACCATGCGCTGGGATGACGAGGCTCGGCCCGCGGTGTGGACGCCCCTTGGCGACTTCTTCGGCACCGCTCCCGGCATGAACCCCTTCTACACCCTGCCGACAGGCATGACAGAGGATGGCGTGTTCTACTCCAACTGGTTCATGCCGTTCCGCAGCAAGGCCCAGGTCACCCTTCGCAACGACTCGACGGCGCCTCTGAAGCTCACCATCACGCCCTATGTCACCCCCCTCAAGTGGCCCCGAGGCGGCTACCTCTACTTCCGGGCAGGCTGGAAGACCGAGTGGTTCCCGGCGGAGCCGGCGTTCGTGGACTGGCTGATGCTCGACGCCGACGGCCCCGGCCGCTATGTGGGCACGATGCTCGGGATCATGAACACCATTCCCGCTTGGTGGGGCGAGGGCGACGAGAAGGTCTGGGTGGATGATGACACCTTCCCGAGCTTCTTCGGCACCGGCTCGGAGGACTACTTCGGCTACGCCTGGTGCAGCCCGGAGCTGTTCACCCACGCGTTCCACGCGCAGCCGAACGTGACGGGCCCGGGCAACTTCGGCTATACCTCGGTCAACCGCTTCCAGGTGTTCGAGGACATCCCGTTCAACGATCGCATACGGTTCTACATCGAGAAGTGGGCGTCAGGTCCGCGCCAGTACTACACCACCTGCTACTGGTACTCGGTCCCGGGCGCGGGCAACCGCTATGCGCCGGTGTCCTACTGGGACCGCCTGGTGATGGAGCTTCCCGAGCCCTACGAGGTTGAGGGCGCCATCGAGGGAGAAGACCTGACCTGGAAGGCCAGCGGCGGCGATGTCACGGTGCAAGAGGGCTCGTGGGAGAACATGAGCCGCACCCGGCAGCTCTGGTGGCAGCATCCCGCCGTAGGTGACACCCTCGAGGTGACCGTGCCGGTGGAGGAGGCTGGCACGTACGAGGTCGTCATGGGTCTCTGCACCGCTATCGACTACGGCATCCATCAGCTCTACTGGGATGGCGAGCCCCTCGGTGAGCCGGTGGACTTCTTCCACGATGGCGTTGTGTTCACGACGCGGAGCTTCGGGACCATCACGATCGATCGGGCGGGAAACCACACCCTGACCGTCGAGGCGCTGGAGCCGAACCCCGCCGCGGCGCCGGCGCGGATGTTCGGGTTGGACTACGTGCTCCTGAAGCCCGTGAACTGACCGGTTTCGGAGCATAAGGCGAGAGGGCCCGACGGCGATGCCGCCGGGCCCTCTACGTCTCAGTCGCTCAGAGAGCGGGTCGCCTACTCCGTGAGCGCTTCCTCGGAGGGCTTAGCGGGCTCGGCCGGCGCCTCCGCGGCCTCGGCCTCCGCCTGCTCGGACATGACCTTCGCCATGAGCTCGCTAATCTGAGCTGTCAAGTCGTCGGCGCGGTTTTGGTCGTTCAGCAGTATGACCCGGTGCTCGCCGACATCGCTGATCAGCATTTCCACGTCCTCATGGTCGGGAGAGGTGGCTTCGGAGCTCGTCCTGCCCTTCATCTCCTTGGGCTCGGAGAAGGTCCAGTCGGTCATGTTCTCCTTGGCCCATGCGAGCACATCCTCAAAGGGGTCTTCGGTAACGAACGCGACGGTGGACTTCGCGGCGGCCTGAATCATGAGATCCATGAACTCCGGCCCAGCCTCGTCGAAACCTGGGGGCGGGTTCTCGTCGCCCATGGCGAGTAGGTCGATCGTGTATGCCTTGGCGCCCGGGTAGAGGGGGATGCCAGCCTCGGTAGCGATGGCCTCGTCGGCGCCGGCGGTCGTCAGTATCATCTCCTCGCCATCAGGGGAAGCCAGTACCAGGGTCTCCTCCGCGTCCTCGGCTGGTTCCTCGGTAGGCTCCGCGGGGCCCGGAGCAGGCGGGGTGGGAGCGGGCACTACAGCAGCGCCACCGTCATCCGCTGGCTTGGAACAGCCTACCATGGCGATCCCGACGGCCATAACGGCTACGAACACGAGCAGCAAATACCTCACGCAATCGACCTCCTGTGATGTGCTTATTCGGCCCAACGCGGGCCGCTGTCGCCTACCAATGAAGGCTTGAGGCACGCACGAGACCTGCGTGCCTCAAGCCCATTGTGCCATTGACTCGAGGTACGCGCCACCGGACACGGTAGGGAACGTGCGGCCCCGTGACGTATTGGTGTACTCGCACTGCTCGACGCACCCGACTGGAGGCTTCTGTGAACACAAAGACCCCTCGAGCCGAGTACCCTCGGCCTCATCTCATTCGCGACGACACCCCCGGTGAGGGCTGGCTGAGCCTGAACGGGCCCTGGAGCTTCCGGTTCGGCGACCCCGACGGGTGGGATGGGGCGTCGCCCGTCAATCCCGAGGGCTGCGATCGACAGATCGTGGTCCCCTTTCCGTGGGAGTCGTTCGCCGCGTGGGGCGAGGACCGCCCGGGATCGCGGGACTTCAATGAGTCGTACCTGAGCCCGCATCACTACCTGGATCCCGCCGACGCGACCCTCGAGGATGGCCGCTACCGGCAGGCGCCTCGCCAGACGGTTGGCTGGTACGCGAGGACTGTGGCGGTTCCGGAGGCCATGCGGGGGCAGCGCGTCTTCCTCGTCATCGGGGCGCTCGATTACTACGGGACCGTCTGGGTTGGCGGGAAGAAGGTCGCGGAGCACGAGGGGGGATACCTGCCCTTCGAGGTGGACGTGACGGACCGGATCGGGCCCGACGGCGCCCTCGATGTCGTCATCCGGGCCGAAGACCCACAGGACCACCTCGACCAACCCGCGGGCAAGCAGATCGGCTGGTACGAGCGCACCAGCGGCATCTGGCAGCCGGTCTGGATCGAGGCGCGGCCTATGGCGCATGTGACGGGTTCGCGGATCGCGCCCGATGTGGCCGGCGAGCGGGTCTCGGTCCGCGTGGCCCTCGGCGGGGACCTCAGCGCGGCCAGCGATCTCGAGGCGCAGGTGATCGACCAGGAGGGCGACCTCATCGCGTCGGTGACGGCGGAGGCATCGCCCGATATCGAGTTCGCGGTACCGGTGCCGTCGCCGATCCTCTGGGAGCCGGAGGCGCCCTACCGCTACACCCTTCGCGTCCTCCTGCGCCACGGCGGGGAGGTCGTGGATCGGGTCGACGCGCCTTTCGGGATGCGGTCCGTCGATGCCGGACCACTTCCGGGAACCGATACCCAGGTCGTTCGCCTGAACGGCAAGCCCATCTACCTTCGCGGCGTACTGGCCCAGAACTTCAACCCCTTCGGCGTCTACACGTACCCCTCGGTGGCGATGATGAGATCGGACATCGAGCGTGCCAAGGCGGCGGGGTTCAACATGATCCGCATCCACATCAAGATCGAGGATCCCGTCTTCCTCGACCTTGCCGATGAGCTGGGCTGCCTGATCATGTACGACCTCCCCAACTGCGGACGGCTCACGGATCTCTCAAAGGCCCGCTGGGAGGCGACACTCCGCGGGGCGATGGAGCGGGACTTCAACCACCCGTCGATCTTCGCGTGGGTGCTCTTCAACGAGACCTGGGGCCTCGGGGGGATGGAGTACCGCGAGGACAAGGCCGCGCAGGAGTGGGTCCGCTCGATGGTGCGCTTCGCCCGCGGCCTCGACCCCACCCGGCTCGTCGAGGACAACTCGCCGTGCCTCTACGACCACGTGGAGACGGACATCAACTCGTGGCACTTCTACATCAACGACCAGGTGAAGGCGGAAGCGCACATCGCCGAGGTGGTCGCCCATACCTTCCCCGGGTCCACCTTCAACTACGTGAGAGGCAACGCGCAGACCGGCGCGCCGCTCATGAACAGCGAGTACGGGGGCATCGACGCCGGCGCGGGGGACCGGGACGTGTCGTGGTGCTTCCACCATCTGACGAACGCGCTGCGGAAGCACGAGATCGTCTGTGGCTACATCTACACCGAGCTGCAGGACATCGAGTGGGAGCGCAACGGGCTCCTGAACTACGACCGCGCGCCCAAGGAGTTTGGGTACGATCCGTCCTTCATCAACGGATGGGACTGCCTCGTGCTGGATGCCCCCCTTGGGACGACCGCGGAGGTCGGCACGCGGGTTCGCATCCCGGCCCTGGCTAGCATCTTCTCCCGCGAGGAGATCCCTGCCACGAGGCTGTGTTGGCAGGTAGACCTCTGCGACGCCCTGGGACGGACGAAGCAAGCCGTCTCCGAGGGCTCATGCGACGTCGCCGCCAGCCCCTACCGGGTGACTCCCCTGGGGGAGATCGCCTTCGAGATGCCCTCGGAGCCGGGCCTGGCGAGGCTCGTCGCGTGGATCGAGTCCGGCGACGGCGTCATCCTGGCCCGGAACTGGGTCTACCGCGCGGTGGGAGCGTGGCGGGGCGATGACGCGGTGCTGCCTCTCGAGGCGGCGGAGTGGGAGGGCTTCGCGGGACTCCACGACGAGGATGGACTCTGGGCCGGCGGCTCGGGCAGCGGCAGCGTCGTCTACAGGGCGCAACTGCCGGCCGAGGCGGCCCAAGCGGGCCAGATCACCCTGCTGGCGGAGCTGTCGGCCTGGCGGCCGGGGTACAAGCAGACGGACGGGGAGACCACGTCGACGGACGTGACAGTCATCGCGAACGGCCAGGAGATCGACTGCATCACCCTGCCCGACTCCCCCTGCGACAGCCGGGGAGCGTTGAGCGGCATCGCGGGCAAGCCGTGCAAGTATGGCTACCGCGTGGAGGTCCCCATCAAGGGCGGCCAGTTGCGGTCGGTCTTCTCCAGGGCGCCGGAGGTTGAAGTGCGCTTCCAGGTCAAGGCGGACGCCCAGAACGTCGGTGGCCTCTGCGTCTACGAGAGCACTGCCGGGAGGTATCCCTTCGGACCGTGTCTCATCATGGGTGAGGTGAAGGTCGAGACCCCCCCGATACCGCCCCGACCGAAGGGGAGATAGGACGGACTCAATGGGTAGACAGAAAGCCGCGAGCCGCAGGATGGGGCTCGGAGCCATCGTGGTCCTTCTGTGTTGCGTTGGCGCGGCCTATGCGCAGGGCGGCAGCGTCGTCAGCGTCGTCGATGAGGACGGAATGATGAGGGATATCGTGAACCTGGAGCCGGACCAGCGGCGCATCGAGAGCCGGCAGTGGGCGGCTGTTGAGTGGAGCCTGCCACTGCGGAGCGACCCGGACCTCAACCCGTACGACACGCTCCAGATCGTCGTGGACGTGGTTCTGACCGCCCCGTCAGGAGCCCAGCTCACCGTGCCCGCTTTCTGGTACGAGGGCTTCGAGCGGTCGCGCGAGGGCGACGCCGAGGTCCTGACGCCCACGGGCGTCGCGGAGTGGCGCGTACGCTTCACGCCGACCGAGGCCGGGGAGTACAGCTCCGAGGTACACGTGGGTGTCCCCGCCCTGGGCCACGCCGAGGCGCCCGGCCCGACCCTCGAGGTGGCGGCGGCTCTGGGCCGCGGGTTCATCCGGGTCAACGACGCGAACCGGCGGTACTTCGTCTTCGATGACGGCACGCCGTACTTCGCCCTCGGGCACAACGTCTGCTGGCCCAACGCCGTGAGCATCACCTACGACTACGACGACTACTACGCGACCATGGCGGCGGCGGGGGAGTCGTACAGCCGGCTCTGGCTCGGCCCCGGCTGGAGCCCCTTCTCGCTCCAGCATGACGACGCTCTGGAGGACTTCGACCAGAGATCCGCGTGGCGGCTCGATTACGTTCTTGATCTGGCGGAGTCCAATGGCCTGTACGTCATGCTGTGCTTCGAGAGCTTCAACTACCTCCGCAAGTCGGACCCCTACCCCTCCTGGGACCAGACGCCCTACCGCGCCGAGGCGGGCGGCCCGATCTCGGAGCCGGCGGAGTTCTTCACGAACGACGAGGCGACGCGCTGGTTCCAGAATCGCCTCCGCTACGTGATCGCTCGAGTCGGCCACTCGCCGCATGTGCTCTCGTGGCAGTTCTGGAACGAGGTGGACCTCACCGAGGGGTATGACGGCGACGTGGTGGGCACGTGGCACCAGGAGATGGCTGAGTTCGTGAAGCAGATCGATGTCTACGGCCACCTGGTGACCACCAGCTTCGCCAACACGGTCGGCGACCCCAGGGTGTGGAGCGTGGAGGAGCTGGACTACGTCCAGTCTCACAACTACGGAGCGCCGGACATCACGGACGTCATGAGGCACTCCTCAGCGAAGGCGGAGCTCTACGGACGGCCTCACATGTTCGGCGAGTTCGGCGCCGACTCCATGGCCGGGTACCTCGACCAGGACACCGAGGGGTACCATCTCCATGAGGGCATCTGGGCCTCCACCATGTCGGGAGACGCGGGCAGCGCCTCGCTCTGGTGGTGGGACAACTACATCCGCCCTCGAAACCTCTATCATCACTTCCGCGCCCTGAGGGAGTTCATCGATGGCGCCCCCATGGACGGCGCGGAGTTCGGGCCCATCGAGATCGGCGCGGTTAGCTACGATGAGGAGCCGCCCGCGTCGGACGAGCCCGTCACCATTCAGGGCACTGCGCTCTGGTACGACGCAGAGCCGCTGGAGATCGAGCTGGGCGAGGAGATTCCCCTGCCAGACGCGGCGCATCTGCCTAGCTTCCTGCACGGCACGCGGAACCACCCGGACATGCACAACCCCCTCACCCTGCGCTTCGCGGCGCGTGAGCCGCTGACCATCGGCGTGCGCGTCGCGGGCGTCAGCGGCCACGGCGGCGCGGCCCTGCGGGTGCTTCTCAACGGCGAGGAAGCGCTGTACCAGGAGTTCGCGGACAACCTCCCCGATGACAACGAGACCATGACTCAGTACGACGGGGTGTACCGAGTGGAAGTCCCCGCCGGCGAGCATCGCGTCACTATCGAGAACCCCGGCAACGACTGGTTCGGTTTCGCGATCCTCCTCGAGGGGGCGTCGGCGCCCGTCCCCGCGACGCCGCCGGCACGGATCCTGGGGATCGGCGATGGCCGCTTCGGCTACCTCTGGATCCGTCACCGAGACGCTGGCTGGCGGTCGCTCGTTCGTGATGACGGGCATCCGAGCCCCCTCCCCTCCGGCGTCGTTCGGCTCCCCAACTGGACCGACGGAAGCTACACGGTGGAGTGGTTCGACACGTGGAGTGGCGAGGTGACGAACACCCTCCAGGCTACGGCGACAGGCGGAGAGCTCGAGGCGCCGATGCCCCCGGTGACAGTGGACGTGGCGATCAGGGTGCGGCCAGAGGCCTAGGGGGGTACTCGAAGGACGGGACAGGATGCAGGGCGCGGAGCCACGCTCACGCCCCGCTCAATGAGGCGATTCACGATGGGATGGCTAACGCACGCCACGCGGGTCCCTTTGGGGCGCCGCCCACCCGTGCTATTATTAGCCGGGTCGAACTTCGATGCCCCTGCTTGCGGCGGCGGGCTGCGCACGGGAAGACACCTTGGAAGTCAGTGTTGTCGGGCTAAGCCACAAGACGGCGGATCTCAGTGTGCGCGATCGCGCGTCGATCAGCGTGCCCGAGGTCGCTGCCCGTCTGACGGAGGCCGCGGACAGCCCTGGGATCGCTGAAGCCCTGCTCCTGAGCACCTGCAACCGCTCGGAGCTCTACCTGGTCTCGAACAACGGCTCCCGTATGGCCGCCGAGGATGCCTTCGCCCGGGCGCATCGGCTCCCCCTCGAAGAGGTCCGGGGTCACCTTTACGTCCACCGGAACCTCGATGCGGTGCGGCACTTCTGCGCCGTGGCCGCGGGGATCGACAGCATGGTTGTGGGCGAGCATGAGATCATGGCCCAGATCAAGCAGGCCGTGGGACTGGGCAAGCGGGCGGGCACGGTCAAGACGACCCTTGGCCGGCTGGCCAACAAGGCCCTCGCGGCGGGCAAGCGAGTCCGCACGGAGACGAAGCTCGGCGAGGGGTTCGTGTCGGTTGCCTCGGTGGCCGTAGGGCTCGCCGAGGAAGTGTTCGGTGACCTTGCGAACGCCCGGCTGCTGCTTCTCGGCGCCGGTCAGAACAGCGAGCTGATCGCCGAACGCCTCCACGCGGCCGGGGCCCGCTCGATCATCGTCAGCAACCGGAACTACGAGCGAGCGCGGGATCTGGCGAGCCGCTTCGACGGCCAGGCCGTCAGATTCGACGACTTCCCTAGTGAACTCGCGAAGGCGGACATCGTCATCGCCTCCACCCACGCGCCGCACGCGGTGATCACGGCGGAGCAGGTGCGCGCCGTGCTTCGCGACCGACAGAGGCAGCCCATGTTCGTGATCGACCTCTCGGTGCCCCGGAATGTCGACCCGGAGGTCGGGCAGATCCACGGGGTGCGCCTCTACGACCTGGACGGCTTGAACCAGTTCCTGCGGACAACCCGGGAACAGCGGACGTCGGAGGTGCCTCGGGCCCAGGAGATCATCGAGCGCGAAGCCCGGGAGTTCCTGGTGTGGATGAGGTCACGGGAGATCGTTCCCATCACTTTGACGATCCTAGATGCGGCCGAGGCGCTGCGGGCCGAGGAGATGCAGGCCTTCCTCGCCGAGACGACCAACCTCACGACTCGGCAGGAGCGGGCAGTCGAGCGCCTGACGCGCAGACTCGTACACCGCCTCCTCCGCGTCCCCCTCGACCAGCTGCGGGAGCTCGCCTGCACGCCCGAGGGCGCGCACAACGTGGAGGTTGTCAAGTCTCTGTTCGGGGTCGAGGTCGCCGCCGGCGCCGCGGATCCCGTCGAGGTCGAGGTCGATGGCGACGACCTGGGCGAGGACGACTCGGAGGCAACCGACGAGACCTCCGCCAAGGCGGGTTGAGCACGGCCCACTCGGACGCGAACTCGGGGGATGCGGACTTGGCGATCGGCACTGTCTACCTGGTCGGGGCCGGCCCTGGCGACCCCGGGCTCATCACCGTCAAGGGTCTGTCCCGCCTGAGGGCATCCGATGTCATCGTCTACGACCGGCTCGTCAGCCAGGAGATCCTCAGCCACGCCCCCGAGGGGGCCGAGCTGATCTACTGTGGCAAGAGGCCCAACCACCACGCGATGAGCCAGGACGACATCAACGCCTGCCTCGTGGAGAAGGCTCTTGCCGGTCATACCGTCTGCCGGCTCAAGGGCGGCGATCCCACCGTCTTCGGTCGGGGTGGGGAGGAGGCCCTGGAGCTTCGCGCCCACGGCATCCCCTTCGAGATCGTGCCTGGGATCACATCGGCGATCGCGGCGGGGGGCTATGCGGGCGTTCCTGTCACCCTCCGGGGGGTGGCCTCCAGCTTCGCCGTCGCGACGGGCCACGAGGACCCCACCAAGGAGGAGGCCGCTGTCGACTGGCGCCGGCTTGCGACGGCGACTGACACCCTGGTCATCCTCATGGGGGTGGGCGGCTTCGACGCCATCGCCCAGGAGCTCATCGCGGGTGGGCGAGATGGCGCGACCCCCATCGCATTCATATCCTGGGCCACCCATCCCAGGCAACGAACCTTCGTGAGCACTCTGAGCCGCGGCGCCGAGGATATCGCGACCCACGGGATAGAGGCCCCCGCGGTCATCGTGGTCGGCGAGGTGGTGCGGTCCGCCGAGGCGCTGAGTTGGTTCGAGAGGCGGCCCCTGGCGGGGAAGCGCGTGCTGGTTACGCGGACCCGCGACCAGGCGAGCGAGGTCAGCCGGCTTCTGGAAGAGCAAGGCGCCGTGCCCGTTGAGCTGCCGATGATCCGTATTGTCGAGCCAGAGGACTGGGGCCCATTCGACCGGGCCGTCGATGAGATCGCGACCTACGACTGGCTGGTGCTCAGCAGCGCCAACGGTGTTCGGGCCATGCGAGACCGATTGCTCGCGCGCGGCCTCGACGTCCGAGCCCTGGCAGGGCCGAAGGTGGCCGCCGTGGGCGTGAAGACGGCGGAGGAGCTCCAAGCGCTGGGCCTGCGGGTGGATGTCTGCCCGGATCGGTACGTGGCCGAGGATCTCGCCGAAGCCCTCGTTTCCGAGGGGATCGCGGGCAAGCGGATCCTCCTCGCCCGTGCCGCCGAGGGGCGTGATGTCGTCGTGCTGCGCGCAAGGGAGGTCGGCGCGACGGTCAACGACACTCCGGTCTACCGCACGGTACCCGTTCAGGAGTACGATGAGAGAGTGATCGGCGACCTGCTTGCGGGCAGGATCGATGTCGTGACCTTCGCCAGTTCCTCCACCGTCCGGTTCTTCCTGGACGTCCTGGGGCGGGAGCGGGCGCTGGAGGCCCTCGAGGGGGCCCGTGTCGCGTGTATCGGCCCGATCACCGAGGCGACGGCCACCGAGGCGGGTATCCGCGTGGATGTCCAGCCGGCCGAGCACACGGTCGAGGCTATGGTGGCGGCCATTGTGGAGTCATATCGGCGCTAGAAAGTGGGAACCCCATGGTACGTTGCTCTGCGCTCCTGTGCGGGACCGCCACGGTCTCGGAGGCGCTCAAGCACGGGCGCGATAGCCGTAAGCTCCCCCCGCACCTCCTCCAGTTCAGCTCCGACTTGCGGCCCCTGGTGGTCTGGAACACGACCAACCGCTGCAATCTCACGTGCAGCCACTGCTACCTCGATGCCGAGGACCGGGACTACGCCAACGAGCTCTCCCACGAGGAGGCCCAGGCATTCATCGACGACATCGCCGAGATGAAGTGCCCCGTGCTGCTGCTCTCCGGCGGCGAGCCGCTTCTGCGCGACCGGATCTACGATCTGATCGCGTACGCAAAGGACCGGGGAACTCGGCCCGTGCTCTCGACGAACGGCACCCTCATCACGCCCGAGGTGGCGAAGAGGCTGCACGACGCCGGCATCATGTATGTCGGGGTCAGTATCGACGGGCTGCCGGAGACCCACGATCGCTTCCGCGGGCGCAAGGGGGCCTTCGACGCGGCCATGGCGGGGATCCGCAATGCCCACGAGGCGGGCCTGAAGACGGGCGTCCGGTTCACCGCTCACGAGGCGAATGCCGGCGAACTCGAGGAGCTGGTCGACCTCATCGCCGAGCGCGGCGTGCCGCGCTTCTGCCTCTACCACCTGGTCTATGCGGGCCGTGGCGGGGACATGAAGCATCGCGACACCGACCATGCCACGAAGCGCCGGACGATCGAGACGCTGATCGAGAAGGCGCTAGAGGCGGAGCGCAAGGGGACGGCTATCGAGATCCTGACCGTCGACAACCATGCGGATGGCATCGCCATCAGGCACTACATCGCCGAGCATCAGCCGGAGCGGCTCGCCGAGGTGGACCGCCTCATCAGCTTCCACGGAGGTTGCTCCGCAGGCACCAAGATGGCCAATGTGGACCCCTATGGGAACGTTCACCCGTGTCAGTTCTGGGGCCATGTGACCCTGGGGAACGTCCGCGACCGCAAGTTCAGCGAGATCTGGACAGACCCCGATGACGAGCTGCTGGTGAAGCTGCGGGAGAAGGACAAGCACCTGAAGGGCCGGTGCGGCTCGTGCAACTTCCGCTCCTTCTGCGGCGGCTGCCGGATCCGGGCCGAGGCCACCACGGGCGACCCATGGGAGGCGGACCCCGCGTGCTATCTTACGGATGCCGAGATCGAAGCGGCAGCGATCACCGCGGCGGTGGACTGAGCCCATGGCGCGTTACTACCCCATCTCCCTCAATGTCGAGGGGAGGCGCTGCCTCATCGTGGGCGGGGGCCGCGTCGCCGAGCGCAAGGTCCACACGCTGATCGAGGCGCGCGCTGACCTCTACTTGGTGGCGCGCGAGGTGACCCCCGGCATAGAGGCCTTGGCCGAGTCGGGCGCTCTGCATGTGCGTATCGGGGAGCCCGTGGAGGACGATCTCGAAGGCACGGTCCTGGTCATCGCCGCCACCGACGACGAGGCGCTCAACCGGCAGCTCAGGGAGTGGGCCGGAGCGCGATCGATACTCATCAACGTCGTTGATGTGCCTGAGTTATGCGATTTCATCGTCCCCGCGCGGATCAACCGTGGCCCCATCGCCATCACCATCTCCACGGGCGGCTCGAGTCCCGCGCTGTCCAAGCACCTTCGGCGAGTGATCGAGGAGCACGTCACTGAGGCGCATGGGCGGTTGGCGGAACTCATGGGCAGATTGCGTGACGAGGTCCTTGGGAGTATCCACACGCAACCTGATCGAGCCGCCGCCTGGCGCCGCGTGATCGACTCCGACGTGATCGATCTGCTCGCAGCGGGCGAGCATGGCGAGGCAGAGCGCCTCGCCCGGCAGATCATCGGGCTCGACGAACGTCCACGAGACAAGGAGGCGCCTGATGTTCCCGATCCAGAGGCCTCGTAGGAACCGGCGCACGGAAGCGCTCCGACGGCTCTGTCGCGAGGTGGTCCTCACCACGAACGACCTGGTGCTGCCCATGTTCGCCGTGCCGGGGCGAGGCGTGCGGCGCGAGGTCCCCTCCATGCCGACCATCTGCCACCTCTCGGTGGACGAGATCATCGTGGAGGCTGGGCGGGCGGCGGAGCTTGGTATCCCCGCAGTGCTCCTGTTCGGGATCCCTGAGGGGAAGGACCCCCAGGGGAGCGAGGCCTGGAGCGCCTCGGGCGCCGTGCAGCGAGCGGTAGGGGCCATCAAGTCGGCCTGCCCCGACCTGTGCGTGATGACCGACGTCTGCCTCTGTGAGTACACCGACCACGGGCACTGCGGCCTCGTCGAGGGTGGCGAGGTTGTCAACGACGCCTCGCTGGAGCTTCTCGCCAGGGCGGCGGTCAGCCACGCCGAGGCCGGAGCCGACGTGGTGGCGCCGTCGGATATGATGGATGGACGCGTCGACGCGATCCGCGCCGCGCTGGACGACGCTGGCTTCACGTACGTGGCGATCCTCTCCTATGCCGCCAAGTACGCCTCCGCCTACTACGGGCCGTTCCGAGAGGCCGCCGACTCGGCGCCGCAGTTCGGCGATCGGCGAGGCTATCAGATGGACCCGGCGAACCGGCGCGAGGCCTTGCGAGAGGTGGCGCTGGATATCCAGGAGGGCGCCGATATGGTCATGGTCAAGCCGGCGCTCGCTTACCTGGATGTGCTGTCCGATGTCGCTGCCGAGAGCCCCGTTCCGGTGGCCGCGTATAACGTCAGCGGTGAGTTCGCGATGGTCAAGGCCGCGGCGGCGAGAGGCTGGATCGATGAGCGGCGCGTGACGATGGAGACGCTGACGGCAATCAAGCGCGCGGGCGCCGACTTCATCTTGACCTATCACGCACTCGACGCTGCCCAGTGGTTACGGGAGGGCGACTGATGATCATATCCTGGAACACGACCAGGCTGTGCAACCAGTTCTGCGTACACTGCTACCGCCAGGCGGGGGACGCCGTTGACCCCGACGAGCTGACCACGGCTCAGGGCCTCGAGTTGATCAGTGGCATCGCCGAGGCGGGCTTCAAGATCCTCATCCTCAGTGGCGGCGAGCCACTCATGAGGCCGGACATCTACCAGCTCATCGAGCATGGACGGGGCGTCGGTCTGCGAGTCGTTCTCGGCACCAACGGCGTGCTGATCACCGAGGAAGTCGCGCGGCGGCTCAAGGAGGCCGGAGCGGCGCGGGTCGGCATCAGCCTGGACCACATCGACCCCAAGATGCACGACGAGTGGCGGCGGATGGATGGGGCGTGGGAGGCCTCGGTGGCGGGGATGGCCAACTGCCGCAAGGTGGGGTTGCCTTTCCAGATACACACGACGGTCACCGAGCGCAATGAGGCGTGCATCACCGAGATGACGGACCTCGCCGTGGATCTCGGAGCCGCCGGACACCACATCTTCTTCCTCGTCCCAACGGGCAGAGGCAAGGACATCGAGGCCGAGTCGCTGCGAGCCGCGGACTATGAGCGCCTGCTGGCCCGCATCCTGGAGAAGCAGCGCGAGGTGGAGATCGAACTGAAGCCCACTTGCGCGCCGCAGTTCATGCGCATCGCGAAGAAGAAGGGCATCCCGATGCGGTACACCAAGGGGTGCCTGGCGGGCACTGCCTACTGCGTGATCATCCCGAATGGCGACGTGCAGCCCTGCCCCTATCTCCCCATCAGCGTCGGCAACGTGAAGGAGACGCCGTTCCCGGTCATCTGGCGAGACAGCGTCCTGTTCAAGGAACTCCGGGCCAATGAACTCAAGGGCCGCTGTGGGAGCTGCGATTGTGCCGACATCTGTGGCGGATGCCGGGCCCGCGCCTACTACTATAGCGACGGGGACTACATGGCTGAAGAGCCCTGGTGTCTCTACCGGCCCTCGGAAAAGGAGGCCCTGGTTAGTGAATGACCTAGAGGCCCAGCTCGTTGGGATCATCCAGGAGGACTTCCCCATCGAGGCGCGCCCCTACCGGCACCTGGCTCAGGCCGTCGGAGTGACCGAGCAGGAGGTCATCTCCACCCTCGCCTCTCTCAGGCGACGTGGCGTCATACGCGACCTGAGCCCCGTGTTCGACCCCAAGAAGCTGGGCTACAGCACCACACTCGCCTGCATGAAGGTACCCGCCGACAGGATCGATGAGGTATCGGGCATCATCGGCAGACACGTGGAGGTCACTCACAACTACCTTAGGGAGCACGAGTACAACGTGTGGTTCGCTATCGTCGCGCCGGGACCGGACGCGGTGGGGCGCGTGATCGAGCAGATCGAGGAAGAGACCGGGTGCGGGCCTATCCGCAGCCTGCCGTACAGCCGGGTGTTCAAGCTCCGCGCGGTGTTCGAGGTGACGGGCGAGTGAGCAGCCCAGATCACAAAGACTGGCTCGTCATCGAGGCCCTACAGCGGGGTATCCCCCTCATGGACCGGCCTTTCGCCGTTCTCGCTGAGGGCATCGGCATGGATGAGGGCGAGTTCATCCGGCGCGTCGGGGCTCTCAAGGAACGCGGGATCATACGGCGCATGGGGCTCCGCATCGCCCATCGCGAAGCTGGAGTCAGAGGGAACGTGATGGTCGTCTGGCGCGTGCCCCCAGGGCGGGTCGAGGAAGTGGGTATGCTGCTCGCGGAGCAGCCTTCGGTGACCCACTGCTACGAGCGCCCCACCTTCGACGACCTGCCGTACAACCTCTACAGCATGGTGCATGCCGCTGATCCCGACGCAGCGGCCGGGGAAGTGCGGCGGCTTGCGGAACTGGTCGGCGTCAGCGACTACCAGATGCTTCACACGGTTCGCGAACTGAAGAAGTCGACTCCCATCTACCGACAACCCGAGGAGTAGTCACATGAACACATCCCATTCTGCGAGCCTCTTCGCGCGCGCGCAGCGGGTGATGCCCGGTGGCGTCAACTCGCCGGTGCGGGCCTTCCGATCCGTGGGCGGCACACCGCGGTTCATCGACCGCGCCAAGGGCCCGAGGATATGGGATGTGGACGGCAACGAGTACATCGACCTCGTCATGTCCTGGGGTCCGCTCATCCTGGGCCATGCCGATGAGCGTGTCGTTCGGGCCGCCACGGCGGCCGCCGCGCGCGGATCGAGCTTCGGAGCGCCCACGGAGGCGGAGGTTCGCCTCGCCGAGTTGGTGATCGAGCGCTTCCCGTCCATGGACATGGTCCGCATGGTCAACTCCGGCACCGAGGCGACGATGAGCGCCATCCGCGTCGCCCGCGCGTTCACCTCGCGGCCGAAGGTGCTGAAGTTCGACGGGTGCTGGCATGGTCACGCGGACGGTCTGCTGGTGAAGACGGGATCGACGGGCATGCAGTATGGAGTCCCTGACAGCGCGGGCGTCCCCTCCGCGTATGCCCAGGAGACCCTCGTGGCAACCTACAACGACCTCGACTCGGTGACGGGCCTCGTCGAGCGCCACGGAGACGAGCTCGCGGCCATCATCGTCGAGCCCGTAGCGGGCAACATGGGCGTCGTCCCGCCGGCGAGCGGCTTTCTCGAGGGCCTCAGGCGGATCGCCGACACCACCGGCGCGGTGCTGATCTTCGATGAGGTCATCACAGGCTTCCGCGTGGCGCCGGGGGGGGCACAGGAGCGGTATGGCGTCGTGGCCGACATGACGACGCTGGGGAAGATCATCGGCGGGGGGTTCCCAGTGGGCGCCTACGGGGGCAGGGCGGAGATCATGGAGCGTGTCTCGCCATTGGGGCCGGCGGTGCAAGCGGGCACCCTGGCAGGCAATCCCGTCGCCATGGCGGCTGGGATCGCGGTGCTGGAGGCGCTGGCGGAGCCCGGGGTGTACGAGGGGCTCGAGAGCAAGGCCGCCCAGCTGACCGCGGCCCTCAGCGACGCCGCCGCCGAGGCGGGCGTGACCGTGACGACGAACCGGGTTGGCTCGATGTTCACGACCTTCTTCGGCTCCGGCCCGTACATGAACGCCGATGACGTCTCCGGCGCGGACAAAGAGGCGTACGCGCGGTACTTCCACGCGATGCTGGAGAACGGCGTGGCGATGGCGCCCTCCTACTGTGAGGCCGCCTTCATATCGACCGCCCACACGGACGAGGACCTGGATCTGATCGCCGCGGCGGCGGGCCCGGCCTTCGCCGCCGCCGGGGGCCGTTAGCGGTGGAGCTCCGCCTCAGGCTCGCCACTCGCGCCAGCAAGCTCGCCCTGGCTCAGTCGAAGTGGGTGGCCGCGCAGATCACGGAGCGCCACCCAGGTGTGCGGGTGGAGCTTGTCACGGTCACCACGCGCGGTGACGCCGTGCAGGACCGCGCGCTCTCGAAGGTCGGCGGCAAGGGGCTGTTCACGAAGGAGATCGAGGATGCCCTGCTCTGCGGCGGCGCGGATCTGGCCGTGCATAGCCTCAAGGACCTGCCTACGGCGCTTCCCGAAGGGCTGACGCTCGGGGCCATCTGCGGCGCCGAGGACGCTCGGGACGTCCTGGTGTCGCGGAATGACCAGCGCTTCGAGGCCCTGCCGTCCGGCGCGGCCGTAGGGACTTCGAGCCTGCGGCGCCAGGCTCAGCTGCGGCACGCGCGCCCGGACCTGACGTTCGTCGACATCCGGGGCAACGTGGACACACGACTCCGCAAGCTCGCGGAGGGGGAGGTCGATGCCCTCATTCTGGCGGGCGCGGGGCTGGCGCGCCTCGGCCTCGCCGATCGCATCAGCCAGTGGCTACCCACGAAGCTGTGCCTACCCGCCGTCGGGCAGGGCCTGCTGGGGGTGGAGATCCGCTCCGATGACGTCGAGACGGCCGCCCTGCTGAGGCCCCTGCACGACGAGGCAGCGGCGACGCGCGCCGAAGCGGAGCGGTCGGCCCTGGCTTGCCTCGGCGGGGGCTGTCACACCCCTGTCGGTGTTCACGCGACCGTCTCAGGTGACGCGGTCTCGGTGGAGGGCGTCGTGGCTGGGCCCTCGGGCGAGCCCTATTACCGGGCTGCCGAAGCCGCCCCTAGGCATGAGGCGGCGGCCGCCGGCGAGCGCCTCGCGCAGAGACTCAAGGCGATGGGAGCCGGAACGCTGCTCGGTTGACGCCCTCGGGGGCGAGCGAAGAGGCCCTCGCCGTTGCGACACATGCGCCGCTCCGATCCAGACGCTCGGCAAGGAGGCTTCGAGCGTGGGGCGAAAAGTGGTGTTCCGCCTCCTCCGACCCGTCTCGCGCGTGTCGAGGGTGCTCGTGAAGGAGATCCACACGTGAGTGCTGAGTACCGCAAGATGATCCTGTCCGGCAATGAGGCCGTCGCCCTCGGGGCATGGCAGGCCGGTTGCCGATTCGCGGCTGCCTACCCGGGCACGCCATCCTCGGAGATCCTCCCTGCCCTACAGCAGTGCCGCGCGCGGCTCGGTGGTGACCTCTACGCCGAGTGGTCGGTGAACGAGAAAGTCGCCCTCGAGGTCGCTGTTGGGGCCTCACTCGCGGGGGCGCGGTCGCTCGTGGCCATGAAGCATGTCGGACTGAACGTGGCGGCTGATCCCTTCTTCACCCTCGCCTACACGGGCGTGGAGGCGGGGCTGGTCGTTGTGACCGCCGATGACCCTGGCATGCACTCCTCGCAGAATGAGCAGGACAATCGGTATTACGCTTCGCATGCCCATGTGCCGCTCCTGGAGCCGTCTGACAGTCAGGAGGCCTGCGACTTCACACGGCTGGCCATCGAGATGAGCGAGGCCTGCGACCTCCCCGTCCTCCTGCGGTTGACGACACGGGTCGCTCACTCACGCACCGTCGTTGAGTTCGAAGCGGCGCAGTCCACCAGGGCGCCGACGGGGGCCCCCGTCAACCCGGCCAAATACGTGATGCTCCCGGGCTACGCGAAGGGAAGACGCGCGACGCTGGAAGCGCGCATCGAGGCGGCCGGCGAGTGGGGGCTGAGGGAGGACATCACGCGCGAGGTGGCGGGTGAGGGCCCGGTGGGCTTCATCGCGTCGGGCATGGGCTACCAGCACGTGCGCGAGGTGCTGCCGGAGGCCCCCGTGTTGAAGCTAGGCATGCCCTACCCTCTCCCAGCAGAGCGGGTACGGGAGTTCGCGGCTCGGCTCAACCGGGTCATCGTCGTCGAGGAGCTGGAGCCCTTCCTGCTGGAGCGGGTGCTGGCGGCGGGCCTCGCCGTCGAAGGCCTGCCCTCCGAACTCCGGGTCGGCGAGCTGACCCCGATGCGGCTGGCCGCGGGGCTAGCAGCGATGGGGGTCGAGGTGGGCGAACGATGGCACAGGAGCGTGGCTGAGCCGATGGGGGGCCTTCCGCCCCGCCCTCCGGTGCTGTGCCCGGGCTGCGCGCACCGGTACGTCTTCACGGCGCTGGCGCGGCACAAGGTCTTCGTGGCCGGCGACATCGGCTGCTACACGCTGGCGGCCCTGCCGCCGCTGTGTGGGATGCACACGTGCCTGGCGATGGGAGCCGGGATCAGCCAGGCGCACGGCATCGCCAAGGCGATGGAGGGCAAGCAGTCCGTGGTCGCGGTCATCGGCGACTCCACATTCACTCACGCTGGGCTGCCCGCGCTCCTGAACGCCATCTACAACCACAGCAACATGACCGTTCTCGTGCTGGACAACCGTAGCACGGCGATGACGGGCGGCCAGGACCATCCGGGCACGGGGTTGACCCTGTCGGGCGAGGCGAGTGCCCCCTTCGACTTCGCGGCCGTGGCTCGCGCCATGGGAGTCGAGTCCGTGCACGAGGCCGCTGTGGGCGATCATGCAGGCATCGACGAGGCCCTGGCCCGCGCGATCGCCTTCGAGGGGCCCTCCCTCGTGGTCGTGACGGGTCCATGCCCTCTCCGGTACGGAGCCCTGGCCGCGCCCTACACCGTCGACCCAGAAGAGTGCATCGCGTGCAATGAGTGCTTGCGGCTCGGTTGCCCGGCCATCTCCGTCCCAGGGGACTCGGACGGCAAGCCGGCCATCGATGAGGCCCTCTGCACTGGCTGTGGCCTGTGCGCGAAGACCTGCCCCGTGGGCGCGATCAGTCAGAGGGAGGGGGGCGAGGCTGGTGGCTGATGACATCCTCATCGCCGGCATCGGTGGACAAGGCGTGGTCACCGCTGGCGACCTGGTGGCCCATGCAGCGCTGGCGGGGGGCTACCAGGTGAAGAAGGCGGAGGTCCATGGCATGTCTCAGCGCGGGGGCAGCGTGGTGAGCCATGTGCGGATCTCCGACAGCGGGGCCATCTACTCGCCGATGATCCCCGACGGCGCCGCGACGTGGCTGGTGGCGCTGGAGATGCTCGAGGGGCTGCGGTGGCTCTGGATGCTCGCGCCGACGGGGCGCGCTATCGTCGATGACCGCCGCGTGCCGCCCACCTCAGTGATCCTCGGCGGCCCCTCCTACCCCGCCGATCCAGCGGGTCCCCTGGCGGAGCGAGGGTGTATCCTGTGCGCGACGGAGATCGCGACGGCGGAGGGGGCCCCTCGGGCGGTGAATACAGTGCTGCTCGGGGCCCTCAGCGTGTGCTTGAACCTGCCGCTCGAGGCATGGCGGCGGGCGCTGGAGGAGTGCATCCGGCCGAAGCACCTCGATGTCAACCGGCGCTTGTTCGAGGCTGGGCAGGACCTGGCGCGGCGCACGGCGGCGAACCTACTTACCGGGTGATGACAAGGTGATCTGGGATCCACACCACGAGTGCATGGATGTCGAGGAGAGGCGCGGGCTGCAGCTTCGGCGGCTTCGCGAGACGGTAGCGCGCGTGGCCGTATCGGTCCCGCTCTACCGGGATCGGCTGCGGGAGTCCGGCGTCGATCCGTGCGACCTGACCTCGATAGATGACCTGAGAAGCCTGCCGTTCACCGTCAAGACCGATTTCCTGGATACCTACCCGAATGGCCTCTTCGCCGTCCCGCCGGAAGAGGTCGTGCGCATCCACGGCTCCTCGGGAACACGCGGCCGGCCGACCCTGGTGGGCTACACCCGCGAGGACGTGGGCATATGGGCCGAGGTGATGGCGCGGACGCTCGGTTGCGCGGGCGGGACGAGCCACGATGTGCTGCAGATCGCGTACGGCTACGGGCTCTTCACCGGCGGTCTGGGGCTCCACTATGGAGGCGAGCGGCTGGGCTGCACCGTGGTGCCGATGTCGGCGGGGAACACGCGCCGGCAGCTCGCGCTGATGCGCGACCTGGGCGCGACGCTGCTCGCGTGCACCCCCTCCTACGCTCTCACCCTGGCCGAGGAGGCGCGGGACACGGGGATCGCTCCCGGGGACCTTCAGCTTCGCAGCGGCCTCTTCGGCGCGGAGCCCTGGTCGGACGGGATGCGAGAGATCATCGAGGAGCGCCTGGGCCTGCAAGCCTACGACATCTACGGCCTGAGCGAGGTAATCGGGCCTGGCGTGGCGGCGGAATGCTCGGATCGAGGCGGCCTCCACGTCTTCGACGACCACTTCATCCCCGAGATCGTGGATCCGAGTACCGGGGAGCCCGTGGCCGATGGGGAGGCGGGCGAACTGGTGTTCACATGCGTGACCAAGCGTTGCCTCCCGCTCATCCGCTACCGCACCGGTGACATATCGAGGCTGAGCCATGAGCCCTGCTCGTGCGGCCGAACCCACGCGCGCATGGGCCGGATCACGGGCCGCACCGATGACATGCTGATCATTCGCGGCGTGAATGTCTTCCCGTCTCAGATCGAGGATGTGCTTACGCGCGTGGCGGGGGTGGAGCCGCAGTATCGGATCATCGTGAGCCGCGAGGGGCACCGCGACGCCCTGGAGGTCGAGGTGGAACTCTCGCTCCAGATGTTCTCTGACACCATCCGTGGGCTGGAGTCCCTGGAGGCCAAGATCACGGAGGAGTTGCGAGCCGTGCTATCCCTGACCGCCAAGGTGCGGCTCNNGAGCCGCAGACATTGGAGCGGTCCATGGGCAAAGCCCAGCGCGTGATCGACAAGCGTCAGGGGGAGTGACAGATGGGTGATCCACGTTTCGCGAAGCAGGTCTCGGTGTTCCTCGAGAACCGCATGGGCCGGCTGTCGGAAGTGTGCTCCATCATGGGGCGCGCGCGCGTCAACTTGCGGGCCTTCTGCACGGCGGACACTACGGAGTTCGGGATCCTGCGCATGATCGTCAGCGAGCCGGATAGAGCCGTTGCGGCGCTGAGGGCCAACCACTACGCCGTGCAGGAAGTGGACGTCCTCGCCATTCAGATTGACGATCGGCCCGGGCAGCTCGCGCGGGCCCTGGGGGTGCTCGCGAACGAGGGCATCAACGTGGAGTATCTGTATGCCTTTGTGACACCCCTCGAGGGGCAGGCCATCGTCATCTTCAGAGTCAACGATGAGGCCAAGGAGCGTGCTTGGGAAGTCCTCACAACGGAGGGGCTCACGACTCTGGCTCCGGAGCGGGTCTACGCGATGTGATCGGCGGCTCAGCCGCCGATGCGCACCTCAACGCGCGTCTCCGACCCTGGCGCGAGGGCGGTCCTGATGCGCGCCTCTGCCGGGCCGACGGTAACGGCGATGTCATAGTCGCCGTGGAACCCACGGAAGCGCGCCCGGCCGTCTCCATCGGTTGTGAGGTCCTCACTGGTCCACCACTCGCCCTTGATGAGCGATAGGAGCCGCTCGTAGGCGGGCTTCGCGGTGAGGTCCTCGCGGAGCAGACCCGCGGGGGCGCCCATCCAGGCGTGGCGATCCGACAGGTCCCACCACGTGAGGGCCTCGTTGGCCGGGTGGGAGAAGATGATCGTGTAGAACAGCTCCACCTGGTCGGCCTGCAGCTCCTCGCCCTCGGCCGTGCTGCCGACCCACCCATCCTCGACCTGCGGACCGCTCACGATGGTGGTCTCGGTCCAGTGCAGGGGCACGCCGAACCGGGCGAACCGCTCGCACACGGCCCAGATACGCTCGGGTGACAGCACTCCCCCATGTTGGTGGCTCTGCAGGCCGATGGCGTCGTACTGAAGCCAGCCGTCGGGGTTGCGCAGCGAATCGCACAGCGCCGCATACTCCTCGTCCAGCCGGTAGTCATTGATGAGCAATGTGGCCTCGGGCCCCGCCGCCCGGGCAAGGTCGAAGGCATGCTGGGTGTACTCCACCCTGCCCGCGTGGCGCCACGCGTCACTCAGCAGATTGTCCATGCGGAAGGGGTCGGTGGCCTCGTTCACCACATCCCATCGATCAATGAGGCCACGGAAGCGAGAGACGCAATCCGACACCCTCTCATCGGACAGGGCAAGGATGGCGTCCACGTCGGCCGGCAGCCACCCCGGCGCCGCGTGGTTCCACACGAGAGGATGCCCCTTGGTGGCGATGCCTCGCTCCGCGCACCACTGAGCCATCGCAACGATGCGGTCGTAGTTCGGCGCCTCCTCGTACATCCACCAGTAGAAGGGCAGAGTCGCGTAGTTGAGCAGATCGGAGAAGCGAGCGCGGTAAGTCGCCTGATCCTCGGGCGTTGGTTGCGTATCCCAGGCGAACATGTTGCAGCCGAACAAGAACCGGTGCCGCGTCATGCGCACCGCCACCGAGGCTCCCTCGATGGGTCGGCCATCCCGGCCGAGGACCTCCACCACGGCATCGCTCTTGCGGTAGAGCTCGATGCGCTCGGCCGCGCCCTGCACGATCTCCTCAGGAGAGAGTGGCTGCGGGAGCGACGGCGAACCCGCCAGCCCGAGAACCGGGATGATCCAGATCGCGCAACACCTCATGAGCCAGCCCCCTCGACCTCAGTTGATCCACACGGAGCCGACGGGCAGACCCGCCTCTTGCACCGACTCCGAGAGACGATCGCTCGCCGCGACACGGTACCTCATGCCGAGGGCAATCCGCTTCTCCGTGCCATTGTCTGGCACATGCAGGATAACGGGGTCGCCGCCCACGTGGGCTTCCAGGATGGCGCGCAGCCGCTCCAGCAGTCCCTCCACATCGTCGGAGTTGGGCAGACGGATGTGGACGTGACTCGCCTGGCTCGGTGCAGCCTCGAGGGGCTCATCGGGCGGCGGCGCGGACCGTGACTCAGCCGGCACGGGCAGGGGCTTCCCTGTCTCGCTCGCGGGAAGCTCCTTGACCTTGTCGACAAGGACTTTCGGGGGGTTGTTCGAGTCTACCGCCTGCTCCGCTGTGCCTGTCACGAGCACCTCGGTCTGAGGCGTAAGCAGCGCGGTGTACTTCGCGTACGGCTTGGGGAAAGCCACCAGCTCGATGTCGCCCGAAGGGTCCTGAAGGGTGGCAAAGCACATCCGATCACCCTTCTTGGTGGAGTGGAGACGCGTGTTCGCGATGATCCCGCCCACGGTCACCGTGATGCTTCCCTCCACCTCGCTGAGGGTTGCCGCAGTGTGAGTGACCCTGCCCCCAAGGCGCTGGCCCAGGGCCTTGAGCGGGTTGTCGGTGACCCAGAAGCCCAGCAGGTCCTTCTCGTTGGCGAGCAGCTCCTCCTGGGGCAGCTCGGGGATGTCGGGGAGCCGCTCATCGCCGAAGCCCGTGTCCTCCTCCTCGGCATCCCCGAAGAGGCTCGCTTGGCCGACCGAGCGGTCCCGCTCCGCCTTCTGCCGCACCGCCAAGGCAGTGTCCAGCACGGCGAGATGAGCGGCCCTGGAGCCGAAGCCATCGAAGGAGCCCGCGCGCACCAGGGCCTCGACGGTGGCCCGGTTCGCGGCGGAGCCGGGGATGCGGCGGCAGAAGTCGAACACGCTCTGGAAGGGCCGCTCCTCCCGCGCCTCCAGGATCGCCTCGACCGCTCCACGGCCAACACCCTTGATCGCCGCCAAGCCGAACCGGATGTTCCCCTCCGAGTCGACAGTGAAGTCAGCGAAGCTCTCGTTCACATCGGGCGGCCGGACCTCCAGGCCGTGGTGGACCGCCTCATCAATGTAGAGAGAGACCTTGTCCTTGTTGTCCATGAAGCTGGTGAGCTGAGCGGCAATGAACTCGGCCGCGTAGTTGGCCTTCAGGTAGGCCGTGTAGTACGCGATGATCCCATACATGGCCGAGTGGGGCTTGTTGAAGCAGTAGCCCGCGAACTGAGCCATCTGGTCGAAGATCGTCCCAGCAGTCTGCTCGTTCACGCCTCGCTCAACGGCCCCGGACACGAACATGGGGCGCATCCGGTCCATGATCTCCATGCGCTTCTTGCCCATCGCGGCGCGCAGGATGTCCGCCTGGCCCATGCTGAAGCCCGCCATGTCGCGGGCGATCCGCATGATCTGCTCCTGGTAGACCATGACGCCGAAGGTCTCCTCCAGGATGGGCTCCAGCATGGGGTGAGTGACCTGGACCCGTTCGAGGCCCTTGCGCCGCCTCACGAACTGATCGGTCATGCCCGTCTGCAGAGGACCCGGTCGGTACAGGGCGACGAGCGGTATCATGTCCTCGATCCGCTCGGGCTCTAGATCCATGACGAGACGCCGCATCCCTGCCGACTCGAGCTGGAACACCCCGCTCGTCTCTCCACGGGAGAGCATCGCGTAGGTCTTGGCGTCATCCATCGGGATGTCCTGGAGCCGCAGCTTGATGCCGTGATGGCGCTCGATGGCGGCCAGGGCGTTGGCCATCACCGTCAGGGTCTTGAGCCCGAGGAGATCGAGCTTCTCGATCCCCACGTCCTTGAGGGCATCCATTTCGAACTGGGTCGTGATCGCCTCGTCGTTCGCTACTCGGAATAGGGGGGTGTGCATCACCAGGGGATCGGTGGCGATGACTACGGCTGCCGCGTGGGTCGAGGCGTGGCGCACGATGCCCTCGAGCCGCGGCGCCATGGTCAGCAGATCCGCCAGCTTGGGGTTGTCCTGCATCTGCTGGCGCAGCTCGGGCGTCTTGGCGATGGCCTCCTCGATGTGGCTGTCCTGGATCATTTTCGCGATGCGGTCCACATCGGGCAGCGGCACCCCAAGGGCCCGCCCCACATCGCGCACCGCCGCACGGCTGGCCATGGTGCCGAATGTGCACACCTGGGCGACTCGATCGGCGCCGTACTTGCGTGTGACGTACTCGATGACCTCGCCGCGCCGATCGTCGGGGAGGTCCAGGTCGATGTCGGGCGGGTCGTCGCGCTCGGGGTTCAGGAAGCGCTCGAAGTAGAGGCCCATCCTGAGGGGGTCCAGGTCGTGGATCTGTAGCACGTACGCCACGAGGCTGCCTCCCGCGGAACCGCGGAACCCAATCAGGATCCCGCTCTCCCGCGCGAAGCGGCAGATGTCGTACACCACCAGGAAGTACCCCGCGTACTCCTTCTGGATGATGATGTCCAGCTCGTATTCCAGGCGCTCGATGACCTGCGGGTCTGTGGGATCGCACCGCTCCGGCAGCATCTCGGCGCAGAGCTTGCGGAGGTACTCGGCCTCGCTCTCGTACTCGCTTGGGAGCGGGAAGTGGGGCATCTGGATGTTCCCGAGGGGGATCTCCAGGTTGCATCGCTCGGCGATCTCCAGTGTGGTTCGCAGCCACTCCTCTTGGCCGACTGCGGCGAGCATCTCCTCGGGCGACTTGAACCAGAACCCCTCTCCGAAGTCCATGGGGTTGGGCGCCTCGTCGTCGATGCACCGGCCCGTCTGAATGCACACCAGAAGCTCGTGGAGCCGGGCGTCACCCTTGTCCGTGTAATGCGAGTCGTTTGTCGCGACGACCTTGAGCCCGGCTTCCTTGGCCAGTTTGAGCTTCACCGGCGTGACGACTCGCTGCTCATCCAGGCCGTGATTCATGATCTCCATGTAGAGATCGTCGGGCCCGAAGATCTCCAGGAAAGGCCGGAGGGCGGCCCGGCCAGCCTCCTCGCCCCCCTCCAGGATGGCGCTGTCGATAGGTCCCCCCAGGCAGCCTGTGAGCATGATGAGGCCCTCGTGGCGCTCGGCCAGAAGCTCCAGATCGATGCGCGGCTTGCTGTAGAACCCCTCCAGGTAACCTGCCGTCACCAGCGCGAGGAGGTTCCTGTAGCCCGTGAGATCCTTCGCCAAGAGGACGATGTGGTACCGCTTCCGATCCAGCACGGGGTCTCGGCGGGTACGTGGCCCCGCAGCGAGGTACATCTCACACCCGACGATGGGCTTGATGCCGGCCTTCTTGCACGCCTTATAGAAGGGGATCGCGCCGAACATGGACCCGTGGTCGGTCTGCGCCAGAGCCGGCATGCCGTACTGCTTGCACCGATCCAGGAGGTCGGCTATGCGCGAGGCTCCGTCCAGCATGCTGTACTCGGTGTGGCAGTGCAGATGCACGAAGCTCATGGGTCACAGCGCTCCTTCCACCGGGTGTAGGTTGTCGGCAAGGGGCAGAGCAGGTGGGCGGCGCGCGGCGGGGCTAGCGCCCCTGCGCCGCACTGCTGTGTGAGCCCCACATGTGCCCGGGAGCGCCCTAGTTCACGCCCTCCAGGATCCGGGTCAGGCTGAAGGCCCTCTCGTCGGCGTCGGTCAACTCCGCGACGGCCGGCCTCACGGCGTCCCGGTCGAGGGCGCTGAGGGCGCCCATCAGGTGGTCGCTGATGCGCGACGCGGTGTATTCGCTCTCAGAGGGGACTATCATGTTCTGCATCCGCCCGAGCAGCTCCCGAGCTCGCGCCGGATCACCGTCTCTTACTTGCTCGATCGCCTGGGCGCCCCGGCGCCGGAACTCGGCCACCGTGCCACGGAGGGTGATCTCCGCCGCAGTATCCACCGCTGCCTCAATGGCGTCCGTGGCTGCTGAAACCTGGCCCCGCTCCGCCTCCTGCAGCGCTCGCTCGATACACTGCTCGGCCTGCACGGACGGCAGACCGGCGCGCACGAAGGCGGCCGAGCGTATCGCCTGCTGGATGAGCACCCGCGCCTCAGCGTCCTCCCTGTTAGCGAGGAGAACCTGGGCAGCTTCGATGTGGGAGCGAACGACACGGCAGTCCACCGCGGCCTGCTTCACGTTCATCGCGACGACCTGAGTCAGAGCGATCCCGCCCTCGGCGCGTTCCTCCTCGGCGGCAGGCTCATCGTCCTCGTCGGCCTGCGCGACCTCGGTCTCCTCGCTCTCCGTGGGGAGCTCGCTCTCTGCCGCGACATCACTCTCGGCGGCGACATCGCTCTCCGTCGTCGCGTCGCTCTCGGCAGCCGGTTCGCTCTCCACCTCACTCTCAGTGGGGGCTGATTCGCCCTCGACGGCCGCCGATTCCGCCGTGATCTCAGACTCCACGGCGGCACTTTCCATCCCCGTAGGCGCCGGCAGACGCGGCGGGATGCTGACCGTGGTCGCATCCTCCGGCGGCTTGCCCGCCTTGTACCATTCCTCGCACCCCACCGTGGCCAGAAGGGCGGCCACGAGTGCCGTTGTGAGGGCCGCAATCCATAGTGCCCTTCGCAAGGCCATTCACCTCCGAGCGCCAGCCAGGCAACCCTCGCACACGCATCATACAACCGGGGCCGCGGCGCCTGTGGCGGGTCATCCGCCGTATGAACAGGTGTTCATCGGGAGGTGACCAACTCCTCCCTGGCGACTCCCTTCCCGCATCCTCGTGCGAGGGACGGCGAGAGGTGCGGACCCGCCCGTGGGCGTAGCATGGGCTGGCAGGCGGCTGCGGGCCCAACGTGTGCCGGCGCGACGCCGAGAACCCCCGTTGACTAGGACGGTACCCTGATGATAGCGCTGCTGATTCCCTCTTTAGGCATAGTTGCGGCAATAGAAGACCTTCCGATTATTGATCCGTGCGTGTCTGTGTATCAGCAGTCCAGCCATAACAAGCAGGGGTTGAATGGAGATGGCGGATTCTACCTCTACTCCGAGCCGTCGGATGAGCCGGGGCTCGCCGGGTGGGTGGCCATCGATGAGGGCGCCACAGCAGAGTTCAGTCCGGCGCCGGCTGCCCGAAACGGTCGCGGGGCGCTTCTCCACACCATCACGGACGAGGGGCTCGACACGGGCTGGCGCTCCATCGCCAAGCCACTGAGCCAGGGGCTGAACCTCTCTCAGTGCGATCGGGTGACCTTCTGGGTCTGGCCCTCCTACGCCGACGGAGGCATCGACTACGGCATCCGCATCGACTCCGGAGGCCGTGCCACCGAGGTGCCGATCAGGGACCTGGTTGCCGGCGAGTGGAACCATGTGACGGTGGATGTATCGGATGTGCCCAGGGACGGCGTGGGGCAGTTCTGGCTCCTCTTCAACAAGGAGTGGGGCTACGAGGATGGGATGACGTTCCTTGTGGACGACATCGCGTTCGAACAGCCTGACGGCGCTCGGATACTCATCGATGACTTCGAGTCGGGTCCGCAGTGGAATGTGGTCATGGACACTCTGGGGCCGGGCTGCCTACGGAACATGTGGGGTCTGGGCGGGGATAGCCTGCGGATCGAGGTCGATGGCGAGGTAATCGTGGACGCTGACCAGACGGACTTCTTCGAGGGCCGCGTCCCTGGCTACGAGCCACCCCTGGTAAGCCGCAAGCTGGTGGCTGGCGGCCCCTGGCTCTGCATCGCCCACTGGGCCTTCGTGCCCATCCCCTTCCGCGAACGATGCCGCGTCCTCACTAACAACCCCTTCCCGTTCAACCACTACATCTACGAGCGGTACCGGGATCCGGCCCGCGCCGCGCCGGAGAAGGCGCGCGCGGATACGGCGCGGTTCGGTGGCTGGTTCGAGCGCTTAGGCTCGGATCCGAAGGAGTGGGAGTACTCGGGATCGGCGGAGGGCGCCGTCACCCTCCAGCCGGGCGAGGGGGCGGAGCTTGCCCGACTCCAGGGCGCGGGGGCGATCGGCCGCCTGGAGCTGGACATGGCCTCGACGACCGATGAGATCCTGCAAGGCGCGCGGATTCGCATCTGGTGGGACGGGGAGCCGACACCGAGCGTGGATGCGCCCATCGGCCACCTCTTCGGCATCGGCGAGAGTTGGAGGCCGACGAGTTCCCTGATGGTGGGTGTTCGGGATAGGACCGGCTACTGCTACTTCCCGATGCCATTCTGGCGCAGTGCCGTCGTGCGCATCGAGAACGAGTCCGCGCAGGTCCTCGACGGCTTCCGCTGGCGACTGGCCTGGACGGACCGGGAGTACCCACAGGGCGACGCGGGGTACTTTCGCACATGGTTCCACCGTGATCCTCACACGGCCCTAGGCCGCGACTACCTGTTCCTGGAGGTTCCGGGCAGAGGGCAGCTCGTGGGCGTGGTGCACACCCTCCTGGGGGGACACTACTGCGAGGGCGACATTCGGTTCTATGTCGATGGGAGCCGTACGCCGGGGCTGTACGGCACGGGGACGGAGGACTACTACCACTCCGCCTGCTGGCCCAATATCGACCAGCACACCCCTTTCCACGGATGCGTGGGTGATGTCCAGGCGGAAGCCGAGGCTCTGGGTCTCACCGCGTACGACATCCGTTCCTGCTACTACCGCTTCCACCTGGAGGCGCCCATCCGCTTCCAGGACGGCATCAAGGCTGGGATCGAACATGGCGGCACCAACGACACGGACTCGAGCTACACCAGCCTGGCGTTCTACTACTCCCTCGACAGCCCAGGGCTGCTCTGCACGGACGTCGTCGAGATCGGCGACGCAGCCTCCGAGGCGGCCCACGATCTCCGGGCCGAGAGCGCGACGCGGTACTCTCTCGAGGGTTTCTTCGAGGGCGACGACGATGATGTGGCCTGGAGCTTCGACGGTCTCGCCACCCCAGGCGCGGTGAGCGTTGACCTCGCCATCGACCCTGCCAACCGCGGCCTGAGGCTCCGCCGAGTGTTCGACCAACTGCAGGGCCGCCAACGAGCGTACGTGTACGTGGACGGCGACTACGCCGGCGAGTGGTACGACCCCGACGAAAACCAGTGGATGCGTCTGGCCGAGAGTGACTTCGAGGCGCCGTCGTCCCTGACCCAGGGCAAACGCCAGGTCACGGTGAGCTTCCGGAAGCATCCCGACAGCCCGCCCTGGAGCATGCTCGAACTCCGGGCGCTGTGTTACCTTGACGGGTTGAGGCCGCAGTCGGCGGAGAGGGTCCGCAACACGCCGTCGATGCGCTGAAGACGGGAGGAGCCTGCTGCATGTGGATGATAGCGCTCGCGGCGGTGACGGCGCTCGGCGCTCTGAGCGGGACCGAGGGGCAGGGCTATGACCGCGCCCTCCGGGTAGTCTACTTCAACCCATCGGACCGGGAGCCCGAGCCCAACTATCGCGATCGGCTCGACCGAGTCATGACCGATATCCAGGGCTTCTATGCCCAGGGAATGGCCGCCCGAGGGTATGGGCCCATGACCTTCCCCCTCGAACGCGACGAGGAGGGCCGACTTGTTATCTACGAGGTGCTCGGGGCCCAGCCGGCGGCTCACTACACGTCGCCCAACGGACACGAGCTGCGCGGTGAGGTGGCGGCTCACCTGGCGGGGATCGGGCTTGACGCTGATCGCGAGACACTCATCATCTTCGAGAACCTGGTCGTGACCGAGGGCGACCGGCTGTCGGGCAACACGCCTTACTACGGCGGAGGCGACCACCGCTCCGGCACTGCCTGGGTGACCGACCATCCGACACTGGATCCCCTCAACCTCCCGGCGACCGAGCCCACCATGTACGACAACGGCCGTCCGTACTCCCTCGGCCGCTACAACACCGTCTACATCGGCGGCGCCGCCCACGAGCTTGGGCACGCACTGGGGCTCCCACACGTGCGCGCCACAGCGGCCGAATCGGTGATGGGCACCACGCTCATGGGAAGCGGCAACTACACGTACCGAGAGGAGATCCGCGGCGAGGGGAAGGGCACCTTCCTCAGCGCCGCCAGCGCTGCGGTCCTCGCGAACCACCCGCTCTTCCGCCGATCCGACGAGGGCAAGGACGACGCGGTAACCTGTGACCTCACGGACGTCCGCGGCGAGCCCACCGCCGGCGGCATGGTGGTCCGCGGCAATGTCGCGACCAACGTGGCCCCACGTGCGGTGATCGCCTTCGCGGATCCAGACGGCGGAAGCGACTACGACGCATACTCCTGGGTCACGCCCGTGGACTCCGCAGGCCGCTTCTCCGTGCCCGTCACAGGCCTCGCGCCCGGCGGCCATGAGCTGAGGCTGACCTTCTGCTACCCTGCCGGCCAAACCAGGACCTTCGGCGTGCCCTTCTCCGTGGATGAGCAAGGGCGCCCTGACCACCGCGTCCTCCACCTGGGACACCTCCAACGCCAGGCCGCGGCAGCGGTGAGGAGGGGCGACCTGGATGCGGCTCGGGACCTGGCCGATACGGCTGTGGCCCGCTTCGAGCGGCTACCCGACCCACTGCGAACCGATGGACAGCGGAGCGTTGCACGGAAGGCGGCGTCCCTCGTCGACGTCGCGACAACCGAACCCGCCTCCGATCCTGTCGACGCACCCGCCGACCTGCCCGATGCTGTGATGGCCGCCTTTCTGTCAGACCTGGTGTGGGAATCGGCCGAGGTCGGCTGGGAACGGCCCTGCCGCGACCGTATTCCCAGCGGCTCTAGCCGTGAGTTGCTGGAATCCGGCGAACGGTATCACTCCCATGGGATCTACGCCCACGCCGCCTCGCGGTACGCCTTCCGCCTAGGCGGCAAATGGAGCGCCCTCCGCACCGCCTATGGCCTTCAGCAAGGCGCCCAGGGCAGCGTCGTCTTCGTCGTCATGGGTGACGGCGAGGAGCTATTCCGCTCGGATCTGGTGCGTGACTTCGTCGAACGGACCGTGGAGGTTGATCTGGCGGGCGTCGAACTGCTCGAACTGATCTGCGAGGAAGGCGACGGCAGCAACTACGCCGACTGCAGCGTCTGGTTCTCGCCCGAGCTTGTGCGCTAGTGACCGTCCATAGAGGACGCATCCGGGGGCTGAAGAAGGTCGCTCTTCGGCCCCTGGGCCGCACCCACTGAGGGAACGGAGTGCCTCTATGCGCGTCACATCCTCCGTACGCCCGCCCATCTGCGGCGGCCCGCGGCACTACGTCTTCAATCGTCCCCCCCTCCGTCCGAGCCCCTTGGCGAAGCTGGACATCGGCGCGATCGAGCCGAGAGGCTGGCTCCGCAAGCAGCTCCGGCTGATGGCGGACGGGATGGTCGGGCGGCTGCCCGAGGTCAGCCCATGGGTGCGCGATGGCAGCGCCTGGATGACGGGTGTGGGCAGCGGATGGGAGGAGCTTCCCTACTGGCTCAAGGGTCTGGGCGACTTGGGCTACGTTCTCGGCGACGAGAAGGTCATCGCCGAAGCGCGGCGTTGGCTGGACGCGATCATGGGCCACCAGAAGCCCGACGGCTGGTTCGGACCCGAACCAAACCGCGCCGCGAACGACGTCTGGCCCAACATGGTCGTCCTGTTCGCGGCCCAGTCCCTCCATGAGGCAACGGGCGAAGAGCGCCCTCGGCGCTTCATCGAGCGCTACCTCCGGTGGATGCATCACCAGGACCCCGACTCGCTTCTCCCCGAGTCCTGGCAGAAGCTCCGGGGCGGCGACAACCTGGAGACGGTCTACTGGCTGTACAACCGCACCGGTGAGGCCTGGCTCCTGGACCTGGCCGCCACCCTGCACCACCGCACCTCCGCATGGGAGTTCACCCGGCCCAGCCCCCACGGCGTGAACATCGCACAGGGGTTCCGCGAGCCCGCGTGCTGGGGCCAGCAGTCGGGGGACCCGGCCCACCTCGACGCGACGGAGCGGCTCTACTCCGAGGTGATGGCGCGTTGGGGGCAGGTCCCCGGCGGGATGTTCGCCTCCGATGAGAACAGCCGCGAGGGCTACGAGGGGCCGGAGTTGGCCGCCGAGACGTGCACCATGGTTGAGTTCATGTACAGCTTCGAGTCCCTCCTTCGCATCACCGGTGACGCGAAGTGGGCGGACCGGTGCGAGGACGTCGCGCTGAACTCTCTGCCCGCCGCCGCCACCCCTGATTGGCGGGGCCTGCACTACCTCACCGCCCCCAACCTCGTCCAGTGCGATGATGGCCCGGTCCACGAGTTCCAGAACCAGGGAACGACCCTTTCCTACTCGCCCCACCTGTACCGGTGCTGTCAGCACAACGTGGCCCAGGGCTGGCCTTACTACGCTGAGCACCTGTGGATGGCGACCCAATGCGGCGGGCTGGCCGCCGTGCTCTACGCTCCCTGCGCGGTACGGGCGAAGGTCGGCGATGGGGCCGAGGTCCGGATCGAGGAGCACACCGACTACCCCTTCGGCGATACGGTGGAGCTTCGGATCAGTCTCGACGGCCCGTGCGCCTTCCCCCTCAGCCTTCGTCTGCCCAACTGGTGCGAATCGCCGAGCATCGCCATCAATGGCGAGCCGGTGGCCTTCGAGGCGGTGCGGGGTGGCTGGGTGACGATCGACCGGGAGTGGTCGGACGGCGAGCGCGTCCTGCTCACGCTGCCGATGGAGGTCGCCGTGTCTCGCTGGCGCGCCCACGGCGACGCCGCTTCGGTCCGCCGCGGGCCCCTGTGGTTCTCGCTGCTCATCGGCGAGGAGTGGCGACGCTGCGGCGGCAGCGAGGAGTGGCCGGAGTTCGAGGTCTTCCCCACCAACGCCTGGAACTACGGCCTCTCGTGCACCGACGGCATGGCCTTCGGCGTCGAGGCCGGGCCACTAACAACCGACGAGCCATTCACGGCAGATGGCGCCCCGATCCGGCTTCGGTGCCTGGGGCGACGCATCCCCGAGTGGCGGCTCATGAACCACACCTGCGGGCCGCTTGGCCCGAGTCCTGTACACACGGATGAGCCGGAGGAGTCGCTCACCCTGATCCCCATGGGGTGCGCGCGGCTGCGGGTCTGCGTCCTTCCTGTGGTAGTGAGCATCGGCGGCCACCAGTGGCCTGCGGAGCCGCGCCGCGCCCTCCCCCCTGGCCTGACATCGGCGCCGCGGACGGATGATGCCGGTCTGATCAACCTGGTGATGGACGACGGAGTCGGCGTGCTGGCGGGCTCCTCCTACCGCAACGACGAAGGGCCGCCAGACCGGGCCGTCGACTGCGTCGTCGGCCACCATCAACAGCCTTCGAACCGCTGGACATGTCGGCTGTCGAGGAACCGCAAGGACCATCTCGAGGTCATCCTCGACCGGCCGCGCAGGCTCCGTGCCGTGGGCATCGAGTTGTTCGACAACGGCGCCGATGAGGCGCCGCCGGCAGCGTGGGAGGTGCTCTACCTCGACGGCCACAACTATCGGCCGGTCACTAACGCTCGGTACGCCCTGGACGCGCCAACGGGCGGTTGCGAGAACAGGGTGGACTTCCATGAGATCGACGTCGAGCGGCTTCGGATCGTGGTGACTCACGCTAACCCGGAGGCGGGCCGGTGGACGGCGATCTCCGAGGTGTACCTGTGGGGGCCTCAGGAGTAGTTGCGCTCGGCTGGTACGCTTGCCTGCGCTCCTAGGGGAATCTGACCCCCAGCGCCTCCTCGTAGATCGCGAACACGTTCTCAACCGGCGTGTCGGGCTGGATGCAGTGGGCCGGCGAGAAGATGTACCCCCCACCCTCGCCCATCACCCGGATGCGATGGCGTGCCTCTTCACGGCACTGCGCCACCGTGCCGTGCGGGAGCGTCTGCTGTGTCGAGATCAGCCCACAGTAGGTGAGCACGTCGCCGTGTGCCCGCTTGAGTTCCTCGGGGTCCATGCCCACCGGCTCGGGCTGGACCGCGTCGAGGACGTCCAGGCCCATTTCGATGAGCGTCGGCTGGATCTGACGGGTCGAGCCGCAGGAGTGGAGCGCGACCTTGCACCCGAACTCATGGCCGAGGTCGATGAACCGCTGGATCGCTGGCCGGAACACCCGATCGAAGACCGCGGGGCTCACCGTGAGCCCCTTCTGGGTCCCCAGGTCCTCGCCAATCCACAGGATGTCGATCTTTCCTTCCCCAGCGGCCAGCGTCCGGCGCGACCACTCCAGGAAGAACTCCACCCGACGCTCAATGATGGCAAGCCCCACCTCGTCCTCGAGGGCGATGTCACACAGCACCTGCTCCATGCCCCGACCGCGTCCCACGCCGTTGATGATGTCCGGCTGGCCCGCATGTCCCGCGCAGACGCAGTAGCCCTCATTGGCGGCGATCTGCGCGGGAACCACGCTGTAGTCGTAGTCGTCAGCGCTGGGCCAGTCGTAGGACAGCACGTCGTCCATGGTCTCCAGCCGCGCCAGCGTCAGGTCCACCGCTTCCAGGTACTCCCCGCCCGCATTGTTGGGGATGTTGGCGTAGCCCACTCCGAACTCGTCGTAGTACTGCACACGGGAGCCGGGCTCGGGCCGCCGTAGGGGCTTGGTTCGAGGCGCGCCCACCGTCCGCAGATCGATCCGGAAGGCCTCGATGGGCTCCCGCCCGAGGGAGCGCACGAGGGCCTGGTGGATCTCGGGCGTCATGTAGATCTGAACCGGCACCCGATCCGTCTCCTGGTGATCGATGGCTCGGAGCACGCGCTCGCGCGACGTGAGCGTGGACATGGCGGTACGGCAGCCTCCTCGGAGGGCGGGCTCGGCGCGGGCCACGAGCGCCCGCGCCGAGGGATCGAGCGTGCTAGTAGGGCTGGGGAGTGATGGGCTGGCCCCGGTCGGCGGACAGCAGCCCCGCCTCCAGGATCGCCTGTGCGTCGCGGCTGATCTCAGGGTTGCAGACGCCCCGGATCTCCTCGCCGGTCTCTATGCAGGCCAGTAGGTGCTGGGGGCCGCTCGTGAAGCCCTCTGGCATGGGCGCAGGGTCGATCTCCTTGGTCCCCTTGCCCTCCTGATGAAGGACGATCTTGCCGTGCAGCACCCCGATGGAGCCCTCGGAGCCGTAGGCCAGGGGGTTCGGCGTCCACGTCTCTGTCTTCTGGGTCCAACTCGCCTCGGCCACTCCCACCGCGTGGGGGTAGTGCATGATGATCATCGCGTTGTCATCGGGGATTGGGTAGTCCTTGACCAGGGTGGCGCGGAAGCCGATGCACCGCTTCGGCAGACCCAGGAGGTAGCTGTTCATGACGGAGCTGTAGCAGCAGTAGTCCATGAGCGCGCCGGCGCCGTTCTGCTCCTGGTCATAGAGCCACTTCCAGAAGTACTCGCTGCACCCGATCTCCTTCGGCCCATTGTGGGCGGCGCGGTACTTCAGGTAGAAGAGATCGCCGATGGCCCCGTCCCGGATCATCTCGAGCATCCAGTAGATGGACGGCTGCCAAGCGGTCGGCCAGTTGATCATGAGCTTGGCGCCCGCCTTCTCTGCTGCGGCGAGCATCCGGTCCGCCTGCTCTAGCCGGGCGGCCATGGGCTTCTCAGAGATCACATGGATGCCTTTGGCCGCGCACGCCTCGACGATCTCCGCCCCGGCGTTGTTTGGCGCGGCCGCCTGCACGATGTCCAGCTCCTCGGACTCGATCATCTCCTGCCACGAGCTGTATAGCTTCGGCACGCCGTACTCGGCCTGGACCTTCGCCCGCAGCTCCTCGTTCTCGTCGCCAGCGGCCACGATCTCCGCGTTCTCCAGCTTGCTCCAATGGGCGAGCTCTCCCCAGAGGTGGTCGTGAACCATGGCAGCGATCCCGACACGGTACTTACGCATATGGTGATCCTCCCTCAGCTTTCGGCCGCCGTGGACAGCGGCAGGGAGTAGATTGCGCTGCTGAGACCGCCGGGACCTCCGGGGGAGCGCGTCACGCCGCGGGCGAGGGGTGGCGCGGGCGCCGCGCCCCTCAGCGAATCGCGACCTCTCCAAGCACGTTGACCCCGAGCCCGCGCTCCGCCACGACCCACGGCACATCACCGTTCGCCACTCGGATCGCGTACCGCGGATCGCCTCGCAGCGACGCGTGCGCATCGGGCATCGTCAGGCCCAGACGGTATACGCCGCGCCGGAGCCCGGCGGTACGCAGGGTCGCGCCGAAGCGATGCGTGAGTGGCGCGAAGCTCTCGTCTCCGGGCTCGTAGGGTTGCCAACGCCTCGGGTCCGCCGGGCATCGCTCCGCTGCCACCACATTGCCCACGGCATCCACCAGTACCAACTGCACCGGCCGCGGAAGATGGGGGATGGAGAACCCGCGGTTGATCAGGCTCACCCGCACATCCAGGGGATCGCCGCTCCTGACGCGCCTCGCGAACCGCGCCTCCTGTAGCTCGAGTCGATAGCCGAGGTGATCGCGGATGTACTCGAAGATTGTCCGCGCCACGGGCTCGCCCGCCGTATCCTCGAAGTACCCGTCCGATAGGGGCATACGCTGCGCCTCGAGCGTGTCAGGCGTGACCTCGGTCCGCATCCAGGTATCGATGGAGTACCGCCCCCCACCCTCTCTCTCGGAGAAGCTGTGGGCGAGGCTGAAGCTGGAGTAGTGGTGCAGCCTGAGCCGCACCGCCGCTGTCAGTCCATCCACCGCGCCCGCGACATCGCTCCAAAACAGCTCGCCATCCACGGGCACGTACGCGCTCTCGCGGGTCATCGTGTCGAACTCCGGGTTGCCAGGGTTCGAGTAGAGCGGCGGCTCCGTCCAAGTGCCTCCGCAGGTCTCGCCTGCGAGGAACCCGTCATTCGCGAAGCCAACCCGGCCGATGGCGCTGCCATCGAAGGCCGTGCGCTCGTTGACCTCCTCGTACTCGCCGATGCCGGGCAGACTCAGGGCCCACCGCTTGTACTTCGGCACCCGAACCTGGGTCTTGAACTCCGGCGGTAGGATGTCGAGGATCCCCTCGATGACCGCCGCCATGCTCGCGTGATCCGCCTCCAGCCGGTTCGCGGAGCTGTGCCACTCGCCCCACGCCCCGATGAACCCCGCCTGCATGACGTAAACCACATCCAGGTTGTCCCGGATTACGGGCGCCAACTGGGCCATGTGCCTCCGGATGTCGTCCATTGTGGGACCCGTTGGTGGGCTTATGTCCCGCTCGTATGCGAACCGCAGGACTGCCTTCAGGCCGTTCGCCCGAAGGGCTGCGAAGCTCTGGCGCAACCACTCCAGCTTCTCGTCCGGCAGCGGTTGGCCCACATAGGGATCCATATAGCAGTAGGTCTGTGCCAGGGTCAGGCCGTGCCGCTCGTATCGCGTCGCGTCGAGCACCCACCACTCGTCGGAGAACCCCTCGGAGACGCTCCCCTTGAGGTGGTTCGCCGGACCCCAGGCGGGCAGGCCGGGCGGCTCGGCGATTAGGGTCTCGATGCGCAGACCCCGCTCGGGGTTGCGTAGGCCATCACGGCCCCCGGGGTCTGACGGCCGGATGCCGCGGTAGCTAACCTGCTCCGCTTGCACGGCAGCGCATGGCAGGGCCATCAGCATGGGCACGAGCAGGCAGGTCGCGCACGGAAGCGATCCGCGGAGTGCCACGTCACTCGTCCTCTCGTCGCTACGGCAGGGCCAGCCACTCCTGGTAGTGCCGCTCCACCGATGCCGCGTTCGGCTCGTCCGTCACGAGGATCCCATAGGTCAGCGTTAGGGTCTCCCCGGCGGCCATGGGGTAGTCCTCGGTCGTCACAAGCCCTGTGCTGAGGAAACCGGTCGGCAGGGTGAAGTAGGTCCCCGGGTGCCGAGGGTTGCTCGGGTGGTCGAACAGCGCCACCGTGCGCGCCGGACGCACGTCCGTTGAGTAGGCGCACCAGCGGGCAGGCTCGCCCTCCACGCCCCGCCTCCCCTGGGAGCCATTCGCGTTCTCGACGAGGCCATTCCGCATGTCCGGGGGCATCTGCAGGCAGAGCCCGTAGAAGGACACCGCCTCATGGCTCTCGGCGCTCAGCACCAGGTCCTGCAGTGCCCTCTGGCGGGTCGTGAAGGTGATGAGTGTCGCGTCCTCGACCGCTGTGTGGACCCGAATGGTCCGTTCCTCCTCGATGATCGCCGGCCCGCCGCTCGCCCGCTGCCACAGGTGGCGCGACGTGTAGGTGGCTCCATCCGCGTCCTCCGCGCGTTCCAGCGTCTCGGTGGTTATCCGGCCCAATACCTCGGGGGCACCCGTCTCCGCCCAGAAGTCCACCGACTCCTCGCCAAGCCGGATGTTGCCCCAGGTGAACCACAGACCGTGGTGGTGCCTCTGCTCCGTCGTGGGATCAGACACCACGCGGCCTCCGGGCGACGCGACCGGGTGGTACCCCGGCTTCATGGCGCCCCCGCCGAGTGGGGCGTCGAACACGATTCGGTCGTCACGCCGGGTGCTCCGGTCCACAACCTCCGGGCGCGACGCCCGGGGCGACTCCGCAGGGTTTGCCGCGAGCCACTGCTCGTAGCACTCATCGAGGAATGACGCCGACGCGGACCCATCGAAGGCTACCGCCCCATAGGTGAGACGCAGCGTCTCCCCCGCCGCGAGGGGGTAGTCAGCGAAGGCGGGCAGACTCGCCGTCTCGTAGCCGAAGTCGTTCATCGCGAACCAGCCCGTGGGGTACCGGGGGTTGTCGGGGTGGTCGAACAGGGCGAACCCACGCAAGGGGCCCGTGGTCCCCTGATAGGCGCACCACTCGGCCCGGTCGCCATTGCACCCCTCGACCCGGCGTGCCCCGTTGCTGTTCACGAACAGCCCTCGGTCCATGCCGTCAGCGCAGCGGATGCCCAGTCCATAGTAGCTCACCGGCGCTCCCGGCGTTGGGGTGATCACGATGTCCACCTCGGGCGTCTGTTCGGTGGTCCATGTGAGGAGGTTCGCCCGTCCGCCGACGGGTCTGTGGACGCGGATGACGCGGCGTTCCCTCAGCACGAGCAGATCATCGCTGTTCCTCAGCCAGAGGTAGTGGCCGGCGATGGTCACGCCGTCAGCGTCCGCCGTGGCTTCCGCCGGCTGGTCGGGATCGGGGATGATCCGCCCCAGACCGTGGGGGTCGCCCTCCTCGCCCCAGAACATGAGCGCATAGCCCTCCGGCTCGCCGGCGATCCGCATGTAGCCCCATGAGAACATGAGGCCTCGGTGGTGAACATGGTCCGGAGGGCTCGTCCGCACGACGTTGTGTCCCGCCGGTGTGAGCAGTGGGTCGATCCAAGGCTTCGGAAACGCCTCCGAGGAGGTGTAGCTCAGCACCGGCGCCCCATCCCACCGCACGTCCCAGCCGGTAGGCGTCGCTTCGACCTCCGGCCCGCCCTGTGCGAGGGCAGCGGGCGCCACGAGCGCTATAAGCATCCATACGCTGATCCGCCGCATCTACGCCACCTCCACGGGCGGATCCTCGAGGATCCGCTCGCCATCAGGATCGAAGTGCAGCATGCGCCCTCCGAGCATGGAGAGCATGCCCATGTTCACCACGGTCTGCACCCCATACTGGGTCCAGACGTCGCTCCAGGGCCGCTCTCGGGTCTCCACGCAGCGGAGGAAGTCGCGCCAGAGGTCGATGGTGTCCCCGCCCGCCTCCCGGGCGACCTCGAGGCTCGGCGTCGCGTTCCCGTCGGCTGGGAAGATCTGGATGCCCGGTCCTCCGAACACCAGGGTCGCCTCGGAGCCACGGATGCAGGTCTCCACCGGTCGAGCGTTCGCCTGGGTGCCAAGGAGCGCGACCGTCACGCCTTCCGGGTAGTCCGCTAGGATGTTGACCGTATCCGGCACCTCGCGGGCGTGGTTGTAGAAGAGCTTGCCGCCCAAGCCGCTCACCCGCATCGGCATGCTCAGGTCCAGAGCGATCGCCAGCGGCGTGTACACGTGGGGGTAGAGGTCCGTGGGCGGCCCGCCGGCGTAGTCCAAGTACATCCGCCACTGGAAGAACCGGGAGATGTCGAAGGGTCGCTGCGGCGCGTCGCCGATGAAGGCGTCCCAGTCCAGATCAGGCCCAGGCCGCGCGTCCGGATCGGGGATCGGCATGCCGCGTTCCCCCCAGTCACCCTGTCGGAAGTACCCGACTTGGGCATGGAGAGGCTTCCCGATAACGCCTTCACGGATCAGATCTCGCGCCTGGCGGCAGGTGCTGTCGGCAACCATCTGGGTGCCAACCTGGAGCACCGCCCCCGTCTCGTCAACGCGGTGCGCGAGCGCCTTCAGTTGCTCGAACTGCTGCCAATGGGCCAGCGGCTTCTCGCTGAACACATCCTTGCCAGCCTCCACCGCGTCCAGGGCTTGGAGGCAGTGATGTCGGTCAGGGGAGGCGATGGCGACGATGTCCACCGCCGGGTCGGCGAGGAGCTCGCGGTAGTCCATGTACGGGGTGCCGCCCGTTGCCTCGGCCGCGGCGTCCAGGCGCGGGCGGTACACATCACAGACCGCGGCAGAACGTAGGGGCGCGCCCTCATCGATGAGTTGCTTCACGCAGGCTATGTGGGACCACATTCGCCCGCCGCACCCGATGAACCCCACCCCCAGCGTCGCCTGCGCGCCTCGCGCGTGGCGAACCATCCCCAGTCCGGCGGCCGCAACCGCGGCTGCGCTCCCCAAGAACGCCCTGCGATCGACCATGCAAGCGCTTGAATCTCGGCTTCTCACCGGTCGCACCTCCCGTATGCACGAGGCACGGCCTTCCTCGCCCGCAACGCCGCCCCCTGCTTCTACCACGGCCGCGCCGCGTCCCAAGAGAGCCGAGCGACCTCCTCGATCGCGTCGAGGGCCGCTTCATCGTCTCTGCACCCGTTGACCGCCACGGCCAGGCACCACCAGCCCCCGCTCGGCGACTCGACCAGCGCGGCATCCAAATAGGTGCCCGCAGCTTCCCCGTAGTCATCGACGAGGGACGATGGGATGTAGCCCGACTTGCTGGCCACGAGCGACGACGACTCTGCCGGCGCGGACCTGGCGATGATCGCGTACTCAGCCGCCTCGCCGCGCTTGGGCAGCCGGAGGATCCGCAGGGCCTCCTTCGTACCCTCCGGTCCGAGGCACGCGCCGGCCCGGAGGCGGTGGAGCAGAAGGGTGAGGTCATTGGCGGTCGCCGTATTGTCACGGCCGGCAAACGCGCTCGCCGCGTCGCCCATGCGTCGCACCAGCCGAGTCTCCGCGCTCAAGCCGACCACCTGGCTCATCTCCGCGTTGATCCGATCCATGCCCAGGTGCTCAATGAGCACATTGGCGGCGTCGTTGTCACTGTAAGTAACCATCGCCGCCAGGTGATGCCGCAGAGTGGAGCCGGCAATGACGCTGTCGAGCCCCTCCACGGCACTCTCGAACGCCCTGAGCGCCGACACTAGGATGCATAGCTTGATGCTGCTGGCGGCATGCAGCGGCGCGCCGCCTCGCACGTCCACGACGGCGTCCAAGCCCGGGCGGCGCAGAGAGACGGAGAGTGTGCCTGCCGCGGCGGGGGCCGACCTAGCCGTCCCCTGCAGTCGGGTCCGCAGGGCCTCGTCGTCAGGCATCCGATCCATAGCCGGCGGCTCCTACGAGCTTGCGCTCGGGGCGAGTCACAGGCTCCTCGCGCAACGGAAGCCCAGTTGGCGCACCTGCAGACTCGGCACGGCATAGGCACGGATCATGCATCGGAAGTGGTAGTCCTTGCCGTCGCACCACGCCCCCCCGCGGACGACGCGGCACAAGCCTGTGGTAGGAGGCGCGAGGGAGCCTTGGGCGTACTGGTCGTAGGCGTGCTCCTGGTACGGATCCAGGACCCACTCACCCACGTTGCCAGCCATGCCGATGAGGTGGCATGGGCTCTCATCACCGGGGTAATCGAACACGCCCGCTGTGGCCGCTCCCACATCCATTCCGTTGACCCAGCAGCGACAGAGATCAGGGTTCCATCCGTTCCGGTATCCCTGTCCGCCCCACGGGAACTCGCGGCCATCGGCGCCGCGCGCGCCCTTCTCCCACTCCAACTCCGTCGGGAGTCTCAAGCCTGCCCACTGGCAGTAGGCTTCTGCTCCGAACCAGCTCACGTAGACCACTGGGTGGTCCTCGTGGCCGGGCTCCACCGTGTAGGTGTCCCCGTTCCGTTGGATGCGACAGGCGAAGTACTCGCCGGCGCCTCCCGTGAGCAGGATCCAGGAGTCGAGTTCCGTCGCATCGGGTTTGGCAGCGTTCAGGAAGGCGGCGTACTGCGCGTTCGTGACCTCAGTCTCGCCGAGGTAGTACGCCGGCAGGTTCGGGTCGAAGGAGGGGCGCTCATCGTCATTCGGGCCGTCGCCGCTGCCCATCACCGAATGGCCGCCACTCACCAGTAACAGGCGCATCGTGTCGTCCTTGGCGTTGGTGACGACGGGTTCGCCCTCGGTCACCGTCACCACCACCGACCCTTGGGCCGCGCCGCATGTCGCAGTGAGCGTCGCTGTCCCAGGGGCGACGCCCGCTACGGTGGCCGTCGTCTTGCCACTCGTGTCGGTAGGCGCCGGAGCGCTGACGGTCGCGACCCCCTCGTCCGACGAGGCGAGCAGCACGGCCGCTCCGGAGTCAGGGGCGTCATCGGTCGTCACGGTCACGGTCGCCGTCACTGTCGCTCCCACGACACAGTAGGGTTGCACAAGGGAAACCGAGACTGCCAGCACAGGCTCAGGGCCGCTCGCGCAGCCCCAGGGGAGAGCCGCAAGGCAGACCAGAACGAAGGAGCAGAGGAGCAGCGCACTGTGGATCTGAGTCGTCCGCATGCTAACCACATCCTATGTCCGGCAGCCGCCGGGGTAACTCACGCCAGGATCAACACGAAGGGTAGCCAGGAGCGGGCACATCGCACGCCGTTACCTCACCTCGATCTCGCTCACCATCATCCACCCACCGCCACTCGTCAGCCGCACCCGCACGAAACGGCCAGTCCCCGTACAGGGCACGCCGGCGGCTATGTGAACAGCCCTCCCCCCTCCTGGATCGGAGCACTCAGTGGTCATTGGAGCGGACCACGTCTCGCCGTCCTCGGACACGCAGACATCCACTGCGCTTGGAGCCACGATCCCGTAGAGCCCTCCCCCCAGCACATGGACGATGACCTCGGTCACCTCGGCGGGAGAGGCCAAGTCCAGGGTCACCTCAGGGGCACCCCCATTCCAGCCCACGACCCTCGGCGGCTCGAAGCCCGTTGCGAGGGTCCCGTCGGTGAGAAGGACGCCATCGTCCGCGTACCGCTCCTCGTGGCCCGCACTTGGCCTCGGCCAAGTCCTGTACGGCTTACGCAGGGCAACGTTCGTCCCACCGGACAGCACCTCGACCTCGTTCACCATGAGCCACGCCTCGGGCTCGAAGCGGAGCGTCACGTACCGCGCCTCCTGATCCAGATCGGCCAACATGAGTCGGCCCTGGCTGTTCTGCGCCCCCGGGGCCACCTCGACGGCTCGGTCCACCTGTACGTCCGTCGCTGTCGCGAACGCCGCCGCAATAGGGCGGACTGGCGCCTCACCGTGGCCCATCGCGAGGTACGGCTGCGCGGGCGGCTCGACCGTGAGTTCGGCGCACACCGCGCGAGGGAAGTGCACCGCCGCGTACCCTCCGCCATCACAGTGGATGATGATCTCGTCGACTCGGTGGGACGCTTCGAGGTCCAGGCATATGACGGCCGGCGTCCCGTGCCACCCGACGCTCCGCCCCTGGGAGAACCCTTCCGTGGAGACCTCACCATCGGTGAGCCGACCCTCGTCGGGATAGGCCCGCGGCGAGTCGGGCGAGATGGTGTAGCTAGCTCCGAGGGCCAAGTGGTCGGCAGCGGCCGTGGCTGCGGGAACAGGGCCCACGGCCATCACTTCATCGACCCACAGGTCGGTCTCGGGACCGCGGAGGCGCAGTCGGACGGCCTCTGCGGCAGGGCTCGCCGCTGGCACGGCGAGGATCCGTCGCCCGGCACCGATGCCGGCCGAGGGCTGGGGTTGGGGCGGGAGCAACACCCGTCGCCAGCCTGCCGCCCGCCACGTCGCCTCCTCGCGCACCTCAGCCTCCAGGAGGCCTGACCAGCTCTCCGTGTTGTCGATCGCGAGGCTGATCTCGAGTTCCGCTACTGCTCGTGGCTCAGTGAGCTCCACCTCGATAGCGCCTCCCCGAAGGGCCCGCGTGGGACGATCCGGGTGGAGGTGCGTCGCCAGGAGGCCGTCTACCAGCTCCGGCGCCGGCCTCGCCCTGCCCCTCGGCCCGAGGATCCGCGCGGAGCCCTGCAGAGCGCCGGGTAGCGTCACCGCGCGCCCGTGGATGAAGTCGGCGATCTCGTCATACAGCCGCCCAGCATCGGGATCGTCCGAGAGCCGCAGTTGCCGGAAGTACTCGCTGCCCTGGTAGTAGGCCTTCACGCCACCCCCGTACCCACAGAGCTCACCTCCGCCGTAGGCGAGGTAATCCCGAAACATAGCACGGGCCCGAGGGTCGGTGAGGATCGAACCCGCCTCGATCTCGACTCCCATCCCCAGGGAGGCCGCCAGGGCAGCGGTCTCGATCAGGCGATCGCTCCGGATGCGCCCCCCGTGCTGCTCCAGGAAGGCGTAGTTCGGCTGCAGGATAGCGACATCGAAGCCGAGGTCCCGCCACCGGGAGTAGCCGGGCGCTCGGTAGTAGGGGATCCAGAGGAACCGCAGGCCGCGGTCATGGAGCTCATCGGCGGCGGCGCGGACGATGACATCATCGCCGTGCCCCACGTCCTCGTTCATCCAGTAGAAACCCCAGAGCTCGAGATCCGCGTGGTCCGCGGCCTGGAAGCGACGGCTGGTCTCGTCGATGTACCATGACACCAGTCGCTCGCGGTCAGCCGGCTCTGACAAGTTCAGGGTCCGGCCCTCGCCCGTAGGATCGCCGAAGTCGGTCTGCGCCGCGGAGGGGTAGTGGATGCTGAACATCGCCTGGATCGGCTTCGGGGGCGGCCCGAGGACCGCTGCCGCCCGCTCCACCGCCTCCGCGAGGGCATCGAGGTCTCGCCCCGCCTCGAACCACGTGTCGAGGGAGTGTACCCAGTCACCCAGGTTGGTCGGCCCGTTGTAGTAGGACGCGCCCGACGGCGCGCCCCCGAGGAACATGAACAGGAAGCTATCGAAGAGCCACTCAACGGGCGTGCCGTCAGCATCGAGCCGCGCTACGTAGGGCATGAGGTGCTCAGTCGACCGCTCCGGCTGATTGTAGATCAGCATGCAGTCTGCGAAGCCGGCCTCGTCGGGCGTCGGGTAGCCCGCCGTCGAAGCGGCCACGGCCAACAGGAGGGCGCTGCCTGGGCCTAACATGCCATCCCCTCTCGCGGCTGCAGTGCGGCGTACACCGCCCTCAGCACGTTGATGCTCCGGCAGCCATCGATCACATGACCCACCTGCATGGGAGCGTGGCCCTCAGCACGCAGCGTCGCCAGAAGATACTGGCGGTCCGGATCAGGCGCAGGCGCCGTTCTAGCTACCATGCCAACTCGCACTGACTCGCCGGGGCCGGCTCGGCAGCCCAGCGCGGCGAGGCGTTCAGTTGTACCGTCGAGCCCCGCGAGGTCCACGGTGACGGTCCCCGCGACCTCGGATGGCCCTCGGTTCAGTAGCCAGATCTCCCAGCCGTCCTCGCCAGCGGCGAGGGAGGGGATCACGGGTAGGCTCGCGGTGCGCACGGCCTCGTAACCGATCTTGCGCCGTAGGGAGTGATCCACTATCGCGTCCGAGTGCTGCGGCCAGTTGTCCATCAGGTTCCACCAGAGCAGCCCGCCGCACTCCGGCCAGCGGCGCCGGGCTCTCTGGATCCACTCCGCGAGGCAGTAGGCCTGCTGCAGCTGCGACGCCTCCACATAGCCCTCCAGCGTATCCGGCACGGCGCCGAAGACGTTGACCAGGGCTTGGTCCATGGCGTCGCGCCGCCGGAAGTCCTGGGTCGGGATGGTGCCGAGGTGATGGTCCCAGGTAGGGTTCGCGTGGGGCCAGGCCGCCTCGGGGGGCAGGAACTGCCGGATGCTCTCCACGTTCGCCGGGCAGATGCGTCCCATCTCGCTGATGAAGCGGCTGTGTTCCTCGAAGTACATGGGATCACGGGGATGGGCCGAGTGGCTCCAGATGTGCACATCGCCCTCGTCTGGGGAGTTCGGACTCCCCTCGCCCGAGGGGTTGAAGGGGCTCGAGGGGATGTACGGCAGATCCGGATCCAGCCGCGCTACGACCTCGGGCAACACCTCGTGGCTGATGCGGTTCCCAGCGGCGCGAGAGACATCTCCCGTCCACTCATAGGCCCAGTCGACCTCGTTGTCGCCCGCCCAGATAGCGATGCAGGGGTGGTTGCGGAGGCGGCGCACGACAGCCTCGGCCTCGGCTCGGACCTCGGCGAGGAAGGCGTCATCCTGGGGATAGAGAGCACACGCGAACATGAAGTCCTGCCAGATGAGCAGGCCGCGCTCGTCACAGAGCTCATAGAAGTCGGGAGACTCGTAGATCCCCCCGCCCCAGATGCGGAGCATGTTGCAGTTGAGATCACCGGCCAGATCGAGCACCTCGGCCAGCCGCTCCCGGGTCACCCTGGAGAAGATGGCATCCACGGGGATCCAGTTCGTGCCCAGCATGAACGTTCTGCGGCCGTTCACCCCGCAATGGAAGCGCTTGCAGAGGCTGGCTAGATCACTCTGCTGCAGCCGAACTTCGCGGATGCCGAACCGCTCCGTGGCGGTGTGCACAGCGTCGCCGTCGGCAACCAGGGCCACCTCGGCGCGATAGAGGTTCTGCTCACCCTCGCCCGCCGGCCACCAGAGCCGAGGCGCCTCGACGAGGGCGTCAGCGCGACCCACGAGACGCCCATCGCGTTCCTCGAGCGTCATCTCCCATGCTACCGCACTATCTCCGCACCTCGCGCTCGCCACGGCCCGCCACTTGCCCGCTGCCGCGAAGGCCTCCGCCTCGACTACCAGGGACACCCTGGCCCGGCCGTCGGGCAGGAGCTCACTGCGGAAGTGCACGTCGCGGATGGCGCCCTCTCGGAAGCCCTCGAGCCTCACGGGGCGCCAGAGGCCGCAGGTGATGATGCGGGGCGCGATGTCCCAGCCGAAGCTCATCTGCGCCTTGCGTGAGAAGATCCGCTCAGGCGGTGAGAAGAGCCAGTCCACGTCGCCTCGCTCCAGGCCCACCAAGCGATCGGCGACGGCTTGCTCGGGCATTGTGAAGCGAACCCGGAGGTCCTGGGCCCGGCCAGGCTCTAGGCGGTCCGTCACGTCCACTCGCAGGGGGATCCACATGTTGCGGGATTCGGCTATTGGCTCGCCATCGAGGTACACGGTGGCGAAGGTGTCCAGGCCGTCGAACACCAACTCCACGCGTTCCAGGTCGGCCGCGTCAGGGGACAGCGTGACAGTGCCGCGGTACCACCAGTCCCGATCCTCGATGAACAGCCCCTCCTGCCACTGGTCACCGATGAAGGGATCGGGAATGCGACCGGCGGCCATGAGGTCCAGATGGATGTCCCCCGGCACGGCGGTGGGGATCCACGGGGCTTCGGGCTCCGCCCCCGGAGCCGCCTCGGCAAGGGTCCATCCTGAGTTCAAGTCCTGCATGAAGGGCGCGGAAGATCTCGTCATGAGCAGTTCTCTCCCCTAAGATTTCGCTGCAAGCACAAACAGGGCCATGCCTCCGGCGATGAGCAACGCCGCCCCGTACTGGAGCGGCGTCACATGGAGGCGGAAGACCATGGCGAGGGCCGCCTGGGCGCAGAGGAAGCCGCCAGCGCTGCCCACAGCCAAGGCCACGTTCGCGTTCCAGACACGGTACAGCAGCATGAGGAGCCAGATGCTGGAAGCTCCGAAGACGTTCCCAAGGACGAAGCCGAGAAGCCAGCGCCCCTCAGTCGCGCTCCCCCACTTGAAGAAGACCTGCGCGAGCGCCTGCATGGCGCAGTAGATGGAGAACCAGACCCAGTGCATTCAACTACCGCCTCCGAAGCGGTTCTGTCTCGATCGACTGCCGCGGCCACGCGGTCCAAGACCGGGCCCCGGCAGCGTGGAAGCGGCTGCTCAGAATGCCTGTGTCCAGTCGTCTTCCGTCCCCGCGACGCCGTCGGGGCCGACGCTGGAGACAACGAGCTTGCCAGCCTCACGGCGGGATTCCAGCGGCTGCTCGTTCTCATCCAGCAGGTAACGTTCCCCGAGGAAGCCGCCATCCACGAGGGCCTGGAGGGACTCGGGCGCCTCGCCGCGGGCCTGGCGGAACCCGGCGACGGCGCTGGCGATCTCCCGGGTGAGCCACTGGCGCTCGTTCGCGTCGCGTTGGCCCAGTGGCCGCTGGACAGGCTCCGGCAGGGGCAGCAGCCGGATGGCCTCGACGCCCAGGAAGTACCCGGGACCCGCCGCGCCGGCGCGGCTACTGGGGTTCGCTCCCGCACAGCGGAAGGTGAGGACGTGTTCGCCCGCAGCGAGTTCACAGGCGCCGAGCTTCACCTCTGTGGAGCCCGTGTCTCGCGAGTACAGGTCGACCCGGGAGGCAATGGCCTCACCATCGAGTTCCACGTCCCAGATGCCGTAGTCGTAGGAGGTGATGGCCGTGAGCCGGGCCGCGTACCGACCGCACTCGGGCACATCGAAGGGCAACTCGAGGACGCCGGCGGGATCCTCGTTCTGCCAGAACACCAACGGCCTCGCCCAGATGAGCTGCAGCACGGGCGATGGCGCCCCCTCGGGCGCCTTGGCGTCGGCGATGCGTCCGCCCGCGGCGATGGTGATCCATGGGGGTCTGCGCTCACCCCAGGGCGGGACGCCGCCGAAGGGCTCCGGCTGACCGATCTGGTACCAGAAAGCGACTGACGAGAAGAAGTCGGGCCGCTCGACATACCAGCCGTCGACGGGGGGCTCCATGTTGCCCTTGTGCTCGATGTCGACCTGGATCGATTCGGTGAAGGGCACCGGGTCGAGGACATGCCAGCGGTACATGCACCCACGGTCGCCGGCCTCATAGCCCTCCCAGAGCGTCTGGCCGAAGAAGGGCGTGGTCCTCTCGCGGTAGCCCCAGGCGTCGTTGAAGTAGTCCTCGGTGCCCGTCCCCTGGAGTGACGGGACCTCTTCTCCGTCGATGTAGAAGAAGTCGTCCCCCTCGCCGAACCAGCCGTCCTGGCAGAGGGTGGTGGAGAGGACGGCGCCGACGTAGTGGCCTCGCCCGCGGGCATCGAGGAAACGGTAGTCTCGGCCCATGACGCATGGGAACTCCTGACGGTACCGGGCGCAGAAGTAGGGCGTATCCTCGGGCAGCTCGTCGTACGTCATGTAGTCGACCATCCAGTAGAGGCCGGTGCCCTCGGTGGGGTTGTCGTTCGTCACGGTGATTCGGGCCGACCGGAGGAAGGGCATGCGCCAGTAGCAGGTGAGGGCTCCGGACTCGGAGACCTGTACGGGCAGTGAGTTCACGATGAGCCGCTTGCCGTGGCCGCAGGCGAAGAAGTCGCCCAGGGGCGCCTCGACCGCGGGCTCCTCGGCCCCGTCCCAGTAGATCCGCAGGATGAGCTGATCGAGCCGGTCGAGGTGGCCGGAATGGGAGGTCATCCAGATGTGGGTGATGACCCCCGGTCCCTCCATGAGTGGAAGCTCGAACACTTGGCCCGCGGGGATGCGTGTCATGTCGAAGTTGCCGTCGTTCCACTCGGGTTGCTGGTTGCTCGAGATGCGCCTCGCGCGGCCGGCGATGGGCCTGGCGAGGGCGCTGAGCATGTCTGTCGGGCGCATGTCTCGCGTTCCTCCTTGGTGTCGAAGCCAACGGACGCTCACCCCCATCCCACCGCGCCTGGTCGTTTCGGAAGCGCCTGAGTGGAACCCTGCGCCCAGGAAGCGACGGAGGCCCAGGAGTTTGCGAGGCCTGGCGCAAGTGGCGCACCAGGTCGGAGGTGCCTGGGACCGCCCGCGGGAAGGGGTGGCGCTCCACGGAGGGATGTGGCCTCGATGAAAGCACGACGGAGCATGTGGCTAGCACTCGCGCTAGTAGGAGGGATGGCGTCCATGGCGATAGGGCAGATCGACGCGCGGCGATATGGAGCGATTGGCGATGGAGTGACGGACGACACCGCGGCGATTCAGGCGGCTCTCGACGCGGCGGCGACAGAGGGCCCTGTATGTCTTCTGCCTGCGGGCATGTATCGCGTGGACGGGAGCTTGGAGGTGCCGCCCGGCGTGACTTTCAAAGGGGCGACCGATGGCGTCTCCCACTCCGAGCAGACGGTGGGCACGGTGCTGCTGGCGTACGGAGGCCGAGGCGAGGAGGATGGCACGCCACTGGTGACCCTCCGGCCCAATGCCGTGATCCGCGAGATGATCATCCACTACCCGGAGCAGACGCTACCCGATGTGGTTCCCTACCCGTGGACCATCCGTGTAGACGGCGAGCTCTGTCAGATCGAGAACATGACCCTTACCAACCCCTATCGAGCCCTCGACCTGGGGACGAACTGGAACGAGCTCCACACGGTGAGGAACGTCTTCGGTTGCCCCCTCAAGGTGGGGGTGTACATTGACCAGTGCACCGACATCGGCCGGATCGAGAACGTGCACTTCAACCCGAACTTCTGGACTCGGATGGCGCTGCCGCCGGGCTTCCCCGGCGGGGACATCAAGGCCTACCTGGAGCAGAACCTCGTGGGGTTCATGATCGGAAAGACGGACTGGGAGTTCATCTCGAACTCCTTCGTGATCTTCCCGCGCGTCGGGTTCCTCTTCGATGACTTCGGCCACGGCCCCGGCAACGCCATCGTGACGCAGTCGGGCTCGGACATCGGACCCGTCGCCGTTCGGGTAGAGCGGACGCAGAGCCACTCTGGGGTCCAGTTCGTGAATGGGCAGTTCATGTCGACGCTGGAAGTGGGGCCGGAGAACCAGGGTCCCGTGAAGCTCACGAACTGCGGGTTCTGGATCATCCCCGAGACGGGTGTCCAGGTGGACAAGCAGGGCCCGAGCACACTGGTCCTCAATGCTTGCCACTTCAGCGACTGGGGCATTTCCGACCCTGAGGCCCCCTGCATCCGAGCGAGCGGCGGCCGGCTGGCGGTCCACGCGTGTGAGTTCATGGCGGCCAAGCCGACCATTCATCTGCAGGAGGGTCTCACGGCGGCGACGATCGTGGGGAATCTCTTCCGTGCGACGGACGCGATCGTTGATGAATCAGGAGCAGCGGTCGAGTCGGGCCTCAACGCCTCGGGCGAGTAGCTCACCGGGTACGACGGGAGGGAGGCGGATCGCTCCGCCTCCCTCTGTCCCTAAGATCCAGTGTGCCCGCACTGGACCCTCTTTCCCCCCGTGAGCCGACCACGCCGGCTGGTCTTAGGGTTATCCAACGCGGAGGATAGCACGAAGGGACGCCCATTACTAGTATTCGGGTAGCGTTTCCCTGTAGCCATATGGCGGGAACCGGTGGCAAGCACGTGGACAGCCCACCCGCTTTGAGGAGGATCGCATTGGATTCCAGGATCCGGACGCTGTTGGCCCTCAGGCACGAGAAGCCCGACCGAGCGCCGTTCGGCCTCTTTGGAGCGGACGTCATCGTGACCTTGGCCCTCCTGGCCCTCGTCGCCGCGGCCATGAGCGGCTGTGGCCGCGAGCGATCGGTGTCACCCGCGCCGGTCCAGCCATCGCCGGTCAGCAGTGCGATGACGGTCTTCGTTGGCGTGCCGCCACATGCGTATCTCGCCAGGCAGGTTGGCGGAGAGCGGATCCGGGTGGAGACGATGGTGCCCGCCGGCCAATCACCCCACAGCTACGAGCCGACGCCGAGCCAAGTCGCGTCGCTCGAGAAGGCGGCGATCTACTTCCGCTCCGGCGTGCCTTTCGAGGAGGGGTTCATCTCAGACCTTGCCGCTGGCGCCAGGACGCTTCGGGTGGTCGACCTACGCGAAGGATTGAGTGCCCGCGAAGCTAGTCACAGCCACGACCATGGGCTGGGGCACGAGGCCCAGGACCCGCACATGTGGTTGAACCCGCGGCTCGCCATCGCTCAAGGCGACATCATGGCCGCGGCATTGGCGGAGGCGGACCCTTCGGGGGCCGACGAGTACCGCGCGGGCGCTGAGCGGCTGCGCGCCGAGCTCACCAAGGTGGATGAGGAGTTACGGGAGATCCTCGCCCCCCTTGCTGGCAGGAGTTTTCACGTGTTCCACCCGGCCTTCGGCTACTTCGCGGATGCCTACGGGCTCACCCAGGTGGCAATAGAGGTCGATGGCAAGGAGCCGAGCAGCCGCCAGGTGGCGGAGATCATCGAGGAGGCAAGGGCGGCGGGGGCGCGGGTGATCTTCGTGCAGCCCCAGTTCGCCAGGGCGAGCGCGGAGGTGATCGCGCGGGAGGTGGGGGCGCAGGTCGTGCCGCTGGACCCATTGCCCGAGGACCTGCCGGGCAGCCTGATGGAGATGGCCGTCGCGATACGGTCAGGCCTCGCGGGCGCGGGTGGCTAGGGGTCCTTCCTGGCCCGCCTCGACTGCGGCGGATACCGGGTCATCAGATCGTCAAGGGCATCGATCACCCACTCGGTCTCGAGGCCGAGCATGCAGTCGTAGTGCCGACAGATGGGACGCCGGACGCACGGGTGGCATGGCATCCGATGGATGAGGGAGCGCACATGCTCGCCGGGCGGAGTGACCAACTCCGGCCGGGTAGGCCCGAAGAGGCAAACGGTGGGGACTCCCAGCGCGCCGGAGATGTGGATCGTCCCCGTGTCGGGTCCGATGACAGCGCCGCACTGCTCGATGGCCGCCACGGAGCCGGCAAGGGAGAGCTCGCCCACGGTATCGAGCAGGGGCGCCCGGCAAGCCTCTACAAGGGCCGCCGCGTCGTGTCGGTCGGCGGGCCCGCCGAGGATCATCGGCCGCAGCCCCCACCGTTCCACAGCCATCTCGGCGACGGTGGCCCAACGGTCGGTCGGCCAGAACTTGTGGGCCCAACTACCCTTGAGATGCAGCCCCAGGAGGGGGCCGCTACCATGGCCCAGGCGATCCATGAGGCTGCCGAACTCCGCGCGGCCCTCGGCGGAGACGGGGACGTGGCACTCGCCCACCGGCGACTCGATGCCGATGGCCTCGAGGAAGCGGAGGTTGCGCTGGATCACCGACTCGCTGGCACGCGCGGTGCTGACGAGGTAGTTGGCAGCGATGGTGGCGCCCTCGCGGGCATCAGCGAAGGCGACCCGCTTGCTCGCTCCCGAGGTGGCCGCGATCAGGGCGCATCGAGCGAGGCCCTGGAAGTCCAGGGCGATGTCAACACCGAGGGGAGCCAGCCGCTGCTTGAGGCTCAATACCGCGCCCGGACTGAAGTAGCCGTGGGTGTCCCGCTCCCAGAGCAGGACGTCGTCCACATAGCGGTTCCCGACGACGACGGGGGCGCTCTTGGGCTCGACGACCCAGGCGATGTAGTCATCGGGGCATGCCCTACGAAGGGCAGTGACGGCGGCGGAGGTCATCACGCAGTCTCCGATGGCGGAGAGCCGGATGACGAGGATGCTGCGACGTCCGTCGGGCGTCAAACTAGCCCGCCTCCCCATCGGGCTGGCGCTTCCAGCGCTTGTGAATCCAGAGCCACTGGGAGGGTTCCTCCCGTATCCATGCCTCAAGGGCCCGGGCCGCCTCCTGCATGAAGGCGTGGGCGTCGGCCTCCTTGTCGCCCGACTGCTCGGGGATGTCCATGGGCCAGACGTGGAGGTCGTGGGAGTCGTCGCTGGCGCGGCGGCTGAGGGTGTGGAACACGGCGGCATTCGTTCGCTGCCACAGCCGGTGGGGGCCGTAGACCGTGGATGCGGGGCGGCCGAAGAACCGGATGAAGCCGCCCGGTCCGAAGGTGTTCTGGTCGGGAAGGATGCCCACCGCCTCGCAGCGCTGCAGTGCGCGGAGGGAAGAGCGTATGTCGTCGCGGTCGGAGACGCTCATCCCGTTGGCCGCGCGGGTGTCGCTCACGAGAGCCTCCAGCTTGGGGTCATCGTGGCGCCGGGCGATCACGGTAAGCGGGACGCCCTCGAGCGCGAGACGGCGCCCGACCCACTCCCAGTTGTCGTAATGGGCGGCGAGGTAGATAACGGGCCTGCCGCCTCGAATGGCCTCATGGACGGCCTCGAAGCCGTGAATGCGGACCTGGGCGCGGAACTCGTCGTCGTCGAGACTCTTGGAGCACAGGAACTCGAACAGGGACTTGGTCAGGTTCGTGAAGACCTCGGCCGCGCGGCGGCGAACCTGGGCTCGATCCCACTCCGGGAAGGCCTGAGAGAGATTGCCCTCGGCGGTCTTCCGCCACCACGGGCAGAGCCGACAGAGGAGGATGCTGATGCCACGAGCGAGCCGGATCGAGCGCCTGTGACCCAGGGTGGTCGCGAGAGAGCGCAGCAGCCAGACCATGGCGCGGAAGACCGGCTGGCTCACGGCCCTCCTGAGAGCGACTCTCTTGTGCTCGCGATCCTGTTCCTCGCTCCTGCCGACATCACTCACCAGCTGCCGTCTCCTCTCCGCCGAGAAAGTCCACGAGATCATCGAGGGGCGATGCGCCCCCAAGGTCACTCCTCGCCAAAGCGAAGTCCACTTCGAGCACGCGCACCGCTGGCGTCTCCATTGTCGCCAGTTTGGCCCAGTCCTTCTCGGTTGTCACCATGCCGTCCGCCCCCAGGGCCTCGGCGGCGGCGCCGAGGGCCTCGACCTCCTCGGCTGTGTAGCGATGATGGTCGGGGAAGACGCGATCCTCGAGGACCTCAGCCCCGAGGGCGGTGAGGGTGGCGCTGAAGGCCCCCGGGTTGCCCAGGCTGCTGAAGGCGAGCAACCGTTGGCCAGCCAGGGATTCCGGCCGATGGCGCGTCCCCTGGGCGTCGCGCACGGCGACCGGCGCGTGGTTTGCGAGGGGCGCCGCGGCGCCGCCGCGGATGCGCCCGAGCGCCTCGGCGACGCGGGCGCAATCGGGCGCCGCATCGCAGCGCGTGATGATGAGGACGTCGAAGCGCCGGAGGCCGCCGAGGGGCTCCCGAAGGCAGCCGCGGGGCAACAGCCTGGCTCGTGAAGGGTCCACAGTGGCGTCCCAGAGCGCCACGGTGCGATGGGTGGACAGGCCCCAATGCTGCAGGCCATCATCGAACAGCAGGGCTTGGACGCCCAGCCGCGTGAGCGCTAGCTCGCTCGAAGCCCGGCGGCTGGGCCCGACCACGACAACGGTGCGGCTCAACCCCTGGGCGAGCATCACCGCCTCATCGCCGGCCGTGTCGGGGCCCTCGAGCAGGGAGCGTCCGTCGTGCACGACACGCGTGGACCGCGGATCCAGGCGTCCGTATCCACGGAGGATGACGGCCGATCTGATGCCCCGGTCCTCGAGACGACGGGCCAAGTGTCGAACAAGCGTCGTCTTCCCCGTCCCTCCCACCGTGATGTTCCCCACGCAGACGCTCGGCACCGGAGGCCGCCAGGGACCGCGGAGGCGATGCAAGCAGCGATCCAGAGCCAGGCCGGCGCGGTAGAGACAGGATGCGCCCGAGAGCGCGCCGAGCTGAAGGCGCTCCAGCGCCGTGGGCGAGGGGCTGTCGACCAGGTTCCGCCAGCGGATGCGACCGGCCACGTCATCCCCCGCTCAGGCAGCGGAGGATGCCGACGGCGGTGCGACCGGAGGCTCCGCAGTGCTCGTCGAAGACGGCCTTGGCTCTGGTGACGATGCTGGCGCGGAGTTCCTCATCGCCCAGCAGGCGCACGAGCTCACGCGCCACGCCCGGCCCGTCGGGCGCCTCGAAGAGCACGCCCGCCCGCTCCGCGATGCCAACGGTGTCTCGGAAGTTGCTGGTGTGCCGGCCCACGATCACGGGCTTGCCGTAGTGGAGCGGCTGGAGCACATTCCCGCCCCCGAGGGGCACGAGGCTGCGTCCCACGAAGGCGACGTCGCAGATGGAGTAGAGGCGCGTCAGCTCCCCGATGGTGTCCAGTAGGATCACCGAATCGTGCCCCATCTCGGGCTGCAGACCGGCCCGCATCTCGGTGCGGCGAATCACCCCGAGCCCCCGCCCCTTGATGATCTCGGCGACCTCGTCGGCCCGCTCGGGATGCCTCGGCGCGTGGATCATGCGCAGCGCCGGCCACCTGCGACGCGCCTCCGCGTGAGCGTCGATCAGGGGCTCATCCTCGCCCGGCCCCGTGGATCCGGTCAGCCAGACGAGGCTCTCGGGCGCCAGCCCGTACTCGCGACGCATGGCGTCGGCCGCCTCAGGCGTGACCACGGGGAACTCCTCATCGAACTTGCAGCTGCCAGTGACGGTCACCGAGCCCTCGCGGGCCCCCAGAGCGATGAATCGCTCGGCGTCCTGGGGCGACTGAGCGAAGACGTGGTCCACGCAATGCAGCGCCCAGCGGTAGAGCCACCGAGCGTGGCGTGACCGGCGGAAGCTGCGGTCGGAGACGCGTCCGTTGCACACCACCGTTCGGACGCCGCGCCGGTGGGCGGCATCCAGCAGGTTCGGCCAGAGTTCCGTCTCCACCACAACGAGCATGTCCGGCCGCATCGCCTCGAGGGCGGCGTTGACGCATAGCGGCACATCGATGGGCAGGTAGAAGAGGGCCTCGCACTCGGTCAGCTTCGCGCTGGCGACCTGGTGGCCCGTCGCCGTCGTCACGGACAGCAGGATCCGCAGCGAGTCATCGCGCGCGAGCATCTCCCGGATGATGGCGCCGGCCACAGACACCTCGCCCACGGACACGGCATGGACCCAGATGGCGCGTCCCGTGCCCCGGTGGGCATCGGCTCGGGCCTCCGGCGGCACGACTCCGAGCCGCTGCATGAAGCCTCGCCGTGTCTTGCCTCCGAGGGTTACGCGCCAAGCCAGCCAGAGCGCGAGGAGCGGAAGCAGCGCCGCCAGCACCAGGTTGTAGACGCAGCGCGCGAAGCGCTGCCCTGTGCCCAGCGGCCGGGGCGCCGGACGGGGACTCTGGGGGCCGGTCATGACGCACCCGCTCCCCGATCCTCGCTGGCAGGCAGACCCACCTGGAGTCGCCAGAGCCGAGCGTAGTAGCCGTCGCGTTCCAGCAGATCCTCATGGGCGCCGGACTCGACGATCCGCCCGTGGTCGAGCACGTAGATACGGTCGGCGTCCCTGATGGTCGAGAGCCGGTGGGCGATGGCCAGGGTGGTGCGGTTCTCCATGAGCCGGTTCAATGCCACCTGCACGACCTTCTCGGCCTCGGAGTCCAGCGATGAGGTCGCCTCATCGAGGATGAGCATGGCGGGATCCCGCAGCACGGCGCGGGCGATGGCGATGCGCTGCCGCTGCCCGCCGGATAGGGTCGTGCCACGCTCCCCTACGACGGTGTCATAGCCTTCGGGCAGGCTGTCGATGAAGCCATCCGCGTTGGCCACCCGGGCCGCCTCTACGATGGCCGCGTCGTCGGCCTCCTGATTGCCCAGCCAGATGTTCCAGCGAACGGCGCCCGTGAAGAGGAAGCTGTCCTGGAGCACGACCCCCATGTGGGAGCGCAGGCTCGCCCGGGAGTGTTCGACGATGGACTGCCCGTCAACGAGAATCTGGCCGCCGGTCGGATCGTAGAGGCGCGCGAGCAGGCTGGCGAGGGTCGACTTCCCCGATCCGCTCTCGCCCACCACCGCCACAACCTCGCCCGGCTTGATCTCCAGCGACACGTCATGGAGGACGGGCACATCCTCCCGATAGCCGAAGGACACCCTGTCGAAGACGACGTGGGCGTTCCCGACCTCGATGCTCGGCTTCTGCTCGTCCCGGTCGTCCTCGACCCGAACGGACAGGAAGTCGGTGATGCGGTCGCAGACGGAGCCCAGTTCCTGAAGCCGCGCCCAGTTGCGGCCCGTCTTGGAGAGGTAGGTGCCGACTCGCTGCATGAGGAGGGCCAGGGTGATGAGCCAGGCAAGGGTGAGCCTGCCGCTCACGATCTCATACATGCCTACCCAGATGACCACGGCGAAGCCGATGTAGCCGAGAAGCTCGTTCCCGGGCAGCGCCGCCGCGTGCGCTCGGGCGGCGCGCATGGCATTGCGGTAGATGCGCTGATTCTGGTCGTGGAATCGCTCCTTCTCGTGTCTCTGAAGCCCAAAGATCCGCACGACCCGGACCCCCTGGATCGACTCGGCGAGCAGTCCCGTCAACCCCGCGGTGTCCTCTTGGAGGCCACGGGTCGTCCGGCGGACCACACGGCCCAGCATCGCCATGAACGCGATGACCAGCGGGCTGACCAGGAAGCCCCACACGGTGACGCGCCACGAGATCGTGAGCATCAGATAGAGGCTGAACAGCACCTGCACAGGCGCCGCGAACATCTCCCGCACATCACTGTCGGTGAGCAGCCTCAGGTACTGGGTGTCGTTGATGAGCCTGGACGTCGTGTCCCCGGAGCGCCTACGGTCGAAGTAGTCAACTCCGAGGCGATTCACGTGCGCGAACATTCGGTCGCGGATGTCGCGGATCGTCTTCTGAGCGGCGCGATCCCAGAGGTACAGGCCGAGGCTGTAGCAGAACACCGAGAGCAGGCCGAACGCGAGGACCTTGCTGGTCGCGATGGTCATGCGTTGAAGGGTGTCGGCGCGGCTCGGCGCGACGGCCTCCTTGGCCGCGCCCGCGAGGGAGTCAGTTACGCTCGCGATGGGCGCCGCGACGCCGCCATCGGTCGCTCCGAGAACCTCACTGACGTAGTAGATGGTGAGGAGTTGGGCCGCGGCGCGGACGCCGAGCACCAGGATTGCCAGAATGAACATGCGACGGTAGGGAGCCATGAACTGCAGTACGCGCCGCAGGGCCGCCAGTCCAGCGGGCGGCTCCGTTCGCTCTGGCTCTGTGTGGATGGCGTCCGTCACGACGGCTAGTGTAGCACAACGCCTCCGGCCCCACGGGCCGTCAGAGCTGGGCTACATCGCGCTCGACGACGAAGTGGTCACGCGGAGCGGCGCCATCGATCTTGAAGCGCGCCTCGCGCGCGTGGAGCTGCGCTTCGGCGAGGGCGAAGACGCGGCCGACGGTGGGGAGCAGCAGTAGGCCGAGGATGATGCCGTAGAAGACGGCGAGGCCCGTTGCCGCCCCGAGAACGGTCCCGGTGAGGTCCTGGCTCTCGTCATCGCCCGCGCCCTCTATGGCGTCCAACTCCGCGTCCGCCATCAGCCAGCTTTGGTCGATGTCGAGCCGTATCATCTGGGCCAGCCCGATGCCCACGACCACGAGGAGCACACACAGGATGAGCGCGAGGCGCCGGCCCCATCCCCGTATCGTCCATAGGCCGTACGCTACGGCCCCGACGAATAGGGCAAGCACCGGGACGCCGAGAATCCAAGGCCCCACCATCACATCGGCGGTCTCCACGACGTCCGAGTAGGCGTCGGTGGCGTACCCCCGCAGCTCCATGCCCTCGGAGATGGCGGTATGGTAGGAGACCATCGCTCCCACCAGGATCATCAGGCCGATGACCTGCAGGATGGCCAGCATCTGGGCGAGGCTGCGCACCCCACGGCCCTCGCGGGTCTGGAAGACATCCTCTTCGGCAGGTGCTGCTCCGGCCTCCTCCGTCACGGTGAGTGGCTCCTCGTCGACTCCGCGTTCCCGCTCCTCAGGCATGGGTTCGCCTCCGGCCAGTGGTAGCGCCGCTGCACGCGGCTCGCGTCCCAATGCGCTATTCTACACGTCCCCCAGGGATGGGCCAACGTTACGGCGCGGCGCAGGGCGGGGCGTGCTGTAGGGGGAATCCTAGGCCTAGTGAGCGGTACCCGGAGGCTGGGATGGTCTGGTTCGTCACGTGCCTAGCGGTGTGGATGCCATCTCCGGAGGCGAGGGAGTGCGACGAGCCAGCGCTGAGCGCCGTCCTGGAGCGCTTGGCGCGGGCCCACGGGATCGAGGAGCCCCCACCGTTGATCCTCCGCGAGGGTGATGGAGCCCCGAGGGCCGTGGCCGACGGGTCCATCCTCGTGTTCACGGGGCGCCTCGGCAGCAGCATGACGGAGCCCGCTCTGGCTTTCGTGCTGGCCCACGAGTGGGCTCATCTCCTGCTCGGCCATCCACGACGCCTCGGCGCCGCCACTCTCCTACAGGTTGCGCTAGGTGGCACGGGTCCGGGCGTCGATGCGCTGTGGCTGCGGTTGGAGCTGGAGGCCGATGCCGCGGCCCTCGAGTGGATGTCCTCCGCGGGCTACCCGGGGTATGCGAGCCTCGATGCGCTGGACCTCCTCACGACGCCCTCGGATGCCACTTGGACGCGGCGTGTCGCTCTCGCCCGCCGGCTGTGGGAGGAATAGCCGATGAGGCTCGCGTCGGACCTCTGGCACGGCCTCCTGGACCTCCTCTACCCAGGGCGCTGCGCGGGATGCGGCGTTCTTTATCAGGGCATGCTCTGCGATGAGTGTCGAGCATGTCTTCAGCCGATCCGAGCCGTGGCGTGCGAACGCTGCGGAGCGCCTCTCGTGGGAGCGGAACCGCCTCCGGGCGGCTGTTCGGCCTGCCGCAACCCACGGGCCTTCGCGGGCCTCCGGGGGGCCTTCCTCTATGGGGGGCCGATGCGGGAGGCCATCCGCGCTCTGAAGTTCCGCGGCCGAATAGCTGCCGCGCGGACCTTGGCGAGCTTGCTCGTGTGGGCAGTGGTGAACGCCGACAGTGAGCGACTGAGCCTGAGGCGTATTCCCTTCAGGAAGGTCGATCTGGTGTGCCCCGTGCCGCTCCACCCGAGGCGACTGCGGGCCCGCGGGTTCAACCAGGCGGCTCTCCTCGCCAAGCCACTCGCCTCGCATCTGAGAGCGACGTTCGACGAGGGGCTCCTCATGCGGGTGCGGGACACCCGGCCCCAGCCGGGTCTCACGGCGCGCGATCGGGAGAGGAACATGGCCGGCGCCTTCACGGCGACCGAGGGGCTGCACCCCATCGCGGGCGCTACGGTTCTGGTGGTCGATGACGTGGCGACGACGGGGGCGACCATGAGCCAATGCGCTGCGGCATTGCTCGGCGCCGGCGCTCTGCGAGTGTGGGCGGTGGCCCTCGCTCGGGGCGTTCATCTCCCGGATGAGGAGGAGCCCCGTCACTCCAGTGCGGCTCGGACGACAGGAACGAGGAGGGCCGTGTGAAACCACGGAACCCTGGACTGCGTATGTGGCTATGGAGGCCACGGAAGGCGGGATTACGCTGAGCTGGCAGAGCATCGTGCTCCTTGTCGGAGGGCTGGGCTGCGCCGGAGTCGTCGGCCTGTTCGCCTGGTTCGTCTACTGGGGCGTGTCCGTGGGTTCCCGCCCCAGTTGGCACGGGTACGCGGAGCGGATCGTTCGCCGGTCCCGGGCCGCCCACAGCGAGGTGCGCCTCGCGGTCCAGCAGAGCCCGAAGCACATCCGCAAGACCCTCGCGAAGGCGCTGCTGGAGGCTGATCGACTCCTCGAGCGCCAGCAGGACATGAAGAACGCGGCGATCCGTATCGGCCGAGGGCTGGGCCGAATCAACCTGCGGCGGCTGCAGAACGACCTCCGCTCCTACACGGACAAGGAGGCTCGGGAGCCGAACCCCCGCGTCCGCGCCCAGTATGTTCAGGCGCGCAAGGCCCTGGAGGCGCAGGTCGCCCACTACAACGCGGTGACGGAGCGGCTGCGCCGGATGCTGGAGGCGATGCGGGAGATCCAGAGCACGCTCGAGGCCATGCAGCCCCGCGTGGCTCGGCTCACCATGTACGAGGTCGACACGGATACCGATGTCGACATGGCGGCGTCGAGGGAGGTTCTGGAGGACCTCGACCTCCTCATCGGGGAGCTGGAGGCCATCGAGACCGACGGTTCGCTCAGTGACATCGAGCTCATCCAGCGCGAGGTCGAGAAGGACGCTCAGCGGCGGGTGCAAGAAGGCCAACTGGAGTTCGACCAGGACCCGGTGGCTCCCCAGGAGGTGGGGTAGTAGCCTTGCGCTCGGCGCCGCGCCGGGTGCATCCTGTACCTATCAGGGCTCGTCAGGAGCAGGCAGCTTGCGCGGTTCACTGAAGCTAGGCCGGATCGCCGGCATCATGGTGGAGATCCACTACACCTGGGTGTTCGTCTTCGCCCTGGTGACCTATCTGCTGGCGAACGGCATGTCGGAGCTGGTGGCGAGCCCCGTTCTCGCTTGGGCTGTGGCCGTGGTCACCAGCTTGGCCTTCTTCGGCGCCGTTCTGGCCCATGAACTCGCTCACTCCCTGGTTGCGAACTCCTACGGCGAGTTCGTCGAGCGGATCACCCTCTTCGCATTCGGCGGCGTGGCACACCTCAACGACGAACCCCCGAGCGGCGCCGCTGAGCTCTGGATCGCCCTCGCGGGGCCCGGTATGAGCCTGGCTCTGGCCGGGGTTTTCGGCGGCGGGGTGATCCTCCTCAAGCTCGGCCCCCCCTCTCTCGAGGTCGTCCACTTCGCCTTCCTGTATCTCGCTGTGATCAACCTCATCCTGGCCCTGTTCAACATGACCCCCGCGTACCCGCTGGACGGCGGCCGGGTGCTCAGGGCCATCATCTGGATCGCCACAGGCCGCTTCGACCGCGCCACGCGGGTGGCGGCGCGCATCGGACAGGCGTTCGCCTGGGTGCTCATGGGGTATGGGATGCTCCTCACCCTGCGCGGCCCGGGAGCGGTGTTCAACGGCCTCTGGATGGTGGCCATCGGCTGGATGCTGTCCTCGGGAGCCCGTGGGAGCTTGCAGCGGCTTGCCATCGAGAGCGCCCTCTCGGGCGTGACCGTGGAGCAGATCATGACGACGGCCCCCGCCTCGGCGGGGGCGGACTGGAGCCTCCAGCGGCTCGTCTACGAGGTCATCCTCCCTCAGCGCACACGGGAGGTGCCCATCACCTGGGGCGGGCAGACCCTGGGCGTCGTGAACGCGAACGCGGTCCAGCGCGTGCCCCAGGCCAACTGGCCCGTGATGAGCGTCACTCAGGTGATGGAGCCTCTCAACCCCCGCCGTCTGCTATCCCCGGACGCGCCGGCCACCGAGGCGCTGAAGGTCGCGGGCGGGGGACTGGGCCCCGGCTATGTCGTCGACGCCTACGGGGCCCTGCTCGGCATCGTGACGGAGCAGGACCTTCTCCACGCGATCCAGATCGGCGCCTGGCGCCAGCAGGGCATGGCGCAAGAGGCGCGGATCGGGCGAGCGGGTGGCCCGCCGGGCTACGTCTACCCGGTGCCGCCAGCTACCCCCACGGCGCCGCAAGCGTTCCCCGAGCAGGCGGCGTACGATGACGGGGCGGCGAGCCACTCCGCGCCCCCGGCGGTTGGTGGGGGACAGTCTGACTAGGCGCCGCCCTCGATGGCCGCGCGGAACTCCTCCTCGGTGAGCACCTTCACGCCCAGTCGGGTGGCCTTCTCCAGCTTCGAACCCGCGCCCGGACCCGCCACCACATAGTCCGTCTTGCCGCTCACGGAGCTCGACGCGCGCCCGCCGAGACGCTGGACTAGGGCCTCCGCCTCGGGCCGCGTCCAAGTCTCCAGTGCCCCCGTGAAGACGAAGGTCTTGCCCACGACGAAGGGGCGCCGCTCCACCGGCGCGGACTCGGCCGTCGAGGCCTCGACGCCGACAGCGCGCAGTTCGTCGAGCATGGCGCGCACCGCCTCGTCATCGAAGTAGCGCCGGACCGTTTGGGCCACCACCGGACCGACCACGCGCACGAGGGCGAGTTCCTCGGTGGTCGCCTCGGCGAGCCGCTCCAGGGAGCCGAAGTGCTCGGCGAGAGCGGCCGCGACGGTGGCCCCAACGTGGCGAATACCGAGGGCGTAGACGATCCGACCCAGAGGTCGCCGCTTCGAGGCCTCGACGGCCGCCAGGAGGTTGGACGCGGACTTGTCGCCCATGCGTTCGAGGGCGGCGAGTTGGCCGTGCTGAAGGCGGTAGAGATCGGGGATGCCGCGCACGAGGCCCTGCTCCACGAGCTGCTTGATGATGGCCGGACCCAGGCCATCGATGTCCATGCAGCCGCGGGAGGCCCAGTGCTCGAGCGAGCCCTCGAGCTTGGCCCGGCACGTGGGACTCTGGCAGCGGTAGACGACCTCGCCCTCCTCCCTGGCGACCTCGCCGCCGCAGGCCGGGCACTCCGTGGGCATGATGAAGGGCCGCTCCTCGCCGGTGCGCCGGTCTGCGAGGACCTCGATCACCTCGGGGATGATGTCCCCCGCCTTCTGGATCACCACGCGGTCGCCGATGCGGACGCCCTTGCGCTCCACCTCATCCATGTTGTGGAGGCTCGCGCGGCTGACCGTGGTCCCATCCAGGAGCACGGGCTCCATGATGGCGACCGGTGTCACGGCTCCGGTGCGGCCGACGGAGGCGATGATGTCATTGACGGTGGTCTCCCCGCGCTCCGCCTGGAACTTGAAGGCGATCGCCCAGCGGGGGCTGCGCGAGATGGTCCCCAGCCTGCGCTGCTGCTCGATGGAGTTGACCTTGAAGACGAGGCCATCCACGTCGTAGGGCAGGCTGTGGCGTTCACGGTCCAGGTGTTCGAGCAGCGCGTCCACCTCGGCCATCCCAGCGACGACCCGGTAGGGGGCCGATGGCCGGAGGCGCATCTCGCTCAGGAGTTCCAGTAGGCCGGCCTGGGTCTCGAAGGGGGGGGGCTCATCGGTCCGCAGGTCGTAGAAGATAGCCTGGAGCCGGCGCTGGGCGGTGATCGAGGAGTCCAACTGGCGGATGGAGCCCGCAGCGGCGTTGCGCGGGTTGGCGAACGGACTCTCCCCGCGCTCCTCCCGCCCCTGGCTAATGCGCACGAACTCGTCCTTGGTGATGAACGCCTCGCCGCGGATCTCGCAGGCGGACGGGCGACCCTCGACCTCGGCCAGGCGCAGCGGGATGGCCCGGATCGTCTTCAGGTTCTGGGTCACGTCCTCACCCGTCTGGCCATCGCCGCGGGTCGCCCCGCGCTCCAGAACGCCGTCCGTATAGGTGAGGGAGATCCCCAGGCCGTCGATCTTGTACTCGACGATGTACTCGACCACGGCCTCGGGCTCCAGCCCGAGGTTCCGCTTCACGCGCTCATCGAAGTCCCGCAGCTCGTCGAGGCTGAAGGCGTTCTGGAGGCTGAGCATGGGGAACCGATGGGGCGCGGGACGGAAGGCGTCCAGCGGAGTGGCGCCCACACGCTGGGTGGGAGAGTCGGGCGTCCGCAGGTCGGGGCGCCGCGCCTCGAGTTCCTGCAGCTCGCGGAAGAGCCGGTCGTACTCCGCATCGCTGATCGTTGGCTCGTCGAGGACGTAGTAGCGGTAGGCGTGCTCCCTGAGCTCCGATTGAAGCTGCTGGACGCGCTCCCTCTCCGATTCGCTCGCCATGGCCGAGAAGGCACCTCCCCTAGAGTGAAACCCCGTGACACGTGCGGGGTCAGAAGCTATGGGACTCTCCGCCACCCACAGCCGTCTCTGTTAGCATGGGCTCGAGCGTGACGAGTCCCGGAATCCCGAGGGGGTCCACACCATGCGATGGCTCGCCCTGTCCCTCGCCCTGATCTTCCCGATTCTGGGCGCCGGCTCCTCCGCCCAGCTCATGGGCTACGAGGGAGGAGGCGGTGGCGCGGAAGCGCCGGCGGAGAGGGAGGAGCTGGCCTCCGAGGTGTATCAGTGCCTGGCCCTCGACTGCCAGAGCCTGGTGGCGCGGCTCGGCGGGTACTCCGTGAGCGACCCTCTGGGCGATCTGGTGCAGGGGCCCCGAGGCTTTCGCGGCGGACGCGGAAGCTGGCTGGTGGGTGGACCCGCCCCGTACATCCCGGTGAACATCCAGATGGGCGGACAGGGGGGCTTCGAGCCCTTCCGGCCCGAGGGGCTGCGCGAGGCCGTGGCCCTGGTGGAGCCTAACGCCATCGTGCTCCGGGGCACGCCCGACGCCATCGACGAGACCCTGGAGTTCCTCCGGCTCATCGACCAGCCGGCCCCCATGGTGCGCATCGAGCTCCACGCGATCTCCACTCCGGAGATCTTCGACCGCGGCAACGGGCTGCAGTGGGTCGCCTTCGGGCCGTCCATGCAGGCGGGCGGCCAGGTGGGGAGCCTCGGCGCCGGGGCCAACCTCAGCTTCACGATGGGCGATATAGGGATGGCGCTCAACCTGTTCCACCAGGAGAGCCGGGGCTACGAGGACCAGACGGTGAGCATTATGACCGAGTCTGGCCTACCCGCCTTCATCGGGGTCCGCAACGTTGAGCCGAGCTTCATCCCCGTGCGCGGCTATGACCGGTTCGGGAACATCGTGACAACGTACGATGTCATCTACTCGAACCTGGAGACGAGCCTGCTTGTGCTGCCGCGGGTCAACGCGGACAACAGCGTAACCATGTACCTATCGCCACGGTTCTCCCGCCAGGTGGGCACAACGGGTCCCCCCGGGGGCACAGGCTTCCCCATCATCGAGACTCTGGAGCATGGCGCGGTAGTGCGAGCCCACAACGGCCAGACCATCGCCATCGGCGGCCTGAGGCGCATGCGAGTGGATAACCAGTGGCAGGGCGGGCCCATCCCACCCGGGATGATCCCCGAGGTGCGCCGCACGGTGATGGTCGAGAACGTGTATCTCTTCGTGACGCCCTACGTGTACCGTCCCGAGGACGACCCGATCCCGGACATTCGGATGTAGCGCGTCGGGGCGGGAGGCGTCACCGCCCCGATCATGACGTGCGAGCGCTACGGGAGCATCTTCTCGACCATGTCCATGGCGGCGTCCCCCTCGGCCTCCAGGGCGCCGTCCGGCCCGTAGACCTGCAGATGCGGAATGCCCGACAGCTCGAACTGCCGCGCGACAGGCGACTCAAAGTCGATGCCCTCTACGTCGGGGCGGTTGATGTTGACCATGACCAGGTTGATGTCCTCACTCGACTCGGCCAGCTCGTGGAGCTTCGGGGCGAGCGCCACGCACGGAGGGCAGAACTCGCTGAAGAAGTCGACGATGGTCGTCTTGCCCTCCACCAGGTAGTCGGTGACCTCGATCTCCTCGCCGTAGGAGACCTCGATAACCGCCTCCTGCTCCTCAGTCGCGGCGCTCTCGCTCTCCTCCTCCACGGCCGCGCTCTCCGCGGCTTCGGACTCCTCGGCAGCGGGCGCGGGCGGCGGCGCGATAGGCGCCGATATCACCGGCAGCTCCTCCTGCGGCTTGCTGCAACTCGATAGCACGAACAGGGACCCCGCCACCATGGCCAGGCAGAGCGCCAAGGCCCAGTATGAACGCATCTCGCGACTCCTCATCAAAAAGCCCTCCTTTGGCTGTACTGCTCGCCCCAGTGTATCCGCGTTGGGGCCGCACGGCTAGGGAGGCGAGGTTGGCGCAGGACCGCCTGGCGGCTCTGTGGGTTCTGCCGCTCGCT
>DBQI01000039.1:123439-217995 GCA_002305165.1 Armatimonadetes bacterium UBA1398
CTTTTCGGGCGGAACGGAGCGGCACCTTCGGCACAGCAGCGGGGGCTTGGCAGGCCTCACAACCGCCGATGGTTGCAGGCCTGCCTGGGCGCACGGCCCTGGGTCAGGACTACGTGAGCGTCTCCTCACCCCGCCCGGCGCCAACGCGTGGCGAAGAACCGGGAGATCGCGTGGGAGGCCGCTGCGGCCCGCCGAGCCGCCAGCGCGGAGTGGCAGCCGTAGAGCCGGGGCCGTCAGGACTCGGGGCTCCGCCCCGCACCCCGCCGAGGGGCGCGCCCCTCGGAACCCCATACGCGGCTCTCCAGAGGGTTGGCCGAATGGCCCGGCGCCGTTACGAAACGCTTGTCGCGGCGGCTGAAGGTGGGAGGAAGCCGTCTGGCGCACACTCGCCCCATGTATGCGCGGCGCTCGTGACTGAAAGGGGACTCGTCAGCATGAAAGGGTTCATCTCGGCTGTGCTGCTGCTTCTCATCGTGTCGATCGTCGTGAGCTGCGCTCGCGAGGAGCCCGACAGCGCGCGGGCGCCGGTGGGCCAGAACCTTGTCAGCGCCGCCCTCGCCGCCCAGCCGGCTGCGGAGACGGGCGCCATCGTCGCGGACCACACCTGCTTGGACATCGACGCCATCCCCGACGAGTGGATCGAGGCCGCCCAGCGGGAGCTGCGCATCCACTACGCCCATACCTCCCACGGCGGCCAGATCACCTCGGGCCTCATGATGCTCGCCGAGCGCGACCCCCGACTGGCCGTCTCGATCGGCGACCGCTCGCTGCCCACCGAGGCCGGTGCCCTGTGCCTCTTCGATGGCCAGGAGGCCGAGAGCTACGTCACTCCCGACCTGTATTGGGCGGCGGACGATGGCATGCGGGCGACCCACTCGGTGCTCGAGCGCAACCCGAGCATCAATGTCTCGCTGTGGTCCTGGTGCTGCCAGCAGGACAGCAACCCCGTGGAGGAGACCCAGCGCTACCTGGACACGATGGCCTCCTTCGAGGAGGCGCGGCCCGGCGTCACCTTCATCTACATGACCGGCAACGCCCAGGGCCGAGGCGAGGGCGGCTGGAACCGGCATCAGCGGAACGAGCAGATCCGGGAGTTCTGCCGGGAGAAGGGCAAGGCGCTCTTCGACTTCGCGGACATCGACTGCTGGTATGACGGCGATGAGGCGACGGACACCTTCAACGGCAACGTTTACCCCCACGAGCATGAGCACTACGGCATCGACGAGTGCGGCCACACCTCGAACGAGAACTGCCTGAACAAGGGCCGGGCGTTCTGGTGGCTCATGGCTCGGCTGGCTGGCTGGGAGGGTTAGGGCGGACCTCGTAGACGACCGACTCGCCCGATGAGTACACGGGCACCAGCTCGTACCCCGACTCTCGGGCCGTGACCCGGGGGTCCTGCCCATCGCCACGGATGGCGCGCTCGAACTCGCCGTCCACCACGTAGCGGCATGCGTCGAGGACCTTCCGCGCCTCGCTGGGCATGGGGACGATGAGGAGCCCGAAGGCGCTGTTCAGCTTGCTCGGGAAGCGGAGCGTCTCGGCCCAGTGGCCCACCCACACCTTGCGCCCCGTCATGCCGGGGAGATAGCTCCCGAGCATGGAGAGGCAGCCGACGGCGCCGGGCTCACCCTCGTCGCGGAGCCACAGGGCGCAGGCGACGTCATCCCTGCTCAGGGTGTACGGCGGCATGAAGGCGGCGCTGGCCCGGTTCATGTTGTTCGTCACGACGCTGTCCATGCACCGGCCCACGAGGAAGTACGCCGCCGAGGGCAGGCAGGCGAGGATGACGGCAGCCATCGCCACCTTCGAGCGCAGCCGATGCCCCCTCACCCGTGGAGCCTTCAGGTGGGGCAGCCACCGGACCGTCGCGATGGCGGCGAGGATCACGATGGGCAGGTGGGCGCCCTCGATCATCTTCCGCTGGAAGGACAGGTTGGGGAGGTAGGCGGCGGCGATGGTGACCACGGCCCAGCAGATGACGGGGAGCCACTGCCACTCCCTCCGCCGCAGCACGAGGATGGCCCCCGCCACGGCCAGCAGGAGCGGCAGCCCGAAGGAGAAGGCGATGCTCAGCAGCGGCGGGCTGGCGGTGATCGTCATCCCCTTCTCCTGGAAGACGGGATCGTTGCGGAAGGCGAACACCTGGTAGAGCAGCGTGGGCGCCGAGACGACGGCGAAGACGGCGTAGGCCGCGAGGGTACGCCACGTCGCCCGGCCCAGGGCGGTCACCACGACGATGAGGGCGCCCCAGAGAAGGTGCGCGGGGATCATGTCGTAGGTGTGGACGCCGCCGAGGAGCAGGCCGATCAAGCCCGACCACGCCGCGGCCCGGAAGTCGGTGTTCCGGAGGGCGCGCCACGCCGTGAGGACCAGCCAGAGCAACAGCGTCATCGAGAAGCTGAATAGGGGGAGCAGCAGCGCGCTCGCGAAGGTGTTCGTCTCGGGCATCATCAGGTCATCGCGCACCACGCCGCCCCGGGCCGAGAGGCCCACATCCACGCCGTAGAGGGTCAGGTCCGGCGGCAGGGCGGGGGCGATGAGGGGCGCCAGCCAGCCCAGGCCCGAGGCGGTGGCCCCGAGGAGCATCGCCGCCCAGCGCACTCGCCGAGTGGCCCCGAAGGCCGCGACGAAGGCGTAGAGGGAGTAGAACAGGCCGGCGGCGCACAGGAGCCGGGCGGCGGCGTAGACCCAGGGCACGGCGTCGCGGTGGATGGCGGACACCCGGCCGAGGGCCATCCAGAGGGGGTTTGTGAACCGGCCCTCCTGGGGCTCGGTGGTGAAGAGGTCCTCGAGGAAGAACCGGCCCTCGGCGGCCTGGCGCATCCACGCGTAGTAGACGTTCGGCTCATCGGGGTTCCAGATGTGGCCCATGTAGGCGCGCTCGGGCGGGGTGACGCCCAGGGCGGCGAGGTAGGGCAAAGAGAGGAGGACGGCCAGCCCAAAGGCGGCGGCGATCGCCCGGCGCTTCTCCCGAGGGCTCATCGGCCGGCCTCCTCGTCGAGCCGGTAGACGCGGATGTCGGGGCTCACATAGCGCCAATCGTGCAACCGCGGCCGCTCGAACCGGATGGGCCCCGCCCGCAGCGGCTCCGAGTAGACGCGCTCCAGGGCGTATCCGTCATCCAGGGCGGCGTAGAAGGCGACCGCCTCGGGCTTCTCGGTGAGCAAGGGGAAGTGGTAGTCGAACTCGCTCGCCACGAACCACTCGGGCGCGCGGAGTTCGAGCACCCCGACATTCCAGCCCGTGATGGTGAGCTCGATCCCCAGTTCCTCGGCGGCGGCGAAGTAGACCCGCTCGGGGTAGTGGGGGCCTCCGTTGACATGCAGCAGCGGCGGCGTGTGGAACCAGGGCAGGCCGTGCATCCCCAGGCTACCGCCCTCGCTCATCTCGGGCAGGAGGTCCAAGGCCGCCTGGTCGCGCGTGTCGGGCCGCTCCATGAGGGCGACGTTCGCCCACGAGGTTAGCCCCGCCCACACCAGGGCGAGGGTGACGACGCCCAAGGCGCCGTACCGCTGGAAGGGCCGGGACAGCAACCCCTGGGCCTCGGGGGCGTCCAGGGGGGCCACCAGGCCGGCCACCGCCACGGCGAGGAGGGGGACCAGGGGCATGGCGTACCGGACGAAGATCTCTTGCCCCGCGCCGTGGGCGAGTGTCAGGAGCAGGAACCAGCCCGCGAGCAGCGCCCCCCGCGCACGCCATGTCGCCACGCCGAAGGCGAGGCCGATGGCCGCCACGCAGAGCAGCGGCATCGTCACGGCGCACGGCAGCACCTGGAGGGCGAAGTACTCCAGGGGGGCCTGGCCCATCAGGTAGGTGGTCGCGCCCTCCCGCACGTGCCGCATCTCGAAGCCCACGTCGCGGAGGAAGGCGGCCGAGTCGAGCACCGAGTAGGGGCAGCCGATGAGGAATCCGATCGCGGCCCCGGCGATGACCACGAGCGGCGCGGCGCTCCGGACGAGGGACCGCAGGCTCCCGCACCGGATCGCGTGGGCCGCCAGCGGGGGCAGCACGGCGAGGATGCCCACGTACTTGCTCGCGGCGGCGAGCCCAGCGAGGAGCCCGGCGAGGAGATACCAGCGGCGGGAGTCCTCATCCAGGATCCGCACCGCGCAGGCGAAGCTCGCGGTAAGCAGGCACGCCGCGAGGGCGTCCACCGTGGCGTAGTGGGAGTTCACCACAGCGAGGGGCGCGACGGCCACCCCGAAGGCGGCGATGGCCGGCGCCCAGCCTCCCCGGAACAGCCGCCCGGCGATGAACGCCGCGAGCCACGCCGTCACCACCCCCGCCACCACGGAGAGCAGGCGCAGGGCCGCGAGCCCCATGGCGATCCGCTGGGGGACGTAGGCGCCGGAGAGCTTGAGGATCACCGCCGAGAGCATGATGGGCAGGGAGCCGTAGTTGAAGAAGTGGGGGTTCAGGTCGCCCGTGTCGGCCATGTTCGCCGCGTGGCCGTAGATGGTCCCCTCGTCGGGATGGTAGGAGTCGGAGTGGGCGGCGCCCGGCAGCCCCCAGGAAATGCCGACGAGGCGGAGGCATACGGCGACGATCAGGGCGGCCAGGAGCGCGCGCTTCCGGATCACGTCGAGGACGCCCGCTCGCTGCTCGGCGGGGGTCTTACCGATGAGCTGCTTTGCGGGTAGCCGCACGGCGCGCCAACCTCCGCGGAACAAGATACCCCAACCCCATGGCCGCCACCAGAGTGGCCATGAGCGTGAGGAAGGCGCCCACGCCGAAGCTGCCGGGCTCATAGACGAAGTCCGTCACGCCGCCTCCGCGCGCCCGCCACCGGTACATGGATGGCCGCTCCAGTGGCGTCGGCTCGCCATCGGCGTAGGCGCGCCAGCCCGAGAAGCATGTCTCGCCCAGCCACACCCACCCCCCGCCATCCGTGAAGCGCCGGGCGTTCGTCATCCAGCGGACCGAGGCGGGCTCGGGCGGCGCGTCGGGGAGCCGCTCCGTGTCGGTGTGGAAGGCGATGGGCCAAGCCGTCGGGTTGGTGTAGATGAGCGCCGAGCGCGTCGCCTCCACCCCGCCGTAGCGAGTGGACGGGTCGGCGCGCGAGTAGAGGGCGCGGACGGCGAGCTGATCGAGGGCCTCCCTGCGCTGGGCCGGGGAGCCGTCCCGGAGGAGCTTCAGCGGCCGGTAGGCCTGGAGCGGGTAGAGGCTCTCGTACCCGTCGGCGTCCCGCAGGCCCGCGAGGGTGGGCAGGTTCGGGTGGAGGTAGGCCATGGGGTTCTCGTCGGCGGGCGGTGGGAGGGCGTACATCCGGTAGTCCCGGCCCGTCACCCGCGCCAGGTCCCTCAGGACGGGGGGCTCGTAGGTGAGCAGCCGCGGATCCGTGGCGGGCTGGAAGCGGCCGGCGAAGGCGAGGACATCGGCCAAGAGCAGGACCGCGATGAGGACCGTGACGCCGCGATGCTGGGTCCGTCGGGCGAGGAGCGTCAGGCCGGCAAGGAGGATGACGAGGGCGATCGCCCAGTAGAGGGAGCGGTAGACGGGCGCCATGCGCTGGGCGACGACGGCGGCTGCCCCGCTCTCCCCCACCACCGCGGCCCGGCTGAAGCTCACGGAGACGGCGAGGGCGCTCGCCATCAGGAGGATCAGGCCGCCGGCGGCGAGGCGCGACCGGCGCTTCTCGTCGCTCCAGTCCATCCGGCGCAGGGTGTCGTAGCCGAGGCCGCCGAGCAGCGGCGTCGCCAGCCCGTAGAGGCATACGGCCCTGCCCACGTTCGACATCTGCCGGAGCGGGGGCAGCGCGGCGTGGAGCGCCGACTGGTGGGGCCCCTCCAATGCGAGGACCACGCCGGTCGCCGCCAGTCCCCCGAAGAACCAGCGGTCCCTCCCCTCCCCCGCCAGCAGCGCCACTGCCGCCAGCCAGACGAGGACCAGGGCGACGTAGGCGCAGGTCTCCACGTAGTTGTGGAACCCGAAGGCGCCGCCATACTCGTTGAGCCAGTTGATGTGCCCGTGGGCCTGGGGGGCGATGAGGGAGTTGAGCTGGCCGGCCACCAGCCCGCGTGGGGGCGTGTTCCCGGCGAGCAGCCGGTAGTTCGAGCGGGCGAGCTCGAGGGTGGGAAGGAGCTGGATCGCCGCGGCGGCCAGGCCGAGAGCGGCGGCGCCAGCAGCGGGGATCCACGAGCCCCGGGCCTCTCCTCGGCGGCCCCAGTGGAGGAACACGGCGTAGGCGAAGGCGGCGCCGAGGCCATAGACAGCCGACTGGGCGTGCCCCCCCAGGCATGCCATGGCGACGGCCAGGGCGAGCCCCGCGAGCGGCCGCCACCCGCCCTCCCGCTGGTGCTTGCGAAGCATCCAGAGGGCGAGGGGCGTCCAGGGGAAGCTGTTCACCGGGCCCATGTAGCAGAGCCAGGCGGTCATGTAGCCCGACGCGACGAAGCCCGTCGCCGCCATGCACGCCCCGAGCCGCGAGACGCCGAGGTCGCGGGCGAGCCCGTAGGCGAAGGCTCCGGCCAGCAGCAGGGCCAGGTAGGCGGAGACGTCGTAGGCGACGGAGAGGGGGAGCAGCCAGAAGACGAGGTTCGGCGGGTAGAAGACCGCCGACTGGTGGTTCGCCACGAAGGGGTAGCCGCCGAAGGCGTGGGCGTTCCAGAGGGGCAGCTCGCCCTGGGCCAGGGCCTCCTTCGCCGCCGTCCGCCACGGGAGATACTGGGTGACGCAGTCGAGGAGCGGCGCTTGGACTGCCTCGAACTCGGGGAACTCCCGCGCCGAGGTGATCCGCCAGGGGTCCATGACCAGCAGGGCGTCCAGGGGCGCCGTCACGCGATCGGTCAGCGCACCGCGCCCGACGAACAGCAGCGGCAGGACCGCCAGGTAGGCCGCGACGATCCAGCCCGCTCGGTCCCCGCGGGCGTCGCGTGGCTCGGCGGTCGGCTCGCGGCGACGCTTCCCGCTCACACGGACCGCCTCCGCCGAGCCATCCACGCGAAGGCGAGGCATCCGCTGAGCGCCGACACGGCGACCCCGCTCACGAACCCGCCTACGCCGAAGCTCGAGGGCTCGTAGGAGGCGGTGAGCCGCTCCTCGCGCCGCTCCTCGGGCAGCCGTATGAAGCCCGTCGACTCGTCCAGCCCGTAGGCCACGAGGGCCCCACTCGCGTCGCGCACGCGCCAGCCGGGGGCGTACGTCTCGCGGATGAGGGCCGGCCCGTCCGAGAGGCATGGCTCGACGGCCATGCGGTTCGGGCCGTCGTGGGTCGGCACGGGCTTGGGGGCGACGTTGGGGGCGAGGAACACGGTCGCCTCAACGCCGCCGACGGGCACGCAGAGGCCCTGCCGCTCCAGCTCCGCGGCCATGGCGCGACCCGCGATGAAGAGGGAGACGCCGCGCTCGGCGAGGCCGTGGGGATCGAGGCCGTCGAGCCCCGGCTCGCCCATGAGCACCATGTTGCCGTTGATGGCCGGCGACGGCGGGCCGCCCGCCACGAAAGCCCCGTGCTTGGCCCAGCGTGGCATGAGGGAGTCGTAGCCCTGCACGTCCCGCAGTCCGAAGACGGTGGCCATGTTCGGAGGCAGGGCCGCCTCGTCGGGCCCCAGGAAGTCCCACTCCCTCGTGAGGGTCATCACCCGCCCCGGACCCGCAACGGCGCCACGGGCCGCGGCGATCACGGGCGGCTCGTCGAAGACGCGCTCGGCGGGGGCGGCGAGGTTGTATCCGTAGCCCGTGAGGAGCAGCTCGGCCGCCACCACCACGATGAGGATGCGCGGATCGGCGACGCGCAGGCAGCCCAGGATGCCGACGAGGGCAACGGCGAGGATGAGCCCGAAGGTCATCAGGTCCGGCAGCACCAGGTCCCTCGCCACAGGCAGAACCGTGAAGACCGAGCGGGCGCTCCAGGCGACGGCCAGCGCCATCACCCCGCAGGCGACGGCGCCGGTGACACCCGCGATGCGGCGGGCGCTGGGGTCCCCGCGCGCCACGGCGAGGGCGTCGAGCCCCATCCCCGCGAGAAGCGCCACGGCGAGGCTCCAGAGGCACAGGATGCGCGGCAGGCCGGCGAACCGCGAGAACCCCGGCAGCGCCCAGTAGAGGAGGCTGGCGACGGGCGTGCCCAGGGCGACGAAGGCGGCGACGAGCGCCACGGCCAGGAGGAACCAACGGTCCCTCGATCGGCTCACGGCCACTCCCACCGCCGCGAGGGCGACGGTGGCGATCCCGACTACGCCGCAGATCTCGGCGTAGTTCTGCGGGAAGAGCACCCACGTGCCTCGGGACGGGTTGCCGAAGGGCGCCATCGAGAACAGGCCCGCCACGAGGGGCCCGAACTCGCCCATCATGGACCACCGTAGGGCGAACTCCAGGGCCTCGCCGGTCTTCTCGGCCGGGCGGTGGTTCACGCTCGCCAGCTCCATGGTGGGCAGGAGCTGCGCGGCGCTCACGGCCAAGCCGATCCCGACGCCGGCGAGGAGGGCTCCCGCCCCCGCCAGCGCCTCGCGCGCCTGACGCAGGCGGAGCCGGATGGCCACGGCGGTGAGGCCGTAGGCGAGGGCGATGAGGAACCCGTAGTAGGCGAACTGGAGATGCCCGGCCAGCACCGCCGCCCCCGCCGCCGCTGCCAGGAGGGCGATCCGCCCCGCGCGTGGAGCTTCGAGGACGCCGTAGGTGGCGAGGAGCAGGCCGGGGATCCAGGCCATGGAGTTCATCGCCGCCGTCATGGGGGTCCAGGCGACGAGGAAGCCGGAGAGCTGGTAGGCGACGCCCGCCAGGCAGGCGCCGCTCCGGCTGAGGCCGAGGGCTCGCCGACCGAAACCGTAGGTGAAGAGCCCCGCCGCCATGAGGTGCAGCACGGCTCCGACGCCGAAGGCGTAGCCCACGGGCAGGAGCCAGAACAGGACGTTCGGCGGGTAGAGGACCGCGGATTGGCCGTTCGCGAGGAAGGGCATCCCGCAGAGCTGGTGGGGGTTCCACAGCGGGACCTCCCCCTCGCGCAGGGCCGCGTGGGCGAAGTGCCGCCACGGGTAGTACTGGAGCACCGCGTCGGCCATCAGGGCGTTCCACGACAGCCCCTCGGGAAGCGGCTCCCCCCAAGGCAGAAGCGCCCGTTGGTAGGCGGCGGGGACGAGGCACTGGCCGCCCAGCACGGGCGCGAGCAGGACGCACGGCAGGAGGAGGAGCAGGCCGATGGCGATCCAGCGGGAGCCGCCCCGGGTCTCTGGCAGTTCTCGGCCGTCGCTCCCCTTCATCACAGCTCCCGGATCAGCGCGACCTCGTCACAGTCGGGGAAGAGGGGGCAGTGGATGCAGTCGGTCCAGACCTTCTGGGGCAGGGCCTTCATGTCCGTGTGCTCGAAGCCGAGCTTCTCGAAGAACCCCGGCGCCCGAGTGAGGGCGAAGACCTTGGGGAGGCCGAGCTGGCGAGCCTCGTCCATGGCGGCCCCCACGAGCCTTCTCCCCAGCCCGAGCCCCTGAGATTCGGGCTCGACAGCGAGCGAGCGCACCTCCGCGAGGTCGCCGCTCATGATCGCCAGCGCGGCGCAGCCGATGAGCCTCTCCGACGCGTCCGTCGCCACGAAGAAGTCCCGGAGGGCGCCGAAGAGGCTCGCGGGAGAGCGTGGAAGCATCAGGTTGAGGGCCGCGAACCGCCCGACGAGGGCGGAGATAGCGGCCACGTCGCCAATCTGAGCCTTGCGGATCGTTACGGGCTCCACCAGCGTGGCGTCGCTCACTGCCGCGCCTCCTCGCCGAGCCGCTCGCGTTCCACCGCTCTGACCTCCTCCATCAGGGCGGTCAGCAGACCCTCCTGGGGCACCCGCTTGAGCACCTCGCCCCGCCGGCTGATGACGCCTCCGCCCTTCTCGGCGCACACCGCCACATCGGCGTCCCGCGCCTCGCCCGGGCCGTTCACGATGCAGCCCATGACCGCGACGGTGATGGGGACGGAGACCTCCCGCAGCGCCCTCTCGACCTGCTCCGTGAGGTGGATCATGTCGATGTGGCACCGCGAGCAGGTGGGGCAGGAGACGATCTGCGGCCCGCGCTGACGCACTCCGACCGCCGCAAGGATGTCCCACGCCGTGCGGACCTCCTCCTCGGGATCGGTCGTAAGGGAGACTCGCAGGGTGTCGCCGATGCCCTCACGCAGCAGGACGCCCAGGGCATACGCCGACTTCACCGTTCCCGTGCGGGGCGGGCCGGCCTCGGTCACCCCGAGGTGCAGGGGGTAGTCGCAGCGCTCGGCGAGGAGCCGGCACGAGGTGATGGTCCGTGGGGCGTCCGAGGCCTTGATCGCGATGACGATGTCCTCGAAGCCGCATCGCTCCAGCACCCGCACCTCGTCGAGGGCGCTCTCCACCAGAGCCTCGGGCGTCGCGCCACCGAAGCGGGCGAGCACCTCCTCGCTCACGCTGCCGGAGTTCACGCCCACGCGGAGGGGGATCCGCGCGGCCTTCGCCGCATCGGCCACCCGGCGCACCTTCTCGGCCCCGCCGATGTTCCCGGGGTTGATGCGCACCTTGGCCGCGCCCGCCTCGATGGAGCGGATGGCGAGCTCGGCGCTGAACTGGATATCGGCCACTACGGGGATGGGCGAGTGCTCAACGATCTCCGCCAGCGCCCGCGCCGACCGGTGATCGGGCACCGCCACCCGCACGATCTCACTGCCGGCGTCGGCCACCCGCCCGATCTGCGCCAGGGTGGCATCGGTATCCTCGGTGCGGGTGTTCGTCATCGTCTGCACCACCACGGGCGCGTTGGCGCCCATAGGCACCTCGCCCACGGCCACGCGGCGGGTGGAGCGGCGAGGCGGCGGCCCTCCTCCGGCCATCACTGCACCCACCCGTTCCCCGTGATGCGGCTCACGTCCATGTAGGCGACGAAGAAGGCGAGCATGAGCAGGGCGACGAGGCCGACGAAGTGGAACATGGCCTCCCGCTCCTTGTCGAACAGCCGGCCCCGTATCCCCTCGACGAGAACGATGATCGCCTTGGAGCCATCCAGCATGGGGATGGGCAGCAGGTTGAAGAAGGCGAAGCAGAGGCTCAGATAGGCTGTCAGCCCGATGATCTGCTCCACCCCCTCCTGCTGCACCTCATGCACGGCCTGGGCGATCATGATCGGCCCGCCGACGGAGTCCTTCGCCGTCTCCGGCCGGGCGATCATCTTCGTGAGGAGCACCGTGAGGCTCCCCATGCCCTCGCGGACGTGCCGGCCCGCCCAGGAGAGCACCTCGATGGGGTTGAGGGTGCGCTCGATGGGCACCGGCTTGTTGTCGATCCCGATGATGCCTCGGACCGTGGGGTCATCCAGGGCATAGAGCAGCGACTCCATGCGCCCCGCCGGGGTCGCCTCGGGGACGACGGGCACCTTGAACGTCTCCTCGCCCCGGCGAACGGTCAGCTCGATCTCGCGGCCCGGGCTCCGGGCGATGGCGCCGATGGTCTGGACGTGGCCCGCGTATCTGCGGCCATCGACGGCGATGAGGAGATCCCCGGGCTCCAGCCCCGCGGCCGCGGCGACGCTTCCGTCGCGCACTCGGTCGATCTGCACCTGGGATCCGGGTGACCAGACGGACGCGATCGCGGCATAGAGGACGAAGGCGAGGATCACGTTGAACGCGGCCCCGCCCACCATCACGAGGAAGCGCGCGAGGACCGGCTTGGCGTACAGGCCATCGGGATCGTCGACCTCCTCGGGCGTCATTCCGCGGATCCGCACGAAGCCGCCCAGGGGGACCAGCCGCAGGGTGTACAGGGTATCGGGCGTCTCCCGACTCCAGATCGCCTTGCCGAACCCGATGGCGAACTCGTCCACCTTCATGCCCGACCACTTGGCGAGCATCATGTGCCCGAACTCATGGGCCATGATGGCGAGGCCGAGGGTGAAGGCCAGGGCGAGGATGGTCCGCAGATAGTTCAGGAGCGTCGCCACGAGCACATCGCGCGCGTTGTCGACGACGACCACGACCTCGGAGAGGGCCGCCTCGGACTCGTTCACGCCGTCGTGAGCCGTCACTCGGTAGCTGTAGGCCTGCCCGACGGTGACATCCTCATCCACGTGCCGCGTCACCTGCGCCGGCAGGGTGGCGATGAGGTCGCCTTTCTCGCCGTTGGATGCCGTGACACGGTAGACGCGGTATGCGACCACATCCTCCGCGCCGCCCAGCTCATCGGGCGAGGGCTCGAAGGAGATGTTGATGCCCGACGGCTGATCCAGGGCCCGGTCCTCGGCCTCGAGGCTCGTGGGGGGCGCGGGAGGCTCCTCATCGTCAGCGGTGCGGCCCAGGGCGTAGACGGCGATGACCGTCGGCTCCGCGTTCGGGTCCCGCCGGCCCTTGAGGGTGTACTGCCAGCGGACGCCCGGCTTCGCGGAGTCGTCGATGTACTCCACCGCCGTGGGGTCGAGGCTGGCGAGGGTCTCCGGCGAGACGGCGCCGTCGTAATCCTGACGCTCGAGGAGCAGCTCGGTGAGCCCGAGCTCGCTGTCGATGGGCTTCCAGGCGAGCCGGACGCCTCCCTCGCCGAAGGGGGCCTGGGCCTCGGCCGTCAGCTCCGTGGGCGGCGGCGGTGGCGGCTGGTTGCAGCCCCCGAGCCCGAGGAGCAGGCCGGCTGCCGTCAGCCCGACCAGGATCGCGCGCAGAGCTCTCACGCCGTCACCTCCCGATCTTCGTGATCCTGAATGTACCGCTGCGCGCGGCTCCGGGCCCACGCGTCCGCCGACTCGACGGCCTCCAAGGTGTCCGCCGGCCGGACCTCGTGGCCCGTCAGCGCGTGCTCGACGGTCCGGGCGATCGCTCCGAAGGGGATGCGCCCCTCGAGGAACGACGCGTTCGCGACCTCATTGGCCGCGTTCAGCACCGTCGTCGCCGTTCCGCCCAGACGCGCGGCCCGGTAGGCCAGATCGAGGCACGGGAACCGCTCCGCATCGACGGGCTCGAACTCCATCGCCATGGCCGCGCCCCAGTCCATGTGATCGAAGGGGTTGGCCGGCCTGGCGGGGGCGAGGAGCGCGTACTGGATCGGCAGCCGCATGTCGGGCCGACCCATCTGCGCCAGGGCCGATCCGTCATCGAACTCCACCATCGAGTGCACGATACTCTGAGGATGCACGATGACCGCGATGCGGTCCAGCGGCGCCTCGAAGAACCGCATCGCCTCGATGACCTCGAGCCCCTTGTTCATGAGGGAGGCGGAGTCGACCGTGATCTTGGCGCCCATGCTCCACGTGGGATGGTTCAGCGCCTCAGCCACCGTCGCCGCCTCGATGCGCTCCCTCTCCCACGTGCGGAAGGGGCCTCCCGAGGCGGTGAGCAGGATCCGGCGCACCCCACGGCCCGAGCCGCTCGGCCCGCCCATGCACTGCCAGAGGGCGGAGATCTCGGAGTCGATGGGGGCCAGGCGGCCGCCCCCCTCGCGCGCGGTCTGAAGCACCAGCTCGCCCGCCGCCACCAGGGGTTCCTTGGTGGCGAAGGCCACGTGTCGCCCGCGCCGCAGGGCCGCCAGCATGGGGCGGAGCCCGGCGATACCGGTGATCGCGTGGACCTGGACCTCAGCCTCGGGATGCTCGGCCAGGGCCTCGACCGCCTCGCGGCCCGCGCCGACCTCACAGAAGCCGCCTACAGCCTCACGGACGCGCTCAGCGGCGGCGGGATCGGCCATGGCGATCGCGTGGGGCCGGAACTCCCGCGCCTGCTCGATAACCAGGTCCGCGTTGCCGCCGGCGGCCAGGCAGGCCACCCGGAGCTGATCCGGGTGGGCGCGCGCGACCTCGAGGGCCTGGGTTCCGATGGAACCCGAGCACCCGAACACGGCGAGGGTACGCGGCCCCGTCACCGCAGCTTCTCCCCCACCGCGCCGAACCGCCGCTCCCGCGCCCCGTAGGTGCGGAACGCCTCGTCGAGCGCCGGCTCGTCGAAGTCGGGCCAGAGGGTCTTGGTGACGTAGAGCTCCGTGTACGCGATCTGCCAGAGCAGGAAGTTGGAGAAGCGCATGTCGCCACCGGTGCGGATGAGGAGGTCAGGATCGGGGAGGTCGCCCGTGTAGAGCGAGCGTCCGATCATCTCCTCGCTGATCTCGTCCGGGTCCATCTCCCCGGCTCGGACCTTGCTCGCGAGGGCGCGGACGCCATCGACGAGCTCGGCGCGGCCGCCGTAGTTCAGCGCCAGGTTGAGGATTAGATCGGAGTTGGACTTGGTGGCCTCGACGTGTTCGAGGAGGATGTCTCGCACCCGTTGCGGGAACTCGTTGATCCGCCCGATGACCCGGAACTGGACGCCCCGTCGGTGGAACTCCCCCAGCTCCTTCCGCACGGAGCGCTCGTAGAGGCCCATGAGGGCCCCGACCTCATCGCCGGTGCGCTTCCAGTTCTCCGTGGAGAAGCCGTAGAGTGTGAGGACCTTGACCCCGCGGTCGGAACAGGCGTAGGCGATCTTCCGTACCGTCGAGGTGCCCTTGCGATGCCCCGCGGACCGGGGCAGCAGGCGCTGCCGCGCCCACCGCCCGTTTCCATCCATGATGATCGCGAGATGATTCGGTACGTTCGATGCGCTCGAAGCCATATGGTCGCCTGTCGATCGGGATAGCCCTAGACGGCCATAACCTCGGACTCCTTGGCCTGGCCCATCGCATCCAGCTCCTCGACATACTTGTCGGTCACCCGCTGGATCTCATCCTGGCCACGCTTCGCGTCATCCTCGGAGATGGTCCCATCCTTCTGGGCCTTCTTGAGCTGGTCATTGGCGTCCCGCCGCACGTTGCGGACGGCCACCTTGCCCTCCTCGACGATCTGCCGGACGCCCTTGACGATCTCCTTGCGCCGCTCCTCGGTGAGGGCCGGGATGGGGACGCGGAGCAGGTTGCCGTCGGACTGAGGGTTCAGGCCCAGGTTCGCCGCCTGGATCGCCTTTTGGATCGTCCCGAGGATGTTTCGGTCGAAGGGCGAGACGATCAGGAGGCGCGGTTCAGGCGCCGAGACGGTAGCAAGCTCCTGGAGCTTCACCTGGGTCCCGTACGCATCCACGCTCAGGGTGGTCAGTAGTGACGCGTTCGCCGTGCCGGTCCGCACACCGCCGAGGCGCTCGGCGATGGCGTCGAGCGTTGCCTCCATCTTGCGTTTCGCCTCGCTAGTCACCGCGTCAACCATTCGTCTTCCCCCTTACGAGTGTCCCGATAGGCTCTCCGTGGAGGGCCTTTCGGATGTTCTCCGGGTCGCCGATGTTGAGTACTAGTATAGGCAGATCGTTCTCCATCGCCAACGAGAAGGCCGTGGCGTCCATGATCCTCAAGCCCTTGTGCAGAGCCTCGGTGAAGGTGAGTTCCGTCAGGAGATTCGCGTTGGAGTTCCGGCGAGGGTCATCGTCATAGACCCCGTCCACGTTGGTGGCCTTGATGATGACCTCGGCGCCGATCTCCGTCGCCCGCAGCACCGCCGCCGTGTCTGTCGTGAAGTACGGGTTGCCGGTGCCCGCCGCGAAGATGACGATGCGGCCCTTCTCCAGGTGCCGCATCGCCCTCCGCCGGATGAATGGCTCGGCGACCTCGTTCATCGTGATCGCGCTCTGCACCCGGGTCTCCACGCCCATGCTCTCGAGCATGTCCTGGATGACCAGGGAGTTCATGACCGTCCCCAGCATCCCCGCGTAGTCCGCCGTCGCCCGGTCCATGCCTTCGCGCGCCGCCTCGGTGCCCCGCAGGAGGTTCCCCGCCCCGACCACCACCGCGATCTGAGTGCCCTCGGCGCAGAGCGCCTTCAGTGTGGCGGCGATGCCCATGACGATCTCGCGATCGATGCCATACTCGTAACGGCCGCTGAGAGCCTGGCCCGAGAGCTTGAGCATGATCCTGCGGTAGGCCGGGTTCGGGTTCAAAGCAGGGTCCTTCCTTCCCGCTCCACGCGCAACCTACTCGTCGGCCGCGGCCTCGTCGCCACTGGACTCGTCGAGGGAGAAGCGGGCGAAGCCCTTGACGGTGGGGGTGGCGACGCCGATCTCCTTGGCCCGGGCGGCGAGGTGCTGAGCGATGGTGGTCTTGCCCTTCTCGTCGCGGATGTACGGCTGGAGCAGGAGGCACCGCTCGGCGAGCTGCTTCGCCATCTGGCCGCTGACGATCTTCTCGAGGGCGCCCTCGGGCTTGCCCTCCTTGCGGGCCTCCTCGATGAGCAGTTGGCGCTCGGACTCGAGCCGGGCCGGGTCCAGGTCAGCCTCGCCGACGACCTCGGGGTTCGCCATGGCGATGTGCATGGAGACCTCATTGGCGATGGCGACGAGACCGTCGACCCGCTTCTCCGCCTCCAGGTGGACCAGGACGCCGACGCGGTTGTTGAAGTGATGGTAGTAGCCGACGACTCCGTTGTCCGTCGCCACGAACTTGCACAGCCGCCCTACCCGCATGTTCTCGCCGATGCGGTTGAAGGTCTCCTGGACGGCGGCGGCGACCGTGCGGCCCTCGGGGCCCATTACCTCGCCCAGCTCCTCGGGCGTCGACAGGGCGTCGGGGCCGTTCAGGGCGGCCAATCCGACCTCCGTGCACAGGGCGGCGAACTGCTCGTTGCGCGCCACGAAGTCGGTCTCGCAGTTGATCTCGACCATGGCGGCCTTGCTGGCGTCATCGGCCGCCACGATGTAGACGCGACCCTCGCGCGTCTCGCGGCCGGCCTTCTTGGCGGCCTTGGCGAGACCTTGCTCGCGCAGCTTCTGGATCGCCGCCTCCATGTCCCCGCCGCACTCCTCGAGGGCCCGCTTGCAGTCGCCTAGGCCAACGCCCGTGCGGTCGCGCAGTTGCTTCACTTGCTGAGCCGTGACGGCCATGGATCGTTCTCCTTCATCATCGGTATGGGCCTGGGCGCAACGCCTCGATCCGGCCCGCGGCCGCGTCCTGGACGGCGCCAACAGGGCGGTATTCGCTCAGACGTCGTCCTCGTCGTCCATAGCCTCTTCCTGGAGCGCCTTGGACAGGCCGGCGAGGGGCTGGCCGGGGCCAGCCTCCACCCGTAGGGTGCGGCCCTCCTGCGGCGCCACGGGAGCGGCCACCTCGGGGGCGGGCGCCTCGGGCTTGTCATCCTCGTCACCGTAGGCCGCCGTGTAGCCCATGGTCGGCTCCTCGGCAGCCCCGGGATCGGTCGCGATGTCCTCGTCGTCCAGTCCCTCCTGGCGCTCCGCGGCCTCGACGGCTGCCCGCTCGGCAGACTCCTTGTCGCGGATCTGCAGCCCCTCCAACGCGGCGTCGGCCATCAGGTTGGACAGCAGGCGGATCGCGCGGATGGCGTCGTCGTTGCCGGGGATGGGGTGGGTCGCCTCGTCGGGGTCGCAGTTGCTATCGACGATGGCGACTACGGGGATCTCCAGCTTCTGGGCTTCCCTGACCGCCAGATGCTCCTTCTTGAGGTCCACGATGAAGATGACCGAGGGGAGCCCGGCCATGTCCTTGATGCCCGTGAGGTACTTCTCGAGCTTCTCACGCAGGGCGGTGGTGTTGAGCCGCTCCGCCTTGGGGAGGAGATCCCACTCCTCGCTCTCCATGATCTCCTCGCACTCCCGGAGCTTTTGGACGCGCTGGCGGATCGTCTGCATGTTCGTCAGCATGCCGCCCAGCCAGCGCTGGTTCACGTAGTACTGCTGGCAGCGCTCAGCGGCGCTCTGGATGGACTCCTGAGCCTGCTTCTTCGTCCCGACGAAGAGGACCCGGCCGCCTTCCGCGACCGTGTTGCGGACGAAGTCGTAGGCTTCCTCGATCTTCAGCAGAGTCTTATGCAGGTCGATGATGTAGATGCCGTTGCGCCCGCCGTAGATGTAGGGCTTCATCTTGGGGTTCCAGCGGCGGGTCTGGTGGCCGAAGTGCACGCCGGCCTCGAGCAGTTCCTTCATGGTGACGTGCGGCATGTGTTGCAGCCTCCCGGGCAGTCAGCCAGGATTCGCGCCGTAAGTGGCGCATCAAACGGGAGAGCGTGGTTTCCAGGCCACGCAAGCGACGGAAGTATACCGAGGGAATGCCCGTGCCGCAAGCCTCGGGGGCGGCCCGACGCGGGCCGTCGGCTTGCCGCTGAGGGGCCGATCCGGTACATTCACCGACGAAGGGCGGCGCTGCCATGAGCCTGCCTCAAGTCCATGCCGATGTCCTCGTCTACGTGTTCGGGCACAAGTTCGCCAAGGAGTGGACCGAGCGCAAGACCGACCCCATCTTCGGCCGCACCCCGGCCGACGCCCGATTCCGCAAGGCCTGCCTCGCCAAACTGCCGCTGTCCGAGAAGAGCCTGGCCGAGGAGATCGTCTATGCCTGCCTCGTGCAGCTCATCGAGCTCGGCGCCGTGGAAGCCTCGGTGACGTCCGAGCGCGGATGGAACTTCGAGGTGTACGACCGAGTCTACTTCCAGCCACGAGACGGCTTCCCCGTGGGGCCCGTGTTCGAGGCTCTGCAGCGCTCCCTCGATAGGGGGCGGGCGGGGTTCCTCATCCGCACGCGAAGGCAGTTCGAGGAGCGGGGGATCGCCGTGGACCGCCTCGTCGCGGGGCTGCGGCGGTTTCGGTACGTCAGGGGCGACCCCTATGAGTTCGTGTGCTCCGAGGTGGAGCGGCGCCTCATCGATCTCGGCCTCTACCGACGCCAGAGCCAGCGCGTCTTCGGCCCCTTCATCGCGCCCCTATGGCTTCCCGACGAGGAGAAGATGGGCGAGCTGGAGTTCCTGCTGCTGCGCCTGGAGCAGGACATCGAGCGGTTCGAGATGGAGGACCCGCTGCTCGCGGAGTGCCTCAGAGACAACGTCGGCCGCACCATGCTCAAGATGCACTCCGATGAGGACTATGCGAACGACCGGCTGTCCGAGGCAGAAGGGCTGGAGGATGACGAGTCGGCCGACCCGTTGTCGCGCCTGCTGGGTCGCCCGAGCGAGCCGGAGAGGGAGGAGTAGCTGGCCCCTTTTCTCCCGCGGGTGAGCAGGCAAATGGAGGACCTGCGGCACCTTTGTGAAACAATTCACAGAGCCCTTGTATGATCTGGCCTGAAGGGCCGGTCGCATGTTGCGCGGGCTCCCGTGGGAGTGCCGCCCATCAACGGTGCTCCCAGTTCAGTGGGCGGCCGGAGGCCATGGATGGCAGACCCGGTGCGGATCACAACTGAAGCACGGGCCGCGGCGCTCACGGGCGGCAGGATCCTCCTCGCCCACGGCGGCGGCGGATCTGCCGGCGACGCCCTCCTCGATGACGTCTTCGCGCCATTCCAGGCCGCAGCTCACCCACGCCAGGATGCCGCCGCCCTGGACGGCACCGGCCTCTTCATCTCGACGGACGCCTTCGTAGTCACCCCGGTCGAGTTCCCGGGCGGCTCTCTGGGGAAGCTCGCCGTATGCGGAACCGTCAACGATGTGGCGATGGCGGGGGCGAGGCCGCGGTGGCTGACGGCGGCGTTCATCCTCGAGGAGGGGCTGGACGTCGATCTCCTCCGCCGCACAGTGGCGGACATGCACACCACCGCGCGGGAGGCGGGCGTCGCGATCGTCGCCGGCGACACCAAGGTGGTGGGCTGCGGGGCCGCGGACAACCTGTTCGTTGTGACCACCGGCGTTGGGGAGCGGCTGCCAGGGGTGGACGTGGGCTCCCATCGGGCTCGCGCGGGCGACATCGTTCTCGTTAGCGGCACCCTGGGGGACCACGGCCTAGCCGTGATGGCCGCAAGGGCTGGGCTACCCCTTGACCCGCCCATTCGGAGCGACTGCGCCGCCTTGAATGGCCTCGTGGGCGAGCTTGCCGAGGCGGTAGGCCCCCACCTCCGCTGTCTCCGTGACCCCACCCGAGGCGGTCTCGCCGCCACTCTCAACGAGATCGCGGCGGAGTCGGGGGTCACAATCTGCCTCCGGGAGAAGGACCTGCCCGTGGGTCCGACCGTAAGAGACGCCTGTGCGCTTCTGGGGCTGGATTCGCTGCAGGCCGCGAACGAGGGGAAGATGGCCTTGGTCGTGGACCCGGCGGCGGCCGAGAGGACCCTGGCAGTGCTGCAGTCGAACGATCTCGGGAGAGACGCCGCCATCGTGGGCGCCGTGACCGAGCCCTCGGCGGGGAGGGTCTGGCTGGAGGGCGAGTTTGGGGGGCGACGGAGGCTGGATCTCCCCAGGGGCGAGCTTCTGCCCCGGATATGCTGATAGGGCTCTGCGGCGCGTGCCGCGGCCTCAGGCAATCGGAGTGAGAGAACGGCGCTGTGGCGCCGAGGCGCGTAGGGAGGAGAGGAGAGCCCGGATGGAGCTCTACAGGATCGACGAGAAGGGGCTAGCGGAGGCCATGGCTCGGCTCATCGCCGAGTACCGGGTCGTGGCTCCCGTGGAGAAAGGCCCCAGGCACGTCTTCGATGACATCCAGGACTGGAGCGAGGCCCGCCCTCTCGCGGTGGGGACAGTGCTACCTCCGAAGAAGTTCGTGTTCCCACAGCGCGAGACGCTCCTGCGGTTCCAGCTCACCGGGGAGGCCCCTCAGGCGGAGGCCGTGGTGGACGACACGCCGGTCGTCCTCGCTGGCGTCCATCCCTGCGACATCACCGGCCTGCGCTGCATCGACCACACCCTCGCGGGCAGGTACTTCGATGAGCACTACGGCGCGCGCCGGATGAATGCCATCATCCTGGGCTTCGACTGCATGCCCGATGGGCACTGCTTCTGCTCCAGTGTTGGCTCGCTCAAGGTGGAGTCGGGGTTCGACCTCTTCTTCACGCCTCTGCAGGTCGGCGGCTACGCGGTTCGCGTCGGCACCCAGCGGGGCCGCAAGCTGCTCGAGGACTACTTCACGGCGGCGGCGCCGGCCGGTGTCTACGAGGAATCGCTCGAGGAGGACTTCCGCAAGCGGAAGGCAGCGGCGATCCGGCTCTCCATCGACGCGCCCGTCGGTGATCTGCCTGGCATCTACCAACAGGCCATGCGGAGCAAGGTGTGGGAGAAGTGGGCTGAGGTCTGCTTCAGTTGCGGCTCCTGCAACCTCGTTTGCCCGACCTGCTACTGCTTCGATGTGCAGGATCGGGTCTCCCTGGACGGAGCCGAGGGCAGGCGAGAGCGCGTGTGGGACTCGTGCATGCTCGCGGAGTTCGCTGAGGTCGCGGGGGGCCACAACTTCCGGCCGACGCCGTCCGCGCGGCTCATCCACCGGCACAACAGGAAGTTCAACTACCAGCAGGACCGCTACGGCGAGCCGCACTGCACCGGCTGCGGCCGCTGCGCTCGAGCCTGCCTCGTTCACATCGACATGGTGACCATCGCCAACGAGCTCATCGCAGAGCAGAGAGGGGAGGCGTCCTAGATGGCCGCGGCAGCCGGCAGCAGCATCTACCTTCCCGAGTCCGTAACCCTGCTTGGAGTGGAGCAGCCGACGGAACTCGAGAAGGTCTTCCGCGTGAAGTTCGACTCGGGCCGCCCTCTGGGACACGGGCCCGGCCAGTTCGTCCAGGTCTCTCTGTTCGGCATCGGCGAGGCTCCCATCTCCATCTGCTCATCCCCCTGCGAGACGGACTACTTCGAGATGACTGTTCGCAATGTGGGGATGCTCACGAACGCGATGCACAAGCTGACGCCGGGGGCCAAGTTCGGTGTGCGCGGACCCTTCGGCACCACCTTCCCGATCGATGAGATGGAGGGTAAGGACCTCATCCTCGTGGCCGGCGGCATCGGCCTCCCGCCCCTCCGGTCGCTGATCCTACCCGTGATGGGCGATCGCGAGCGGTTCGGCAAGGTCTACATCCTCTTCGGGGCCAAGTCGCCGAAGGAGATCCTGTTCCGGGAGGACCTCGCCGCATGGGGGCAGGCGCCCAACACCACGGTGCTCCAGACGGTGGACCGGGGCGATGAGACCTGGGGCGGCAATGTGGGCGTGGTGACCACCCTCTTCTCCCAGGTCCAGGTCGATGTGCCCAACACCTACGTGGCCATCGTGGGGCCGCCCATCATGTACAAGTTCGTCATCATGGAGCTCGCCAAGCTCGGCGTCGCCAATGAGCACGTCTTCATGTCGCTGGAGCGGCGGATGAAGTGCGGGGTCGGGAAGTGCGGCCACTGCCAGATCAACAATGTCTGCGTCTGCATGGACGGGCCGGTGTTCCGCTACAGCGAGGCGCGACACATGACGGAGGCGATATAGCCGTGAAGCCAACTGCAGCCTTCTTCTCCTTCACCGGCTGCGAGGGGTGCCAGCTCGCCCTCCTGGAGTGTGAGGACGAGTTGCTCGACATCCTGAGCGCCATCGATGTGGTCAAGTTCCGTGAGGCCATGTCGGAGACGAGCGACACCTATGACATCGCCTTCATCGAGGGCTCGATCAGCACCCCGCACGATGAAGAGAAGATCAAGAAGATCCGTGGTGTCGCCAAGGTCATCATCGCGTTCGGGGCCTGCGCCGCCACGGGTGGCCTGAACGCCATTCGCAACTCCATGGGCAGCGACGAGGACTACTACGAGAACCTCCGCGAGCAGGCCTACGGGCCCGTCGGCGTGGAGCACTTCCGGTCGACCAAGGCTCGGCCCGTGCATGCGGTCGTGCCCGTCGATCTGACCATCCCGGGTTGCCCCGTCGACCGCGGCCAGCTTCTGGAGGTCATCGAGTCGGTGTTGGTGGGTCGGACGCCTCGCCAGTTCAACCACCCGGTGTGCGTCGAGTGCAAGCTCAACGACACCGTCTGCGTCGTCGAGGCGTACGGGCAGATGTGCATGGGCCCGGTGACGCGGGCCGGCTGTGGCGCCATCTGCCCTGGGCGCGGCGATACCTGTGAGGGCTGCCGCGGCCTGCTGCCCGATGGCAACTTCGCCAGCCACCAGCAGATGCTGGCCGAGCACGGGAACCCGCCGGAGGAGATCAGGCTCCGTTACCTCATGTTCAACGCGTATCGGTGCGAGGAGTTGGGGGTACCGCTTCCATGAGCAGCGTGGATGTATTCGTTGAGAACATCACCCGCGTCGAGGGCCACGGGAACATCCGGGTTCGGGCCACCGATGGGAAGCTGGAGGTATGCCAGCTCCAGATCACGGAGTCGCCGCGTTACTACGAGCAGTTGCTCCTGGGCCGCAAGTGGTATGACGCGGTTCATATCACCTGCCGCATCTGCGGCATCTGCTCCATCGGGCACACAACGTCATCGATCCAGGGCATGGAGCGCGCCATGGGCGTCGAGCCCTCGGACCAGACGCACAAGCTGCGGCAACTCGCCCTCATGGGGGAGATCCTGCAGAGCCACTATCTGCACGTCTACTTCCTCGTCGCGCCCGACCTTCTCGGCGCGCCGAGCGTGGTGCCACTAGCCACCACCCACACCGAGGTCGTGAAGATGGCGCTCCGCCAGAAGCGCCTCGCCAATGACATCTGCTACGCCATCGGCGGCAGGCACATACACCCTCTCACCATCCGGGTCGGGGGCTTCACCAGCTTCCCCAAGGAGGCGGAGTTGGTGGACCTCAAGGAGCGGCTCATCGCATCGCGCAAGGACCTCGAGGCCACCGTCGAGCTTCTCCTGAGCGTCGCGCACAAGCTGCCGGCCTTCGAGCGCGAGTGCGAGTGCGTGGCCTTGACCAACCCGCCCCGTTACGAGTTCTACTCGGGCATGATCGGCTCCACGGTCACCGATCCCGTCGCGCCGAACGACTACCGAAGCAAGGTGATCGAGCGGACCGTGCCTCACAGCCACGCTAAGTTCTGCAGCTCCAACGGCGAGCCGTATCAAGTCGGGGCGCTGGCGCGGTACAACCTGAACCACGTCTACCTCCGGCCGGAGGCCAAGGCGGTCGCGGCGACTCTGGGGCTCAATGGCCCGTGCGCGAACCCGTTCTTCTTCAGCATCGCCCAGGTTGTGGAGTGCGTCGAGTGCGCCGAGTACGCCATCGAGCTCATCGACCACTTCCTGGACGCGGGCTTCGACCCCGCTCTGGACGGCCATCGGGATGTCAAGGTTCAGGCCGGCTGTGGCACGGGCGCCGTGGAGGTTCCTCGCGGACTGCTCTTCCACGAGTACGAGGTCGATGACGAGGGGACCATCGTCGGCGCGAACCTGATCATCCCCACGGGTCAGAACCTGGCCAACATCGAAGCCGACTTCGCGGGCTTCGTGCCCACCATCCTCGACAAGGATCGCGCCCAGATCGAGCTGCTGCTGGAGATGCTCGTCAGGGCCTACGACCCCTGCATCTCCTGCGCCACGCATATGCTCAAGGTGGAGTGGGTAGACTAGACAGAGCGACGGGCCGCCTTCCCTGCCGTGTGAGGGGGGGAAGGCGGCCGCTCCGGGCGGCGTCCCGCCCAGCAAGCAGCACGTGTGCGGCCCCTCCGTCTCGCGCGGGCAGGGCAAGGCACCCGACGGAGGTCTCATGCGCTTCTCGCGCCCCCCTCGCGATAGACTCACGGACAAGCTCAGCCGCCTCGGGCGGTCCATGCGGAACTTCTACCGCTTCCCGCCGGTCAACATCGCGACGGTGGTCGGGGTCGCCGTCGTGACCGTTCTGCTCATCGCGCTGGACCCCGTCACGTTCCCGATCGCCAAGTGGATCAGCGATACCGACATAGCGATCGCGCGGTTCGTCACAGCTAACCCGGAGATCGAGAACGGGCTGCTGCGGCGCGCCTCCCAATGGGTGACCGTGGCCTTCACGCTGCCCCCCATCCTCCTCATGGCCTTCGCCGCCTGGTCGGCGGGCCGGATGGCGGACAGGCCCAACTGGTCCCGGTTCGGCGGGGTGCTGCTCCGCGCGGGCCTCGCCCAGATCGTCGTGACGGAGTTGGTGAAGCGCACCTTCGGTCGAGTGCGCCCGAGCGAGGCCCTCGAGTTGGGCGCCGGCGTCTGGCAGGACCTCTGGCTGCCCACCAGCAGCCACCAATCCTTCCCCTCGGGCCATGCGGCCTTCGCCCTGGTGTTCGTGCTGCTCACCATCGCCTACTTCCCGCGCGCTCGGCGGGTGTGGATCTGCACGGGCGCGGCCATCATCCTCGCCCGCTGGTTCCTCCTGCGCCACTACGCCTCCGATCTGTGGCTCGGAGCGTGGCTGGGCGCCTTCGTTGGGGCGACCTTCGCGCGTAGCTACCCCCCCCTTCCCGATGAGCTGCTGCGGAGGCTGAGGCGGCGTCGGGAGGACCGGGCGAGGGGCGCTCGGCGTCCGATGTGCTACGATACGGACGCCGGCTGTGCCGGCCAATCCGTCCTGGAGCGGTGACTCATCATGCCATCGGCAAGCCCCTCAGGGAGCGGCTTCGATGCCCTCACCATCGACGACTCCTCTGACCTCGGCTCTCCCCTGCCCCACAACGCCCACATCCACATGCCACCGAACTTCTCGGCCTTCGACACGGTCGAGCAGATCATCGGCCTGGCCGTGGAGCAGGGACAGGCGATGCTCGTCGCCAGCAACTACTACGATCACCGCATCTACGGCCAGTTCGCCGACCGCTGCTTCGCCGCGGGGATCTTCCCCGGCTATGGCCTGGAGATCATCACCTACGATCAGGACCTCGGCGCGGCGGGCGTCAAGACGAATGACCCCGGGAACCCGGGTCGGATCTACCTCTGTGGCGTCGCGACGGCGCGCATCGTCGACCCGCCCCCAGGCCCCGCCGAGGTGCTCCGCCGGATCCGCGAGGGCGATGAGCGGCGCATGGCCTCCATGGTGGACGCCGTCAACGCTCTCATGGAGGAGCGCGGCGTGCCCGTCCGGTTGAGCGTCGATGAGATCGCCGACCGCTTGGTGGCGCGCCATAGCGTTGAGCGCTCCTCCGTCGTGCTGCAGGAGCGGCATCTGGTGCAGGCCCTGCAGGAGGCGCTCTTCGAGGCCGGGGCCGCTGATCTGCCCGCCATGCTCGAACGCGCCGCAGGCGTGCCGCTCAAGAGTCCTGGCGATCCGGTCGCCTGCCAGAACGAGCTCCGTAGCGCGCTCTTGAAAGCGGGCAAGCCGGCCTACGTGCCTGAGGGGTTCGTCGACTTCGAGACGGCCCGCCAAACCATCCTCGGACTGGGCGGCATCCCCTGCTACCCGATCCTCCTCGATGGCGCGAGCCCCATCAACGCCTTCGAGGCCGATCCCGCGGCCCTGGTGGAGCAGCTCCACGCGCGGGGCATCCACATGGCCCAGTACATCCCGCGCCGGAACGACCTCCAGGAGGTCGAGGCCCACGCGCCGCACCTGCGCGAGGCTGGGATCGCCCTGACCGTCGGCACGGAGCATAACACCCTCGAGCTTATACCTCTCCAGCCCGCGTGCAAGGGCGGCACCCCCCTCAGCCCCATGCTCAGGGAGCTGTTCTGGGAGGGGGCGTGCATCGCCGCCGCCCACCAGACCCTCGTTGCCCGTGGCGAGACGGGCTACGTCGACGCCGAGGGCAGGCTCGCGGGGCCTCACGCCACCCTCGCCGCCATCGGCAGCGGCCTCATTCGGCAGGTCCACGAGGGGGCGGTCTGATGCCGGCCTCCCTGCGATGGTCCCTCGTCCTCGCGTGCCTCCTGAGCACCACCTGCGGCGCCCAGGGCCGATTCGTCGACCGAACGGCCGACCTCGGGCTCAGCCTCGGCACCGGCGCGGCGTGCTGGTTCGACTTCAACGGCGACTACTACCCCGACCTCGCCGCGGGCGGGGCCCTGTGGATCAACGGAGGGGCCGCTGGCTTCACCCGCGTCGCCGATGTTCCCTATGCGGTCGCGGCCGACCTGGACAATGACGGGCTGAACGATCTGTTCTCCTGGGCCTCGTTGACGCTACTTCGCAATGACGGAGCCGTCGCCCTCGCGCCCCTGCCCAGTCCAGAGCATCCCGCCTGCGTGTCACGGGGCGCTTGCTGGGCGGACCTGAACGGCGACGCTCTCGTCGACCTCTACGTCGGCGGCTACGAGAACTGGGATGACCAGATCACCTACCCCGATATGGTGCTCATGAACCGCGGGGACGGCCGCTTCGAGCTGACCTGGAGCGACGCGTCGACCCGCGCGCGAGGAGTCACGGCCTGCGACTTCGACGAGGACGGCGATGCGGACATCTACGTGTCCAACTACCGTCTGCAGCCGAACCTCCTGTGGGTGAACGACGGGGTCGGCAACCTCGCCCAGATGGCGGAGGAGTATGGCGTCGTCGCCACCTCGGAGGGCTTCGCCGGCGGCCACTCGATCGGCTCCGCGTGGGGCGACTTCGATGGCGACGGCCACTTCGATCTCTTCGCCGGCAACTTCGCCCATGTGGATAGCCGCGGGGACCAGCCGAAGTCGCGCTTCCTTCGGAACACCGGTCCCGAGGGCGGCTACCGCTTCGAGGACATGGGCACATGCGGCGTGTTCTACCAGGAGTCCTATGCCTCGCCGGCCGCGGCAGACTACGACAACGACGGCGACCTCGACCTCTTCTTCACCACCGTCTACGCCGACGCGTCCTTCGGGGTGAAGAACTACCCCGTGCTTTTCCGCAATGAGGGCGACTTCGTCTTCGTGGACGCGACCGAGGAGATGGGGCTCGGCGGCCTGCCGGCGACGTACCAGGCGGCCTGGGCGGACTATGATCGGGACGGCGACCTCGACCTAGCGGCTGGCGGATTCCTGTTCGAGAACCAGGCCGCTCAGGGCCACTGGTTGGAGATCACCCTCGTTGGCGACGGCGTCACGGTGAACCGCGCGGCGGTGGGCGCTCAGGCGCGCATCAGCCTGCCCGACCGCGTCCTCGTCCGGCAGGTAGAGGCGGGCACCGGCGAGGGCAACCAGAACGACCTCATGCTGCATTTCGGCCTCGGCGCGCACGCTGCCCCCGTCGATGTGGAGATCCTCTGGCCGGGGGGACGGCGTCAGTCCGTGGCCGGCGTCTCTGTGGACCAACACATCGAGGTTCGCCTGGCCGACTGACCGGGCCGACCGGCCACTGGAGGGCCACCCCAGCCAGCGCCGAACTCAGGGGCATGCCAACGGAGCCCATGCCGCGATGCCGTCTATGGCTGTCTGTCGCCCTCCTATGCCTCCTGGCCCCGCTGGCCTGGGCCGATGGCCCCAGCGAGGCCGCGAGAGAGGCGGTCGAGCGCGACTGGGCCCGCCAGGAGTACGCCCTGGGGCGGGTCATAGGCTCGCGGGAGTCCATCGATGCGGTGATCGCCCGGGGCCGTGCCCTGGCGTTCCTCCTTCGCGCCGAGCCCGCAGCCGCGGACCTGCTCGCCCTTCTGCGCGCGACTGAGGCCACCCTCGACGGGCTGCCGTGGGACGCTACGGCCTCCCCCGAGGATCCCCTGATCGCGGAGGATGGCTGGCGCCTCGTCCGCGCCGCCGTGTGTGGCGCGGGATCGCCGCTGGACGGAGGCCGGGAGCGCGGCCACGACTACACCTACCCGGGTGCGCCGCGCAGCCCCGCGGACGGCCTCCCGACACGGCTCGTCACGGTCTCCTGGGACCCCGAAGTGGTGATCTACCGCTTCACTGGGCTCAACGCGAAGGCCGAGTACCGTCTTCGCGCCCTCTGCGGCGTCGATGCTGAGCGCAGCTTGGCCCTGGCCGTGGATGGCCAGCAGATCCGCGAGATCGTGGTCCCGGGCGGCACGGTGGCGGAGTGCGTGGAGGCGTTGCCCCAGGAGACCACGGGCGACGGCGAGATCGAGATCCAGGTTCGCCGCATCGCCGGCGCCAATGCCATCCTCTCCGGCCTCGAGCTGTGGAGCACGGAGCCTCAGTGCGAACCGGCGGAGCGGGAGCGCCTGCTCGCGTGCCGCGAGATCATGGCCATGGAGGCGCCGTCCCCACCCGATGAGGCCCTGGACCTCTACCTCCGAGCCCGGTGGGCGGTGCGTGGCCTCCTCTTCGCTCATCCCGCCGTCGACTTCGACCGCCTGCTGTTCGTGGAGCGCCAGTGGCCCAGCGGCAATCACCAGTGCGCCCATCGCGTGGGCGAGCATCAGACTCCCGGCGCGAACCTCTGCATCCTGGAGAGGCTCGCTCCCGATGGCGCGGTCACCCGGTTGCTGCCGTCGGCGATGGCAGAGCGAGGTGGCGTGGGGCGCCCCGACCTCTCCTACGATGGGACCCGTATCGTCTTCCCCTACGCCGCCCCTCGGGAGACGCCGACACCATATCCGTGGGCGGCAGGCCACACCCTCTATGACCCCCTCAACCCCGCCGACAGCAGCGGGTACCGAGGCGGCGCGTGCGTCATGTACGACCTGTACGAGATCGGCGTCGATGGCTCGGGCCTGAGGCAACTGACCCACAGCCCCGGTTCCGAGGACACGGAGCCCTGCTACCTGCCCGATGGGCGGATCGCCTTCACGTCATCGCGCGACGGCCGCCTCGTGCAGTGTGGAGACTGGGCGCTCGTCTTCGGCCTCTGGGCGATGGAAGCCGATGGCTCGGACCCCGTGCCCATCACGGAGCCGCAGGACACGGAGTTCTTCCCATCGGTCATGAACGATGGACGGATCCTCTACACGCGCTGGGACTACGTCATGAAGGCGTACAACGTCATCCAGCAGCTCTGGTCCGTGCGGCCGGACGGAACCGATGCGCGCCTCGCCTACGGCGACTGGTATGCCTTCTCAAGAGGTCCCATCACCATGCAGGAGGCGCGCCAGATACCGGGGTCATCCAAGCTGGTCGCCGTTGGGGCCGCCCACCACAACACCGGCGTGGGCCCGTTGGTGCTCGCGGATCTGAACCTCCTCCGCGCTGGCCTCCCCGGCATGACGAACCTGACGCCGGAGGTCGGTTACCCCGAGTGCGGAGGCCTGCTCGACGAGCGAGCCGGCGAGGCCGTCAGTGACCTGCCTGCCATCTCGAACACCCACAACGCCACCGGATGGTACGCCTCCCCATGGCCCCTGTCGGAGGACCTGTTCCTGGTGTCCTACAGCCCCGAGGAGGACAACACAGCCGCCAACGGATATGGCCTCTACCTCTACGACCGGTTCGGCAACAAGGAGCTCATCCACCGCCTCCCGGAGGCGTCGTGCTACGCGCCGATCCCTCTGAGGCCCCGTCCTGCCCCGTCCGTGCTGCCCGCGCTGCCGCCGTCCGAGGACGACGCCCTGGTCTACGTTCAGAACGTCTACGAGGGGCTCGATGGCGTCGAGGCTGGGGCGGTGCGTTGGCTGCGCGTCTGCGAGACCTACCCCAAGAGACGCCACACCGACCCGCATCGCGTCGATGTGGGCGTGGGGAGTGGCTGGGACATGCGCGGCATCCTCGGCATGGTGCCTGTCGAGTCAGACGGCTCGGCCTACATGCGGCTACCGGCCAACCGGATGCTCTACTTCCAGGCCCTCGACGAGGACCTCCTGGAGGTCCGGCGGATGCGCAACTACATCGACCTCCGCCCCGGCGAGTCGCGCGGATGCGTGGGCTGCCACGAGGAGCCGAGCCGCTCGGCGCTCCTGGGTCAGCCCATGCCCCTGGCCACTCAACGCGAGCCGGCGACGCCTGACCCGCCTCCCTGGGGGGCGGGTCCCCTGCGCTTCGAGGAAGTGGTGCAGCCGATCCTCGACCGCCAGTGCCTCTCCTGCCACGGAGAGGGGGGCGACCCGGACCTGCGCGGCGGCCGGATGGTCGTCGCTCCCCACGCGGGGGACCTGGACGAGGGCCCGCAGCACTTCGTGAGCACCTCCTTCCTCGCCCTGCTGCCTCATGTGGAGTACGTCACGATGAACGGCTACGGAGGCCCGAAGCTACCCCTGCCACCCTACGCGACGGGCTCCGCCGCCAGCCCCCTCATGGCGCTGTTGCGCGCGGGGCACTACGACGTTCGCCTGGGCCCCGACGAGTGGCACGCCCTCGCGGCGTGGATCGACTGCAACGCTCCCTACTACGGCAGCTACGACGACCGGATCGTCATCTCCGCGGAGTGACCCTTGGCTGCGAGGAGTTCGTCGGCGGCATCGGAACACTCCAGGGGCCCATGGGCTCCGCGACTACGCCTCGGCCTCGTCGGCCGACTCGAGGGTGACATCCATGCCCGACCGTGACGCCTACTTCGCCATACCGGCACGCTACCCCGAACTGCGCGGCAAGGTTGCCCTCGTGACGGGATCCACCCAGGACATCGGGAAGGGGATCGCCGAGCGGCTCACTCGCGAGGGGATGAAGGTCGTCATCAACAGCCGTACGCCCGAGGCGGTCGAGGAGACCACCGAGGAGCTGCGTGGCTACGGCGCGGACGTGCTTCCCATCGTCGCCGACGTCAGCGAGGATGAGGGGATCGCCCGCCTCATTGATGGCGTCATGGAGCAGTACGGCACACTGGACCTACTGGTGAACAACGCCGCCGATCTGCGGCGTCGCTCCTTCCTGGAGGGCGCCGAGGAGCTGCTCGACATCCAGCTCGCCACGAACGTCCGCGGCCCCTACCTGCTGTGCCTGCGGGCCGCTGAGATCATGCGGGAGAAGGGCGTCGGCAACCTGATCAACATCAGCACCGTGGGAGCTCTCCGCGCGCACTACAGCGGCCTCCCCTACGACGCCACCAAAGGCGCCCTGGACTCGATGACGCGAGCCATGGCCGCCGATCTTGGCAGGCTGGGCATTCGGGTGAACTGCGTGGCGCCCGGCCCCATCCGGCAGCAACGGGAGTTCCATGGCGCCGAGGAGGAGCTGCCCTCCTACCAGGGCCGAGTGCCCCTCGGAATGCTCGGACTGCCCTCGGATGTGGCGGCGACCGTGGCCTTCCTGGCGTCCGACGACGCTGCCTTCATCACGGGGCAGATCATCTACGTCGATGGCGGGCTGACGGCCGTGCTCACCCCACGGGACAGGCCCATATAGCCGGCGACGCTTAGGGGTACGCCGGAGAGCCATCGGGAAGGCGGGCCTGGGTCCACTCCAGCACGCCCTCGGGACAGGGGTACTTGGCCGCCAGCGCCTCATCCATGTCCATGCCCCAGCCCGGCTTGTCGTTGGGGTACACGTAACCATCGCGCAACTCGGGACAGCCGGGGAACATCTCCCGTTCCACATCGAGGAACCCGGCCCACTCCTGCACCCCGAAGTTCGGCGCCATAACATCAAGATGGACGTTGCAGGCGTGACCAATGGGCGACACATCGCCCGGGCCGTGCCACGCCGTCCGCACGCCCATCAGCTCGCACATGACCTGTATCTTCCGAGCCGCCGTGAGGCCGCCGATAGCGCTGATGTGGCAGCGGATGAAGTCGATCAGCCGCTCCTCCACCAAGGGCCTCCACTCCTGGGTGTTCACGAACAACTCGCCCATCGCCATCGGCGTCGTGCACTGCTGCCGCACGAGCCGGAACCAGTCGACCTGCTCGGGGGGCAGGAGATCCTCTAGGAAGAACAGCCGATGAGGTTCGAGCAGCTTCGCCAGCCGCACCGCCTCGATGGGCGCCAGACGCTCATGCACGTCGTGAAGCAGGTTGACGCCGAACCCCAGGGCCTCGCGAAGGTGATCGAAAAGGGTCACGACGCTCCTTGCGTAGCCAGCAGGGTCGTAGTAGGCGCCGGGCATCGCCCCGTCGGGCGCGGCGGGGAGTGCCTGGCGACCGCCGTAGCCGCCCCACTGGGCCCGGATGTACTGATACCCCTGCGCCATGAACTGCCGCACCCGCTCCTCGACCTGCTCCAGAGTCGCGCCGTCAGCATGGCGGTATACCGCGGCGCCCTCACGGCACTTCCCGCCCAGGAGCTGGTACACGGGCAGTCCGGCGAGCTTGCCCAGGATGTCCCACAACGCCATGTCCACGCCGGAGAGCGCGTTGTTCATGACCGGCCCGCTACGCCAGTAGGCGTTGACGTGGACCGTCTGCCAGATGTCCTCGATGCGGCACGGATCGCGGCCGACGAGTAGCGGCGCCAGGAACTCGTCCACGACGGTACGAACGGCGGAGTGCCTCTGTGTGAAGGTAGCGCACCCGAGGCCATAGAGGCCGGGCTCCGAGGTCTCCACCTTGACCACGATGAGCCGCCGCTGGATGTTGCCCTCGCCCGGCGACGTGGCGATGGTGCGAACTCGAGTGATCGTTGGCCCTGCCATGGGTCACATCCCTCTCCGTCTGGCTGGGTCGCTTCGCCGCGGGTGCTCGATGCGAGCGACGGGCGCCTCGTCGTGGAGATCACGGTATCGGACCATGCCGCGACTGCTGATCCTGGGCGGCGACTGAGCCACCCAGGCCCTCACTCCTTCTCGTACGCGATCACCGCTGCGTCGGGAGTGTTATCGAGATCGATTCGGACTCCGCGCTGTAGCAGCTCCTCGCCCGTCTGAACCCAATCACCCTTCTGGCCCAGGAGGGTCAAGCGGTAGCTAGCGTCGGGATCCAGCCCACGCAGCGCGTACCGGACCGCGAGGTAGGGGCTGTCGCCGCGGCGGAAGACCATCACCGTGCCGCGGTCCGCCTCGGGCAGATGGAACTGCCACGCCAGCCACGCAGAGCTCTCCACCGACGGAGGGCTGAGCGGGTAGAAGTCCCCGTAGAAGCAGTCGACGATGGCCTCGCGCTGTTGGCAGAGGGCGTTGAAGGCCGAGTAGTCGAACTCATCGGCCCGCACGTCGACGCCCACCACCATGGCGGGGGCCACGGTGCTCCAGAAGTCATACGCGACCACGGGAGTGGCTCCGGAGCCGTGGTAGCTGCCGGCGTACCCCGTGTTGCCCGTGCCCCAGTATGGCACCCACTGGGAGAGCCCGTAGGTCAGGCACTGGTTCCCGATGACCTCGTAGGCGTGGTCCGAGCGCCACAGGGGGACCGAGCGCCGCAGGCTCTCCAGGTCCATCCGACGGCCGCCCGAAGCGCAGGTGTCGATCAGCATGTCGGGGTGGCGCTCTCTGAGCGCATCCCAGTAGGCGAGGTAGCCCTGCACGTGGAGGTTCTCAGCGATGCCCTGCCGATCCTCGGCGTCGGCCGCGCGCCAGTAACCGAGGGGATCCATGTTGAAGTCCTGCCGGTAGAGGTCGATGCCCTCGTCCGTGATCACTCGGTCGACGTGGTCGGTGAGCCACTCCCGCGCCTCGGGGATGCCCAGGTTCAGGAGCTTCTGCCCATTCGGGTCGCCCGGGGCGGTGAAGAGCCACTCCGGATGCTGCTCGTAGAGCCACGTTCCGGGATGCACTCGTTCCGGCTCGAACCAGACCACGGTCTTCAGGCCTCGCTCGTGGGCGTAGTCCGTCACCGCCCGGAGGCCTCTCGGGAAGCGGTCCCGGTCCACCTCCCAAGTGCCCACGAAGGGCCAGTTGTTCTGGGCCGCGCCGACGTACCATCCCGCGTCCATCCACCAGTAGTCGATGTGGATGCCTCGTTGGAGGTACAGGTCGATGAACTCCTTCTGGTTCTCCTCGTTCGCGCCGACCATCTCGCCGAGCTGCCGGTTGCTGCCCGCGAGGGCGAGGGGCGGAGGAACGCTCCCACCAGGCTTGGGGACGTTGTGCGCAAGCATCCAGCCGCGCCAGATGCTCTGCGCTCGGGCCGGATCGCCATCGTAGAACTGAAGGACGATGCGGGGGGTCCGTATCCGCTCACCTGGCCGCAGAACGAGGCGCGTGAGCTCCTGGCCCGCACGAACGCGCAGGCCGACGTCATCATCGCGCTCGAAGGTGGCAGCCCACTGCGCGGGCCAACCGACGCCCAGGACGACAGACCGCGTCCACGACTCGATGCTGTAGTACGGCCACTCATGATCGGTCCCACGGCCCCCGGGAGGAGCATAGCGGCGGCTGGCGCCTGGCTTCATCTCGATGGTCTCATGAAGGAGGCTACGGGGGCCGATCCCCTCCCCCAGGTAATGATGGAGCGTGAACTCACCGAGCCCGTTGGGGTCCCCGTGGCGCTGCAGCACTGTGTCGATGCCCTGGAGATCCTCGATCAGCGGCGTGTCGGACTGCCCCGCGTTCTCCAGCCACACGGTCCATTCGATAGTGGGGAAGTCGACGAAGTAGACCGCTTCACAGCGAAGGGCAAGGGCTGTCTCGGGATCCGTCAGAGTCACCGTATAGGCGATGCTGCCGTCCTCCAACACCGCCGAGGCCACCTCCCGGTTCCACCCGGGCAGCAGTTCGGATGATGGCCTCCCACCATAAATGAAGGAGAAGGGCAGCCCCTCGGCGATGGGCGGGCCATCCTGGCCTTCGCTTATCGGCATTTCACTGAGTGACAGCATGCGGCCGTCCTCGAGCGCCACCATCGCCTCGGCCCACACCCCCTGGTCACACGAGATGCCGTCGCCCGAGTCGTTGACCCCTATCGTGAACTCGGTGGCCCCGCCTAGGCTAAAGGCGACGGGATAGGGCGCGCCGCCCTCACGGAGCACGGGCGACTCGAAGAGGACCTCGCCGTCAGCTTCCACCGTGAAGACGACGCTCCCCTGCCCTCCGCGCGTCATGAAGTTGGTGTCCACGCCGGCGAGAGCACGGAACTCCTGGGCCCGACCGGGCAGCCGCACGACGATCCGGCTGTTCGCATGCGCGAGCAGCCCGCGGTAGTACGTCTTGTCCCCGATGGAGAACCGGCCGTCGCAGAATGTGTTCCGGATCACCTGGTCGTACCGCTCCTGAACGAGGAGCTCCCCGGCGAACTCCGGCTGCTGCACGGGTAGCTCCGGGAAGCAAGCAGCGACCCACCGGTCGCGCTCCACGAACTCGGCCGCGGAGGGCCGCACTGCGGAAGCTGCGCACGCCGTCAGGGCAAGCACAGTCGCGATGAGGACGATGACGTCGTTCATTTGGCCTACCTTTCCATCAGCTACCATCGGAGATGCACCGCCTCCATCTGTCGGGCGGGCACACTCACCTCGAACACCACATGGTTCTCCCATATCACGGGCGCCACATCCTGCTCCGCGGCGATGGCGCGGGCCGACGTGGGCAGGCTCTGCTTGCCTGCGCGACGCAGATCCAGGGTAACCAGAAACCGGACCGGCACCGACGCGTCGTTCACGACGGTCACCACGGCCTCATCCTCGGCCAGGAACCAGTGGCCCTCGGTTGCGGGTGAGGTCTCCAGGCCCTGGTCGTCCATGAAGACGCCGTCCCAGAAGAGGTCGCCCACTTGCGCGTTGATCGCGCGGTTCCGGCCGAGATCCGTGACTCCCCAGTAGGGCACCCCGCCCATGCGCGCATCGCCGAACAGCGGGTGCTCGGGGAGGGTGTAACGGTACATCTGGGGGAAGTACTCGGCCCCCGGCAGGTCAGGCCAGAAGCCCCCCTGGGAGAGATCCACGTACTGGCCGGCCCCCTCCCAGGCGCCCTCGATCCAGGCGATGAACTCGGGGGCGACCACATCGAGCATCGCTTCGAGCCGGCTCAGGAACGCCGCGTGCCCCTCCGCCCATGCCGTCGCGGGGGTGCGATGCCCGTGAGACGGGTCGAAGCAGAGCACGGACCAAGCCGCCCCGATCTGATCGAGCTGGGCGCCATCAGCGCCGTATCTCTCCGCTACGCGCCGCACCTCGGAGATCAGGTGGTCCTGGTACCCGCGACAGCCGGGGCACATGACGTGAAAGGTCTCGCCGCCCACCCGCTCCTCGCGCGGATGCCCCGTCTGCGTCAGGGCCCGCCACTCGGGATGGGCGTGGTAGCTCTCGCTGTTCACGTTCGCCAAGCGAGCGTTGACGTAGAGCACAGCGAGCATGTCCATGTCGTGAAGCGCGCCGATGTACTCGACCAGCCCTGCCTCGCCGCCCATGGCCTCAGCGGGCCAGTAGTCGGGATACGTGGTGTCATGGCCCTGGCCGAACCAGCCCACGAGGTGGACGCCCTCCAACCCACTGGAGTGGTACCCTCGCGCTTGCTCCACGGCGGCCGCGTAGGTGTGCACCTCCTGGTCCTTCGTCACGTCCTTGAGATACGGATCGTCGATCGGGCGCGCCTTGATGACTGTCCCGGGCATCGAGGGCATGGCGCGAACGAGCGGCGACACCCTCGGCTCCCGGGCCCAGGAACGGTACCAATCTCGGTAGAACTCCGCGGCACGGTGCCAGTCATCGACGGGCTGGAACACGATGTCCGGGGAGTCCCACCGCCCGCCGGGAGGGATGAAGGGGTGCTGCAGCACCGTCATCTCCCGCTTGGGCCCCGCGAAGACCAGGTGCTTGTAGGCCATCTCCGTGTCCTGGACGTGCAGAGCGATCCCGCGACCCGACCCGGCGTAGACCATGTACTGCATAGAGGCGGGGACCGGGTACTCGAGGATCACCGGTTGAGAGCCGTAGTGCAGCCACGGATTGGCCAGTCGGTGGCCGGGTCGGTTGGGGATGAGCAGAGCGCCGCCGGGGAGGTCGGCTACGTCACTGAGTCCAGGGCCGCGATGGCCCACGATAACCCCTGGCGCGCGGTTCCACACCCGCACCTTGGCGACGATGGCGTCATCCTCTGTGGGCTCGAAGAGCGCCTCCATCTGTATAGGTAGGCCGCCGAAACTGGGCGCCACAGCCCGTAGGCGGTCGCCGGCGCGCGTGACAGAGACCTGGTCGGGCGCCAGTTCACGCCAGGAGGTTGCCGACCAGATGCTGGGGTCCTCGGAGTACAGCACGGCGAGGGTGCCTGCCAGGTCGATGCGACCCAACGCCTCCCCGCCAGCCACGACCTCGAGCACCGGGCCGTCGCCTCTCAGCACCGTGTCTGACTGCCCAGCGACGCTGGGCAGTGTCAGTAGCAGTAGAACGCCACCCGACCACATGGATGATCTCACCCTTCGGATCCCTTACGGCACGATGGGTATCGCCTCGGAGAAGGGCCGCTTGCCCCGCAACATAGCGATCCCCTCGCGGACCAACCGCAGGTACCAGTCACTCGGCAGCCCATCGTAGCCAACGAAGTGGGCGTTCTCCGGCGGCTCACTCGTGACCTTGAACAATGCGGTCCCCTCGTCGACCTCGTCGAACATGGAGAGGTGCACCGTGTCGCATCCGAGCCGATGGAGCTCGAGGAACTGCTCCCAGAGGAACTCGCCGCCTCTTCGCTCGATGAGCGAGCTTCCCGGAGGCTGCCGGGTCAGGTTATCCCAGCTGAAGCCCGGATAGACGGTCGGGATCCAGAGGATGCCGTGCGCCGCGCACTCCTCCTGGTCGCCCGGCCACATCTGGGTAGACGCGCTCTTGACGTTCGCCTCGTCGAGACTGTAGTTGCCGATGTTCCATGGCGCGTAGGCATTCAGTCGGCGGATCATCGCCTGCCACTCCGTATCGTCATGCCGCCGCCAGTCCCAGTCGCCTCCCCCCACGAGGTACGCCTGGTAAGGCCCCCGGCTCGTGAAGAAGTCGATCAGTCGGCTGCCGAGGGCGGGCTCCATGTGGTTGGTCATGTTCTCGCGGTAGAAGCCCCAGATCTGCACGACAGGGAGGCCGCCCTCGTGCAGGTACCGATCATCGGCGGCGGCGCCCTCATCGACAAGTTGGCGCCAGGCCCGCGTCACGACGTCGTATGTGAGCCCCGCGTCCATGCCCGCGATGTCGAAGCAGACGGCCCACACGCGGCCCGTAGCAGCCGCGGCGGCCCGCACGTGCTCACGCACTCGGCGCTGCGACGGGTGCCGGTCTTCCAGGGGCCCGCCCGGCAGATCCACGGCGAACTGCTGCAGCCAGGCGCCGTCGATGCCGTAGTCGCGCATCCACTCGAAGTGCTTTGTGACGACGCCAGGATGGTCGGAACTGAACAGGTACGCCTGCCTCCCGTCGGGATGGACGAACCCGGGGGCCGGACACAGAGCGTCCGCCGGGTACTCCGAGGTCTCGGGCCACATCTCGAAGGTGAGGGTGTCGGGGACGATCCGGTTGGGGTCCCCGCTCCAGTGGATCCAGCCCATCTCCGCGGCATCCCCTGGGCAGCGGAACCAACCCTGGTAACCGCACATCACTCTGCCGCGGAGCGTCGTCGCGTCTATCACGTCATCCGCGGCTCCGGCCGATAGGCACAGAGCCAGAGCGCACACGCAGAGCATCGACACGCGTCGTTCACCCTTCCCTACACTCGTGGTTCCGGGCGCCGCGCTCAGGCCGTGCGGCTGTAGCGCCGTAGGATGCCCTCAAGGTTCCCGCCCAGGACCTTCATGCGGTCCTCCACGGGCAGCCGAGCGAACAGGATGGGGCCCAGTCCCCAGGCGATGGGCAGGTCCAGCAGATCGGAGCCGAAGAGCAGCCGGTCCGCGCCGATCTCCGCGACCACTCGCTCACACTCGCCCGGCGGTATCAAGGGACACGAGCAGACATAGAGGTTCGGCGCCGAGCGCATCACCTCGGCATACGCCGTGCTCATGTGGCCCGTGAAGAAGCAAGCCTGGTCGTACTCGCGGGTGAGCCGCTCGACTTGGCCGACCGAGCCCCAGTCATGGTTCAGGATGATCTGCCTGTGCTCATGCACCCATTCGCACGCCACGTCGATCAGCGGACCCTCGTTGGGGTAACCCTGGTAGTGGGCGATGAGCTTGATGCCGCGGAAGCCCAGGTCCACACAGCGCCCCAACTCCGCGAGCATCTCCTCGCGGCCGCGATGTGGATTCAGCAGACACAAGCCCACGAACCGGTCGGGGTAGCGCCGTAGCGCATCGGCAACGAGGTCATTGCCGTAGCGCTCATCGCTGACGACCCCGGCCATGCTGAAGACTACACAGCGCTCCACTCCGAAGCGATCCATCTCGCGGACGGTGCTGTCGAGGTCGCCATCGGGCACGTGATAGTGGCTCATGTGCCCCCCGAGATGCCCGTGGCAATCATGAACACGGAAGCCATCGGGCGCCTCGCCCGTCTGACCAAGGCGCACCAACTCGTCAGCCGGGGCGGGCGGAGCTTCCGTGGGCGCCGCGGGCACAGACCAGGACAGCAGCTCCCGCAAGTTGCCCCCAGCGATGCGCTGCTTGTCGTCCGGCTCGATCTCAGAACACGTGAGCATCGCCAGCGTCTGGCCGTAGCCATAGTGGGGCCAGTTGGAGCCGAAGATGAGTCGCTCGGCTCCGAAGCGGCTCGTGATGTACTCGATGCCACGACTCAGCCAGTAGCCGCTCAGCTCGATCCGCAGGTTCTCGCATTCCTCGAGGGCGCGGTAGATGATGCGCTGGCTCCGCCTCATGCGGGTCTCGGTGACCACGACAGGTAGAGTAGGCCAGCGGCGGCAGAGAGTGACGACGTCGTCCCACGGGGTCATGTCCCAGCCGTGCTCATCGTAGTCGTTGGCCCGGATGAACACCGGGGCGCCTCGCTCGGCGAGGGGCGCCAGAAGGTCATCGATGGACCAGTCCGCCAAGCTCATCTTGTAGACGCCCGTGAACAGAAACAGCGCGCCGACGCCCGAGCGCTCCATCCTCTGCACCAGTTCGCTCGGATCGGGCTGCTCATCGGTGCCGGAGGGTAGCGCCGTCCACGCGGGGTGGAGTCGCGGCTGGTTCGCGATCGCCTCGATGATCCTCGGGTTGCCCTCGGCCGGGTGGCTCTCAGCGCTCAGGCAGTCCAGCACCAGCGCCTCTCGCACGCCGAAGTGGTCCATGTCTCTGAGTAGATCCCCGACCGTGTGAGGACCGCCCGGTCCCAGCAAACGGTGTCTCCCCACGGTCGTGAGCGCGTCGAACACGTCGAGCTGCGCCATCAGCACGCCTCTTTCCGCGGCACTTAGAGCCAGGGAGTCGCCTCAGGATCCTCGTCGCAGTAGGCGGAGAGCACCTTGTTGATGCCCTGAGCGACGTGGTCGCAGTCGGCCGGCGTGAACCACTGGTTCAGGCCGACGTTCACGCAGCGGTCGTAGAGGTCGTCGGCGACGGGGCAGTCGCCTCTGGCGTAGGAGGCCGACCCGCCGCGCTCCAGGTAGATGGGGCATCGGTAGGGGCACCCCTCCTCCGTCGCTCCGTACGTGCCCGTGATGGGGAGCATCGAGTGGTAGATGTGCCAGTCCGGGCCCGCGTTGGCGCCGCGTATCCCTGCTCCGATGCCCTCCGCGTTCAAGGCCTCCACGATCCGCTCACCCAGTTCGATGGTCTCGGGGTAGAAGCGCAGGCAGTACCCGATGGCGCCGGCGGGGTCATTCAGCTTCTGGGGCACGATCTGGTGGTACCGCCCGAGCTGTGAGAGGATCCGCGTGTAGACGGCTCGGAAGCGGCCCACGGTCTCGGGCATCTTGGCGAGCTGCACCGCATCCACCGCCGCCTCCATCTCTGACATGCGGTAGTTGGTGCCGCAGAATAGCTCCCCGTCATAGCGAGGCGGCGCGAACCGGTCAGGGCGCCACAGCCCTCCACACTCCGCTACGCCCTGGGCGCGCTCGTAGAGGCGCTCATCATTGGTGATGAGGAGACCGCCCTCGCCCCCGCCGACGATCTTGTAGGCCGAGATGCTGAAGCAGCCGATGTCACCGAAGGTCCCGATCAGCCGACCGTTCTGCTGCCCTCCACAAGACTGGGCGCAGTCCTCGACGACCTTCAAGCCGTGGCGCCGCGCCACCGCCATAATCGCCTCCATGTCGCAGACACCCCCCATCACATGGGTGGGTGCGAGTGCCACCGTTCGCTCGGTGATCAGTGCCTCGATCTTGGCCGCGTCCATGTGGAGCGAGTCATCGACATCGCAGAACACGGGAACGCCGCGAGCGAACACGACGGCCGCTGCCGTGGCGAAGAAGCCGATGGCGGGGCAGATCACCTCAGTTCCCGGCCCCACTCCTACGGCGGTGAAAGCCGAGTTCAGCGCGGCGGTGCCGGAGCTGAGCCCGATGGCGTACTGAGTGCCGAAGGTCTCGCGAGCCACGCGCTCAAACGCCTGGACCTTGGTCTCTGCCAGGTCGGAGTAGTAGTTGGCCAGGAACGGCCCGGTGCCCCAGTCCTCCTCCTCCACGATTGCCCGGATACGCTCCAGGGCGGACGCAGACAGCCCGAAACGCTCCGCCACGGCGAGGAACTCCTCAACACCGATCTTCGGCTCCCCCCTGCCCTCTATGCTGGCGACGGCCTTCAGCCCGCCCTGGAGAGCCAATCTCTGAACCGCGCGTTCGTCCGTGGATGCCATCGTGTACGCACCTCTCCCCTGGGTTGAGCAGTATCGACGGCCTGTTCGGCAGCCGAAGCGGCCTCCCTTCTCGACTCGCGAGGGCCCCTAGCCCGCGATCCGGAACACATACTCACCTGAGCCGACATCGAGGGTCACTCCATCGGGCGCCGATGACACCGTCCAGAGGCCTCCCATGTCGCTCAAGGGGCGGCCCTCGGCGGTCACGTCGGCGACGCTGGTTGTCGGTAGGACGATCCTGGCCGTCGTATTCGGCGGCACAGCGAACTCCAGGTGGAGCTGGCCGAGGTCACGTCTCCCGTCGGATGTGGCATTGAGAATCCAGCTCAGCCGGGGGGCGGCGACATCGATGCCCAGAGGGTCGGTCAGGTACTCGCAGGTCAGAGATCGCCGGGCTCGCGACGAGTAGCGTGACCAAGGGGAGCGAGAGGCTGGCAAGCGCGGTCATGGGGGGCCCTCCAAAGCGCAGCGGGGCCCCGAATCCAATCGGGGCCCCGCGAGAGACTGTATGAGCCCTGCGTCTCGGCTAGCCGGAGCGGCCGCCGCCTGCCGCGCCTCTGCCGCCACCCCTGGGACCCGGCCCTCCAGGCCCGCTGCCGCCACCGGGCGCCTTGCCCATCATGCCTCGCCCCATGCCGCTACCGCCCCCGGGCCCACCACCGCGCAGCATGCCGCCCGGGCGCCCCATACGCGGCCCCATGGCCTCGGCGATCGCCTTCGGCGTCTTCGTCACATTCACGAGGGAGATCTGGACGATGCCTTCATCCTCAACCGGACTGAGGACAGCCATCGCGCCTTCCTTCTCCGTGGACATGAACATGATGCCCGGCCCCATAGGCATGTGCTTCTCCCCACCCGCCTCCTGGAAGGCGGAGGATACCTCCTCGAAGGTACCCTTCATGGTGAAGGTCATGGTGCGGATCGCGGCCTGCCGCTCATCCTCGGGGACTGGCTTGGGCTCCGGCGCTTCCTCGCCCGCCATCTCCGCCTGGCTCTTCAGGAAGTCCTGAATCACGCTCTCAGGGACCACGGCCGCGAAGTCGTAGGCGGAGTACTCCTCGGCACTCTTCGGCAGGGTGAAACCGAAGTCCGCTGGAGTCGCGTCGGAAGCCGTGTAATCGATCACGACATCCGTCCCGCCCATCTCCGTAGTGACGGTGCCGCTCTCCTCATCGCCCTCGAAGGCCATCTCGTCGGGACGTCCCAGGCCAGGAAGCGGGGGGAGCCCCGCAGGGCCGAAGATGGCCTTCTCATCGTCGCTGATGTCCCGCGGCTCGAAACCTGGGCCTGGCCCACCAGGGCCACCAGGTCCACCGGGCCCGCTACCAGGTCCACCAGAGCCGCCTGGGCCGCCGCCGGGAGCGCGCATGGGCACCCCGCCGGGAGGCGCCATCGGCTCCTCCGGGTTGGCGTCCGGAACCGGTACGGACGGCGCCGGAGCCGTGGCTACGGTTGCCTCACCCGAGCCCTCATCCTGCCCTCCGCAGCCGGCAAGAGCCATGGCCACGGCGAGAACGGCGAGCGGAACGATCCATCGTGCCGTCAATGGGTTCATCCGGAAGTACCCATCCCTTCGTATGCATACGACCTGTCACACCAATGGACGCACATCGCTCTGGACGGTTCGGACAGTTGCTCAGAGCTCCTGGCGCGGCCACGCCTAGATGTACATCTGGTACACGACCACGTCCTTGAACATCCCATACAACGACCAGAAGGCCCCTAGGAAGTAGTCGCCCGCGATCAGGCCAAGGAACAACGGGGCGGCATTCCTGTGCGACGACTGGCCGCCCCAGCGCAGGATGGCAGCCTTGATGAGCCACGCCACGAAGAAGCTGAACCAGAAGTAGTCCAGGGCGAAACTCGTCGCCAGCGCGTAGCCGGCGGGGTGGAAGGGGAAACCTACGAAGCGCACGCGGAGATAGGACAGCAGGAGTGCCACCGACGCCCCGAAGAGCAGGGCCTTGATACTCCCGGTGCTCGGGGTGCGCGGATTGATGAGCCAGTCCTGCAGGGGCTGGAAGGTCTCCGCCCCGACCCAGTTCTTGAAGCCCTTCAGCTTCGCCACTCCGCCGTAGAAGTACGGGATATGCAGGTTCGCCGTGGCCGCCGCGATGATCGACACGATGGTGCCAAGCACGAGCACGAAGGTCATGGAGCCCACGGGCATGTTCATCGTCTGCCCGATCTTCAGGGCCTCCAGGTAGTTGGGCATCGGGTGGTTCCGGTTGCCACGGGTGAGCCAGAAGAAGGAGGACATGATCGCCAGATCGGACTGGTGGCCTCCCTTGAACGGGCCAGCCCCGTTGATGAAGAAGTTGCTCCCGAAGGTCGTCGCGATGATCGCCCGTGGCTGCACGAAGTAGATCTCGTGCGGCGCCCCCATCTCCGCTCGCACTCGGGTGATGGCGATCGCCAGCCCGAAGTAGAGAGCGAAGAACAGCACGGCGAAGAACAGGCGCAACCCGGCGTAGTGGGCGAAAGCGACCATCGAGACGAACCCGGTGATGGCAACCGCGACCGCCAGTTTCCGCCTCACTGCGTCTCCAGGCTCCCGCGTCATCTCCTGCTCCACCGCGCGACGAGAGAGCCCTCGAAGCTGCTTCCAGCTAGAGAGCAACAAGACCGCAACAAGCACCAGCCACGCGCCCATGGACTGCTCGCCGAAGTAATCGGCCGTGAGCAGGCCGCTCTGGGCGCGGAACACCTGTTGCGCCGTACGCAACAGGAAGAAGAACCAGCATGAGAAGCTCAGGTCCGTTGGCAGGAAGTACGCCAGACCCACCCCGAAGGGGTACGCTCCGAGGCGCGCGTCCATGGCGTTCCAGGGGGGCGCCGCGAAGTAGTCCCGCAGGGCCACTAACTTGACCCGATTGAACCGTGGCACCGCCGGATAGAGCACGTTCAGGCCGTTCACGATGCTGATGAATGCGGCGATGCCGAACCCTATCCAGAACAGCCGCGAAGAGAGCACCGACTCCGATTCTTTGCGGGTGACGGCGATCGGGAGCTGGATGATCGGGAAGCTTAGGCGCTCGTGCTCGATCCAGGAACGACGCAGGATCAGCGCGATGGCGAGCATCGTCGCGGTCGCTATGCCGAAGAACCCGAGCCAGATCACGAGCGAGGGCATCCAGCCTTGCAGCACGGCGGGGGTGAAGAAGTCGAAGAACGCCATCGGCTTCCCGCCCTCATAGAAGCGGGTCAGCGTCTGGGTATCACTCACCCACATCCACGGGGGGAAGTGGTCACCGAAAAGCGTCAGCCACTGGTTCTCTCGGCTCGCGTGTTGGTGCAGATGACCGATTGTCCCGATCAGGTTCGCGATAGTGTCGTGTCCAACCATCGCGCACGAGACAACCATCATGACGTAGATGGTCAGGATCTCGGACGGTTGGAGCGCCCACCGGGGCGCGACGCGCTGGGCGCCATAGTTGAGGAAGGACAGCAGCAGTAGCACGAACACGGGGGTGACGAAGAGCGGCAAGCACGTGCCGTCCAGCACGTACCAGCGCACCTCCATCACCGCCACCCAGTAGGCGTTGAAGATGGAGAAGGCGACGCCCATCACCATCGCGCGCGCCGTCAAGCGCCCACGCTCGGTGTCTGTGATTACCGTGGCGCCCGGGGTGATCGCCGTGTTGAACACCGTTCGCTCGGTTGCCAGCTCATGTCACCTCCCTCCGCCGCCGCTAGTATGGCAGTGTGGAGACGGACTTCGTGATCATCGCAATGGCCGAGGAGCCCAGCGCCACCAGCCCCATGCCGCATCCGTAGCCAGCGAGCACCACGACCGAGTAACGGCGCCAGGTGTCCCGGCCCAAGCGGCGCTCCAGGTAAAGCCTGCCGAGGAGCGCCCCCGCCAACTGGGGCAGAATCGCGTGGGGCAGCATGCCCATGCCATTGATGAATCCATACACGAGGGTGACCGGAAGCCGAAGGGCTGAGAGCCCGGTCAGGCCCGTCAGTCCCACGCCGAAGCCGAGAGCCGCCTTGCCGAAGCTGAAGGCCTTCAGGAAGGGCGACTCGCCCTCGGTCGAGGTAGCGGTCATCCAGAACGTGCTGTGCAGCGCGCGGAGCGGCCAGGTCTTCTCGGCGTCTGGGTACTGGTTCGATGGGATGGGCGCCAGCTTCCAGGCGAACTGCCAGAAGAGCAGACCACTGATGATCAGGATGGGCGTGATGACGAGGTCGGCCTTGATCACGGACCAGATCTTCGTCCCGGTCAACTCAACGACTCGGAAGTACTGGGCCGTGGTGCCCATGTCAGCAAGAGGAATAGGCGCGAACCAGATGTCCACTCCACGGTAGCCGCTGAGGATAAAGGTGCCCTCGCGAAGCATCGGGATGCCGATCCACTGGCCTGCCATCCCTAGCATGCGAGCGGAGATCAGCGACTCGGCCGGGGTTACGATGAAGCCGAAGATGAGCAGGTAGAGCAGCGGGAAGGATGGCACAAGCCTATGGCAGAGCCACGTAATGCCGAGGGTTGACACCACGAAGAAGCTCAGCACGAGGTAGACAGGGATGTCCCCGCGACCCGGTGGTGGCCGGTAGCTGCGGTCGACCCCGATGCCCTCGCGACGGTTCCGGTGCCATACCCAGATCATGTTGCCCACGCTGTAGACGAAAAACGCGATACCCAGGCCAATGCGGAAGCTGATCCAGAAGTCAACCTGGGCCGCGAAGTCGGTGTTGATGGTATCCATGCCCTCGCGCCAGGTCGTCATGTACCCCATGCGGTATAGCAGCGGGTTCACGAAGAGCGTTACCGCCGCCGCAATGCTCTGCCCGATCACGGCCCAGAAAGGCACGACCGCGCCTGTTAGCACGAGGCGGAGATCGGTCGAGATGCCCGTTGGCGCCGCCGGCAGGATCTTCTGTGTGTTGGGCGTGAGGTCGATCCAGGGAATCGGAATGAGCTGGAAGGGCGACGACGCCACCGTGGATGTGAGGGCGGGGATACCCACCCAGAAGAAGCCATAGATGAGGCCTATCATCGCGCCCGTGGACAGCAGCCGCCAGCGCCAGGTCTGCTCCTTGCCCGTCGACTCTGCTACGGCGATGATGCCCAGGGCCTGGACGGGCGCCATCGGGAAGGGCAGCTTCTCCACATCCGAAGTCCAACGGAACATGCCGTACCCGATGCCGAGCCACTGCAACTTGCCCATGACCGTCAGGAAGAGGCTGATGCCCACGGGCACCAGCCAGTCATGGTGCAGGAAGGTTCGCTGAGCCAGGGCCAGCGAGTCTCCCGGGGGCACGACCCAGTCGGGGATCTGATCGGCGATGCCGAACCCCACGGCGGCAGGAGCGTGGCGGAGGTACTGGTTCCACATCATGCCGCCGATGGGACCGCCGCCCGCCGCGGCCAGGCCTCCCGCCATGTAGAAGATGATGAAGATCTCCTGCTTCTTCACCGTCGAGAACGACCGCTTGGCGATCTCGGTGAACAGGATCAGGGTGGTCCACTGCGCCGCCTCGCCGAGCTGCTGTCCGGCGACGAGGGAGAGATAGATGGAGGCCGGCATCATGACGAAGCCAATGAAAAGGGCCCCGAGGACGGTGCGCAGGTTGAAACCGTCCTCGAACTCGGCGGGAACATCGAGTAGCCGTCTATACTCCTCGAGGTCCTCACCCAGCGTGATGCGCTTCGCCAACGGCCGTCACCTCCTGCCCTGCCTGATGGTAGCGAGCCTTCTCAGACGGCGAGAAGCTACGCCACAGGAGGAACTGCCGACGCAACTGGTAGAGGAACGCCCGCGTGGAACGGACCCACGCGCCCGGCTCTCCCGTCACGCGGTAGATCTTCGCCTCAGCCCCCAGGATGCCCGGTTCGTCTGTGGGCATCACTCGGACCTCGAACTCCTCCGACACGCCTAGATCATACGGCGCGAGCCAGGCCATAAAACGTAGGATGTAGTACGGGTCTGCCTCGGAGCGATCACTGACCCGCTCCAGGTGCGCTCCGTCGCTTGAGAACTCACCGATGGAGTAGTCGGCGTGAGCATCAATCCACTCGCTCAGATAGGCCATGAGGCCCAGGGTCTCCTCGCGGTGCATCGCGAAGGGCAGCTCTATGGTCAGCACGTCGCCATCGGGATCGGGCAAACGCCACCGGCGCTCAACCCCGGCAACGGCCAGCTTAGCAGCCATCTTCGCCGGGTAGAGGGTCGAGAGGAACACGACCCCCATGACGATGATGGTGACCCCGACGGCCGCCATGCTGCTGTAGTTCAGGGACAGAAGCCCCTCGAACCACCCGAGGTTCACGCTCGCCCAGGCCAAGGCCTGGCCGATGAGGTATCCGATAATCGCCCCCATCACCGCGTAGACCGAGGCCTCAGCAAGGAAGAGAGCGCCCACGTGAGCGGGGGCAAGCCCCACCGAAGAGAAGATGCCGATCTCGCGGACGCGCTCATAGACGGACCCGAGCATCGTGTTCAGCACGATGAGGGCGGCGATGAGGATAGGCACCAGGCTGCCCTCGATCCCCGAAGCCGTCGCTGACGTGACCGCGTTGCAGTAGAACGTCCGGCCGCCGTAGCCGGCGAAGACGCCCAGATCCAGCCGCTGCACGAGGTCGTCCTGGAGGGTCTCGGCCGCCTCGTCGGAGCCGGCGTTCGCGGCGATGCTGCGGAGGCTCCCACCGAGCCGGAGGTTGGTTCGGTGGGGCAGGATCATGATCTGGGCGCCGAGGATGTGCGGCGTGTCCTCCGTTGTCGTTCCCGTGTTCTGGGCCGACTGTATCTCCGGCTGAGCCTCGCCGCGCCTCCGCAGATTGGCCTGCTCCACCTCATCGATCGGGGTAACCATCTCCCCATCGAGGTCGCGCAGCGCGTCCAGCCGGCCCCCCTCGAAGAACCCGATCACGGTGAGCGATACCCCGCGCACCTCGACGGAGGCCTGGCCGATCTCGGCCTCGCTGATGCCTAGCTCCTTGGCCAGGTGCGTGGAGAGCAGGCAGGTGTTCGCGTCCTCCTCGGTGTCATCGAACCACCTGCTTCCTTGGCCAACCAGCGTGTCAAGCACCGGCAGGACGCGAGGCTCGTCCGGCCCCATCCCGAGAAGCGCGCCCGCTTCGTAGACCTCCGACCCGTGCCGTAGAGGCACCGCTGACCGCAGCGCGGCGCCCTCGGACAGGGTCCACGAGCGAGCCGCCATCGGGTACACCCCGCCGGCCTCCGCCTCCAGAACGCTGTAGGTGTACTCCGAGAACGGCCCATAGTTGGGCTGCCGGATAAGGATGCCGTTGTAGGAGGGCGCGATCTCCCGCTGCAGTTTGCGGATCTTCGGGTGCGACTCCACCGACGTGAAGCTCATGACCGTGAAAGTGAGCAGCACGAGGGTCGCGCAGGTGAGGCCCGTTCGGGTCTTCCTCCGCCGCATGTTCCCTACGCCCAGGGAAAACGCTGCAGAGGCTGAGGAGAGCCGCGCCACATCGGCCGAGTGGGTACCCATGGACTCGTGCCGGAGTTCCGCCATCTGTTGATCGAAGTGCCTGAACAACAGCACGGCGACGGCGGTCCCGAGCACCATCAGAATGAAGGCGAGGAGCACGATCAGGGGTGTCGCCGTGATGCGGAAGGCCGGGTGGACCAGGGCTAGAAGCGTGAACACGACAGCGAAGATGCCCAGGGAGCCGAGGATCTCCATCATGATCGTCCGGCCCGCGAAGATGAGGCGCTCCACCAGATACGAGAACGGCAGCAGCAGGATCAGGTAGAAGATGACCCCGTGGACGACATCGTTGGCGGTGCCCCGCACCTTCGGATAAACGCGGTTCTCCAAGGCGAGGGCGCGCCGCGCTAGAGCCACGTACTTAGAGACATGTCCCGCCTCCGCCGCCTCTGTCGCCTCAGCCAGCGCGCCGGTCGCCAGGCTGTGGAGTCGGCTTGCCTCGATGTCGGAGATCCCGAACCGCCCGAACTCCTCCATCCGGCTCTCGTCGAGGATCCACATGTCCATCGCGCCGCGGTATGCCAGATTGCTGATGACGGGCGTCTCATCCACGGGGATGCCCTCGCCTAGGGGCATCTCCTTGGTGGCGTTCAACAGGAGGATACGGGGGGTCTGGAAGGTGGGCCGCAGCAGGATCAGGAGCCGCGCGCCCGGCTCGCCGTAGATCACGCCCGCGGGCTCGGGATCGCCGGGGATGCGAGGGTCGGTCCACGATGGCGTGATCATGCCCCAGCGGAACGGCTCCGCCTTCGTCGCGTAATCCAGGACTTGCAGGCCACTGAGGATTCCGAAGTGCCCCGGGTCGATGGTATCGATGATGCTGACCTGCCGCGCCTCGAAGACGACGACATCCTTGCCGAGTTCGAGCGCGTCCAGTGCGAAGCTCGTGAACCGGTACTGCCTCGCGCCCTGGGGACCGCGATCCGGCGCATAGATCACGTCGCCGGTGTCCTCGTCGACTAAGAAGGCTGATACCTCCGTCAGAGCGGCCCAGTTGTGGGTCTGCATGGGCATGCCGATGAGCTCGTAATGGCTCTTATCATCGACCTGATCCATGATGATGTGCCGCACGCCACAGAGGGTCTTGGTGACCCTGCCCCAGCAGGCGATGGCTCCCGGCACGGGGTCCTCAGGGTGGAAGCTGAGGGACTTGCCGAACTCGAAAACGCCACCATGGAGCCTGACGTAGCCGTCATCGGGATCGGCGCTGAAGAGGCCGACCGCGGCGTCCTCGATGACCTCGCAGAGCAAGTTCGGCACCGACGCGGCCACGATACGAGCCTGTCGTTCCAGCCCCGCGTGGTCCATCGCGTCAGAGGTGTCCAGGTGGGTGTCCACTCTGGCCCGGATGTCACCCGTAGAAGCGAGCGTGGTGCCTGCGTAACCGGCAAGGGTAGCCGCTTCGGCCTCCAGGCAGGGCCTGCCCGGCAAGTAGGTCGCCCATGATCGATCGACGCCTGTGTTGATGCAGTCCAGGAGCGACCATTCGTTGTCCAGCCCCATCTCACGCGCGAGGAGCCAGCCGTAGTCGCGGCATGCCGTTCCGAAGTCGGAGAACTTGAAGCGCGCGGCATCGTAGTAGTTGTAGAAGAACCCCTTGTAGAAGGCGCCGACGCCCGTCCCTCGCGATGAGAGATCAATACCTATGAAGGCTCGGAAGTGGAGCGGCTCCAGGTCCTGCTCCGCCGCTGGCTTGACCTTCTCCGTGCGCCAGACGGTGACCCGGCGATGAACGAAGTCGCGGATGCCACCCATGGCTAGGCCGTGGGCGTCGGTGAGAAGCACCATCACGGGCCGCGCTGGAGGGTAGTCCCGCAGGATGCGGCAGAGCTCCAGCAGTACCCCAACGCTCCCGGCGCCCTCGGCGCCCGGCGCGACGGTTGGGGCCACGCTCATCGAATCGTACCACGCACTCAGGACGACGACCTCATTGGCGAGGTTAGGATCGGTCCCTGGGATGAAGCCGTAGATGTTCTCCCCGACCACTGCTGTGAGCTTGGATCCGCCCCGAATAGTTGCCTCGGGCGTGGCGCCATCAGCCGTAGCTTCGCGCAGGGACTCCGCGGAGTCCCCCAGTGCGAGAAAACGAGGCGTGGACAGCGGCTGCTCGGAGAACTTCTGCTCCGCCTCGCCACGGATCGTCTGATCGGAGTCGAGGAAGACGATGGCCTTTGCGCCCACCATGGCGGCCGTGTACCAAGCGCGAGCGGAGTTGAACTCCATGACGGCGATGCAGCCCTCGACGGGCTTCGCGTCGAAGGCCGTCAGATCGCCTCTGCCCACGTATACCAGGGGCCCGGTCAGCCCCTCGGGAGGGGCGAGGCTGGGTCGTACCAGGTTGGGCCACAGGGGTTCGAGACGCAGGGCGCCGCCCGAGCCATCACCGCCCCCCAGCTCGATCGTGGCGGGCAGGTCCTCATCGCGTGACATGGGGCTTAGGGCGTCGAACTCCTCTGAGCCGATACCCGTGACGCCGACCTCGCGCAGCCGCCGCTTCAGGTACCGCCGGGCCTGAAGGTTGCCTCTGGTACCCGTGAGGCGCGTGGGGAGCGCGGAAAGGTAGTCAATGTCCTTCTGGATATTGCTATAGTTGACCGCTCTAGCCAACTCACCCAAGTCGTAGGTTGGGGCGACATTGATAAGCGACTCATCGAGCTCGTCCTGGGCGAGGACAGAGCACGGCAGCAGCAGCATTATCGTGACGGCCCAGCCGACGACGGCGCGCAACTCTCACCTCCGCAGTTGAGTGTGGCACTACGGCCAACGGGATCATTGTGCTATTCTTCGTTTATCGGCCGCCGGCCTCCATCGGGGCCATCGAATGGGGAGCGAATGCAGCACGGCTACCCTCAGCCTACGGGCTACGAGTACGCCAGTAGCGCACAGCGACCGCGGTCTCGTCGGTCCTGCTGCTGCGCTGGGTGCGCGGGTCTGCTCTTCCTCTCCGCTCTGTGCTTCTTCGGCGGTGTCGTCTCCTTCGCTCTACGGCCACCCCAGCGCTCGCCCGAGGTGCAGCAACGGCGCGACGACGTCCTGCGCCTCTGGGATTCGCCCCCGCCCGCTACGCCGCCCGCCGAGGTCGAGGCTCTGAAGGACCGTATGCGACAGACGGTCGAGCGCCTCGACGCGCTGCCCGCCCAATCGGGACCCAGGTCCTTCGAGGTCGCGATCACCGAGGACGAGGTCAACACGGCTCTAGCCGCAGATCCGCGTATCAGAGCGGAACTGGAGCAGCGCGGTGTGAGGAGCGTGTCCATCCTCTTCGAGGGAGGACGCGCGATGGTCGACGGCGTGGTCGACATCGGCGGAGTCGCGGCGCCCGTCACGGCGGACGCCGTTCCTACGGTGAACTCCGACGGGAGCATCCATGTCGCCATCGAGAACGCCCGGGCGGGCATGTTCCCTCTACCTGCCGCCCTGCTGGACCAGGTGCGGACCAAGTTCGAGGAGATCCTCCGGAAGCAGGACCCCGAACGTGGGCGGATCCAGTCCATCAGCCTGCAGGACGGGGTCCTGACACTGCGCGGTGAGGTGACGGGCGAACTGCCGTCCGAGGCGGAGCTCCGCGCCCTGGGACGCTAGCGGAGCATCTGCGGTAACAACACCGAGGCCCAGACGATCACGAAGCTGACGATGAGCAGCACGAGGACCACCTTTGCCGCGCGCAGGAGCCTCGACGCCCGCCGAGACGAGGGCCGCTCCACGGTTCGCCACCACCACGCCCACAGTGTGCTCTGGTCGGTCTCTTGAATGGGCTCACCGTGCTTGACGCGCATGCTGATGGGGAGCGCGCAACTGCCGCCGTCCGATGAGAGCCTGACGACGCCTTGGTACCGGCCGCCGAGCGCCCACACCATGCCCTTGCGTCGTCTCCACCGGACGGCCTCTGAGATCCTGGGCCGTACCGTCAGATGCGTCTCCTCGCCGGCAGCGAGACTCAGGGTGTCCGGCGCGGCAAAGCCCCGGGGCACCTCCACCTGAACCCTCAGCATACGGCCACCGGCATTGCGGACGACCACGCTAGCCTCGGTCGGCACACGGACGAGCCCCAACCACCGGCGCCCCCCCGTGAGAACGGCCCGGCTCTGCCCCGCCTCCCCCGGCGCGACCAGTTCGAAACTTGTCTGGAGCGGGCCGATAGTCAGTCGGTCGGAACCCGCGACTTCCAGTCTGGGCGCCTCGGAGAGGGGCAGATCGCACCGCTCGCAGAGGGACTCGCCCGTCGGCTGCACGTGCCCGCAGCGAGGGCACTCCTCGGGAGTCCGGCTGAGGGGGTAGCGACAGGTGCCGCAGTAGCCCGACTCCAGAGGGTTGCGCTCCCCGCATCGAGGGCAGGCCTCGGCTACAGTCGCCCCACAGGTCCGGCAGTAGGCAACACCTGGCTCGGAGGGTTCCCCGCAGAGCGGGCAGCGCTTGAGGGTCGCGACGACGACAAGCTCGGTGCCTGAGGCGCTCCATCGCAGCGTCGAGTTGCACGAGGCGCACCTTATCGCCCCGTCTATCATGGCGATATCTGGAGATCCGCAGTTTGGACAGACCCTGCTTGTGAGGGAATCCGCCATCGGCATCGCGTCCTACTCGGCCCGATGCACCGCTCCCCCGTGAGGTATTCACCGCCCAGGACAACTCACCTCGCGGGGGAACGAGCAGGAAGGCGGCCGCGCGCCTGAGCGGTGCGCGGCCGCGGTAATGGACTGCCTGTCCGGGCGGGCTAGAAGTTCCGCCTCCGGCTTGCCGACCACGGCTGACCGGTTCCGTAGGTCTCCCCGCCGATGCTGGGCGTGTTACGGACCTCGTCGGCCACGTAGTTGTCCGGGTCGGGCAGGATCCAGTTCAGCACGTTTAGGTAGTCAACATCGAACTCCCCGAAGGGGTTGCTCGTCGGGTCGTCTCCGTTGGGGTCGATCGCGTGGGCGTCAATGACTAGCACCTCGCCCTTGCGTTCGTGCCCGTTTGTAACCAGGTACTGTCCGCCCGGCTGCGCCTCCACATGCACCGGTCGGAACCAGGCGAAGACCCGGTCGCCGAGCAGGTCGCCGTTAGCCGCGACGTCGACGGTGCCCGTGTAGGCCGTGGGGTAGACGGCCCCGGGACCTGGGCTCGACCAGGTGCGCGAGGGATTGCGTACGCCGAAGGCCTTGGGATTGGGGTTCTCTCCGCGCGCAAGCGTCGCCATCGTTGTGGCGTACTCCTGGACGTCGAACCACCAGGTTGCCCCGTAACCGCCCGGATCGGCGGCGAACACGCCCGTATCGGGAGGCAACGAGATGACAGCGAATCCAGGGAAGGCCGCATTGGTCGCCGCCCAGGGCCCGACTGCCGGGTAGTAGGTGACCGGGTAGACGCCGTTCTCGTCCGCGATAGTCAGGTAGTAGACGAGGGGGTCGCCCGTGGGCACATCGGGCCCCGTCTTCACATCGACATCGATGTAGTGGATCTTGCTGAGCTTCTTGAAGGGCATCAGCGCCATGCCGCCGGTGGGCGCCTCGGCTCGGATGTAGAGTTCCGAGAAGGCCCACTGGATCTGGTCATCGATGGCCTCCAGCAACCCGGTGCCTGGGTCGTAGACGCGCCCCACCTGGACGACAGAGGCGCCGGCGCCCAGATAGCGCGGGTACGGGTCGGGCCGGTTGACCACATTGTCGAGGTTGGGCCTGTCACCTGGCACTGTGCTGAGGGCGGCGTTGTTGATCCCCGCCACGACCCCGGCGAAGTTCCCCGTGCCCATACCGAAGGCCGGCGACCCGGGGGCATCGGCGACGGAGAAGAGCACATCGGAGATGGGGATGCGCAACGGCCAAGAGGTCACGTACTGGAACGCTGGGCCACGCTCGATCTTGTTACCCGTAGCGTCCAGCACGGCCTGGTAGGCGTCCGAGGCCCACACGAGGTGGTACTCGTCCTGGCGGCCCGTCACGATGGTTGGATCGGGCGGGATCTGCCGCATCAGGCCCAGAAGCCTACTGTTGCCGGTGTCCGCGATCCAGTCGAACTCGAACAGCCAGTCCTCCACGAAGCCGCCGTAGTCAACGTTCGCGCGGATCTCCCACCGGTAGGCGTCGTGTGGCGAGGAGATAGTCCGCACCGAGCCCTGAGGCAGATCCGCGTACCAGCCGGGCACGTCGTAGAAGGCGACGAACTCGCGCGCGCCTCCCCCGTAGGCGGGTCGAGTGCGGTTCGAGATACGGGACTCGATCATCCCCGACTTCGAGACCTCGATGATCTGGTCGTTCCCGCTGTCGCAGACGTAGTAGTTGGAGGGCTTCCCGACATATCCCAGGGCCCGGACCGCGCTGGGCCGGTTGATGCCCTTGAAGGTGCCTTGGGCCGCCTCCAGGGCGCCAGGAAGCGTCAGGTTACCCAGGGCTTCTGAGATGCCCGTCGAGGGGATCTCGCGTTCGGGGTCTCTGCCCGCGCCGACGACCAGAAGCCGGTTCTGGCTCGCGATGATCGTGTCTTGCTTCGTCCACCACCGATAGCGGGGCGTGAAGTCGCCCCCGGTCTCGAGCAGCGAGGCAGTCAGCACGCCCTCCTCAGTGACAGCGGGCGCGGCCCTCGGCGTGGTCACATCGAGCGGTGAGGCCACCGGAATCGCGACCGCCCTACCCCAGCCCAACAGGTCGTAACTGGGGTTCTGGACGAGCATCCCCACCTGGGAGCTCCACCAGCCCACGTAGTCATCGGGGGTGCCTTCATCCTGGAAGGTGTAGCTTGGCCAAGGCGCGCCAGGCTGCTCTCCATTCCACCACGGCGGCTCGGCATTGGGCCACGGCTCGTTCGCGGTGTCCTGGTATGAGCCGTCACGGTGCGTGACGTCGATAACCATGAGCCCCTCGGCGACGCTCTCGCCGTTCAGGACGCTCCCGTCGCCAGTCCGGCCCACGAGCCCGTGGACGATGGCCTTCTCCGCCGCGATGACGGGCATGCTCATCGAGCGGAACTGCGGGTCGAGGATCGCCGTGGCGTTGTCCACGAAGTCCTCGTTGACGCGCGAGATGGGGAAGGTCCGTCCATCCACATTCACCGTGTCCGCGAGTTGCCCCGAGTGGAAGCTGACGAGTCCGTTGGCCCAGTCGACGTGCAGCGGCGTGACCCAGTCGTCCACGTTCGTGACCGCGCCACCAGCGCGGATCGGCGCGAAGATGTTCGCTACGTCTCCGCCCGCGAGCGGCACGGGATCGGCGCCCGTGTACTCGGGCCGCGGGATCTGCACCCCGGTCCGGGCCGTCATCGCCGGGTACTCGCCCACGACCACTGGGGGCGTCTCATGGTACTCGTGGTAGTAGATCGAGCCCGCCGGATCGGTCGTGTTGTCCTCGACCTGAACGAGGACGCGCCGGCCGGCGAGGTTGGTGTTCTGGAAATGGATGGTCCCCGTGCCGGGTTCGACCCACCACACGGTGGGACGGCCCGACTCCGTGGCATCGAGGGTCTGGTATGGGATCGGTTGGCCCGTCCACACGTCGAACAGCCTGACCCCGTAAGGACGGTAGTCGCCTGCCGCGATAGTGCCAGCCGTCCAGTCCGCGCGCAGCGGCAGCGCCGGCTGATCGGGATCGCCCGTGCCTCGGCCGAGGTTGATGGCCATCGGCGACTGCACGTCGAGCGTTGTGTACGCCGTGTAGCGCTCGTCCGGTCCGGCGCCTCCTCCATCCGGGTCGTCCGGATGGATGGGCAGCAGGTCGTGCCGCACAACGGCGACGTTGCCCTTGACCGAGAAGCTGGGAGGCCGAATGTCCAGGAGCGCGCCCGTCGCGACGTCCTGCTCGACAAACTGAACCACGTATCCCATCTGTGGCCGGGTCGACTCCTGCCAGAAGACGAAGGTGCCCGCCTGATCTACCTCATCGACCCGCTCCGGCTCGTCCACATCCGCGGTCGGGTCCGGGTCTACCCCCACCTCGTCGCGGAGGTTGTCCGGGTACCCCACATCGTGGATCACATGCACCGCGTCAGAGGGATCGAGGTCGCCTGCGGCGTAGCCGACCGTTCCGAATACGATGGTCCCGTACTGGTTGGCGGCCAGTCGGCTCCCACGCTGGTTGTCGGGAACAAGGGTGTACCCTGCGGCCCCGGGCACCCGGTGGGTCGCGATGTACCTCCACTTGATGGAGCCCGCATCCGCAACGGCGATAGGGAAGTCCCTCGCCGCCGGCAGCTTGTGCCGGTAGGAGATAAGCACCTCGGCGTTCGCCGGCACCCCCTCGTCCGTGCCGCCGGGCGCGCGACCCTTCAGCATGTCGCCCGTGGGGCCGGGGAGGAACCGGATCTGCTGCCAGTCCCCGTCGTAACCAGGGATCTCGGGATCAGGGTTCGCGGCGTTGGCCGGATCGTCGTACACGTAGTCCCAGTAGTCGTTGTCGATCGTGACGCCGTTCACGGTAAGCACGGCGTCATCTTGATCGGGAGGGGTGGAAGCACCGTCCCCATCGAACCGCGCGAAGTCGCGGATCCGCCAGTTGTCATAGCAGCCGTTGACGGAGACGTCCGTGCCGCCAACATCCGCAGTGCCGGTCGCCGACGTCCCGACCGGGGACATGCGCTCATCCCACGTGCGGAGAACGACGGCCACAACCTGCTCGCTCGCGGGCCCCGAGGCGGCCTGGATGCCGACATACAGGGTCTCGTCGATGGCGCCGTTCCACTGGTCCTCGGCGAGCAGCACAGGGGTGCCGAGCACTGAGTGGTTACCCGACGAGTCACCGGGAACGACGATCTCACCGAGATCTGTGCCGTCGCCCGCGTCGATGACCCGCACGGATACGCGTCCGGAGGAACCGCCGTCATCCGTCGTGACGTAGAGCCGACCGCGGCTGTACGTCATCCCGTACGCGTCTCCTCCGACGTTGACGGGACCCGACCAGCCCGGGTACTCCTGCGCGACCGTGTCGATGAAGCCGCCAGGGGCGATGGGCAGAGCACGGTACGCCTGCACCTCATCGCCCACGCCTACGTAGAGGATGTCCTCCGCGCGGAACAAGTCCGTAGCGGCTTCGTATGCCGACTTGCCAAGGACGGGCGGGGTGCAGATCACGGTCGAGGAGCCGGAGAGCTGCTCGGCCCATAGGAGGTCGAAGTCGGGGTAGGCGAACTCGTCCAGCGGAGGCGGGGGTGTGCCCATGATGCCATCATCGGGGTTGCCGTCCGCGTCCAGGTCGCGTCCCTGGCTCGTGTCCAGCGCCACCAGGAAGAGGCCGTCGGAGCCCACAGGGGTGACCAGGTAGAGCACGTTGTTCGAGGACGCGGTGAAGTGGTACCCGCTGTAGGAGTCCCAGATCGTCGGAGGCGTGCCGGCGGCCGACGGCGGCACGGCCGCATCGACGGTCGCGTTCATGGCGTTCGGAACATCGCCGCCGAGGGAGGCCGCCTGCCGGGGCCCGCCCATTCCCTGGCGCCAAGTCGCGGCAAGATTCACGGCATTGATGAAGAACTTCACAGAGCCGATGTAACGAGGGTCGGTGTCGGGCAAGGTGTAGTCGCTGCCGCACCAGTAACCCGAGTTCCACTCCCCGTTGATCATGTGGAAGTCGCCGCCGGTGACCTTATCGTTCACCGCGCACCCAACGTCCGCCGAACACGCGATCACGACGCCCTCGCCGTAGTAACCCATGGCGACGTGGGGCTCACCATAGGGGGCATGGTCGGCGGGTTCGTCGAACGCCGTGTTCGCCACAACGGGGAAGAGCTCCGTCGGATCGTAGGCGGAGATCCGGTAGCTCGTGATCCCCTTGTCGCCGAGCTCGTTCAGCTCATCCTGACTGAGCGGGTACGGGACGTTCAGGAGCGGGTGGTACGGGTCAGCCACACGCGCCCAGCCCGAACCGGGGGGGTCATCGTTGAACTGCAGCTTGGTGAAGAACCCGAAAGGGGCTTCATTGTAGTCGAATGTATCGCTCTCGGTGAGGCCGGCGCCGCCGCCCCAGCTCGTGAAGTAGGCCAGCTGGAAGTACTCATGGTCGTATGGCAGGAACTGTGTTCCCGATGGAGGCGCCGGGTTGACCTCCAGGAAGTCGGTGATGGGAATCCCGCCGTCCTCATTGGCGTGTACGATGCGCATTCCACCGCAGTCATCCACGAGGACCGTGCCGCCGGAGTCGACGAGTCGGCGTAGGAGGTTCCTCTCTACGCGACTGAAAGCCGTGAGCGAGTGGTTGGTCACGAAGAGCAGATCGTACTCCAGAAGGGCCGCGAAGTTCTCCTCGGTAAGCAGGACCTCCCAGTAGGCGCCACAGTTCTTCGGGAGGCTGTCCCCCAGCTTCACAACGCGATCTCCGCCACTGAGGGGGTCCCCGTCACTGTAGGCAGGGTCATTGAAGCCGCCGCCGTTGCGGTACCGGAAGTCCCAACGCTCGAGGATCTCCTGGGTCACCACCGAGGGCGCCAGGGGGTTCACGAACTCCCAGTTAGCCGGCTTGAACGGTGACCGCTCCAGGATCCAGAAGATGTGCGGATCGGGGTCCTCCAGGTTTACCCGCGACATGGGCTCGTCGGTCTCCGCCCGGGCCGACTGGACCAGGAGGGAACCCACCTTGATCTCGCGTTTCTCGCTGGTGTACTGGAAGCTCGCCGCCAGCGCCGCGTGGCAAAAGGTGGCCGCGAGCGCTGCGGCGATTGCCAAGCGCACCGCTTGCCCACGTGAAGGTACCGAAGTCATCGGAGGATCACGCTCCTCGATCGCGTCGTCCGCTCCCGGCGGTTCGATCCCGCCGGGAGCCAAGAGTCAACTCCGCAGCTCCGCGCCTATGCCAAGTCGCCGAAGTAGATCAGATCCGGGCTCACCGGCACCCGCGAGAACCGGCTCTGCGCAGGCTCCACATCCCACGGCGGGGCCGTCCCCGTAGCCGCCCAGAAGGGCCAAGCCAGCCCTACAGGCGGATCAAGGGGATTGGAGGCGCGCAGTCCCTCGTCGTACTGATACATGGGCGGCGACCACCCCAACTCGGGCGCCCCGGGACTCGGAGCGTACGGGTTGGGCCCAGGAGCCAGGTCGGGAATGGGGAAAAGCAGCCGATCCGTCCACATGGCCACGGCGGAGACATCCGGCGGCAGGTTCTGCGTGATCGCGCCCTGGAACTGGATCTGCAGGTTGTGTCGCCGATTCTCGGCCCAATCGGGTGTGCCGCTGCCGTCGACGTCCGTGTCCGACGCGTACCATATGTTGTCGATGACCTCACCCAGCGGCGCATCCACGATACGGCCGTCGGCGTTGCGGTCCACTCGCGCCGCGTAGGGATCGAAGAAGTCACCGCCGATCACGAAGAAGGACCCACGCTGGGCGTAGCACATGGCCGCGACCTGCATGACACGGCTGTGGAGAACATCGCCACCCGCCCGCCGAAGGGGCGGGGGCCCGCTCGCCGGGTCCCAGTTGAACGCGGCGGACCCGTCCGGCGTCAGGATCGGCGCTTCGAGCGGCTCATCGCCGGATCGTCGCTCGATCGAGGCGCCCAGGATGCGAACCGGCTGGGTCATGCCCGTGCTGGGCATGATGGTGACGCTGTTGAGCCCGCCCGCCGTCACATCAATATACAGGGGCAGGTTCGGTCCGCCCTCACCCCAACTATCAACGACGGCGGGGCCCATGGGCTGCCCCCCCACGATCAGGGGTATCGAGAGGATCTCGACCGAGCCGCTCATCTGCCGACACGCGGTCAAACCGAGCGCCTGCGGGTACTGGTCCGCCGCGCCATCGCGGGTGTCGAAGTCGTATTCGATCCCGTTGATCAGGAGCCGGAAGGGGGAGAGCTGGCTGCCCTGCACGCGCAGCTTCAGGAGCACATGGTGCTCTCGGTACATCGGATTGTCCGGATGCACACTCCAGCCGACGTCCCAATCGCTGTGGGTCCACAGAGGATGGGAACGGTCTACGCCGCCGAAGCCGAACCACGTGGTCCAGGACCGCCCGGGTTCGAGCAGCCAGTAGCCCGCGCTGTCCGAGCTCTCCGGCGCCACGGGCACGTACTCACAGTCCGTCGCGATGCCATCGCCCTGATAGACGCCCTTCGTTGCATTGACGGCCACGTTCTTCTCCGCCAGCAGGGCGATCCTCGCCGCGTACCGATCCTCGGTGGCGCCCACGGCGTCGCCCACGTAGGGCGGCCGCAGCGGGTTGGGATCCAGTCCCGCCGGTGGCAGCCAGTTCGGACCCGAGGCCAGGTTGCCGTTGATGTAGATGTTCTCGCGACTGACCAGCGTCACGTCGTAGCGACGCGGGTAGAAGAGGCCGTCCCCAGCGGGCGTCTCCTCAACAACGTCCACCCGCGATACGGGCAGCTTCCCTGTCACGCGCGCGTTGCCCGTGATGTAGATGAGCCCATCCTGCGGGTAGTCGAGCGTCATCTCGGTGTCCGGCTGGGTGTCCCCATCCAGGTCCAGCGGCATCACGTCGACGATCAGGCTGCCATCGGCCGAGGCCGGGTCCCAGATATCGGATGGGTCGTCGGCGAGCCGGTTGCCGTTCGAGTCGCCTACCACGGGGACCCAGAAGGCGCTCTGGGCGCCGCTTGGCGACGGGTTGCGGCGGAGCACGATGTCGGGATGGGACGGCGAGTTTCCGTAGGCACGGTGTGAGACATTCGGGCCTGAGGGCGGTGAGGCAGCCCACTCATCCTGGGTGCTGAACCGATCCCGCTCCATCAGGATGACATCGACACCAGGCGGATCGTAGAGCGGCCCGTACCAGTAGGCGTTCGCCTGAGCCCCGGAGCGCATCCAGTTGTCGATGAGCGCCTGGGGATTGCCCGCTTGGAAGTCATCGGGGTTGTCCACGTATATAGACCGTCCCAGGCCGAACTCACCCGTGTTGTAGACGCCTGGCCCACGCACCCCCGCCCAGACGGTGCCTGGCTGAATGGTGAAGTCCACGCCCGAGTTCTTCGCCAGACGGGCGAGGATCACGTCACCCGAGGCATCGACTTCATCCAGCAGGCCTGGGCGGATGCGCTGAGCGTTGCGGCGCTTGTAGTTCGGATCGATCGGTGAGACGTCGCTGTCCACGCCCGCGTCGGGGACGAGGCTCCACATGTCCTGAACGTAGCCGCCATAGGGGTTGAAGACGCCCGCAGGGAAGGTGGGCGAAGGCATCCCCATCGGGCCGAGGCTTGGGAAGACGGGCAGGAGGCTCGTCCAGTCCGTGTCCAGCCCGCCCGGTATGGTTGCCGTGTCGTCAATAGGCCGGAACCCCAGGCCTGGGGTGTACTGGAAGTACGCCGGCGGCGGGGCGATCCCCTCAGAGCTCGCGATCAAGCTGCCCGCTGCGGTTATCGCGTCCCCGCGATAGCCGCGGAGCCAGCCCATGCTTGTGCGGCCGTAGAAGGAGAGGCTCGTATTCGAGTGGAGGCCGCCGTCGAAGCGGTTGATGGGGAACTCGCGAGCCATGCCCGCGTCGAGGTCATCCCAGTCGGCGGTTCCGTCGCCATTCAGATCCGCGAAACCGCCGTCGCCATCGACATCCACCCACGTCGGGATGCCGAAGGGAGCGACCCGCCCCGTCTCCTCGGCATCGGCGATGGTCATGAGCCGATCGGGGAGAACCAGCGGGATGTAGGCTACCTTGACGCGAAGCAGGTTGGGAACATCGCGCGCGCTACCGATGGCTGTCACTCGGATGAAGGGCGAGAGCGGGTCGTACTGATTCAGATCCAGGGGATCCTGGGTGGTGCCCGCGTCATCGGGGTAGGAGTAGGTGCCCCAGGTGGCGCCACCACCGTCGTGCCAGAAGCTGGGCACGTACCGCACTTGCAGGAGACAACGCCCGCGCTGCTCCTCGCCCGCCGACCCGAGGCTATAGGGGTCGTCTCCGGACTCGATGGGGTTGTCGATCTTCACGAAGGGGGGGAACTGCCAGTCCGGGCGGCTCGATATGCGCGATTGCTCCCACTCGTTGTAGTAGTTCGGAGGGAAGGGCACCGGCCCGGCGGGCCGCCAGTTCGAGAGGTCCGGCGAGGTCCGGAGTTGGCGGTGCGCGTAGTGGATCCCAGCCACTGACATCCGCTCCGCCGCTTGCACGTCCGATCGCCTACCCGACTGAGCCAGGGCGTGAGAAACGAAGGCCACGAAGGTCGCCGACAGGATCGCCAGCAGCACGAGGAGCAGCACCGCGATGATCAGCGCTTGGCCAGCCTGGGATGAAAGCCGTCTTCTCAGCAGCATATGCACTCCACCTCCGGGGCCCGTAACGAGCCGTCGGATCCTAGTTCACTGTGTTTCGCAGCCGAACCATGCGACTCAGGCTGACCGGGATCGCCTCGCCCGAACTGAAGTCGAACCCCGTCACGTTCAGGGCCACGCTCACCTCGCGGTAGGTCGCGTAGGTGACGAGCAGCGTGTCGTCCACGTAGCCGCGCGGGTCTTCGGGCGACCAGACGAAGTTGTCCCGGTAGTCATACTCGACCCAGATCTCGAACACGGTCGGGTCGGGGTAGTTGATATCGTCGAACCGGATCATGCCCGTCAGGTAATCGATGCGGTACTCGAAGGGCTCGTCCGGATCATCCTCGACGCGCCGGCACTGCACCGGCTGGCCGGTCAGCGTGTTGACGACCCGCACAACCTCCGACTCGTTGACCATCTTGAACCTGGGATCGCGCTCATTGAAGCTCGCCCAGCTCGTCGGGGCCGCGCGCATCCCGCCGAAGCTCACGCGGTACACGTGGGCGTAGGCGGGCGCTTCACCCGGGTTGTCGGTCTGGAGCGAGGTGTAGCCGGGCGGCGGCAGCGGTGTGCCGTCGTCTGCCGCGAAGTACGCGTCCCACGTCCGCCGGGCGTAGGAGATCTGACCCGTGAGCGGGTTGACCGTGGGCAGCAGGCGAGGCCCGATACCCGTGTCGATCTCGCCGCCGGCGTTCGTCATGGCGAACTCCGCCGTGTAGGGGGAGCCCACCGCGCCCGTCTCGCCATTCACATGCTCAATCACGCACGAGTTCAGGTTGCCCCACAGCCCCTCGCGTGAGGCATAGGCCGTGGCCTCCCGCGCCAGGGACGGCAGCGCGGCCTCCTTGGGGACGATCCTCGGCGCCAGGCTCAGACCCGGCAGGGCGCCCGGCAGCCCAACCTGGGGCGTGCAGCGGATCGGCGCCTCATCATCGAGCGCCGGATCGTACTGATAGAGGGCGCAATCCATCATCTCGGGATCCGTCAGCGCTACCGAGACCGTCTTCCAGAACCGCCCGAGCCCCACAGGATCGGGCACATCCACGCTCGCCAGTTGCCCGGTGTAGAAGTAGGGGTCCATGAGGTCTTGGTAGGTAAGCCGAGCGCCGAAACCGCCGGCCATTGTGGCCTCCTCGAGGCTGAACTCGGCGCGGTACAGGGTGGCCATGTTCTCCATGGCCGGATCCTCATAGATATCGACGAAGGGGTTCAGGTAGCCCCCGAGACCTGGGCTGGCCTCTCCCCACATGGGAATCCCCACGGGATGTCCGGGCAGAGGGGCTACAAAGAACCGGACGATCTTGTCGCTCGGGCGGATGGGATACGCCAGCTCATCGGGGTTCCCCCGAAGGACCACGCCGTTGACGCTGTAGTTGGCCTCGTCATCGGTGGCGGGTCTGGCAACATCGAGCCACGGGAGGTAGACGGCGTCCGGCATCGTCGGATCCGCGTAACGGCTCGGCGCCGGAGGCACGAAGACGTACATGCCCTCCTCCACGTCCTGCACGATCTGTGCCAAGGCCGTGTTCGCCGAGTCCTGAACCCGTGTTGTCGTTTCCGCACGCTTGGTCGCGTTGAAGCTCTGGTAGAGCGGGATGAAGATGAGCCCCATGAGGATAATGAGGATCACCAGCACCACGAGCATCTCCACCAGGGTGAAGCCGAAGCTCCGTCCCGCGAGCCGTGTGCGCGGTCGATGTGCCTGCATTGCGACCATCATCCTCTTGCTCCTTCCCGCCGCCGGAGGCTCCCGTCGCCGGCCTTCACTCATCCAGAGGGTCAATGAAGGCCGGATCGGGGTGGGCTACACCCGTCTCCGGGTCGTAGAAGGTCCGCTTGAGCTGAACTGAGCCGTCCCAGTAGAGCACAGCGGTGACACCGTCGGAGCTCTCCCTGTAGTAGGGGTTCCAGAGCACCACCGTCGAGGGCGAGGGCATCCAGCGCGACTGCCCCTCACCCATCGGGTAGGGCCACAACTGACGCCTGTACTTGAGGGGATCCGGGTCGTCCGAGATAACTCCCCGGTTGGGCAGATACATCCAGAGCCCCACTGCGTCATCGAACCCCTGGTAACTGCAGTAGAAGAACGAGTCCTCCACGCGCCCCTGAGACGCGTTGGATAGGGCTTGGTACGAGTCCGTTCCGTCGCTCACGCCGATGTGCATTGCCGTAGTGTCCCTGAGCACCGAAGGCGACTCGAGCGCGCCCGTCTCCACCAGCGCCCAGAGGCCGTACCAGCCGGCGTCGGGCCGCGTGTACATGTCCGGGATCGGCGTCCCATCTGCCTGGTAGCGGTAGATGTCGTACGCCAACTGCGGGCTGAAGGGTGGCAGACCGCGTTCGTCCAGCTGATACTGCCGCATGGCCTGGCTGATAAGCCGCATATTGCTGAGGCTGCGGAACCGCTTCTGACTCGTGGCTGAGCGGCTGAAGAAGCTCAGGACGATGCCAGCGAGCAGAGCGATGATCCCCATCACCACGAGCAGTTCCAGGAGGGTGAAGCCTCTCTTCTTGTTGTCAGTGATAAGCGTCATCCGGCTCACATCCAGTCCTACCGCATGGCCAGGGTGTCAACGTCTACCCTTGATCGCCGGCCCGTGTTGTCATCGAAACAGGCCCGCACCTTGTAGGAGATACCCCTCACCCCGTCGATCTGAACCACCCGCGGGTGGTTCAGCGTGAAGGCATGAGTGGAGAAGTCGACCAAGTGGGTCTCTCCCGTAACCCGCTCGATAAGTTGCCCCCCGGGCAAGTTCGGATCATCGATTGCATACCTATAGTCAACGGCAACGCGGTGCCCATCGGAGCGAGTATTCAGCAGCGGGCCGCCGTTCCAGAAGTCCGCTTCGGTGGCGACTATCGGCCCCGTCGGCCCCGGCAGGTTGTGGAAGATCAGCGTAGTGTAGGGCTCTCCACCCACTTCCTCAATCCAGGTGGTGTACCAGTTCTGCTTCAGCCCCTGGCTCTCGTTGGGCACGAACGCACCCACGTTGGGGTCGAACCGGGAGTACTCCGCCGGGGCGACGTGCCGCTCAACCGACCAGTTGCCCGCTACCCGATAGTAGACTCGGACCGGCGTGCCTGGGGGCGGGGTCCCGTCGAAGGTGACGAACCCGTTCGTTCCCGCCACGCCGTCAGTGTCATCTCTGCCGTCGTCCACGATGCCCGACCCGGGCGTATAAACATCCCCGTTCACCTTGTTGACCACGCGGATGTTCTCGGGCCCGTTCTCGTCCAGCGGAATTGCGGCGCCATCCTGGTTGATCCCCGCGACGCTCCGGAAGGGGAGCATGATCGTTTGCGGGTCGTTGAATGGCACTGAGGTGTCGTAGCACAGGATGTCAGGCACGGGCACATTCCGGAGTTCCTGCCTCCTCGGGAACCGCGTCAGCATCGCCTCATCGAACCCCGTGCGGATGTGGGGCTGCAGCTCGTAGGCGCAGGCCAGGATGGTACCCGCTGGCGGAGCGCCGCCGCCGGCGCGGATCGCCCCGGCGGGAGGCATGTCGCTCATCCCGTGAGCCAGGACGTAGAGCGTTACCGAGTAGGGTATCGGCATAGCCGAGAGGACCATATCCCCCGGCTCGGGGAGCACCTCCCCGACTACGTTCACAACGCCTGACGCATCCAGGGCGGAGAAGCTCGCCATGAAGCCCGCCCCGCCCCCGGTGCCCGGTCCCACGGTAATGATGGAGTCGGACACGGAGAAGGTGCCCGGCTGGTTCTCGAAGCCGGGCTCAACCTGCCGAAGGGGCTCGGGATAGTAGACGCGGAGGCTGCCGGTTACATACGGCCCGCCGTTCACGAGGTAGACCTGCCCGGACAGAGGCGTGTCGAACCTCTCACCGATCACGAGACTGGGGTAAAGGGGCGACAACTGCCCGTCCGCTGCCAAGGTCAGGGTCGGAGAGATCTGATCCACGCTGCCCATCGAGATGTCCTGGTGGAGAACCCAGCCGCTGTTGGGCGCGTTCGCGTCGACGCGAACCGCATGCTCGATGCTGTCCGCGCGGTACTCCGGCCGAGACTCGACGGTTCGAGCGATGTCTTGGGCGAGCACGCTGCCCTTGGACCGGTCCTCCGCTCGAGGCAGGGCCGCAAGGCCAGGGATCAGCACCCGAACGACGGCCAGCAGGCCGATGGCAAGCACGAAGATCGTCACCAGTATCTCGACCAGTGACATACCTCGTGAATGATGGCCTCGGAGTGTCCTACCTATCATCGCCCTAACACCTTCCTCGGGTCGATTGCCGCGCGGCCTGAGCCAGCCTACCGGAGTGTCTGGTGCTGGAACGGAGTCAGACCAGTCGTGGGATCGGGCACGAACCACCCCGTGGCTGCCGCGTCCGAGTACGTCTTCGCCGAGCCATCAACCCGAACGACGATAATGGGGCCAGAGTCGTACGGCGATCCCCCGTTGCTCTCGTCCATGCGGTTGAACGGGCTCCAGGTGATGATCGTGTTCGACGGTGCGTACTTGTTGCACAGCATGGGGAAGTCGCGCCAGGTCTTGACGTCGTATGTCTCCCAGGCCGCTCCACCGACCGCCGGAGGCCACATGCCGCCCTGAGCAGTGTTGGTGCCGCCCGTGTAGTACACCTCAGGGCCGGCCGCGAAGCCGTCGGGCTGGTAGCCGTAGTAGTTGTAGAGGACCCCGCCGAACCCATCCTCCTGGTAGCTGAAGCCCTGCTTGTTGATATCTCCAGGCGCGGTCAGATCCAGGCCGAGGGCGTCCAGGGTGGGCGGCGCGTTGCCATTGTGGTCGAGCTTGTACTCCTTCAGAGCCGTGGCGATCTGGTTCAGGTTGGCCAGATCGCGCGTTATCCGGGCCTTGCGCTTCACGGCGGCGAACACCGGAAACAGAATCGCCGCTAGAACCGCGATGATGGCGATCACAACCAGAAGCTCGACAAGGGTGAAACCACGTCTCCGGTTCTTCATCACGAACTCCTCCCCAAGGCCCGAAAGCCCCGGTCCGTCGCGTGCGGCACGGGACTGGGTACGCGCGGGTCCCGTCTCGCACCGCTCCACACTTGGATTACCCGTGGCAGGATAGGGGCTAAACCTACCTATCCCCCATGGATCGACCCTCTCCGCTCAGGCGGCGCCCCAAGCGGACAGGTACAACACGGACACAGCCCCCGCTACCTCCGCGGGGTACAGCAACGTCAGCCCCAGCGAGACGGCAAGGAACGGGCCGAAGGGCAACCGAGTCTTCGCGACCCGGTGCTCCGAATCGGCGCGCCCGATCAACCGACGCGCAAGGATGCCAGCGATGCCCCCGATGGCGCCGAGGGTCACTGCGAGGAGAAAGAAGCCCAAGAGGCTCAGGCCTGGCCCGAGCAGGGCTCCCGCTCCCCCCATCAGCTTCACGTCTCCATATCCCATGGCCTCCTCGCCGAGGAGCACACTGAAGATTCGCCCAAGCAGCCACAGGCCTCCGAAGCCGACAATGGCGCCCAGAACCGACTGAGGGATGGGCAGGACGACGCTCCCACCGAGGGGCAGAGGTATCGGCGGCATCGGACTCGCCGCAACCCCCGCCAGTTGGTACGCCAGATCGGTGATGACGCCTATCGCCACCAAGGCGATAACCAAGCCATCCGGTATCGTATAGGTCTCAAAGTCGATGACAATGATCGCTAGAAGGCACGGGACAGCCACCCAGAGGCGACCAAGGAAGATGGCCTGGGCCACGGCCCCGTGCTCTGCCATGGGTCCGAGGGACGTGAACAGGTAGGCCGCAGCCAGCAGCAGCCCCATCACTAGCTCGATGGTGAAGTACCGCCAGGAGATCCCGGCGCCGCAGTAGCGGCACCGGCGCCGCAGGGCGAGCTGGCTGAGCAGCGGCATGAGATCACTCAGCCCAAGGGTGGTGCCGCAGGAGGGGCAGTGCGACCGGCCGGTGACGGCCAAGCCTCGCGGCAGCCGGTAGATACAGACATTGATGAAACTGCCGATGCACAGCCCCAGCGCGAGGTGCCACAGGGTCAGAGCCGTCACATAGGGCGCAACGAACACGTTCGGCATCGGCTATGGGTATCCCGGAACGCAAAGATGGTGGCTCCGCGACCTTCGGGCCAATCACGCTGAGCCCTTCCCCGGCCTCCCATCGAACGGGCCCCGACCAGCCGGTCGGGGCCCGGTGTAGCTGCTTGCTGGATCGCGGTGGGCCCGGAGGGCCTACTCGCCGCCGCCCCCGTCCTCTCCCGAGCCGGACAGGTTCGAGATGAGTCCGACGAGAGGCATGAACATGGCGATAACGATGAATCCAACGACGCCGCCCAGGAAGAGGATCAGCATGGGCTCGATGGCTGCCGTGAGCTGTGATAGCGCCACGTCCACCTCGGACTCATAGAAGTCCGAGACCTTCATGAGCATGGCGTCCAGCGAGCCCGTCTCTTCACCGATGGCGATCATCTGCACGACCATGGGCGGGAACCAGCCCGAGTCCTTGAGCGGCCGGCCGATCTCCTCGCCCTCTCGGATGGAGGCGCGCGCGTCCAGAAGGCAGTCAGCGATGATCGCGTTGCCGACGGTGCCAGCTACCGTCTCCATGGCCTGCAGGATGGGGACGCCGCTCTGGAGCAGGGTGGACAGGGTGGACGCGAAGCGCGCCATGGCGACCTTGTGGGTGAGCTTGCCGAACACCGGCACTTTCAGCTTGAAGAGATCGAGGTACCTGCGCCCGATACGTGTCCGCCCTATCAGCTTGACGGCAATGACAAGGCCCGCGATGATGCCTATCACGGCTAGGACGTTGTTGGCGGCGAACAGCGAGATGTTCCGCAGCATGAGGGTCATGGCGGGCATCTGGTCGGCGCCCACGCCCAACTCCTCATACATATCCATGAACTTTGGCAGGATGAAGGTAACGAGGAAGGCCACGATACCAACTGCGGCGACCATAACGATGACCGGGTAGGTCATGGCCGACTTGACCTTCCGGCGGAGTTCCACGTCGTTCTCCATGAAGCCCGCGAGCCGCTCCAGAGCCTCATCGAGCACGCCGCCGACCTCTCCGGCCCGCACGAGTCCAATGGCCAGGTTCGAGAAGGTTCGCTGGTACTTCGTCATGGCGCCGGAGAGCGTGTTGCCGCCCTCGACCTCATCCCGGACATCCCGGGTGATAACTCGGAGGTTGGGGTTGGTGGTCTGCTCCTGGAGAACCGTTAGGCACCGAATGAGCGAGACGCCGGCATTGATCATCGTGGCGAACTGCCGGCACCACTGGGCGAGCTGATCAAGCTTCACCCGCTTGAACATGCTCGCCTTGGCCCGCTTGGCCCCCACCGCCTTGGTCCGGACGATGGAGACGACCTCGTAGCCCTGGGCCTCAAGCCCGCGGCGAAGGGTCTCCTCGTTCTTGGCGCTTTGGGACGAAGGGATCTCCTTCCCCTGCTGGTCCCTGACGACGAAGGCGAAAGTTGGCATGCGTCTCAACCTCCTTCGGCGGAATGACTACGCTACCGGCCGCCCGTGTCCTGGTCACCCATGACCATCTTCTCAAGCTCTTGCCGGTTCACGCAACGTTCCACGGCAGCCTCCCAGGTGATGAGGCCACGCTGGTAGAGTTCCTTGAGCGCCTGATCCATGGTCTGCATCCCGATACTGGTATGGGTCTGCAGGATCGACGCGATCTGGTGCGCCTTGCCTTCGCGGACGAGGTTTCGGATGGCCGCGTTGGCGATGCAGATCTCCATGGCGCACACGCGGCCAGGCTCCGTGGCCCGCGCCAAGAGCTGCTGGGAGAGGATCGCGACCAGGTTGTTCGAGAGCTGAACACGCACCTGCTCCTGCTGGCCCGGCGGGAACACGTCGATAACACGGTCGACAGAGTCCGCCGCCGTATTCGTGTGCAGAGTGGACATGACGAGGTGGCCCGTCTCCGCCGCCGTGATCGCGAGGGCCATCGTCTCATGGTCCCGCATCTCGCCAACGAGGATGACGTCCGGGTCCTCACGCAGGGAGGCGCGGAGGGCGTTGTTGAAGGACTTGGTGTCCTGGCCCAGCTCGCGCTGGTTGACGATGGACCGTTTGTGGGAGTGCAGGTACTCAATCGGGTCCTCAATGGTGAGGACGTGCTTGGCAAGCTCCGTGTTGATCACGTTGACCATGGCGGCCAGCGTCGTCGACTTCCCGCTGCCGGTGGGTCCCGTGACCAGCACAAGCCCTCGAGCGCGGCGCGCTAGGTCCTTGACTACAGGCGATAGCCCGAGCTGCTCCGTTGTGGGGATGATGGCGGGGATGAGACGGAATGCCGCGGCACAGTTTCCACGGTCGCGGTAGAAGTTGACACGGAACCGGGCCTTCTTCTGCAGCGCGTAGGAGAAGTCGAGCTCGTACTCCTCCTCGAACCGCTGGATCTGGTCATCACGCAGGATGGAATAGAGCATATTCTGCATACTCTGCGGGGTGAACGGCTCGTAGTTCATCTTCTTCAGGTCGCCGTCGATGCGCACCACGGGGGGCAAGTCGACTGAGAGATGAAGGTCGGACGCGTTCTTCTCGACCACAAAGTCCAGCAACTCGTCGAGGTGAATGTCGTCGATAGGCCGAGGACGGCTGACTGGCCGAGCGCCGGCGACGGGTCTTGGCGCGGCCTGCCCGCCGCCCGCGGGGGTCTGGCTCTCACTCATGAAGCTATGTCCTCCTGTGACCCCGCGCGCACGATGCGGCGAGGGCGGTTTCATGCCACCTCGCCGCATTCCTACGCCATCTTAGGGTCGGCGATACCGCGATCCGGCGGCCCCACACGCGCATACCAGACCGGGCGACGGCCCTAGTCCCAACCGGCCGTCATGACCTTCCGGATGATCTCCTCAGGGTTCGTGTAGCCGTGCAGTACCTTCTCGAAGGCGTCTTCCTTCAGGGTCCTCATGCCGATGCCTCGGGCTGCGGCTTCAATATCAGCAAGGGGCGCGCGGCGGACGATGAGCTCGCGGATCTCCCCGTTCATCTCCATCATCTCGAAGATGCCAAGCCGGCCCTTGTAGCCCGTCTGCCGGCAGATGTCGCAGCCGCGGCCGCGGAAGAACTTCTGCTCGGGGTCCGGTGGCGCATCGGGATCCCAATCGAAGGCGAGAAGCAGATCCGCGGCGGGCTCGTACGCCTCCCTGCAGTTCTCGCAGACCTTCTTCGTGAGGCGCTGGGCAAGCACGCCGATAACCGACGCTGAGATAAGGAAGGGCTCGACGCCCATATCCGTAAGCCGGGTGACGGCGGTCGGCGCGTTGTTCGTGTGGAGCGTTGAAAGCACCAAGTGGCCCGTCAGCGACGCCTCAATGGCGATATCCGCGGTCTCAAGGTCACGGATCTCTCCGACCAGGATGATGTCGGGGTCCTGCCGCAGGAAGCTACGCAGGGCCGTAGCGAAGGTGAGCCCGGCCTTCCTGTTGACGGCGATCTGGTTGACGCCCGCGAGCTGGTACTCGACGGGCTCCTCGATGGTCATGACGTTGCGGTCGATGGTCGAGATCCGCTGAAGGATCGACATCTGAGTGGTCGTCTTGCCGTGCCCCGTGGGTCCCGTGCTCAGCAGAATGCCGTTGGGCTGCCTGATGAGCTTCTCAAGGGTTGCGAGGGTATCCGGCTGGAAGCCCAACCTCTCCAAGCCCAGGAACATATCGCTCTGGTCCAGGATACGGAATACGCACTTCTCGCCGTTGACCGTGGGGATTGTTGAGACGCGAAGGTCATACATCTTGCCATCGAGCCGGACACGGACACGGCCGTCCTGGGGGATACGCCGCTCGGCGATGTCCATGTCCGCAAGAATCTTCATACGCGAGATCAGCGGCGCGTGGACGTGCTTGGGAGGGTTCATGACCTCCTGGAGGTCACCGTCGACGCGGTAGCGGATCCGAACCGAGTCTGACTGCGGCTCGATGTGCACGTCGGAGGCGTCCAGCTTGATGGCCTCACGAAGCAGCGTGTTGACGATACGGATGATCGGAGCGGACTGGGCGACCTCTTCCTCGCTGCCCGCGAGCCTGGCCGTAATGTCAACGTCCATGCCCGCCCGGCCAACGGCCTGGGAGGTCATCCGCTGTCCGGCGGCCATCTGGGCGACGGCGGCGTCGACCTCGTCGTGGTCGACAGCCCCGTAGACGCGCGTGCGCGCCGCCTGGATCTGTGCGGGGACGCCCTGAACGGGCTCGATCTCCGTCTTCGCTCCCCGTTTCACCTCGTCAACGGAGAGGATGTCCGCGGGATCGGGCATCGCGATGACCAGCCCCTCACCGCTCCTGGTGCGGGCGATGGGGATGACATTGAGCCGTTCGATGATGTCCATGGGCAGGAGGTTGACGACCTCTTCATCGATATCGGTCTGATCCAGGTCGACGAAGCGGACACCCAGGTACTCCGCCTTCACCCGATAGATGTCCTTCGGGTCGGCCACTCCCTTGGAGACGAGCACCTCCTCCAGGCGCTTGTTCTTCACTTCGTCGCTTGCGAGGATCTCACGCAGCTTGTCCTCGGGGACTACCTTCCTGGCCACAAGCAGTTGTGGGAAGGACCTCGATCCTCTGGAGCTAGCCATGTTCTACCTCCGAAGCGTCAACCACAGGCCCGCCTGTGGACGCCCAATATCAACGCGGCAGTTTCAGTCTTCGCAATGGTTACCCAATAGTCCTGCGGCCACAACGGGTCGCGCACCACCCACGCGTGCTTGTCGGCGGAGCCTTCCCGCATAGAGCAGTCACTTCTTGGTCACTCCTGCAATCCCTTTCGTTTCACCTAACTCATCGAGCATATCTGATGGTTCGTCGGGATTCCGTTCGGTTCGCGCCGTATACTGGGCACTATCTGGCCGCATGGGCGCCGTCCAGTGGCAACCGAAGGACACCCCCCAATCGTGCGACCAAGACACACTCCCGTAGGAGTATATACCCTGGGCGCCTCCACTCTAACCCTGTTTTTGCTCCTGTTTGGAGCGGTCTCGCCGCTGAGCGCTCAGGACGGGAGCGCCCGCCAGAAAGTCCTCGACGCACTGGTGGCCGGCGACTATCTGCAGGCTGCGGAGCTATCTGCCGCCTGGATCGAGGCCGAGCCCACGATAGCCTTGCCACGAATCTATGCCGGCAGAGCCGCCCTGGGCGATGGCGATCCCCGCGAAGCGCAGGATCATCTGCGGCGAGCGGTGGCCCTCGATCCCGAGGACGGGGAAGCGTGGTGGTGGCTGGGCCAGGCCCTGCGCGCAGAGGGGGATGAGGATGCGGCTCTGGCGGCGTACTGGCGGTCAGCCCGGCTGGATACCAGCGGTCCCGCGGAGACCGAGTTGGCGACCTACAATCCCGATTGGCTGGCGTACAACGCTGCCTACACTGAGTATGCGCGCGGCGAGTACGCGCGATGCCTCTACGCCGCCAGGACCCTCTCCGCGCGCACCGATCTCGACTCCGGGCTGATACGCAGTGTGCAGCTCATGGAGAGCGAGTGCCTGCTGCGTCTCGGGCGCGTTGCCGAGGGCCTGGACGTGGCCTGCCGGCTGATCGAGGGGCAGCCCGATCTGCGTCCGATGGGCGTGAATCTGGCCAGTATTGCCCTGGAATCGGGGCTCTTCGCTCTTGCTGAGCGGCTGCTAGCGGTCTCCCCGGAGGCGAACGGACCCGACAATGCGCTGATCCGCGCGTGGGCGGGAGCGGCGAACGGGGCGGTGGAAGCGCCTCTGCAAGCGCTTGCGGAGGCCATTTCGGAGCCGAATCTGCCCGTCTCCGTTAGCGAGTGCGTACGGCGGCAGAGCCTGTTCGATGGCGCGCTTCATGCCCTCGCCGCCTCGGCAGAAGCCGACGACGCTTCGGCCCAAGCGCCAGGATCGCCCGAGGCTCAGACCATCGCGGGGGCGTTGACTCTCCTACGGGAGGACACCGAGGCCGGTATCGGGCTGCTCACTCGAGGCGCAACTCTCGGAACTGGCAATCCTTGGCTCGCTGAGCGGCTGGCGTGGGGGCTTCGGCTCGTCGGGTCCCATAACGAGGCCCTGGCCGCACTGGAGGCCTCTGCGGACCCGGACACCCCGCTCATCCGCGGCGAGCGTCTCGATATCCTGCTGTTTCTGGGGCGTCTGGAGGCGGCGGACGAGCTCCTGACGGCATGGCGCGCCGACTCGCCCGAGGATGGCACCCTGGTGTATCGCCATGCGGCCCTGCTCGCTGAGATGGGGCGGTATGAGGAGGCCCAGGCGTTGCTGCGAGCGGAGGGCGGTCCGGAGACGGCTTTGGGCGCCGATCTGAATGCCTGGGCAGACTACCTCGAAGCCCTTGCAACGCCTCCTACGGACTGGCCCGAATCGCCGCGGTGGGAGGGCGAGGCCCGGCGGCTCAGGGTCAGGATCGCCGCCGATGAGGAGTTTCGCCGCGACCCGGATTGGCGGGGCGAGATTGCGCGGATCATGGAGGGCATAGCGCCCCCCTTCCGGGACGCGGGCATCGAGCTCGAAGTGAGCCGCGAGGTTGAGTGGGACTCGCGAGACCGGGCCTGGACCCTCAACGAACTCCACGCCGAGCTACGCCGGGAGGTGCGTCGGGACCGGGATGACCTTGTCCTGGGCTTCACCGCCCAGAGCTACGGGGGCGGTGAGGTGACTGGGGGAGACGTGGCCATGGGGGAGGCGGCGCTGCTTCAGGACTACGCCATCATCCGGTTCGATCGCCTGGGCGACATCACCCCTCAGATGCGGCTTCTGCAGGTCGCCCACGAGTTGGCGCACATCTTCGGCGCTCACCACGTGGAGAGTGACCGCACCATCATGAGGTCGCGCATGTCAGGGCGGCCCGTGCTGGATCTCGACCCCTTCAACCGTCGCATCCTGTATCTCACGCGCGGCTGCGACTTCGACGCCGGCGCGGCGTCGCTCAGCGAGGAGGGCCGGGCCGCCCTCATGGAGCACCGCGTAGAGCGGGCTGCCGAGGCCCCGGATGATCCGACGCACTACGTCGATCTGGCCCAGATGGCGGTGGACCTCGGGGATGAGGCGGCCCTTGACTGGGCACGACGCGCCGTCGTGATCACGCCCGAGGAACTGGCGTGGCGCATCCTCTACGCTGACCTTCTCGCGTGGGATCGGCAAATCGACCGGGCGCGCGAGGAGCTGACCAGGCTTGTGCCGATCGCGCTCGAGTCAGCGGACATCGCCCAGGTGCGCTCTATGGGGCGGTCCCTGGCGATGCTTGGCGAGCATGAGGCCGCGGCGTCGCTGCTCCGCCGGACGGTGGATCTCACCCAGCGCGATGGCTGGCTGCTCGCGGAGTACGCCGTGATGCTCTACGCGGGCGGCGAGCATGATCTGGCCAGGGAGCTCCTGCGGACGGCCCTCCGGGTTGAGCCCGATGACCCCTTCCTGCGGGGTGAGATCGCCGGGGCCCTCATCGAACTGGAGCAGCCCGACGAGGCGCTCGCCGAGGCGCAGATCGCCGTGGAGATGGACCCGCGCAACCCCGTTCACTGGGAGCGTCTCGGACACGTGCGTGTGGAGCGGAAGGAGCGCGAGGAGGCGCTCGTGGCCTTCCAGAGCGCCATCGACGCGGATGCCGAGTATGCCTACGCCCACAATGCCCTCGCGTGGACGCTGGTGGAGCTTGGGCGGTTCGAGGAGGCGGAGGCGCCAGTGAGGGAATGCCTGCGACTGGAACCGAGCTACGCGCCGGCCATCGACACCCTCGGTCATGTGCTGAATGGTCTCGGGAGACCCCAGGAGGGGCTCGGCGCATTCGATGAGGCGCTCAGACTGATGCCCCGCGAGCCCGCCTCGTGGTATGGCCGCGGGGCCTCCTTGGAGGCGTTGGGACGGATCGATGAGGCGATCGACGCCTATCAGCGGGCCTTGGCCGAGGATCTGCCGGGCGGCGAGTGGATCGAGAAGGCGGGAGAGCGCCTGAAGGCCCTGGGAGTCGAGTCCCCATCCCTTGACGCGGGTTCCGGCGACGCATAGCATCCAGCGGCGCCGACGCCGGTCTTGCGAGAGAAGCGCTCACCGTGCCTGACGGTCCCTCCTCCGTGCTCCAACTGCGGTTCATACTGCCCTTCGCCATCATGGCGTCGGGCCTGACCGTTGGCTACTTGCTGAAGCTCCGGCTCGGAGAGTGCGGCAAGCGGTCCACTCGGCTCACCCGGGTCGGGCTCATATGGGTAGACCCCCTCAACGTGTGCCTGGCCCTTTGGGGGCAGGAGATCACGGATGTCCGGATGGCTGGTCTGCCGGTCACGGGCCTCGCCATCGCCCTCCTCGCCAGCCTCCCCGCCTACCTGTGGGTGAGGTCCCGCCAGGTGCCTCCCAAGCGTGCGGGGGTGCTCGTATCGACCTCCATGTTCTCGAACCTGGGGCCGACCTTCGGCACGTTCCTCTGCTTCGTGCTCGCAGGGGAACGTGGCTTCGCCACGGCGGCGCTGTTCACCATCTACTTCTACCCCACGTTCTTCACCCTGGGGCTGCTGGTTGGCCGCCGCTATGGGAGTGACGGCCAGCAGGTCAACGCTTGGCGCTACATGCTGGATACCATGAAGGACCCCGCGAGCCGCAACCCGGTGCTATCCGTGTTCGCGGGGCTGGCGCTGAGCTTCTGGGCGCCCGAGCGGCCGGAGTTCCTGGCCGCCGTCCCGGACGTTTCGGTGCCCGGCGCCACCTTCCTGTACCTGGTGGCGATCGGCATGACCCTGGATCTCAGCAAGGTTGCGAAGTACTGGCGGCACTCCGTTGGCGTGGGGTTGGTGAAGTTCGTCTACACCCCCGCCATCGGCTTGGCGCTGGGGTGGCTGTGGGTCGCGCTCGGCCCCGATGACCCCATCTACCTGCAGGTCATCTTCATTCAGGCATGTATGCCCGTGGCCATCTTCGCCCTGATCCTAGCCAACCTCTTCGACCTGAGCCGGAATATGGCGAACACGATCTGGCTGCTGACCAATGCCTTCGCGATCGTGCTTTCGCCGCTCATTCTCGTGGCGGCCCGAGCCCTCGGGCAGTAGGCTACAGGTCCACGACCCGCATCTCCGGCTCGCCGCTCGCCCGGAGCTCCAGCCGCGTCGACGTGACCTTGATGAGCGCCATGCTCGGGTCGGCGCTTCCTCCCGGGAAGTACCGGGTCCACTCGTCCTTCCACAGCCGGTCTCGGGTCGCCCGATCGGTCGTCACCTTCGCCACGCCATAGAGCTGCCCGTAGGTCCAGTCATCGCCCCCCGGAGCACTGTGCTCCCAGTACACCGTAACGCGCGGCTCAGCGGCGATGTGCGCGACCTTCCGTGAGCCTACGAAGGTGATGAACCACACGGTCGGCCCCTCCTCCACCGCCGCGACGCCCATGGGCCGCGGCACCGCGCGGCCCATGGTATCAACAGTGATGAGGGTGCAGACGGGCTTGGCGGCTACGAGATCCTCGAACATCGCACGCGTGTCGTCCGTGCTCACCGTCAGCCTCCTTACGGTCGGTATGTGCACTCTCCAAGCCCACCGCGGAAGTAGCTGAAGCGGACGTTGGGATGGTCGGCGAGGAGGGACATGGGGCAACTGGCGTCGGGCACGCGTTTCGCGATCATGAGCGCGGACAAGCGCATGCCGAAGGGGTTGTCGTGCCAACCGGGGTGCCAGATCGAGACGCAGTCGGCTTTCCAGGTCTCCCGTGGCCCCACGGTGGCTGCCTGGTAGGGGACGATGCTGAGATTGCCCGACGCGGAGGTGCGGGCGTTCTGAACCAGCGTGAGGGGGTGCAGATCGACGATGCGGGTGCCGAGCTGGCGGTACTCCTCAGGGGTGGGCGGATTGTCCTTGTACGCGCCCTCGCGCTTGGGGGGATCGTTGAAGGCCCAGTGCTTCACCTCGCCTTGACCGCCCTGCATGAGAGCGCATCTAGCCTGGTCCCAGCTCGCGACGTAGGCTGCGTTGTCCATCCCCGGGAAGTGTATGTTCGCATCCGGCATGGCGAGGTCAGGGCGCACGCGATCGAAGCACAGCGCGCGACTCGTGCGCTCGAAGGAGAGGGGGTGGTCGGGTCCGACTGCCTCGCCGTCGATGATCCACTCATCCATACCCCAGAAGTGGCAGTCCTTGAGGGATAGGTCCATGGCGTTCACCAGCTGGGCCACGAGAGGCAGCTGCTCCACGGGCCCGATGGGGCCGCAGATGCCCACAGGGTTGTCGGCCGTCGTCTGTCGCCAGGAGTCGATGTACTCCATAGCCTCGGCTAGGAAGAACTCCTCGAGGGAGTCGAACATGCGCACCTGAAAGCCCTCACGGGAGAGGGCGACAAGGTCATCGGCGTTGAGCCGAGCGGCGTCCTCGAGCAGCTCGTCGTCCAGGGTCGTGTAGTCCCACCAGTCGGGTGCAACGCGGCTGAGCGGTCGTGGCATGGGGATCCCTCCGTGACGGTGTGAACTTGGTCCCATTCGGTTCACGGAGGGCGCCGCCGAAACCTTCGCCTTCCGCTACTTCGCCCCCGGTAGGATGCCTGATGCCACGATGTGCAGGGACTGCTCCTCGCTGAAGCCCGTCTTCACCAAAGCCTCGTACAGGTTCCGAAGGTACTGGGCATGGGCGGCCGCCAAGCGTTTGTCCTTGGCCATCGCCTCCATGTAGGCGCGCATTCCCTCAGCGCCAGCCTGCATTGCTTTCGTGTAGTCCATGGGTGGGTTACGCCTTCCTAACATCCGCTACCTCAGCACCAACCTAGGCCCAGGGCCGAACTCCACCATAGCCTCGGCCACCTGACCCAGCGGCTCCTCGTTCAGCACCACGTCCGCCGCGATAGCCGTTCGACGCAACGGCTTGACGTTCTCCGGCGGGGTGACGCGGAAGACAGCGCGGCTCACTTGGCCGGGCAGCACCTCCACGATCTCCACACTGGGCAGGGACACCCATTCGGGTGGCAGGTGCAGGCGTATGACGGCTCGCTGGGCTGCCTCTCCGTAGCCGCGCACCTCGACCTCGACCCGGAAGGTCCGCCCCGCCTGGGCCGCGATGGTGTACGGGATGATCCGCGCCCTGAAGGGGTCCACGCCCGGCCCGAAGCGATCGGCACCCAAGAGATCCGAGAACTCGGACAGCAGACGGTCGGTCCTGGCCGCGAAGGAGTCGACCCAACCGGGCTCCGGCGCGAAGGCGGGCCCGTGGCCGGGGCAGATCAGGTCGACCTCAGGGAGCTGTCTGAGCACCTCGACACATCGGCGATGGCTGTCGGGCCTGAATGCGTTTCGGAAGATGATGGGCGAGCCCCACTCACCCCCCTCCTTGAAGAGACTGTCCCCCGTGAACAGGATACGTCTGCCGTCGGCCTCGACGAGGATGAGGCAGTGGTACTCGGTCTGGCCGGGGTAGTGCCAGGTTCGCAGGGTGTACTCGCGCCACTGTTGGGGCTCTCCATCCAGGAAGGCCCGGCCGACGGGCACACCCTTGGGGTAGAGACACATCACGCTAAAGCGTTCGGGATGCTCGATGATCTCCCGGAGGGCCTCATGGCACCACACAACGGTATCCTCGTGCTCCACGAGGTAGGGAAACCCGCAGACGTGATCATCGTGGTAGTGGGTAGGGATCACGGCATCAATGCCCTTGAGTCCATAGCCTTCGCGGAGCTCGGGGATCGAGTGGAGCACGAAACGCTGGATCTCCCGTGGTTCGCCCCAGGCTTGAGCAACACCGAAGTGAAACCAGTTGGGCGAGCCGTAGTCGATGAAGAGGCCCGCGCCAGAGTCGGAGAGCAGGCAGTAGAAGGTGCAGCAAGCGTCAGGCACCTGGATCAGATGGGGAGTGACCGCCTCGGCACGGAACCGGCCGTACATCTCAGGAGATTGGTCTATCGACTTCATGAGCCCCTCGAGGCGCTCGACCAGCTGCTCCAATTGGGGTATCGGGTCAGCGAAGGGCTCGCCATGGGCCGGGCACACCAGATCCGGCGCCTCGCGTATGAGGTTACAGACCGAGAGGTGAGTCTGCACCAAGCCCTCCCAGCCGCCGTAGGAGTACTCCGTGTCGTGCAGTGTGTGGAGGCGACCGCCGTCGCGCAGCAGGTCTCCGACGAAGGCCACTCGCTGGCCGTCGATCTCCACGAGGAAGCTCTGGGAGCCCCAGGTGTGGCCGGGCGTGGCGAGGATCCGCAGCTCGTAGTCGCGCCAGGGGTAAGTCGAGTAGTCCTCGAGGCTTTCCGCCACAGGCACGGCTTCGACGAGGCTGTTGTAGGTCGAGCGGTCGTTGTAGGAGTCGTACACGCGGCGCGTCAGCCAGTGCAGCTCGGCATCCTCGAACAAGTGCCGCTCGTGCTCGGGCACGAGTAGGGGCACCCCCATCTTCGCGAGCAGCGGCGCGCCTTGGCAGACATCACGGTGATGGTGAGTGAACAGGCAGGCATCGAAGTCCGAGATGCCCATGGACTCGCGTAGTCGCGTGGGCGCGCCGGCCCCGCAATCGATGAGAAGGCCCCGCCTCTCGGACACGATGCAGTAGCTGTTGCATGTGTCCGCGACGCGGTACAGGTGAGACAATATGGGCTCAGCACCCGGCTGAGCGCTCCGCGGCTCCTCCGACATAGTGGGGCCTCCCCCCGTCTACTGCTCGACATCCACCGGTCCGAGCCGGATCCAGTCCACAGGATGCAGAACCACGCCAATCACTCTCGGCTGGTGCAGTATGTAGGCCTTCTCGCGATGCAGCTCCGTGCGCCATCGCGGCGCCCGCTTGACGTAGGGGATAATAGCACGGACCGTGGTGTGTCATTCCAGGGGTCAGGAGGTGCGGGTTGACGCGGTTGAGCGGCACTGGGCACACAGGCCGTAGGCCTGCACGATCACCCGCTCCGCGGCGAAGCCTACGCGTTCCACCGCCGCGGGGCTCAGCTTGGCTTCGGCATCGCCGGGCATGTCAAGGTCAATCACCTGCTTGCATTGAGTGCAGATGAGGTGGCAGTGATCCCCTGTCAGTGGGTCGTAGCGCGTCTCAGAGCCCCCGGCGCTCACTTCGACAGCCTCGCCCAACTCGACCAGGAGCCGGAGGGTGTCGTACACAGTGGACACGGCCATCATGCTGAATCGTTCGGAGACCGACCGGTAGATCTGCTCCACCGACGGATGGTCCCTCCGCGTGAGGAACTCCTCGATGACCGCCATGCGCTGGGGCGTGACGCGCTGGCCACGCTCACGGATGGTTGCCGCGATGGAGTTCGCTCGTGGCTCAGGTTCTCGAGCGGCCGTGCTCATCGGGTCACCTTCACGCGCTCAGGGAGCGCAGGGTACTGTGTCGACACTGAGGGAGACTCTTTGAGAGGATGGTCCTGTGCCGGATAGCAGTTACTTGGGAATGGTAACAGCTTTGTGTGCACTGTAGCAAGCGGTGAGGTGGTTGGAGGGAAGGCACAGGGGACTGGTGTCGGTACGCATCAGAGGGCCTGGTGGCCCGTGCCGCTCATGATCGCCGGCAGCTCCCCAACGCCGAACACACTTTCCTCCGGTGGTCATGAGACCACTGCGCGATCGCGCAGAGGCTCCCACAACCGCACAGGAGGGCCGCGAACAGTATGCTTCCCGCCTGCAGGGGGTCATATCGGTGTCGTTCGCCACGAAGAACGTCATCGCCGTTGGTTGCGGGGCCGGGAGCTACATGATCGAGAAGCTTGCGCGGTTCGGGCCTGCGAGTCTACGCCTCAGCGTCAGTGCCCTGCTTGCGGCACTGGAGGCGGCCCCCCCGTGTCTGGAGCTGATCGCTGGGAACGACACAACGAATGCCATGGTGCTGATCCCCGAGAGTGGCGCCCGCTTGGACGAGGCGTTGCTGTCGCTTGCACATGCACACGGGTGGGAGTAGCAGGCACTTGCGAAGGTGTGTCTCCTCTGGGACCGAGTGGGGGCACTTTCGTAGTGGGACACGCGGACGAGGTCTGTTGGCGCCATTTTAGGTTGCTCCCCAAACGTAGACGCAGGACCCCACAAGCAGTATTAAGTCAGTCAGTGCATAAGTGGTGGTTACGGCGCGGGGAGGGGAAACATACTCCTCCAAAAACCCTAAACAAGAGAGGGAATGCCGCTAGTTGGAGGAATCCACTCTTCAGTGGTAGCGTTGGCGGCGGGTACGTATTTGGTGGTGAGTGAGTATTCGTCTGTCGACCTTCGGCGTAGACCGACCGACAGTGTAACGCGGGGCTCGACGGTCACCTCCACCTAGCTTAGAACCTGCGGCTTCGATTGCCACCGGTGCAGTGAGCTCGGTGCGTGATAGCGCACCCGATGTACGGTGAAGGGGCAATGTGATGAAGAGATATGCGGTTCTGATGGCGGTTACCGTCCTAGCCGGCGGGCTACTCGGTGGGCAGGCCTTGGGGCTGGAACGGGCGAGCGAGAAGGACTTGGCTGTCATTGGGGGTTCAGCGGTGGCGTGCATCCAAATCGCGAATTGCACGACCCCGACTAAGCACTCATGCACGTGCTCCAGCGCCTGCGCCATGGAGTTCACGCACGCCGCGGACTACGACGGGCATAGATGCTACGGGCTGGACTATTGGACCGATAGCACGAATGGCGAGAGTCTCGTATGTAAGAGGATGAGGATGTACACGGCGAGCGGCGGGTCGCACTGCGGCGTCTATCAGAAAGATCTTTACGCCAATCCAGTTGATGGATGTGCAGGCACGAAGGCAACAGGTGCGAACCTTTACTAGTCGGAGCCCGGACTAGCGGCCTGCGGTAGTGTCCGCTGGCGCCTCACGTCGAAGAACTAGTCCAAGAGGAGATGACTATCAGATGCGACACCTGATGTGTGTGCTGGGAATCCTCATTGCTGGTGCGTGCCTGGCACCCATGGCGAATGACGCTCAGGCTCAAACGGGAGACCTACCGGAGCTCGCAAGCGTCATCGAACAGATCACTGCAGGGCGCCGCCTGCAGGTCGAGGCGCTCCGCGGATACCTAACGACGCTCCGGGTGCTAACGCCAGACCAGCCCAGCGACGACTTGTCGCCCAAGCTCTTCGCAGGGCGTGAGTTGATTGTCGACAAGTGTAGCCTGAGTTGTGCCTCTGGCCGGTACGCGACCAGAACAGTGGAGGTGCGTCTTCTCCCGGAACGTGGGTTCGAGAAGCTGGAGGACTGCCTGGAGTGGAGCCCAGGGGACGGCAGAGCGTACGTACTAGCTCCTGGGCTGGAGGCCCAGCCCTTGGGTCAGGAGCGCATCGCTTCTGCATTGATCCAGGCTACGGACCTACACGATGGACGCCTCTACTTCGCTGACCGCTTGCAGCTTGATCTGCAGGCCGTGGCGGGGCCGGACCCTACTGAGAGTCATCCCTTGAGTGGAGTCGAAGACGCACGTGTTGCAGCTTGGCAGGCAATGACGGGCCTAGACTGCCTGCGGCTGGAGTGCACGCTGCCGGGCGACCCGCCCGGCACGTACATCCTCTGGGTCGCTCCAGATCGGGGGTGGCGCGTGGTGCGCTCAGAAGCCGTTTACACAAGCGCCAGTGGGCAATGGGATCGCGTGACCACGTGTGAAACGTCCGAGTTCCGACTCGTCGGAGACCAGCAGTGGGTGCCTTCGCTTACCACTCGGATCCATTTCACGCGACCGGCAGGTGCGCAGATGCCATGGCGTGCCTACTTCGCCTCGCTTACCATCTGCCGCGACATCAGAGCGGTTACGACCGACTCACTTGCCTTCGAGCCCCTGCTGCCAAACGCCACATTGCTCGGAGGCCTGGGGGTCGGGGACCCGCTGGTCGGCGATGATACTCGCGAGCTGGAGGAAGCGGCCCGACGCGGGGAGTTCCCCTTCGATCTCGATGGCCCCACCCTCAAGGGTGACCACGGGAGGAGTGCGGACCGGTGAAGCCTATCGTACGCACGCTGGCAGTGCCGGTTGTGATTGGCCATCTGCTGCTGTGGGTGGCAGCATTGCCAGTTGCGGCTGAGGGCGAGCCTGCAGTCCCAACCCTGACTGGTGAGCACTCGATCCTCGCCTCTGTCTCACCGGAGGGTGGTGCACCCTCCTGGCTGGTAACCGAGGGCATGGCCTGCGGGCTCACGGCCCAGGTTGTGAGCCTGCCCTACACGACAATAGATCGCTCTCTCATCGGTGTACCCGCCTGGGTTGGTGTGCGGGCATGGTCGGTGTTGGGTGACGTACCGTGGGGACAGGTAGCTGCCGATTGGCTCTCAGAGTGCACGGCTAGTCAGCTTTGCGGCCTCCGCGATGGCCTGACCATAGGGTTTCCATCGCTCCCCACGGACGACTTCGCCACTACAGGCGGGCCGTGGAGAGTTTCGGCTCGCCGTTGGAGCCGACTTGAGGCTTCTTGGATCCTTCCATACCTGGCTCGAGGCCTGCTGCCTGGGTACGTGCCGCGCTTCTCAGGCACTGCCAGTCTGCCCGACGGCGAGTTCGCAGTCGGCGAGCTTCTGGATCTGGTCGAGCCCGCGCTGGCGGGGGCCACTGCCGTGTGCGCCGAAGAACTGCGGACCCGAGCCGTGCAGGTGACGCGCTGTGGTGGCCCTGTCGATGAGGTTCTCTGTGCCCTCGCGGTGGCGCTGGGTGCGGAGTGGCGGTGGCTCAGCGACAGCCTGCTTTACCTGGCCCCGGTGTCGCAGGGCATCCGGGAGAGGGCTGAGGTGAGCGATCCTGATGAAGCGGCGAGCCGGCAGTTGCCAGTGGACCCTGAGGGTGGGAAGAACCTGGTTGTGGCCATCGAGCAAGGGAGCCTGGGTGGCGCGTGGTATGCGGACGCCGTCATCACCCCAGAGTACCCTGGGCTGGAGCTGACTTGTTCTGACGCCTCGGGCGAGCAGAGGAGGGCCCTGCTTCTCCGATGGGTGGAATCCCGGGCGGTGCAGTACGCCTTTCCTGCTGTCGAACGTTCGCTTCATTGCGCTGTCGCGGCCATTCGTGGCTTCGCACTGCACGGCGGCATGAGGATTCCTGAAGACCACATTGACAACCTCTATGCAGCCACCCGAAGCGCTGGCGACCTCGATGGTAATCAACTCATTGAGCTTGCCGCATCGGTCGGGGTCGATCTGGTCGGTGTGAAGGGTACGCTCAACGAGATAGGATCTGTCGGAGGTACGGCCATCGTCCATCTCGAATGGGGCCACTACGTTGCGGTCACCGACTGCGACAGCGCATTCGTGACATTGCTCGGCGTGGACGGACAACGAGCGCGCTTCCCGAAGGCTGCACTGGAGTCCGGCATGTCTGGGATCATGTTCGTCACACCCGAGCTGTTACAGGAAGAGAATCCGCCATGAGCACGCTGGGTTGTGTTGCCGGGATGAGGCCACGAGTGTTGGTCGTCGTAGGCATCCTTCTTCCCAGTGCCGGGGTTCTCCTGGGTGTGGCACCGACGAGCAACTCCTCAGATCCTGAAGTGCCTCTTCGCCTGATATACACCACCGACACTCTCGGCCAGATCGACACCTGCGGCTGCTCTGGCGGGCAGCATGGTGGGTTGCCACGGCGTGCCACGTTGGTGCGGCGGCTCTCTGAGGGCGGCGCCGAGACGATCGTCCTCGACGGCGGGCAGGTCACCGATGGCCCGCAGCAGGCAGCGTACTTCGCCGAGGCCTATGATCTGATGGGGTACGACTTGGTGCTGATCGATGGCACCGAACCTACAGGCTTCGAAGAAGCCCTTCGGGGGCATGGCGTCCCTACGCTCGCTCGGCCCAGTAGCCAAGCGAGCGATCCGCTGCCGTCCTACACGATGGAACTCCAGAATGGCCTGCGCGCAATCGTTCTCGTCGCACCGGCCGAGCCGGTGGAGTTGAGTGTGCTGGCTGAACGAGTGGATGCGACTTGCACGAGCCTCAATCGAGAGCGCACGTTGGTCCTGCTTGCGACGCGTCTTGATCCGACGACGAATGCACAGCTTGCTGAGCTACTTGGCGAATCGGTCGACTTGGTGTTGGGTGCCGCTAGCCCCTCCCGATCCCGGGATTACCGCGATGCCATCCCACCAGGAAAGATCGCTCCTGCGATCTCCGAGGGCAAGGCTCTCACCGTGGTCGATATCTACGTCGATGAGAACGGCGCGCGACCGCGCATCGAAGCCCGCTTCGAGCCTGTGGCACCTAGCATCGTTCCGGATGCGTGGGTGGCTGGCATTGTTGAGCGATACTACGACGAGGCCGCACCGAGGTCGCGTCCTTCCACAACCAATGACTCTGAGACGATCGACTACGTGATACGGGGATGGGCCGATGCTGCGACGTGCGGAGAGTGCCATCCCGCCGAGCTTGCAGGCTGGGGCGAGACCCAGCATGCGCACGCCATCCAGACCCTCGCTCAAGTCAACCGCCTGGTCGATGAGTGTTTGGCATGCCACTCGGAGCAGTACCGGCGGACGGACGCTTTCGATTCGGCTCTGATGGTTCCGGGTGACGGGGTGACGTGTGCAACTTGCCACGGCGACGGTCTGGTGCATTCGATGACTAGTCGTACGGAGTACATTCAGCGAGATCTGGGAGAGGCGCTGTGTGTCTCGTGCCATAACGAGGAGCGGCAGCCGAGCGGCTTTGAGTATGAGAAGTCGTGGGCGAAGATCGCCCACGGCGAGGGAGCCTACCAAGCGGCCGCCGAGGAAGGGGGAGAGTAGATGCCAACGCCCTTGCCCGTAGCCGTGGTCGCTCAGTGCCTGCTTGCGCTTGTGCTGCAGCCCGCGGCTCTCGCGAGCAACGAACACGCTCTGCGTGTTGTCCCGCCCGAAATGGACGTATCCCAGGTGGTAGAACAGATCGAAGCCGATGCCCTGCCGGTGGACGTTCTCGTGATCGATGTCTGCCGGGCAGGGCTCACCCTCTTCGAACCGCCACCGGACGGGTTGTTCATCGCCAGGGAGGGCTTTGAGGACGGCCAGCGGTTGGCACGTTGGGTAGACGAAGCCCATGCCGCTGGCATGAGAGTCTACGCTGGCATGGATGTCCTTCGATGGTGGGACCCCAATAGCGATGACCCCGATCCGTTCGAGGCGCACCCCGAGCTTCGCGAACTAGACTCGAACCTCTCATGCGACCCAGGCAGCACGGGAGCGTACGCGTCCCCATGGTCATCCACAGTGCGGACTGTCCTAGCAGGTCTCCTGGTGAAGCTAGCAACGGACTACCCTCAGCTGGACGGACTGTACGTGGATTGTCGTTTGCCTATGTCCAGCTACCTTGGCTTCAGTGATGCTGCCCGTGTTGCCTGCATCCGGGAGATGGGGGTCGATCCAATAGACATCCCCGTGTATGGTGTCAGGGACGATGATCACCCGTCGCTCAAGCCCTATTGGCACTGGCGCATGAGGTCCGTTGGCGAGTTCCTGGGGATGCTACGGGCCGCGTTCCGAGAGGCATCAGGGGGCAGACCCCTGATCGCCCGCGCGACAGTCGGTGTGGCTGCATGGGGACTGCGCCACAGAGCGGCGTCGTGCCAGGAATGGATGGACTGGCGGTTCAACGGGATCGTCGATGATCTGGTGCTTGAGATCGACCTAGCCAGGGTGAGCAGGGGGGCCAACGCCCCCATCGACGAGTTCAACGCGGGTTACCGGCTATACTCGACCATCCAGCCCCCGGGGAACCCCTATCTGCTGGTTCCCGGCGAGGTGAGGGGCGAACCCGTGCTGCTTGCGGAGTCGGTACGGCAGATGGATGGGTGGGAGCTGCCGAATCTCCCCCTCTTCATCGATCCAGACAGAGCAAGCGAACTTGAGGTCGCGCTTCAGGTACTGAGCGTGTTGCGAGATAACCGCGGATAACGTACCACTCGTAAGGTAGAAGGGGGACCTATGATGAGCGACAGGCAAGATATGGATCGCAGAAAGTTCCTCCAGAGGGCGGGCACGGTCGCCTTCGTTAGCGCGGGGGCCCTCTATGCCGGCACGCGGGCGGCATCAGCCCAAGTGCCGCCTCCGGGCTGCACGCCGCCGATCTGCTGCACGGTGCCGACCTGCTGCGTATGTACGCCGGAACCCTAGGCCCTCTAGTTCCCCGGGGCGCTGTACCGAAAGGCTTCGTAGCCGTCCACCTCGAGCCGAACGGCTACGAAGCCTGGCACAATGCCGGCAATGATCCACGAATCCGAGTCGGGCGCCCGCACCTCGACCAGTGCGCCGCTCGGCGTACCAGCGAGTTGGACCGTCGCGATCCTGTCCGAGGTTCCAGGCGTCGTGTACGGCGGAAGCACAGCTAGGGCGAGCACCAGGCCGATCATCCGCTGCGCCCCCTGGCGTCATGGATCCTGAGCAGCTCCCGGATGAGCGGCTCCACCTCACCTAGAGGCAGCATGTTCGGACCGTCGCAGAGCGCGGCGTCGGGATCGTCGTGAACCTCCATGAAGACGGCGTCCACCCCAACCGCGACCGCCGCGCGAGCGAGCGCGGGAGCGAAGCGCCTGTCGCCGCCCGAGGCGGTCCCGGCGGCGCCCGGCAGCTGGACTGAGTGCGTCGCGTCGAACACGACTGGGTAGCCAAGGTCACGCATGATGGCGAGGCCGCGCATGTCGACGACCAGGTTCCCGTAGCCGAAGGTCGTGCCGCGCTCGCAGAGCAGGACGGAGCTCTCGCCGCCCGCCTCCACCTTGCGAGCCGCCTCGGCCATGGCCTGAGGCTGGACCATCTGGCCCTTCTTGATGTTCACGGGCAAGCCGGTGCGCCCCGCGGCGACGAGCAGATCGGTCTGGCGGCAGAGAAACGCCGGTATCTGAAGGGCGTCCACAGCCTCCGCCACCGGGGCTGCCTGATCGGGGGTGTGGATGTCCGTGATGACCGGCACGCCGCAGTCCTCGCGAACGCGCGCGAGGATCGCCAGGCCAAGCTCCTGGCCCGGGCCGCGGTATGAGTCCACCGAGGACCGGTTCGCCTTGTCGAAGGACGCCTTGAACACGAAGGGGACTTCGAGCCGCTCGAAGAGCCCGCGAAGCGCATCCGCCATCCTGAGGACGTGTGACTCCGACTCGATCACGCAAGGGCCAGCGATGACCGCGAGGCGGCCATCCCCGACAGTGTGGCCACCGATCTGTGCAAGTCGCAAAGCGTCCACTCCCAACTTATTCAGCCGGCGCCGTGGGGTTTCGCGTCAGCTTCGCGCGGGCCTCCGACGAGCTCGCCATTTCGGCTCCCGGGGGTTCCGAGTCAGCGGGCTGGCCGCAGGACGGCTCGGCCGTTGTCGTCGATCTCCAGGGCGCCCAGAAGAACGCGGTTCTGGCTGCCCCCGGATTGGGGCAGCAGTCGCTCATTGGGCTGTCCCATGAGGCTGGGCATCCACAGGCCCACGCAGAGCTCGTAGGTACGGCCACGGGCCTCGGCGGGGACATCGATCCGAAGCGTCGACTCGACTACTCCCAGGGCGTTCAGATCTCCCTCGTCATCAGTGGCGGGATGGCCCTGAAGCACGATCTCACCATCCGCGGCAAGCAGGTGGCAGAAGGGCGTGACCGGGTGGGGAGCCTCGCTCCGGACTTCCCACCGCAGAGGAAGCAGAACAGCCTCCCCATCGGACTCCAGGACGATCTCGCCGCCCTCAACGCCCAGTGCAACGTCGTAGTCGCCGGTCACCTCGATGGTCCCGAGGCGGTAGCGCTTCCCGCCGTCCTCGCCCTCGTGGGGCAGCGCGTACCTGGGAGTGCCCGTCGGTCCGCCCACAGAGGCCCAGACCGAGTACGTCCCCGGCCCCACGTAGAAGGGCAGGGCTCCCCTGATCTGGTGCGTGACGGCCTCCGCCTCACCGGGGGGGCCGACGGGCAGATCAGCGACGTCCATCCCCTCGTCCACGAAGACCGTGAGCAGACCCTCCTCGCCCGTCTGAGGGTTCTCGGCCTTCAGCGTCACCGCCGGGTACCCACCCTCGTAACAGGGGGCCACGCCGGCGTTGCGCCACGTCAACTCAAAGGGGATCGTGTCGCCGGGCCGGCACTGCGCCGGCCACGAGGCCTCCACCAACTGGATGCGGTAGCCAAGCCGCTGGTTGATGCGGTCGATCAGCGCACGGTTCTCCGCGAGGAACTCGTCCGGCCACCAGTGGATGGCCGCGTAGCTGGCGTGGTACTCCTCGACTGCCTGGAGGTAGAGCGACCCATCTTGCCAGTTCCCTCGGTCGCGGGACGGGCCGTAGTGCTCGCACTCCAGAATCACGGGGACCGTCGGCCAGAAACCCTGGGCCATCTCCGCGTGGAGGTAGGCGCTCTCGCCCGGCTGGACCAGGATGCTATCGTCTCGCAGGGCGAGCCCCATCTGGCGGGAGTACTCGATGGGTTCGTCGCCCTGGAAGGCGAAGTCGTCATTCGCGGCGAGCAACGAGTTGCGGAAGTGCTTCAGGTGTAGGTCGATGTGCCGGATGATCGTCTCGCCAGGGTACTCCATCTGAGTGCTCGCCCATAGATGCCCCTCGCCCCATACGCCGAAGGACCCTACATCGATGAACGCCACCTCAGGGTTGCCGTCATAGCGTGCCGCCATGGCGGCCAGGAAGTGGTCCAGCTTCTCCAGGAAGACGGGGTCGTTGTAGTCCGGCTCCCAGAAGGGACCGTTCTCGTCGAGCTGACCGGGAGTGAAGTTGTAGCCCTTCGCGCCAGCCTTCTCTACCCATTCCGGCGTCGCGTAGCGCATCCACGACTCCGAGCATGAGATCCGAAGCGCGATCTGCTTGCCCTTGGCGATCCAGCGCTGCGCGGGCCCATCGACGACAGACCAGTTGAAGACCCCCTCCTCCGGCTCGAGATACGACCAGGGGATCCGGAGGTAGACCGTCGTGAGGCCGGGGAACTCGTCCAGCGTCTCCCACGGGGCCAGCCGTGAGCCGTAGTTGGTGGGGATGTTGCTGTAGTAGTGGAGCGTCCACCCCATGCCAGGATTCGCCAGGGCGGCGCCGGTGTCCACTGGCTGCACGACGACGCGCTCCTGAGCGCCGAGAGGGGCGGCCAGGAGTGACAGGGGCAGGAGGCACATGGCGAGGGGTGGCCTCATGAGACATCATCCTCTCACAACACGGTTCTTCTTCCACGCCCACGCCCGCAGTCCCTGTCCCGGCAGGGCTCTGGCTGGCCTCCGAGGAACTCAAAGGCATGGCGACCGCAAGAGCCGATCCCCGCAAGGGAGACGCCGCCCTGGCGCGGCAAGCGCTGACCGATATGCTGGGCCCTCGGGCGGAGTTCCGACCGGGCCAACTCGAAGCCATTGAAGCCGTCTTGCGCCCCTCCTCCAAGGTGCTGGTGGTGCAGGGCACGGGCTGGGGTAAGAGCATCATCTACTTCGTGGCAGCCCGTCTGCTACGCGCAAGGGACGCCGGTCCAACGCTGGTCGTCAGCCCGCTCCTCTCCCTCATGCGGAACCAGGTCGCCGCCGCGAGCGCCCTGGGCGTCGGCGCGGCCGCCCTCACGTCAGAGAATCATGGCGAGTGGGACGACATCCAGCAGGGCCTGATCTCCGGCCGTCTGGACCTGCTGCTCGTGTCACCCGAGCGTCTCGCCTATGGCGGGTTCCGACGCCACTTCCTACAACAGCTTCCCAGGGGCATCGGCATGCTCGTCATCGACGAAGCCCACTGCGTCTCGGACTGGGGCCACGACTTCCGGCCAGACTACCGGCGCGTCGTGCGGCTCACCCGCGAGACGCAGCGCCATGTCCGGGTGCTGGCCACCACCGGAACCGCCGATGCCCACGTCGTAGCCGACCTGACGGAGCAGCTGGGCGAGGATCTCACCATCCTCCGAGGTCCCCTCGACCGCCCCTCGCTGCGGCTCCAGACGATCCGCCTCGACCAACCCGCGCGCCGACTCGCTTGGCTCTCGAGCGCGCTCCCGCGCATGAGTGGTTCGGGCATCATCTACTGCCTCACCCGGTTCGACACCGAGGTGGTCTCCGACTGGTTGCGGCGGTGCGGGATCGACGCGCCGGCCTACCATGCGGGGCTTCCACCGGAGGAGCGACAGCGGCGTGAGGAGCTCCTGCTTGGCGATAAGTGCAAGGCCCTATGCGCCACGGTGGCTCTCGGCATGGGCTTCGACAAGCCAGACCTTGCCTTCGTCGTTCACTATCAGCGGCCGCGGTCGGTGGTCGACTACTACCAGCAGGTGGGTCGCGCGGGCCGCGCCATCCCCGAGGCCTACGGTGTCTTGCTCACCGGTGCGGAGGACCACGCCCTCGCGAGCTACTTCGCCGGCACCGGCTTCCCGCCCGCGGAGTGCCAGCGGGCAGTGCTTGAGGTCATCGAGGGAAGGCCGGGGCTCACGGAGGGCCAGATCGCGGCACATGTCAACCTCCCCATGGACCGCATCGAGCAGTGCCTGAAGCTACTCCGCGCCGATGACGCAGTGAGTTGGCGAGCTGGGAAGTGGTACCGGAGCCGGCTGGCGTGGACTCCCGACCATGACCGTTCGGCACAGATCGCCGCCCGCCGCCTGGCTGAGATGGCGCAGATAGAGGCACTGACGCGCACACAGGGGTGCCTGATGGAGTTCGTTGGTCGTGAACTGGCCGACCCGTGCTCGGCTCCGTGTGGCCGCTGCGCCAACTGCGCCGGCCCTGTGCTGCGCGTCCCGATCCGTCGTCGCGCGGTTCGGCAGGCCAAGCGCCAGGTGGCCCGTCGCCACCCGACCATCGTGCCACACACGGTCTGGCCCGCGGGACTCGAACGGCCCGACGAGACGCCGATCGAGCCGGATCGACAGATGGAGCGCGGGAAGGCCCTGTGCGTCTACGGTGAGCCTCGTCTGGGACGGATGGTAGCGGAAGGGAAACGCAGAGGGACGGGCTTCCCGCGTGGCCTCCTGCGGGCTTCGGCGCGGCTGATCCGGGAGTGGCATCCCCAGCCTACTCCCACCTGGATCACCAACGTCCCCTCCCTACGCCGGCCGGGACTGGTTGAGGGCTTCGCACGCGCCCTCGCTCGCGCTCTGGGCCTTCAGTACCGGGCCGCGCTCGAGAAGCACGCGGACGTGCCGGAGCAGAAGCACCTGCTGAATGACATCCTGCAGTGCACCAACGCCCGGGATAGCTTCCGCGCCGACAGATCGAGGGTACTGCTGGCCAGCCCGGTACTCCTGGTCGACGATACTGTGGACTCCCGCTGGACCCTCACGGTATGCGCCGCTCTACTGCGGGAGGCGGGATCGGGCCCGGTCATCCCCTTCGCGCTCGCGGCCGCGATCGGCACTGCCCGGCCCTAGCCCGCCTTATTCATGAGAG
>DBQI01000024.1:0-52838 GCA_002305165.1 Armatimonadetes bacterium UBA1398
CTCTCATGAATAAGGCGGGCTAGGAGCCGGGCATGGCGAGGAGGTCGATCGCGGCCCCCACATCCGCCGCGGGCGCTGGATCGCCCAGCTCCCAGCCCCCCGGAGGCATGCCGGTCCCCAGCCGCTCGGGTCCTAACCCCTCGGCGTAGCTGTCCCCGCGCCGCGCCCAGCGCTCGATCTCTCGGTCGAGTTTGGGCTGCATGCGGGCTTTGACCTCGGAGAGAGCCGCCTTGGCCGTCACTTCGCCGAGCCACACCCGGTCGAAGGCGTTCGTGAGCTCCGACTGGTACTCCGTCCAAAGGCCCATGCGCGGCCGGATGTAGGCGTTGGGACTGCTCCCCAGGTCTGTGAACAGCTCGATGTACGGGTTCGGATGGTCACGGGTGAACTGCTCGGTGACCTCGCGGAGCGGACTGTGCTTGCGTTGGCCCATGCAGAGGATCTCCATACCCTCCATTGAGTTCACGTACCGGATGAACTCGAAGGCCTCGTCCGGGTGCTGACTGCTCGCCGGGATGCAGAGCACGTCCATGTCCGCGATCGTCGTGTACTTCAGCTCCGGGTGGCCGTCGGGGTAGGGGAAGGGCGCCGCTCCCCACTCCAAGCCTGGGGCGTGGGTGTCGATGAAGTTGTGCATCCACACCCCCTGGAGCACCATGGCAACCTTGCCGCTGAGGAAGGGATTGGCCGGGGATGAGAAGCTCCCGAACCCGCTGCGGAAGGTCTGCAGCTGCTGCACACCATAGCGCTGAGCATAGCCCGCAACCCACTCGAAGGCGGCGATGTTGCCGGGATCGTCGCAGGTGATCTGCGACTCCTCGTCCCAGAGTTCCGCCCCGAAGAAGTAGCCCCACGCCCAGTTCCACCAGCCCGGCTCCGCGGGAATGTAGCCCAGCCGGACAACCTCGCCATCCTCGACGATGGTCAGCCGTTCCGCATACTCCGCCAGCTCCGAGAGCGTCTCTGGAGGCCGTTCGGGATCCAGCCCCGCCTCCCGGAAGAGCTGCTTGTTCCAGTGCAGCGCTACGGTGGCCGGCGTGGTGGGCAGCGACCAGGTGCGGCCCCGGTGCTGGCACATCTCCCAGTAGACGGGGACGTAGTCCGACGCGTCGATCCCGGCGTCCGCGCAGTACTCATCGAGGGGCAGGAGAGCGCCCTTATCCGCGTAGGCGTCCACGTTGTAGCTCCAGAGCCCCACCACATCGGGAGGCTCGTTGCCCGCCGTCGCCAGGAGCATCTTGCGATCGACTTGGCTCACCGTCAGGAGCTTCACGAAGACCCGATCCTGGGAAGCGTTGAAGGCGTCCACCGTCGCCTGCATGGCCTCGCCCTCGAAGCCCGTCCACTTCTCCCAGTAGCTGATGACCGTCCGGCCGGGCACCCGCGTCTCGGGGATGGGGCCCCAGATGATGAGCGGCGCGATGACGGCTACGACTCCCAGACACCACAGCGCGTTCCTCAAGGTCACGGCCGGCCTCCTTGCGGGAGTATCCGCCACGGAGCGATGGGCGCCTCCGTGGCCGAGGTCACCTCAGGGCCCCCGGTCCTCCATCGACGACCCGCTCGTACACGCCTCGAACCAGGGCCATCGCGCCCTCGATCCGCTCCCGCAGTTCCCCTGCCGTGAGCGGGGCGAGGCTAACGCAGGCGTGGAGCTTCCGTCCCATCATCGCGAGCGACTCGTCCGAGAGGTCGAGCAGCCCACTCGGCTCCTCGTAGACGACCTGCAGTCGCATCTCCAGGCCGCGCAGCAGGCGCCACGCCGCCGAGAGCCGCTCCGACAGCGCGGCGGGGATCGCTCCGGCCCTCGCCAGGAGTCGGATGGTCTCCCGGAGACCGGGGGCCCGCACGCTCCTGATGGTCGTGCCCGCATCGATCTGGATGATCCGCAGCGCGAACTCCAGGTCCACGAGCCCTCCCTGGGTGAGCTTCAGATCGAGGAGCCCGGCTCTCCCGCGCTCTCGCTCCCCCTCGATGCGTCCCCGCACCCGGTCGAGCTCCAGTCGCTCCTCCGGGGTCAGGGGCGCGCGGTACACGAACTGCTTGTAGCTCTCGGCCAGCCGCTGGCACACCGCCGGATCGCCCGCCACTGGCCGGGCGCGAACGGCGGCCACGCGCTCCCACACCCGCGCGCGTTCCTCGAAGTAGCGGCCGAAGGTCGCCAGTGCCGGCACGAGGGGGCTGGACTGTCCCTCGGGCCGCAGGCGCGTGTCTATCTCGAACAGACTGCCCTCCGGGTCCGCCTCGGCGAAGGACCGCACGAGGTCCCGCATGGCGTTTGACGCCGCCTCGGGCGACCCCGGTAGCCGCTCCGGATCGAGCCCGAAGACGACATCGAGGTCGGAGCTGAAGTGCAACTCCCTGCCGCCGAAACTCCCGACGGCGAGGGCGGCGAGTCCCGAGGTCCCGGCGAGGCGCTGCTCGCAAGCCGCCTTGACGCCCGCCGAGAGGATCGCCTCGGCGAGGGCCGTGAGCTCGCCCGCGGTCTCGTGGAGGTCCGACAGCCCCGCGACGTCCCGCAGCCCGACCCGGAGCATCTCCCGACGGCGTAGGCGGCGGAGCTGCTTGCAGGCCGCGGGAAGGCCGGCGCCCCAGTCGATGCCCCGCACCTCCTCCGCGAAGTCATCCACCGACCGCGGCTCCATCAGCCGGGTAGGGTCCAGGAGACTGTCGATGAGTTCGGGCCGTCGTTCGAGCCAGCGCGTGAGGAACCGGCTTCGGCCGGCGAGCATGGAAAGCAGCTCCCCGATCTGAGGCTCCTCCCTCAGCAGCGAGAAGAACCGTCGGCGGCCGCCGCTGAGCCCCGTGAGCGAATCCAGCCCAACCAGCGCGACATCCGGATCCCCTGATGCGGCGACCCAGCGGCACAAGTCATCCACGATCTCCGCCAGGGTCTCGGCCGGCGCGTCATCGAGGCTCGACGCCGGCTGGGACATGCTCTCCAGCACCCCCAGGGCACGCTCGGGATCCCGGAACCCCGCCCGCGCCAGCTCCGCGCGCGCCCTATCGGGCCCGGCCTCCACACCCAGCACGTACCGCTGGAGCGGGGATCGGCGCACCTCGCCCGTCCAGCCCGCGCCGTGGACGACCTCCTCGTAGACCCCCCGTACCCGCTCCCGATGCCGCGCCAGCAGGGCGGCGAACTCCTCAGCGCCCCGGTAGCCCAGCCGCCTCGCCAGGATCTCCCGTTCCGCCGACTCCTGTGGAAGGGTGTGTCGCTGCTGCTCCTCGCGGATCTGCACCGCGTGCTCCGCTTGGCGCAGGAAGACGTAGGCGTCGCGCAGGTCACGCGCTTCGGCTCGCGTGAACGCCCCGCACTCGGAGAGCCGCGCGATGGCCGCGAGAGTCTGGGGAGTCCGAATCACGGGCAGCCGCTCGCCAGCCCCGAGCTGCAGGACCTGCACGAGATACTCGATATCCCTGATCCCGCCGCCGCCCTGCTTGAGGTCCAGCTCCCACTGGCCGCGGCCATGGCAGAGATTCTCCTGTTGGAGCTTCAGCCGGCGGAGCTCGGCCAGATCCGCCTCATCGAGCCGCCGCGCGTATACGAAGGGGTGTGTCGTGGCGATGAAAGCCGCGCCAAGCTCCGGGTCGCCGGCCACCGGCCTCGCCTTGATGAGCGCTTGCCGCTCCCATGCGCGACCGTGGGACTCGTAGTAGATCCGACAGCCCTCCAGCGTCCGCACTAGGGGACCGGCCTTGCCCTCGGGCCGCAGCCGCGGGTCCGCGCGGAAGAGCATCCCCTCCTCCATGGGCTCCGACATGAAGGACAGCACGTGCCGCGCCAGCCGATCGAAGTAGTCCAATGCCGGCGCCGAGCGAGGGCCATCGGTGAGCCCCGCTCCGCCGCAGACGAACATCACGTCCACATCGCTCGAGTAGTTGAGTTCCTGGCCGCCGAGCTTGCCGAGCCCCACGATGGTCAGGGGGATCTCCTCGCCGTCCTCATCGCGAGGCGTGCCCAGGGAGGGCGTCAGTTCCTCCCGCGCCAGCTCCAAGCAGCACTCCAGGCACACGTCCGCCAAGTCACTGATAGCCCTCACGACTCCGTCGAAGCTCAGCCGGCCCAGCAGATCCGCCGTGCCGATCCGAAGCAGCGCCCGCTTCCTCAGACGCCGAAGCGCATTCAGCTTCGAGCGCCGCGTTGGCATGAGCCGACACGCCTCCCGGGCCGATGCAAGGAGTTCCTCTCTGGTCGGAGGCTCGCCGTCGGTCATCCGCAGCACGTCTATCAGCTCCGGGCTCGCCACGAGCACGTTGGCGAACACCTGGGAGTGGCTGAGCACACGCAGGAGGTCGTGGCGGAGGTCAGGGCTGCTGATGAGGTCGGCGGCCAGGCTGAGCAGGTCCTGCCGCGCGTGGGCGAAGTCAGAGAGATTGGTGATGGCGCGATCGGGATCGGGGCACTCGGCGAGCGCCGGTATGAGCACCTCCAGGAGGGCGAGGAGGTTGGGCGGCGGATCATCCCCGGGCAGGCGCTGTAGCACACCCCGCATGGCCGCGGGGTTCGCGAAGCCAACGCCGGCCAACTCTCGCTCAAGCTCTGGGGACAGCGTCCAGGCGGCGCTCACGCCTTGCCTCCACCCATCGGCGTTCCGTGCATCCGGGCACTTCGCGACCTGCCCCAGCAGGCCTTCTCGCCGGCACTACCGAACGCTTCGGTCGGAGGCGGTGTATGCCGAGCGAGCACCTCTCGGGTCGTTACCGACGGACCATGGCGGCGTTGGCTTGGGGCGTGGGCCTTTGTGCCCTCGTCGGGCTTGCCGCGTGGGTGTGGTCCGCCGCTTTGCCCACTGACGGCGTTCAGACGTCCGAGCCGCCGACCCAGTTCGCCAGCTTCGGCCCCCTGCTGGAGGGTGAACGTCTGCTCCACTGGACGGTCGGCAAACACGCGGTCTCCCTCGAGAAGCGGCGCGAGTTCGATGTGCCCACCGGGCCCGAGGCCCTCGTCACCCTGCCCGATGGCTGCATCCTCATCACCTGCCGAGCCGCCCAGGTCGTCGCTATCCTGGATCCCGAGCGCGGCCGGCTGGTCCGGCAGATCCCCGTCGAGGGCCAGCCGCTCGCCTGCTGCCTCACTCGCGACGGCACCCGGGCGTGGGTCACTCTGGAGGACCGCCGCCGGGTTGCTGTCTTGGACCTTGAGACGATGAAGCGGGTGGCCGAGTCCGAGACGGGTAACGGACCGGAGGCGATCGCGACCGATCTCGAGGGGCGCGTCGTCGCTATCGCCAACTGGGGGAGCCAGGACCTGACCCTGATCGATGGCCCCAGAGCGGAGCCACTTGGCCTCGTCCCCCTGCCCGCCAATCCCCGCGGCGCGGTTGTCCACCCTTCGAAGCCCTTCGCGACCGTTGCCCTCACAGGCTCGGACCGACTGCTGAAGGTGAACTGGGAGAAGCGGCGAGTGGAGGACGAGTTGGTCGTCGGCCGGGGCCCGCGGCACCTCGTGCAGACCAGCGATGGCGACACCCTCTTCGTCGCCCTCAACGACCCACCCACCGTCGCGAAAGTCGACCGGCTGGGCGGGCGCGTCCGCTCGACCTGCTTCCTCACCAAGGGTCGCGCTGGAACGATCCTGCTGGGGCCTAACGAGCGTGATCTCTTCGTGGCGAACAGCGCAGGCAGCGCCGTGACGGTCGTCGACACGGCAACGATGTCCGAGACCGCCACCGTCGACACCGACCTATCACCGGACGGTCTGGCCCTCTCCGCTGATGGGCGGCGGCTCTACGTTGCCCACCGCACCACGTCGGCTGTCTACGAGTTCGCCGTCACCTACGATTGGCCGCCGACCCCTTAGCCCCACGCCTACCGCCCGAAGGGTCGCTCGTTCCGGCCGAACCATTCCCGCATCAGCAGCTCGCGATCCGTCGGCGTCTCGGCCCGAGCCTGGTTGTCCGGGTCCGTCGTGTGCTCCACCGACCAGCCCGACCACTCCCGGAAGGCGTGGTAGGTCCAGTCCCAGCCGTGCTCCTCGAAGAGCTCGATCACGTCCCGCAGGTAGCGGTACGCGCTGTTCTCCGGCGCCCATCGGATGGCGGAGAACTCCCCCACATGGATGTGCACATTGAACCGCTCCTGGAACTCCGCGGCCGCGCCCATGGCCTCCCGCAGTGCTTCCTTGTCCCACTGCCGCCCGTCTATCTCGCCCGGATAGCTGAAACCCACGGGGTTATCCCCCACCCCTTGATGCGTGAAGCGGTGAGGGAGGTACATGTGGAACCCGTAGATGACCCGCTCCCGATCCAGAGGCACTAGCGTCTCGAACCCGTCAGGTCCACCCCAGGGCGATGGCTCCACGAGCACCGGCTTACCCGGGTCGACCGCCCGGATCACGTCCGTCGCCGCCGTCGCTAGGGCCCGCCAGTCCATGCACCCATCAGCGACGATCCCTTCGACCGGCTCGTTGATGAGGTCGTAGGCCCACACGGCGGTCCGACCCGCGTAACGCCGCGCGATGATGTCCCACGCCTCCAGGAGCTTCTCCTGGTAGGGCCTCTCCTGGAACATCCGGCATACGCCCCCGTCGGCGCGGCCACCGGGCGGCGTGTGGAGATCCACCAGCAGCAGCACCCCGAGCTCCTCCGCCAGGGCTACCGCCTTATCGCAATCCTCCAGAGCCTCGGCGAGCCACGCGTCGTACGCCTCCAGGTCCTGGGCCCAGTCTTCCGCTTCCTTCATCGGCACCCAGTTGAGCTGCCAGCGGATGTGGTTCGCGCCGAAGTCCTCGACCAGGGCGCGGAAGTCCTCCTCCACGAAGTTCGGACCGTGCATCGCCCCGCGCAGGCGCTCGACGTCGTGGCCCTTGAACCGCTCGGCCTGCCGCTGGCCTTGGTCCCAGATCCCGCTGCCCTCGGTGATCATGATCTCATCGAACCAGGCCTCTCCCGACACGAGTTCCAGCCCCAACACGAGGGTCGCGGCCGTCAGCTCCTCCGGCGCCCGGATCACGCGGAAGGACTCGCCCCACGGGAACGACCCGCTCAACAGGTCGAGCTGGGGGTACTCCCGGCCTTCGCCGACCTCGAGCACCAGCATCACCTTGACGCCGTTCCAGTCGTTCGGCTTGGCGCTCAGGCCCTCGGCCCTCACCCGCCCCCGCAGGGTGATTCGCTTGCCCCGAAGTTCCTCAGCAGGGAGGCTCAGGGTCGCGATGGCGCTCTCCGGAGGCTCATCCCCCGCGGGCTGGATGATGTGGAGCACGTGCCCGCCGTCGACCTCGACGATCTCGCCGGCGTTCCCGCCCCATCCGTCGAGAGGCTTGGCGCCCTCGAAGTCCTCATGGAAGAGCGTCTGCGCGCCCGCCGTAGGGCTGATCGCCGCCAGGGCCAGTGCCGTAACCAGGAGGCGTCTCATAGGAGGCTCCCTTCCTACCGTATCCGCCACACCTCGCCCGGCTGCGTGGCGAACTCGGTCAAGCCTGTAGCAGGGTCGGCGGCGATGCACTCTCCATTCGGCCCATACGCCCTGAGCCCCTCGGCCCCCCGCACCCTCGCCACGCCGCCCGCGTGCGAGACGATCCGGACCGAGGCCAACTCGCCCTCGCGCCACGTGATGTCTACCTCGTAGCCGCCCCGCGCCCGCAGACCCTCGACCCGGCCCGTTGGCCACGCATCGGGCAGCGCGGGGAGGAGATGGATCGACCCGTCGTGGCTCTGCAGCAACATCTCCGCGATGCCCGCCGCGCCGCCGAAGTTCCCGTCGATCTGGAAGGGCGGGTGGGCACAGAACAGATTCGCGTAGACGCCACCGCCGCCCGACATGTCATACCCTTGGAACGCCGTGAGCCGCAGCAGCTCGCGGCAGAGCTGATAGGCCCGGTCCCCATCCCGCAGCCGAGCCCAGAAGCACACCTTCCACGCCTTCGACCAACCCGTGCCGCTGTCTCCCCGCCTTTCGAGTGACTGGCGGCTCGCCTCGAAGTGCTCCGGGGTGGCCTCGGCCGTGAACTGCCGGCCCGGATAGAGTCCGAAAAGGTGCGAGACGTGCCGGTGCTCGGGCTCAGGCTCCTCGAACTCCTCGGCCCACTCCATCAGCCGGCCATCCGAGCCGATGCCGGGTGTCAGCAGCCGGGCCCGCGCCTCACGCACCCGGGCGACGCGCGTATCCTCGATTCCGAGCACCTCCGACGCCTCCAGGAGGTTGGTGAACAGGTCCCAGATGAGCTCTTGATCCATGCTGGGGCCCATGCTCAGGTAGGCCACCGTCCCATCCGGGGTCCGGAAGGCGTTCTCCGGCGACGTTGCCGGACCGCTCACGAGCTGGCCGGTCCGCGGTTCCTCGACGAGCCAGTCCAGGAAGAAGTCCGCCGCTCCCGCCAGGATCGGGTAACCCGCCTTCAGGTACTCCCGGTCCATGGTGAACGCGTAGTGCTCCCACACGTGCTGAGCGATCCACGCGCCACCGGTCAGGTGCAGACCCCAGCCGGGGTGCTCGCCGGGCGAGGTGTAGCCCCACACGTTCGTGATCGGATGGAGCACCCAGCCATCGGCGTCGTAATGGATCCGCGCGGTTCGTTCCCCGGGTTCGACGAGGCTGGCGATGAGCCGGTGCAGCGGCTCGTAGCACTCGCTTAGGTTCGCGACCTCCACGGGCCAGTAGTTCATCTGCACGTTGATGTCGGTGTGGTAGTCGCAGTTCCACGGCGCCTGCATGTGCTCACACCAGAGGCCCTGGAGGTTCGCGGGCATGGTTCCAGGCCGGGAACTGCCCATGAGCAGGTACCGGCCGTACTGGAAGTACAGGGCGACTAGACCGGGGTCGTCGTCCCCCTCTGAGAGCCGTATGAGTCGCTGGTCCGTGGGAAGCGCCTCGTTTGCGCTGCGCGGGACCTCGAGGCTGACCCGGCCGAAGAGCGCGCTGTGGTCGGCGATGTGCCGGGCTCGAAGATCGGCGTAGGTGGCGCCGGCCGCCGCCTCGATCTGCGCCCGGGTGATCTCGCCGTGGGGGTTGCCCGTGTAGTCGGGTGGCTTCAGGCGATAGCTCGTCGCCGCACACAGGATGAGCGTCACCGCCCGCGCGCCCTCGATCTCCAGCCCCTCGCCCTCGGCCCGCAGGACGCCTCCCTCCGCCACGGCCCGCAGCCGAGCGGTGTAGGCCATCCCATCGCCACCCACGCCATCGGTCATGACGCCTTCCATGATGAGGCCGTTGGCGCCATCGGGCCGGGTGCGGTACCGCTCAGGGCGCGTCAGCCGTACCTGGAAGGAGAGCCCCGTCGGCGCGTCCGTCGTGAGGCGCGCGATGATGGCCTCGTCGGGATGGCTCGCGAACACCTCCCGACTGTGCTCATGGCCTCCGCGGCGGTACGTGGTTCGGGCGATGCCCGTCGCCAGATCGAGCTCCCGGCGGTAATCCACCGGATCGCCCTGATGGGGGAAGCTCAGGTGAAGGTCGCCGAGGGTCTGGAAGCTCCCGTAGGGCCCCTCGGCTCCGTTGCCGCTGCCTGAGCCGGGGCCCTTGCAGACCAACTTGCGGACGGCTATCTCCTGAGCCTCGGCGTACCGGCCCTGCCAGAGCAGCTCACGGACCTCTGCAAGCGCTTGCAGGGCCTCGGGATTGTCCGCATCCTGCGGCGAACCCGACCACAGGCTGTCCTCATTGAGCTGGATGCGCTCTTCGTCGACGCCGCCGAACACCATGCAACCCAGGCGCCCATTCCCCACCGGCAGCGCCTCGGTCCACGCGGCTGCCGGTTGCTCGTACCAGAGTCTCAGGTTCGCGCCATGGGTCATCATGCCGACCACCAGGGGTGCTACAGCCAGCATAGGCGAGTCCTCCTCCGCCCCTCCGTCTGGATCGGCTCACGGGCAGGTCAGTGGGGTCGCTACTCCCCGGTCTCCTGGTACTCGTTCCACAGCTCCTCGATCGTCTTCCCCGTGCGCTCCTCGAAGAGGTCGGCGCGGTAGCGGCCGCGCTTCAGGGCCTCATTCACCGGCGGGACGACTTCCACGTCGTACTCGTCCTCGATCCAGATCAGGAACGCCGCGGCGTCGCCGTAGCCTCGGGTGTAGTCCATCCCGTCCCGGTACCGGGTCGGGATCGACCATCGCTCATCGGCGCCGATCTTGTGGCGCACGTAGTCCGCGATGCCCTCGACGAGCCAGCCCGCGTCCCGAGGCGTGTTGCGGTAGGCCTGGACGATATGGGTCATCTCGTGGATGAAGCAGCCCAGATCGTCAGGATTGGCGGTGAACCAGCCCTCATCGAGGACGATCCGTCCGCCCGACGCATAGGCCGGGGCGCCGATCTCGGGCCTAACCACGAAACCGATGGCCTCGGGCAGGGGCATGTCCTCTACGGCAAGGATGTCCAGCATGGCGGGATAGTGCTCCTGGAGCACCGCGGGGATGACCTCATGGAACTGGGCCAGCCCTTGGCCATCCCGGGTGTCGACGGTGACCGCGAGGGTGACGTCCAACTCAGGCCACTCCAGGACGGTGGTGGAGACGGCGTCACGAGGGAAGCTTACGACCTTCTCGTGCTGGGTGAAACGGTCGGATGGGATGGGGCCCTTCTCGATCCCCGGGCCCTCCCACGCAACCTCGAGGACCTGGTCGACGACGCCCTCGAAGTAGGCGACGTATAGGGGGTAGCGTCCCGCCTGCAGGGCGATGGCGCCGGACTTCTCGGTAGCGCCGTGGGGGTAGTCGTTCTGGACGACGAGGGACTTGCCGATGTAGAGGCGGCTGCCATCATCGGAGGTGGTGTAGAACGTGTATTCACCGGCCTCGGCGATGTCGATAGCGCCGAAGAACTCCAGGCCGAAATAGTCGTCCCGAGCACCCTCGGGGAGGGCGATGGCGTCCACGACGGTCTCGGTGTAGTCGTCGAGACTGTCGAGATCCAGCACCGTGTCGACGTCGCACTCGAAGTAACGGAGGGTGAGCCCCGGCTCACCGGCGGGGCCGGTCAGGGGCGCCGGGGAGGGCTCCTGGGCCAGCGCCGCGGAAGCGTAGAGCGCAAGGGCGGTGGCCAGCAGGAACCATTGGGCCGATCGCGGAGCGTGAGTTAGGGGCATCCAAGTCGTCCTTTCAGCATTGCGCTGCGCACTATAACGGCGAGAGCGGCCGGTTGAGGCCGGCCGCTCTCCGAAGCTCAGATCACCCGCACGTCACGGGTTCAGTTGATGGTGAAGCTGATGACGCCGGCGTCCGCGTTGTAGGTTGCGGTACCCGCGAGCTTCTGCGCCAGTACCTTGTAGGCGGCGGTGGGCTCGCCGTTCTTCAGGTAGGCGTCCTTCGGCCCCTCGCCGATCTTGAAGGCGGTGCACTTGTCGCCATAGCAGAGCGTCACCTGCCCGGCGGCCTTGTCGTACTTGTAATCGACCTTGGCGGCCTTGCAGACGGGCTCTATCTGCACGAACTGGGTGTTGTGGCGGGTGAAGGGGGCGACCTTGTTGCGAACCGTCGTCCCGTTGACCTTCACCGTGATAGCGGCGGCCACGGCTGCCCCGACAAGGGACAGAACCAGTAGGGCCGTGAGGGAAAGCTTGACCGCGCTCTTCATCTAGCATCACTCCCCTTGTGCGTCACTCTATTCGGACGCCCGGTCAGATTCGAGGTTCCCGGAATCACCAGGAATCCCCTCTGGGAGGGCACTCCGGCGACCGCCACGAAATCAGGGCCAGCCCGGTTGCCGGCGTGTCGCCGCAAAGCCGAGAGTCAGCGCGGTACCCCTCCGCGCTACCCCCGGAGGTTTCTATGCAACATTGTAGCACACTGCGGGTACTCACCGCCGCGCTGCTCCTCGCGTCGGTCGCGTCGGCGCAGGAGCTCGCCTCCAGCGGGATCTCCCTGCCCACGCAGCCCGCCCTCTCACCCTTGGGCGACCGAATCGTGTTCACATATCAGGGCGATCTGTGGTTGGCGTCCACCGCCGATGGGGAGGCGATGCGGCTCACAGTGCATGATGCCTACGATCACGGGGCCCTCTTCTCTCCCGACGGCGAGACGCTCTACTTCATGTCCAACCGCTTCGGCAATGATGACATCTGGGCTATGTCGGCCCGAGGCGGCGATCTGCGCCGGCTGACCTACTCGACGAACGCCGAGCTGCTCCTTGGGATGGACCCATCGGGCTCCGAGCTCCTGTTCACCTCGACGCGCCTCGTGGAGCCGCGTCCCGACCGGTACTTGTGGGCGCTGCCGCTGGCCGGCGGGCCACCCCGGCGGCTCATGGGCGTCCACGCACGGGATGCGGCGGTCTCTCCCGATGGAACACGCATCGTCTACACCCGCTCCTATGCTGGACTCGATCGGAAGCGATACCGCGGGTCAGCGAACGCGGACCTATGGCTCTGGGATGGACCCTCGGGCGTCCACACCCGGCTAACGGAGCATAGCGGCCACGACACAGCGCCTCGCTGGGACCCCAAGGGTGATGCTGTCTACTACGTCTCAGACATAGATGGCACGTTCAACCTCTGGCGGCTTGACTTCAGCACGGGCGAGCCCAGCCAGGTCACCCGCTTCGAGGGAGACGGGATCCGCAACCCCTGCATCGCAGCAAGCGGGGAGCTCCTCGCCTTCGAGCGTGGGGCGGCCCTCTACGTGATGGCCCCCGGCGAGGAGCCGCGACTGTTGAACCTCCGTGCCCCGGACGACTCCCGCCCAGACACGGAGCAGCTCCTCACCGTGACGACGCAGGCCTCGGAGTTCGCCGTCTCGCCCGATGAGAAGCAGGTGGCCCTCGTGGCGCGGGGCGATGTCGGGGTGATGAAGATCGAGGGGGGCGTCCTGAACAACCTCACCGATGACGCCGCCTCGCAGTTCGCGGTGGCTTGGCCGGCGGGCTCAGACTGGGTGTACTTCGTCGCTAACGACCGGGGCCGCATGGACATCTACCGGGCGAAGGAGGCGGAGGCCCAGCCGAACCTGAGTCGGGCGCTGGAGGTGATCATCGAGCAGGTGACCGACACCCCTGAGCCCGAGTTCTCCCTCAACCCCTCGCCGGACGGCAAGAAGCTCGCCTACACACGCGGTCTTGGGGACCTCATCATCCGGGACCTGGAGTCGGGGGAGGAGTTCATCCTGTTGGAGGGCTGGGCTGAGCCGGAGGTGTCGTGGTCGCCCGATGGCCGCTGGATCGCCTACTCCAGACCCGATGAGGAGTACAACCACGACGTGTGGATTGTGCCCGCCGACGGCTCTGCGGCGCCCGTGAACATCTCCATGGACCCGGCTGACGACGGAGGGGCTGACTGGTCCCCCGACGGCACGATGCTCGCCTTCCACTCCTATCGGGGAAGCGACTGGGACATCTACATGGTGTACCTCACCAAGGCCGCGGCCCTAGAGGCGGACCGCGAGGCGGCGGACGACGTGGACGACCTCGCCGACCAGGATGATCCGCCCGTGGAGCCCGCCCCTTCCGAACCTGCTTCCGAGCAGGCCGAGGCAGAGGAGGCCGGCGACGATGACACCTTGGTCGTCGAGATCGACTTCGAGGGTATCCACCGACGCCTCAGGCGGATCGCCAGCTCCTCGGCCAATGAGACCTATCCCCGCTTCTCGCCCGACAGCGAGACCATCGCCTACTCCTACTCCTGGGAGGCGGAGCGGGGGCTGTGGCGGATGAGCGCGCGGGGTGAGGACAAGTCGCAGATCCAGTCGGGCTCGGTGGGTAGTTACCGCTGGGATCAGAAGGGCAAGGGCCTTTACGCCCTCGTGGGCGGCCGCTTGAACTACGTGAAGCAGGGCGGTGGGTCAGAGGCCAAGGACCACCGCATGACGGTTCACCGCGACGCCCGGGCCGAGCGTCTGCAGGTCTTCGAGGAGGCGTGGGAGTCCATGGCCCGGGGCTACTACGACCCCACCATGCACGGTGTGGACTGGGCGGCGATGCGGGAGAAGTACCGGGACGCGGCGGTGGCCGCCTCGGACAGCCGCGAGTTCGCGGCGATCATGAACCTGATGCTCGGCGAGCTGAACTCGAGCCACATGGGCTTCTCGTCGCCGGGACCCTCCCTGCAGGGCTACGCGACGGGCTGGCTCGGCTTGGGGTATGACGCGGCCTACGAGGGACCTGGCCTCCGGGTGAACTGGGTACTGCCCGACGGGCCTTGCGACGCCGCCGAGGTGGATATCGAGGAGGGCGACGTGGTGCTCGCCATCAACGGCGAGCCAGTGACCGATGAGGCCTCCCGCTGGCTCCCCCTGCAGAACCGCGTCGGTGAGCGGGTTACGGTGACGCGGCAGCGGGGCGAGGGCGAGGACGCACAGATGGCGGAGGTCATCGTGCGGCCGGTGTCGTGGGGGACCGTCAGCAGCCTCTGCTACCAGGCCCTCCTGGCCGAGAGGCGGGCGAAGGTGGACGAGCTCTCCGGCGGCCGGCTGGCCTACATCCATGTGCCCGGCATGAGCATGGCTACCGTGGCGGAGTTCGAGCGGGACCTCTACGCCGAGGGCTACGGCAAGGATGGCCTCATCATCGACGTGCGGGACAATGGAGGCGGCAGCACCGCGGATCATCTGCTCGCGATGCTCTCCATGGAGCCCCATGCTCAGACCCGGGCGCGTGGTGGGGACATGGGCTATCCCCAGTCCCGGCGGCCCTCGTACATCTGGAGCAAGCCCATCGTGCTACTCATCAACCAGAACAGCTTCTCGAATGCTGAGATCTTCGCCCACGCGGTGCGGACCCTCGGCTTGGGCAAGCTCGTGGGTGTGCCAACGGCCGGGGGCGTCGTCTCGACCGGATCGGTGAGCTTCGTCGACGGCTCGTCGATGCGGATGCCCGGGCGCGGCTGGTTCATCGGCGACACCGGGGTGGACATGGAGGGGCATGGCGCTGAGCCCGACATCCACGTCGAGATTACCCCCGAGGACGAGGCCGCCGGCCGGGATCCGCAGCTCAGCGCCGCGGTGGAGGCGTTGCTGGAGGAGCTGAGTCCGCGTCCATAGCGGAGCGCGGCCGTGTCGCGGGGGCGGTGGCGCATATGCTATTGTGGTAGCCACGGTCCGGGACGCCACGGGCCGCCGCTAGGGAGGCACAACGCGCCCCTAGGGGTGCTTCACAACACGTCTCTCGGGCCATGCCGCCGGATGGTGGGAGCCCGGGCGGAAAGGGATCCGCATTGCGACTAGCCACGCGAGCGACCCAGGTCACCCCATCAGCCACTATCGGCCTGACCAAGAAGGCCGCGGCACTCAGGGCGGAGGGCGTGGATCTGATCGCCTTCACCGCCGGGGAGCCCAACTTCGACACGCCCGAGGCCATCAAAGCGGCCGCGATCCAGGCCATCCAGGCTGGCGACACGAAGTACGTGCCCAAGGGCGGAGCGGCGCTCAAGGAGGCCATCGCCGCGTGGACCAACCGTACTCGGGGGACGAGCTACGCGCCTGCTCAGGTGCTCGTCTCCTGTGGCGCCAAGCACTCCATCTCCAACGCGGCCCTCGCCCTTCTCGAGGAAGGGGACGAGGCCATACTCCCCGCGCCCTACTGGCTCACCTACCCGGAGACGGTCAAGCTCGCCGGCGCGACGCCCGTTGCCGTGGATGCCAGCCCTGCCCAGGGCTTCGTGCCCGATCCCGACGACATCCGTGCCGCGCTCACAGATCGCACGCGGATGATAATCCTCAACTCGCCCTCGAACCCCACGGGCGCCGTGTACCCGGCGGAGGTCATCCACGCCATCGCGGACATCGCTCGGGAGGCGGACCTGTGGGTGCTCACGGATGAGATCTACGACGAGCTCGTCTACGAGGGTTCGGAGTTCGTGTCGATCCTCTCGGCGGGCGAAGACATGGTGGAGCGCTGCATCGTCATCAATGGCGCATCGAAGACCTATGCCATGACGGGTTGGCGCATCGGCTGGACGCTGGGCCCCGCGCCGGTCATCAAGGCCATGGGGGCGCTACAGAGCCACCTCACCTCCGACCCCACGTCGTTCTGCCAGACGGCCACCGTCGCCGCCTTCGAGGGTGCTCAGGAGGAGGTCAAGGCCATGAGGGCGGCCTTCCAGCGCCGGCGCGGCGTGATGATGGAGGCCATGAGGTCCTTGGATAAGGCGGTCACGCCGCTGCCCGGCGGCGCCTTCTACGTGTTCCCCGACGTTTCAGCCTACATTCACGACAAGGGCTTCTCCGGCTCCCTGGAGATGGCGGAGTGGCTCCTGGAGCATGCCAAGGTAGTGGTCGTCCCGGGCGAACCCTTCGGGAACGACTCGTGCATCCGGCTCTCCTTCGCCGTATCCGACGAGAACATCGAGCGTGGCGTCGAGCGCATTGCCCAAGCACTCGCTTAGCGCAACCAACGGCGCGAGCAGACACGATCCCACGATCGCGGAAGGCCAGTGCCCATGTCGCAGGTGCCGAAAGCCAGGTTGCGCGAGAAGCTCATAGCCAGGAGAAACGACCGGTGCGCTTGATGCGTGGTTCCACCCTCAGGCACTCGCTCCGCCACGCCACCTTGGTGGCCGTGCTGCTGCTCTCGGGTCTCGGTACCGGGTCAGCGGCGGAGCAGCGCGTGGAGTACCGGGTCTGTGTGGACCTGGCCCGGGCGCCCTTGGTCGATGTCGAGATGAGCCTCTCGGGGTTCGAAGATGAGCCGATCTACCTGACCATTCCCCTGGGGTACGCCTACAGCAACGTCGAGAGCGACCACCTGGAGCACCTGGTAGCCGTGGATGAGAATGATCAGGTCATCCCGCCTATCTATGCCGAGGACCGTATCTATGGTTGGGATCGCGCGCCGGACCGGGTGTACTACGCGATACGGATGGAGCACCGGCTCGAGGTCAGCAACCACGCGGGCAGCCCTCGGTCCCTGTCGCTGACCTTCGAGCACCCGTACGTGGACGAGCGGCGGGCGTTTCTCATCGGGTCCGCGCTCTTCCTGATCCCCGACGTGTGGGAAGCCGATGTGCGGGTGCGCTTCCAGGTCCCGAAGGGCTGGAGCGAGGTGGTCCCGTGGCCGAAGGAGGGCGACGCGTACGTGCCGCAGTCGCTCAACTCGCTTCTGTCCAACTACGTGGGGCTCGGCCTGTGGGACATCAAGACGCTGGAAGTGGAGGGTTTTCGGGCGCTCATCGCCTTCGGCGACCGTCCCGCGATCGATACCGGCCTATTGCTCCAGGCCTTCGAGCGGATCCTCGAGCAGGCGATCGAGGTCCTCGGCGCGCCGCCGCACGAGGAGTACCTGTTCTTCTTCCCTGACGCGGCGGATGTGAAGGGGGTCAGTGGCTCGGCGAAGGCCGATTCCATGGCCCTGGCGGTGGAGTACGGCGCGCCTGGGGCCGATCTGCCCGGCGTGTCGCGGCTCTTCGCCCACGAGTTGGTGCACCTTTGTGGCCATGGCCGTCAACCCATGGCGCGCGACCTGCTGTTCTTCGCCGAGGGGTTCACAGAGTACTATGCCTATGTGCTGTGCAGCCGCGCCGGCGTGCTCAGCGAGGGGGCGGTGCGCCGGATTCTCTCGGAGCTCTGGAGCCGGCTGCAGAGTCTGCCCTCGGGCCTGACCCTGGCGGACGCTCAGGAGGAGTTCTTCGATGAGCCCCGGGCAGCGTCTCTGTGCTACATCGGCGGGATGTTCCGGGGCATGGCCATCGACGCGCGGATGCGGGCGGCGAGCGGCGGAGAGCGCTGCCTGGATGACTTGGTTAGGCATGTGTACACCGAGGCGCTGCCACCACTGACCTCGCCGCCCCAGGAGTTCACCTATGCCGACTGGCGCGCCGCCCTCGCTGAGTGGTGGCCGGAGGCGGAGCCAACGGTGTTCGACCCGGGGCTGAGGGAGCCGGTGCCGTGGGATCTCTCGGCGCTACTCTCGGCGGAGGCGGAGGACTCGGAGCGGCCGCCGCTCTACCAGTACCTGCGGGATCCCGTGGGCCGGGCAGCGGCTCCGCGGACGAGGGAGCGGCGCCCGGAGGGAGCGGAGCGGGAGGAACCCCCCGTCCGTGACCTCCAGGGCCTCTGAGCCTCTGCGCCGTGCCGTGCTCATGCTTCGCCACCGGGGCGAGGAGGCGGCAGCCGATCGCATCGAGAAGGCCCGGGCGATCATCGACGCCACGGAGTGAAGGCGCCACGGGGCGCAACGAATGGGGATGACCGCGATGAAGATCACGGTGATCGGTGCGGGAAACGTGGGGGCCACGTGCGCCCAGAGGATCGCGGAGGGCGACCTGGGCGACGTCGTCCTGGTGGACATCGTCGAGGGACTGCCCCAGGGGAAGGCCCTCGACCTCCTGGAAGCGGCGCCCGTCATGGGCCACTCGCGCTCCGTCGTGGGGGCCAACGGCTACGACGAGACGACGGGCTCGGACGTCGTTGTGATGACCGCCGGGCTCGCCCGCAAGCCGGGGATGTCGCGGGATGATCTACAGAAGATGAACGCCGAGATCGTCGAGGGCGCCATCACCGAGGCCCACCGGCGGTCGCCCGGCGCGATCTTCGTGATGGTGACCAACCCCCTCGACATCATGTGCGAGGTCGCATACCGGGTGGTGGGCGGCGACCCGTCGAGGGTCTTCGGCATGGCGGGGGTGTTGGATTCGGCGCGGTTCCGGGCCTTCATCGCCCTTGAGCTGGGCGTTGCCATGGAGGACGTGCAGGCCATGGTTCTCGGCGGGCACGGGGACACCATGGTCCCCCTGCCTCGGTTCTCTACGGTGAGCGGCATCTCCATCGTGCACCTCCTGCCGGCCGAGCGGATCGAAGCCCTGGCCCAGCGGACGCGGGACGGGGGCGCCGAGATCGTCGGGCTGCTGAAGACGGGCTCCGCCTACTACGCGCCTGCCGCGGCGACCTTCCAGATGGTCGAGGCGGTGGTGCGGGACAAGAAGCGCATCCTGCCCGTAGCGGCGCGCCTGTCGGGGCAGTACGGCATCGACGGCCAGTATCTGGGGGTCCCCGCGAAGCTCGGAGCAGGCGGCATCGAGGAGATCATCGAGCTGCCGCTGACCGATGGCGAGTTGGCGGAGCTGCGGCGAAGCGCGGAGCACGTACGCGCCGGGGTGGAGGCCTTGGGATAGGCGCGTTGGCAGGGCACACAGCCGAAGCGGCGTCGAGCGAGGCTGCCCCCCTGCCGACGCCATCTCCACTCCCAACCCGCCGCAGACGCCCCCGGACCCACCAGCGGCCGAGGGCGTCTATGACGTGGAGTAGGACCGGCGCACACGCGCCCCGCCTAGTTGCCTTGCAGGGACGGCCCCCCGTCGAATGCGCCATTGCTGGAGACGTTCACGAGCCCCTCCGGGGCGTCCGTTTTCGCGACGTACACTTCATAGTCCCCGTCGCGGGTGCTCCCCTTGGCGACCTTCGCGAGGACGGGCTGCCGGACCGAGTATGAGGACCTGACAGACGCCGGACCACTTCGGGCCGCCACCCAAGGCTCCCGGTTCACGGTTGCCGAATAGGGCGGCATCCTACAGCGCCCATGGGCGCCCCTTCGAGGTGAGCAGGCATGCACGACGACATCCGTATAGGAACCCTGGTCAATGGCGGGGCGAGCACGGCGAGTTACCTCCGTCAGATCCTGCCCCACGGCTTCGAGAGCTTCTCCATCACCTTCTGGCAGACCCTCGGCGGGGTCGACCTCGCCAAGCTGGCGGACGAGGTGCGGGAGGTTCTCGCCGGCAGCGACGCCGTGGTGAGCTGCCTGAGTTGCTTCGGCAATCCACTCATGGAGGATGACAAGGCGCAGGAGACCCGCCAGGCCTGGGAGCGGCTCATCGACGCCGCCCGCCTCTTCGACTGCGACCTGGTGACCGGCTTCACCGGCCGAGTCGTTGACCTGCCTATCGACCAGTCGATGGACCGCTATGCCGAGGTATGGGGCCCGCTGCAGGCCCGAGCGGCGGACCAGGGAGTGCGCATCGCCTTCGAGAACTGCGACATGGGCGGGGACTGGTGGCGGGGCGACTGGAATATCGCCCACAACCCCACCGCGTGGCAGATGATGTTCGACCGGATCCCCTCCGAGAACATCGGACTCCAGTGGGAGCCGTGCCACCAGATGGTCAGCCTCATCGATCCGATGCCGCAGCTCCGCGAATGGGTCGGGAAGATGTTCAACATCCACGGCAAGGACTGCACGGTGCTGTGGGATGTGGTGCGCGAGCACGGCTGCGACGGGCCGCACCCCTTCGCATTCCACCGCACCCCCGGTTTCGGGGACTGCAACTGGACCGACATCATCTCGGAGCTGCGCCGTGGCGGCTTCCGCGGCTCGATCGACATCGAGGGGTGGCATGACCCCGTCTACCGCGACGATCTCGAGATGACCGGCCAAGTGCACGGCCTGAACTACCTGAAGCAGTGCCGGGGCGGGGCCTTCGTCCCGAACCCCTCTTAGCCGCTCGTCAGCTCGTCCGCCTCCGCCGCCCCAGAGCGGCGGAGGCGGGCCGGGCTACTGCACTACCAGCACCCAATCCTCGTCGTCGGGCGCGACGTACGAGCCATCCTCGGGCTCGGCGGGGCTCCAATCACCCGTCCGGGGGTTGTACCACCGCGCGAGATCCTCTCCCGCCACAGCGTCAGGATCGAGCCACACCGCCCCACCGCGAGCCAGGTAGACCACTGCAAGCTCGCCCTCAGGGTGTCGGAGGCCCATGACGCTGAGCCCCCCAGTGCTGCTGCCCGGACTCCAGAGGGACGGCTCGCCGTTGGCCGAGGTGTTCTGCGTGCGGAACCGCACTTCGTAGGCCGCCTCTCCCTGTCCGAGGGTGAAGTTCCGCTGCCCCGTATCGCGCGAGAGGGTGACGATGCGCGCCGGACCCGCCTGCGTGGTGTTGGCGGGGGAGACCCAGGCCTGCAGGGACATCTCGCCGCTCGCGGTGACCGCGTCGATCAGCTTCGTCGCGGGGCCCTCGGAGGCGATGAGCGCATCCTCGTTGATCTTGAGGCCGCCTCCCGGGAGCCACTCAACGGCCTCCGGGTCCTCGACGCGGAGATCGAGCGAGGCGCCCTCGCCGGACGTGTCGCGGATGACGTCGCCGGCACCCTCGGAGAAGTCGTAGGCGACCACGGCCCCCGGGGTCGGCTCCCCGGAGCGGGCGGCCTCCGCCACGTCGTCGGCCGACAGGGCGCGGTCGTAGATCGCGACGCCGTGCAGCTCACCGAGCCAGGCGCGGTCGCGGGTCATCTCATTGCCGAGACCGAGGCGCATGGACGGGTCCCAGTTCGCCAGAGCGCCCGGGGCGGCGCCTTCCGCGACGAGCTCACCATCGACGTAGAGTCGCGTCGCGCCGTCGGAGTCGCGGGTGTAGGCGACGTGGCTCAGGTTGGTGACCACGGCCCCCCGCTTCGCGGTGGTGTAGAAGCTGCTGTCCGGCTCCAGGGTCCACCACGGCAGCGAGGTGAAGAAGTCGACCATGTGCCCGTAGCCGCGGAAGAGGACCATCGAGTCATCGCCCCGACCGTTGATCCAGCCGCCGCCGGTGTCGCGTCCCCAGCCCGTGCCGGTGTCGGCGCGCTCGCCGCCGGTCTGGTAGCCACCCGCCATCGCGATCTCCCACGCTAGTCGCCGACGGTTGTCCGCCGCCCGAGTCGGGGCTTGCCGCCCGCCGCCCCAGGCGGGGTAGTGGTCCTCGTAACCGTATTCCTCGTTCACCTGAGGCATGGGCCGGCCTGTCGCCGCCTGCCTCTCCCGGTGGGAGAGCATGAACCGGTACCCGCCGCTCTCGTCCCACGCCTGGTACATGGCGAAGTCCGCCCAGGGCGAAGTTCGGAAGGGGAAGTCGCCGTGGCCGTGTATCGAGGTCAGGTGTCCGTACGGGTCCGTCTCCTCGATAAGGGCGCCCATCCGCTCGGCCCACCCCTCGTCGCGAAAGAGCTGGTACTCGTTCGTGACGTCCCACATCACGTTCGAGTACGGCGCGAGCCGAGCGATCGCGTAGCGGTAGTAGCGCTGCTCATCCGCGCCCGCCGGGTCGTCACCAAAGGGGTACACGCCTGGCCGCGCCCCGTCCACATAGAAGATGACGGAGATGACCACATCGAGGTCCCGCGCGTGGCGGAGCAGCTCATCCCACTTGCGCCAGTACTCGACATTGAAGCGGGTCACGTCGAAGCCCGGATCCTCGACATCCTCGGGCCGCGCCGCCACCCAAGGATTGAGGCAGAAGCTGAAACGGTCCGTGGGGTAGACGTTCTCGAACCAGGCTTGGCCGTCGTGGACCCGGCCCGCCAGAGCCGACCGCACCCGGCTGACCTTCAGCCGAGCCAGACGGTCCAGGTTGCTCCTGATGATCTCCTCGTCCCAGCCCGCGAGGAAGTAGGCAGTGGTGCCGTTGTAGAAGTAGTGCTCCCCGGTCCCCTCCCACATGAAGTGCCAGGGGTGTTCCGGATCCACGCGCACCAGGCCTCGGCGGCGAGCGTCCACAGCCTCGAACCGTCCCTCGAAAGCCCACTCCTCCCCGCCGGCCCGGATGTTGATGTGGTAGGTATGCTCACCGCGAACGGTGGGCATGAAGCGGATGCGGTACTCGCTGCCATCCGCGGAGTCGCAGAACCCCTCGACCACGCGCGCGGGACCGCCTGCCTGCCCGAACTCGCCCCGCACCTCGACCTCGGTGAACGGATTCCCAGGCGGAGGCGGGTCCATCCGAAAGACGACCTCGGCGAAGTCATAGACCTCGACCCGGTCCGCCTCTAGGCTGGCCGTGACCTCGCCCGGTTGGGCGAGCGCGTTGCCCGAGGCGATGATCCCCAACACCACCATCACCGACCACAGAGACCACCCATGCCCGTGCGATCCGATCGCTTGACGCAACACCGCGCTCATCTCCTTCGTCATCGTGACTGCGCACGATGGAAACGCCATATGGGACACGCGGAGCGAGGGGTCGGTTGCGCGGGGTCGCGCTACTTCGCGGAGACCTCCAGGCCCTCGCCGTCGAGGATCACGTTCACGCTGGCGCGCATGTTGGCGGGATCGCGAACCCATTCCAGATAGTGGACCAGCGCGGTTGCCGAGTTCACGCTGTTGTGGGCGAGCACGACCGCGCCGCGCGGCATCTTGTGATACGCCTCCCGGAGGATGTCGTAGTAGATGCCCTTGCCCCGATGGTCGGTCCCGTCCGCGTCGAGGTAGAGGAGGTGGATGTCGGCGGGGAACTCCCTGACCACATCCCTGGCATCGGCGGCCACGACCCGCGCCACGCCCGTCGGGTCGATGCGGCGAACGTTGCGCTCGGCGCGCTCGGCCTCTTCGGGCTTGATCTCCACGCCGATGAGGTTCGCAGCCTCATAACACGCCCCCGGCCCGACGCCGGCGCCGGCGTTCGAGACGAAGGTGTTCCCACAGAAGACGCCCGCGGCGATCATATTCCTGGGCTGGATGATGGCGTTGATGGCGTAGATCAGCCGCTGCTGGCGATGGGTGATGGCGGTCCAGGGGATCTCGAAGGTCTCGGCGATCCCCTGGCGGTGGGCAAGCATCTTGTCCGCTGGGTAGTTGGCATGGGGCAGCACGCCGGCGTCGACGAGCTCCATCAGAGCGGCGTCAACGACGGCGATCTCCTGTTGGACCGGCTCCACTCGTTCGTGGGGGTTGCCGTAGTCCATGCGGTAGGCTTGCCAATCGTCGGCGCGGAACTCTCGCGGCATCGAGGTCTCCATACCTGGGGATGGGTGGCGCGGCGCGGTTTTCGGGAGACCGTCCCATGGTCCCTCCCGCTCGCGAATCGGCTTGCGCGGGGCGAGACGGCGTGGTACACTCCCGAATCTGGATTGACAAGGTAATCGGTGGAGTGATGGCCGAGTGGCTGAAGGCGTCTGCCTGCTAAGCAGATAGGGTGGGCTAATCCTGCCCTCGTGGGTTCAAATCCCACTCACTCCGCCACCATAACCCAAGCCCCGAGATGGGGCGCGACGCGCGGCCGTGGCCAAATGGATTAAGGCTCCTGACTACGGATCAGGCGATTGGGGGTTCGAGTCCCTCCGGCCGCGCCACCACACAGACAAGCCCCAAGCGCGGCCGTAGCCAAAAGGATCAAGGCGTCTGGCTTCGGACCAGAAGATTGGGGGTTCGAGTCCTCCCGGCCGCGCCAGCTTCCACTCCTCCACGGGCGCCACACACCACTACCCATCACCCGCCGGGGGGCCGCTCGCCTTCGATAGCCCGATCGGCTTCTCCCAACGCCCCGAAAGGTAGTATACGAGGCTGAGCACAGCGCCCGTCGCGAACCCGACGCAGATGCCCCACCACACGCCCTCCACCGCCTGGACGCGGCCCGCGATGTAGTAGGCGGCGGGGACACGCACAACCCAGAGGCTGAGCACGCTGATGACCGTCGTCACCATGGTGTGCCCCGCGCCGTTGATGATTCCGTTGCTCGTGAACATGATCGCGAAGCAGATGTAGCCCGGCGCGAGCCGTAGGAGATAGCCCGCGCCTGTCTCGATCACCTGCGGATCGTTGATGAACACGCGCATCAGCGTATGGGGGATCAGCACCATGGGGATGCCCGCAAGCACCGTGATCGAGCCGCTGAGCGCCAGCGACCAGCGGAAGGACTCGCGCACCCGATCGAAGAGGTCGGCGCCGATGTTCTGGCCGGCCACGCTCGATGCGGCCATGGCGATCGTCATCGCCGGCAGGAGCGCGAAGCCCTCGATCCGCCACGCCGTGCCGTATGCCGCCGCCGCCGTGTCGCCGAACCTGTTCACGAGGGCGACCACGGCGAGGATCGCGCCGGATACCATCGACTGCTGCACCGCCACGGGCGCGCCGATCCGGAGGAGCAGCCAGGCCGAGCGCGCGTCCGAGCGGAGCCGCAGCCACGGCGGGCTGACCAGGTGCTTCCTCCACGCGAGATACGCGGCCGTCGCCACGAAGGCCAGGGTCTGCGAGACGATCAGAGCGTAGGCGGTCCCCATCAAGCCGTAGGCGGGCATACCGAGCCAGCCGAACATGAGGATCGGATCGAGCCCGGCGGCGATGACCAGGCCACCGGCTTGGAAGTAGATCGGCGTCGTCGCGTCCCCGGCGCCGCGGAGGAGCGCCGCGAGGAGGAAGAGGCCGAAGGAGGGGAGGGTGCTGATGAGGTAGACCTTGAGATAGTCCACGCCGATCCGCAGAACGTCCTCGGGCGTGTTCAGCCGCGTGAGCGCCGGCTCCACGATGAGGGTGCCGATGATCCAGAGCGCCACGCCGGCGATCCCCACGAACACCGCCGACGTGCGAACGACGCGTCCGACCGCGGGCCAGTCCTTCGCGCCGTATGCCTGCGCGACGAGGATGTTTGACGCCGTGGTGAGCCCGGTAGCGATGGAGGTGAGGAAGAAGAAGACGGGCCAGCCTACGGTGATCGCCGCCATGGCCTCGGTTCCGAGTCCCTTGCCGACCCAGATCCCGTTCACGACGTCGTAGGCATTACGGAGCCCGCTCATCGCGAGCATGGGGAGGCAGAAGCCGATGAGGTGGCGGGGGATGCTGCCGGTGGTGAGGTCGTGGCCGCTGTTGCCGGCTTGCTGCATGAGTGTGAGCCTCGCGCTCGGGTGGGATCGAGGAGCGGTGAAGCCCCCGAGTGTAGCCGTGCCAATAGGGTGTGGGCAAGGCGGCCGTTGGCGCGGCTCCTCGCGCGTCGCGGAGGAAAGGGCTACACTATCACTTTCGGTTCGGAGTAGTCCGCGCGGAGTGATCCGAGCTTGCCCACCTTGAAGCGCCTGCTAGCCGAGTCCCTGCGCCACTGGCGGCTCCAGCTCGCCGTGCTGCTGTTGTCGATCGGCTCCCAGGCGGCGATGATCGCGGTGCCGGCGGTCATCGGCGCGATGGTCGACCCCGTGTTCATCGACGGGCACACCGATACGCTCCCCATGCTCTCCATCGTCGTCATCGCGCTCGCCGTCCTCAAGAGCGGCCTGCAGTATGGGGAGATGGTCGTGGGCGGGCGGTTCGGGCAATACGTCATGCGCGATATGCGGCGCGACCTCTACCAACACCTCTGCCGCCTCTCCTTCTCCTACTTCGACCGCACCCGAACGGGCGAGATCATGTCCCGGGTCATCAACGATATGGAGCCGATCGGCGGATTCATGGTGTTCCAGAGCCGGCAGATCATCCGGTGCACCGTGCTGTTCCTCGGTAGCTTGATCTACTGCGCGACATTGAACTGGAAGCTCGCCCTGGCGTCCCTCGGCACCCTGCCGCTGCTGACGTTGAGCGCCGCCGTGTGCGGCCTGTACATCCGGCCCGCCTTCGAGCGGTCGCGGGCGGTGCTCGCCGAGATCACCACGCGGCTCCAAGAGTCCATCGGCGCCATCATGATCGTGAAGACTTACTGCCGGGAGGAGCGGGAGATCGAGCGTTTCGACCAGGATTCCGCGCGCCTTCGCGACGCGACGTATATCGCCGAGCGGATCGACGCCCTTTACTTCCCGCTCACGGGCCTCTGGGCGGCGATCTCCTCCATCATCGTCGTATGGTATGGCGGGGCGCTCACCCTGGGCGGCGAGCTGAGCCCGGGCGAGTTCATCACCTTCAGCATGTTCATCGCCTTCCTCATCATGCCGATGCGGATGATGGGATGGGGCGTGAGTAGCGGCATGCGCGCCTTGGCCGCTGCCGGCCGAATCTACGCGATCGCGGATGAGGAGCCCGACCTGGTATCGCCCGAGGTGCCGACGCCCCTGGGCCGGATTGAGGGGGAGATCCGGTTCGAGGGCGTGACCTTCGCCTATCCCGGTGGCGAGCCGGTGCTGCGCGGCCTGGATCTCCACATTCGGCCGGGCGAGACGCTGGGGATCCTCGGGCCCGTGGCCTCGGGGAAGAGTACGCTGGTGTCGCTGATCCCTCGATACTACGATCCGGACGAAGGCCGGGTGCTCGTGGATGGCGTCGATGTGCGCGAGCTCGACCTTGAGAAGCTTCGGTCGCAAATCGGTTTTGTCTTCCAGGAGTCCTTCCTCTTTTCCGGCAGCATACGAGAGAACATCGCCTTCGGACGCGTGGACGCGACGGAGGAGGAGGTGCGGCAAGCGGCCCAGGATGCCGCCATCCTCGAGTTCATCGATGGCCTGGAAGACGGGATGGACACCGAGGTGGGGGAGCGGGGCATGAGGCTCTCGGGCGGCCAGCAGCAGCGACTGGCAATCGCCCGCGCAATCATCACCGACCCACGAGTACTCATCCTCGACAGCTGCACATCGAGCGTCGACACCTATACCGAGCATCTCATACAGAAAGCGCTTGCGCGGCTGATGAGGAGCCGGACCACCATCATCATCGCCCATCGCGCATCATCCGTGGCGATGGCCGATCGAGTCATCGTGCTGGACGAGGGACGGATCGTGCAGGACGGGGCGCCCGAGGAGTTGGCCGAGGACGAGGCGGGGCCTTATGGGCGGCTGGCGAGGATGCAGCGGGAGTTCGAGGAGGAGCGGGGCCGGTCGCCCGTCGAGTGCGCGGCCACGGATAGCCGCGGAGAGGGAGGCGGGTAGCCCTTGGGTAAGCGCGACAGAGGCGGTAAGGGGCACAGCCCCGCCGATAGCCGAGAGCTGTCCCGCCGAGCCGAGGAGGCCATCCGCAGATCCGCCCGGCACGCGCGCGCGTCAGACACCGATCCGTCGCGCCGGTTGGCGTGGTCGACCCTCCGGCGAGCGATGGCCTTGGCCGAGATCCCCGTGGGCCACGCCGCGCTCCTCCTCCTCCTAGCCCTCGCCCTCGCCGCCCTTCCTGTGATCTCCCCGCAGCTCGAGCAGTGGGCGATCGACGGCGGGATCCGCGGTGGCGAGTATCGGATCATCGTCGCCGCTTGCCTCTGGCTCATCGCCCTCGCCTTATTCCAGCTTGGCGCGGGCGCGGCCCAGGGGATCGTCGCGAACCGCCTGGGGCAGGACGCCATGGACCGGCTGAGGCGGAGGGTCTTCGCCCACATGCAGCGGCTGTCCATCGGGTTCTACGAGCGGCGGGAGCCGGGGAAGATCATCGCGCGCGTGACCTCGGACATCGACGCGATCAACGAGCTGCTGCGGATGGTCCTGACCGGTCTCTTCAGCGACTTCCTGAAGGGCCTCGGCATCTCCATCATCATGTTCGCGGCGAACTGGCGGCTCGCCCTACTCGTCCACACTGTCCTGCCACCCATAGTCCTACTCATGAGCGCCTTCCGCCGAAGGAGCGAGCGCGTGTTCCGCCGGGTGAGAGAGTCGCTCGCGGGGGTCTCCTCCTACCTGCATGAGACGATCACCGGCATCCGGGTCATCAAGTCCTTCAGCCGGGAGCGGGTATCGGCGGCGATCTTCGCCGACCTCACCGAGCACTACGCGCGCGCGTCCGTGAGCCAGGTTCGGGTCTTCGCGAGCCTCTTCCCCACGATCCAGTTCATGCACTCCATCGCCCTGGTGATGATCTTCTGGTATGGCGGGTCGCTGGCGTCCGCGGGCGCGATCACCCTGGGGGGGATCTGGGCCTTCGTCCGGTACTCCCTGATGCTGTTCGACCCGTGGCGCGCGCTGGCTGAGTTCGCGGCGTCCGCGCAACGAGCGGCGGTCGCCCTCGACCGGATCATCGAGGTTCTGGACGAGGGGCCGCTGGTGTCGGACGCGCCGGACGCGGTCGCCATTCTGCCGCTCACCGACCGCATCCGGATGGAGGGTGTGGACTTCTCCTACGACGGGCGGACGCCGATCCTGCGGGATGTGAGCTTCGAGGCGCGGGTTGGAGAGGTCATCGCGCTGGTGGGTGCGACGGGCGCGGGCAAGAGCACCATCGTCAAACTCCTCGCTCGGCTGTATGACGTCACCGGCGGACGCGTTACCTTCGACGGAATGGACATCCGGAGGGCGACCCTGGGCTCGGTTCGGGGTCAAATCGGGATGGTTCCGCAGGACGCGTTTCTGTTCGCGGGGAGTCTGAGGGAGAACATCGCATATGGCGCCCCGGACGCGCCATCGTCAGTGATCGAGTCCGCGGCAGATGCGGCGGGTGTGAGCGAGTTCGCGTCTCGGCTGCCCGATGGTCTGGACTCCCCTGTTCACGAGCGTGGCGTGCGGCTCTCCGACGGTCAGCGGCAGCTCCTCTCCCTCGCGCGTGCCCTCGCCTCCGGAGCGCGCGTGCTGATCCTCGACGAAGCCACCTCCTCGGTCGACCTGTTCACCGAGTCTGCCGTGCAGCGCGCCCTCGAGGAGGCACGCCCCGGCCGTGTGACCTTCGTGATCGCGCACCGACTCGCAACGGTTCGGAGCGCGGACGAGATCCTCGTCATCGAGGAGGGGCGGATCGTGGATCGAGGCGACCACGCCGCCCTCATGCGGAGCAGCGCGCGCTACCGAGCCATGGCCCTGCGCCGCTTCACCGACCTGGAAGAGGAGCCGTGGAGTGCGTAGCCTGATCCCCTTGATTGCCTTCGCCCTCGCCGTAGGAGCTTGCCCGTCGGTTGCCGCTCCGCTGACCGATCCACCCGGCATCGAGTTCCGCGCCGCCGAGAAGGTGCTCGCTGTGAACGGCCGCCCGGGCCAGGCGCCCGCTCCCGTGGCCGTGCGCGAGGGCGTGACCTGCCTCGACATCCCCACGTTGAGCCGCTACCTCGGGGTCACCTTCACTGGCGATGAGGCGACCAAGGCGGTGAGTTACACCTTCTTTGGCCTGTCCTTCGTCGGCCAGGTGGGGAGCATCGAGGCGCGCGGCCCGGGCGGGACCGCCATCCCCCTGCCGTGTAGCCCTTTCGTGGCGGGTTCGAGCGTCTACATCCCGGCCCGGTCCCTCGTCGAGGCGCTCGGGATGTCCTACCAGGAGTCGGAGGGTCGGATCGACGTGGCAATGAAGCCGGCCACGGTCCTCGGCGTTCGGTACAACGAAGACGGCGAGCGGTTCCGCACGGTCATCGAGCTCGCCGAGCCGACGCCCTTCTTCGCCGTCGAGGCGCCCTCGGTGATGTCGGTCGGCCTGCAGACCCTCACGGGCTTTGTGCCGCCGGGCGTCGCCACCCGCCATCTCGATTCCCGGGGCCAGCCGACCGATGACGGGCCGCCGCCCAAGATCACTCTGCCGAGCGGCGGGGTTCTCGGCTCCGGCGTGACGGTCGAGAATCTGGACCAGGGCTTCGTTCGGATCAGCGCCCACGGGCGGTATGAGGTGGATAGGCCGCGGCTCTTCACCCTCGCCGGTCCGCCGCGCATCGTCCTCGACTTCCCGAAACGGTGGGAGCGCGCTCGGGTCGAGGATCCCTGGCGGGGCATCCAGCGGACCTGGTACAGCATCGGCACCGAGGCTGGCCCCGTCATCGCCCATGTGATCCTCGCGGATGTGGGCCCCGGTTCGCCGGTCCGCGCGAAGGTGGCGGTTGCGGGTCGGGAGTCCCGTGCCCGCCAGCCGCTGAGCACGATTGCGCGTTCCCACAGCGCGCTCGCGGGGGTGAACGGTGGCTACTTCGCGCCGACGACGGGGGACCCCATCGGGCTGCTGATCCAGGGTGGCGAGTGGGTGCGGTTCCCGTATCAGAGCCGGACCTCCCTGCTGATCTCGCGTTCGGGTCAGCTCGCGATGAGCCGTTACGGTTGCCGGGCGGTGGTCACCGTCGGCCCCCATAGCCTCCCGGTAGGGGGCCTGAACGAGTGGTTGCGCGGTGATGGCGTGAAGCTGCTGACTCGGCGATGGGGGCCGAGTTGGACGCCCGGCCCGGGGCAGATGTGCCTGCAGGTCCGGGGCGGCGCGGTGACCCAGATCACCCCCCCCTCGACGGGTCCCGGGCCCGAGGTGCCCATCCCCGACGACGGGTTCCTCATCGCGGCCCAAGGGGCCGGCGCCCACGCCTTGCTCGCCAGCGTCGGTGTAGGGGCTCGGGTGGGCTTCCAGGCGGGGCTCGAACCCGCCCTGGAGGGTGTGTGGGATGGCCTGGGCGGCGGTCCTGCCATACTGCGAGGGGGGCAGTGGGTGGATTCGGGCGCGGCCGAGGGTTTCGGATCGGACATCACGTCAGGCCGAAACCCGCGCACCGCCATCGGGATCACGGCGAGGGGGGAGCTGCTCCTGCTGGTCGTTGACGGTCGCCGCCCCGGTTACAGCGTCGGGATGACCCTAGCCGAGGTGGCGGCACTGCTGGCTCGGCTAGGCGCCGTGGACGCCATGGTCCTGGATTCCGGCGGCTCTTCGACGATGTTCTTCGACGGCCGGCTGGTCAATTCCCCGTCCGATGGCGCCGAGCGTCCGATCCCGAACGCCTTGCTCCTAGTGCCCTCGGACGGCTGAGCGATCGAACCGGCAATGCCTTGCCAGTGCGTTGGGTTTCCCTGCCCTAGCCCTCGCCGTTCGGTCGCTGGATCGGGTAGGAGCCGTAGCGTTCTCGGCCCGCCTTCATGGTTTCCAGGTTCTCGGGCTTGGTGCCCATGGCGAGGGAGTGCGTTGCGCCGTAGATGAATCCCCCACCTGGCGCGCCGTGCTGGATGGCATACCGGGCGTCGGCGTCGATGTCGTCTGGGGTGCCGAGGATGAGGTGCTCGTTCCAGACTCCGCCCCAGAGGGTCAACCTGTCGCCGTACCGCTGCTTGAGGACCTTCATGTCCATGGTGCCCGAGGCTTGGATGCCCTCGTAACCGTCGAAGCCGGCATCACAGAGCATGGGGAGCGCCTCCCAGATGTTGCCGCAGCAGTGCTTGATTACGGTGAGGCCGAGCTCGTGGGCGCGGCGGTTGTGCTCCTCCCACCAGTGCTTCACATGCTGTTCGAGGAGGATGGGTCGGCCGAAGAGGCCCGTGGAGGAGCCCAGATCGGCGCAGGGCATGACGGAGTCGACGCCCTCTTCGGCGTACCAGGGGAGGGCGGCCATGAGGTGCTTGGCCTGGAGTTCGGTCCACTTGGAGAGCACCTGGGGTTCGAGCAACGCCAGGTTGATGTATCCGATCTCGTCCGTCGGGCCGATGAGAGGGAAGCCGAGGCCGCCCGTGCAGACATTGATCCAGTGGGTGGCCTTCATCTCGGCCACCACGTGGCGCATGACCTCCCAGCAGGAGTCGTCAGGCTTGGTGGGGGGCTCCGCCTCGAGGCGATCGATCTGCTCCTGGAGCTCGGCGACGGTAGGCGGCTCGTAGCCATCGGTCTGGACCTTGTATGGCATGAGTTGCTCTGTGGCTGATGAGACGCGTAAGAGGTTTCCCCAGGGGTCGCGATAGGTTACGTCATCGAGCTTCTCGAACGCCTCAGGGTGATACCCCGCAGGAGGATTCGTGCCCACCGTGACGATGTCCATCCCGAGCGCTCGCACCAGGTCGGGGATGTCTCGCTTGTAGGATGCGACGATCTCATCCCGCCGGCCATCCCAGTACCCCTTAGTTTCCTTGATCTTGCTGTGGACCCAGGACTCGCGCCCGAGTGTCATCTCATAGATGTTGTAATCGATCGAGTGTTCACCCCAGGGAACAAGATCCGGTTCCTCGTGTCTCAGGGTGGTCTCGACGCGGCATCTCGGAAGCATGCGGGTGGGTCCTCTCAGGAGTGGATCTGACAAACAGTAAGAGAGCTTCGTGCTGCCGCGCGAAGGCCCTCCTGTGGCCGGGAACGATCCTCGCCCAAGCCGGCGCACTTGACAGTCATGGAGTCACTTGATATAATGCCGCAGGTGGATTGTGTATACGGAGCCAGTCTGGCCTCCCGCCCCCTGGGGTGGAGCCACTCCCTGATCAGTATGCCAGTTCATCCACAGCATGGGACCCCCGTTGGCGCGCCTCCTACTCGGGCGCGTCCGCGCCCGTCATCCCATGGCGCGCACAGGGGGAACGGGCCGCTACCGACCGGATGAGGTGAGACGGGCTTGCCGAAGCACTCTGAGCGCGCGTTGGAGCAAATCGAACGCCTGAAAAGCAAGAACGAGGCGGTGCAGATCGAAGCGATCGCGGAACTCGTGGAGATCGGCAAACCCGCGGTAGAGCCCCTCCTAGACGCCATGGAGGCCCGAGCCTTCCATGTGCGCAAATGCACGGCCGAGGCCCTGGGCCGTATCGGGGACGCGAGGGCGGTCGAGTCGCTCATTATCGCCCTGAGCGATACGTCGGTGAATGTGCAGCGTTCGGCGTCCGAGGCTCTCGCGAGCATCGGGAACCCGGCGACGAGGCCGCTCATGGAATGCCTCGGTTCGACGGATTCGCTCGCGCGGAAGTGGGCTGCCGAGGCCCTGGGCAAGATCGGCGATGATTCGGTTGTCGACTCTCTGATCGCCCGGCTCGAGGAGCGTAACCCGGAGGTCCAGAAGTCCATCGTCACCGCCCTGGGGGAGCTCAAGGCGAAGAAGGCCATCAAGCCCCTCATCGCCCTACTCGAAGACGAGAACGTCGATCTCGCCCGCTGCGCCGCCGTCTCTCTGGGGGAGATCGGCTCCGGTAAGGCCGTGGAGCCACTACTGGGCGCGCTGAGTTCGCAGAGCACCGAGGTACGGGCGGCGGCCTCAGAGGCCCTGGTCAAGATCGGCAAGCCCGCGGTGGAGCCGCTCATCGGCGCCTTGACGCATGAGGACTACATGGTGCGTCGCTGGGCGGCGGAATCCCTCGGTGAACTCGGCGATGACCGCGCCACCGACGGGCTGCTCAAGGCCCTGAGCGATGAGAACGACCGCGTCCGCCGCTACGCCGCCATCGCCCTCGGGCGCGTGCGCGCCAAGCGCGCTGTCGGCCCCCTCGTGGCGCTCCTGAAGGAGGAGAGCAAGGACCTCCGGGCAGCGGCCGTGGAGGCTATCAAGTCCATCAGCAGCGAGGACGCGCTAAGGCCCCTCATCAAGTGCCTCAAGGACCCCGACTGGGCGGTCCGAATGAAGGCGGCCCAGGCGCTGGGCGCGCTCGGGAGCTCCGCGGCGATCAAGCCTCTCATGGACGTTCTCGAGGATGATGAGTGGGCCGTCAGGCTTCATGCCGGTGTGGCCCTCGGTGAACTGCGAGCCGAGGAGGCCATCGACGAGCTGAAGAAGCTGCTCAGCAGCCCGCGGCAGGGCATGAGGCGCATGATCGTGGGCGCGCTCGAGCAGATCGGGACCGGGCCAGCCTATCTGGCTATCTGCGTCGTCCGCAATGACGACGACACCCGCGTGCGCGAGGCCGCTCAAGCGGCGCTTGAGAGCCTGGAGCCGATTCACGCGAAGTGGAAGGCGGCGCAGTCCAAGGCCAAAGCCAAGGCTCCCGCCAAGGCGAAGGCCCCAGCCGAGACGCCAGCGGCCGCTGCTCCCGCACCCGAGGCCAAGCCGGCGGCTAAGGCTCCCGCGAAGAAGGCAGTGAAGAAGGCTCCGGCCAAGAAGGAACCAGAAGCGGCGAAACCCGCCGCCACGAAGGCTGCCCCGAAGAAAGCCGCCCCGGCGAAGACGGCGAGCAAGAAGACCACTGCCAAGACGACCGCAAAGGAGAAGCCAGCGCCCCAGGCTAAGGCCAAGGCGACCGCAGCGCCGAAGGCGAAGGTCGCGGCCAAGCCGAAGGCGGCGACGCCCAAGGCAACCGCCAAGCCCAAGGTCACCGCCAAGCCCAAGGCCGCCACCAAGACCTCGGCTAAGAAGCCCGCAGCCAAGCCCAAACCCACCAAGAAGAAGTAGGCGGCCGCAGACCTCCGCCAACTAGCGGTGGGGCAGGGACATCGAGAAGGGGATCTCCCCCCGGAGCATCCGGCCTGCTTGGCCCACCAGCCACAGGTAGTGGTCGGTGGGACGGCCCCCGTAGGTGAGGAAGGGGCTCTCTCCCACGGGCGGGTCATTTGTGCACTTGAAGATCGCCGTACCCTCATCCACCTCATCGAACATGGCCTGGTAGATCATCGTCGCGCCGGCCTCGATAAGCCCGGCGTACTGGGCCCAGAGGAACCTGCCGCCCCGCCGAGGGATGGCCCCTAGATCGGCGTCGGGGCCCTGTAGGTTCCGCCAACTGAACCCTGGGAACACAACAGGCAGATAGTCCTTGCCACGCTCGGCACACCACGCCATGTCAGGCTCGAAGACCTCCTGCCGGAACCGCGCTACGTCGTTCGGATGGCCGAACCGGCCAACCATCCAGGGGCTGATGATGTCGGCCTTCAGTGCGACCTCATGGAGGGCAGGGTCGTTCAAGGCATCGTTCCTCAGCTCGCGCCAGAAGGTGGGAACCCCGATCATCACCGTGCAGCCGCCGTATTCCGGGTCGCTCTTGAGGAAGTCGATCAGTCGGCCGCACTCTTCGAGGGTGTACTGCCGACGATCGTTGAACCCGATGCCCCAGACGGCCACAACAGGCTTCCCTCCGTGGTGGAGGTAGGCCTTATCGCCCGTATCCCTTGTCAGGCCCATGCGGTCCACAAGTGTCTTGAAGTCCTCGATGACCCGCTCGGTGCCCCCTCTGGGGAGCCCGGAGAGGTCGTACATGAGGGCATACGCGCGCCCATGGTTGTTGGCGGCGGCGCGGCAATTGGCGAGGACCTTGGTGAACTGCTCGAAGCCCTTCGAGTGGGCCACCTCTCCGGCGAAGCGCTGGACGAAGGCGCCGTCGATGCCGTACTCCGCCATCCACTCGAAGTGCCGGTCCACAGACCGGGGGATCTGGGCGCTGTAGACTTGAGCCACGCTGCCATCGGCGTGGCGGAACTCGGTGTCGAAGCGCTCATCCTCGCCCAGTTCCGACATGTCCGGCCACAGGTCGATGGAGCACGAACCGGGCCTGAAGCCGTTTCTGCCGTTGTAGTGGTACCAACCTCGGTCTAGGCTGTCCCCCTCGCACGCGAACCACCCTTGATAGCCGCACATGATCTTGCCCTCGAGAGTGCTCATATCGACCCCCTGACTCGTGGGGCCGATGTACGGCTGCAACACGTCATCCATCCCCTCAGCTATCTCGGGTTGGGACTGAGCGCGATGGCAGCCCAGACAGAGCACGGCGACGACGAGCACAACCTGCAGGCGAGTGGTGAGCATCTTTGTCGACCTCCTCGGCGCGCCAGAGCCGTCGGCCCGAGGCGACCATACACTACAGGTTGCCGCAGTGGGAAGGAGGGGACAAGGGGAGCGCGGTACTGCTGCCGCTAGACCTGCTCTGGCCGAGGTGCTAAGCACCCCGTGCCGAACCAGCCAGAAACGGAGGGACTGCGCCGCTCCACCGGCGGGTCTTGGCCGGCGAGCTGGAGCGAAGTGACCGCCCTATGGATCGAGTGAGCGGGAGACCTAGGACCAACACAGCTGAGGTCAGAGCACGCCCTGCCGGGTGAGCCCGCTTGTTGACGAGGCAAGACCTCACGCCGGCGCTGACGATCGGGGGTACCGCTGTGACGTGCAGCAAGTGCGGTTACATGATGACCGACTTCGATGTCGTCTGCCCACGGTGCAAGAGGCTAGAAGAGGAGCGCGAGAGGGAACAGAAGGAGCGGAAGGTCCTGGAGGCGGAGCAGCAAGCGTTGGTGCTCGTGCGGCAGCAGTCGCACCAGGAGCAGCACGACCTTCACGAGCAGTGGGTCGCCTATGTGATGGGGCGCGCTGGCTGTGACAGACAGAAGGCCGAGGAGGCCCTACGGACGGGCGGGTACGGCCCTCAGGCACTACAGTACGCTGCAGCACAACCGGTACGACACGGGCAGCAAGTGCACGCCATGTGCCCGCTATGTGGCGGCGACGTAGTCCGCCAGTTCACAAAGACTGGACAGGTCATCCCACCCTGGGCAGTTGTGCTACTGTTCCTCTTCTGCCTCTGGCCTCTGATCTTCCTGCTCTTTCTCAACAAGCCGGACCGCACATTCAGGGAGTGCGCCAACTGCGGGCACATCTGGCAGGTAATGTGAGGACGACTGTGGACCGCTCCACGTGGGCTCGGTTCTAGGAAGCACGACTGGTCGGCACGCAACGAGCAGCAAGGAACGCGACGCGTACCGCCGCACGGCAGCTTGGCCTGAGCGACAGACAAGGAGCACTGCCACAGACCCCGACACGCTCCGCCAAGTGCCTTCGGCAGCCCAGGGGCCGTACAGCGAACTCCCCCTCCACGACCCCTAGGATCGAGAAGGGGGAGCCTCGGGCTCAGTGCGGGACCTAGCTCGCGCGAACCGCCGAACGCCGCATCAGGAACAACCCAGCGGCCGCCAACATGCCGCCGATGAGGATGTAGAGCACAATGGGAGCGCCCGTTTCCGCGGGCTCCGGGGTGGGACCGTCAGTGGGGGCCAGGGTCTCGGCCGGGACGATCGCCCCTACCGGCTCCTCAGACTCCTCCGCTGTCTCCTCCACGGCCGACTCGGGCTCCTCGGCCTCGGTCACGTCAACCGCGTCACCCTCCTCAGCAACCACGACCGCGCCCTCCATCGGCTCGGCGCCGTCATCCTGTGCGACGGCAACGCCGACCATCAGGGCCAATGTCAACACAAGCAGCCAGATGCCAAAGCGGGGCATAGCAAGATCCCTTCCTCTCTCGATCTCCACGGCGCCCCCAAGGGGCTTCGAATCGCGTCTAGGATATGCCACTTCGCCGCGATCGGGTAGGGAATCCTCTTGCCGACGGCCTCGTGGACTCCACGGAGGACCTTCGCGGCAGGGCGGCCTCGCCCTCCACGGAGGGATTCGGCTGGCCTCCAGGCTCCCAACGGGGTAACCTGAGTCGGGGCCCGAGCCCCAGGCTATCTGAGGAGGACGCACCCCATGCGAGGACTTTCCGCACCGTCGGCGGCCATGCTGTCGGCCGCACTGATGCTCGGAGGAGGAGCCGCCGTGTCCCAGACGGACGCCCCTGGAGCCGCGTACCAGCACGTCGTCTGCATCGCCCACCGAGGCAACTCGCACCAAGCGCCGGAGAACACACTGGTCGCCTACCGGGAGGCCGCCGAGATCGGCGCTGACCTCGCCGAGTGCGATGTGGACATCACGGCCGACGGACACGTCGTGTTGATGCACGACCGCTCGGTGGATCGCACGACGGACGGCTCCGGACTGGTGCAGGAGTTGACGCTGGAGCAACTCAAGGCCTTGGACGCTGGGTCCTGGAAGGCCGAGGCCTATGCCGGTGAGACGGTGCCCACCCTCCACGAGCTGATGTCCCAGCACACCGATGACGGCCTGCAGATCGTCGTCGAGATCAAGGCCGCCGGCATCGCCGAGCAGGTGGTCTCCATCCTGCGCGATCAGGATGCCGCGCATCGTGCCGTCGCCTTCTCCTTCGACCGCCCCACGATCAATGCCGCCGCTGCCTTGGAGCCGGCTCTGCCATGCTTCTGGCTCACGGGCCAGATCCCCGAGGAGGCTGGGGAGATGCGGGCGCTGGTGAACCAGGCGGTCGCCGACGGGCTGGCGGGCCTATCGGTGCACCTGGGAGCGGTCCGACCCGACTGGATCCGCTACGCCCACTCCCGGGGGCTATCCGTGTGGGTCTGGACCGTCAACGATGCCACCGGTTGGGCCGCCGTCTGCGCGGCCGGTGTAGATGGCGTCATCACGGACGTTCCTGAAGCCTTCATCGAGTGGCAGGGCCGCGACTAGCACGTCGCGAAACTCCGGGCCAGAGTGGAGACGATCAAGCCCGGAGAGAAGACCATCACCGAGGCCGATGAGAGCTCGCGCGCGAGCCGCTCCGGCGTTACCCCGCGCGTCGCCATCCTCATCGCGATCCTTCTGCCCCTGAACGCGTACTGGATCATTCACATGACCACAGTGCGCTACGTGGGCTTCGTGACCATCGCGTCCCTCTTCTATAACACGATCATGCTGCTGACGCTCCTGGCAGCGGTGAACGGGCTGCTCAAGCGGTGGCTGCCCCGGTTCCGGCTACGGCCGGCTGAGCTCGCGGCGATCTACTCACTCCTCGCCGTGGCGACGAGCCCTTGCGGCCTGGACACCTCGTCCATCCTCCTGCCTGCCATCGCCGGACCCTTCCGACTGGCGACGCCCGAGAACCAGTGGCACGAGATCTTCATCCAGTACCTCCCCGAGCTTGGGACGATGCGTGACGAGGCGTCGCTTCAGGCCATGTGGGCCGGCAGCACCAACTTCTTCTCTCCGCCCCACCTCCAACTATGGGCGAAGCCCCTGCTCTTCTGGTTCCTCTACATGTCGGCCCTGTGGACAGCGCCACTCGGTCTGGCCGCCCTCTTCCGGCGTCGGTGGATGGAGGTCGAGCGGCTCACATATCCCATCATCCAACTCCCCACGGAAATGTGCCGCGCCGATGGACGCATGTGGCGGCAGAAACCCATGTGGATCGCCCTCGGCGTGGTGGCGGGGATCAACATCCTCAACGGGCTCCACGCCCTCTACCCCATGGTGCCGCAGATTCCCGTCCGTTGGGACGCGGCGCCAGGGTTCGACATCAGTCGGATGCTCGTCGACCGGCCCTGGTCGGCGGCCCACTCGGTGCGAATGTCCTTCTACCCGTTCATCATCGGCCTGGGCCTCCTGCTGCCAACCGACTTGGCCTTCAGTTGCTGGTTCTTCTTCGTGCTCTTCAGGGTTCAGATGGTCATCGTGGACTGGCTGGGCCTCAACGTCACCCCGCAGTTCCCCTACCTGTACGAGCAGGCCTACGGAGCGTACATCGGGCTGGCGCTCTTCTACGTATGGATGAGCCGGCGCGAGTTGGGGCGCATCTGGCAGGGCATCCGCGGCCGCAAGGTGGCCACGGAGGAGTCGCTGCCGTACCGTCTTGCGGCGGGGCTCTTCGTGGGCTGTATCGGCTTCGTTCTGGCTGCGCTGATCCATCATGGGATGTCCCCGTGGGTCGCCCTGCTCTTCGTGACGGCCTACTACATGGCGACCTATCTCATCGGGCGCATCCGCGCCGAGGTGGGGATCCCCGTCCACGAGTTCGACTTCATGAGCCCCCTCCTGATGATGGGCAACGTGCTTGGGCCGAAGGTGGTGGGGAAGCGCTCCCTCGCCGTCATGGCCATGCACACGGGCTACTCTCGCGGGCTGCGGAACATCCCCTTCCCCCACCAGTGCGAGGCTTTCAAGATGGCCGAGGGCACGGGCGGCAGCCTGCGGCGGCTCGCCATCGCCATGGGAATCGTTGTCATCGCCGGCTTTGCCTTCTCTCTGCCGGCCACGCTACAGATCTTCTACGCCAACGGAGTCGGGGCCAAGATGCAGGGCTACCCGCGCCACGGCTGCGCCGAGCCCTACAACTACATCGTCTCGTGGTTCGAGAACCCGAAGGGTTTCAACGCGGGCCGGGCCGAGGCCATCGTCATCGGCGTCATCAGTTGCCTGGCCCTCCTTGCCATACGCGTGCGAACTGTGGGCTTCCCCCTGCATCCCGTGGGCATGGCCGTGGGGATCTCCTGGTACATGAGCTTCATGTGGTTTCCCTTCCTGATCGCGTGGGTCGCGAAGGTGATCGTGGCTCGCTACGGAGGGAGCCAAGGACTCCGCACGCTGGCTTTCGTGGCGTTCGGACTGATCCTAGGCGACGTGCTGACAGGCGGCTTCTGGCTCATCTACGGGTTCGCTCGCGACGTGCCAACGTACGCCTTCTGGCACTGAGCCCACGAGTGGAGGCGCCATGATCCCCGCCCTGATCGCCCTATCATCGCTCCTGCCCGCGCAGGCTGACCTGGAGCCGCCGATCCCCTGCTTGACCATCGCCGCCGGCTACCACAGCCTGCCCGACGAGGCCATCGAGGCTCACCTGGACACCTACGAGGCGATGGGCATAGAGATGCTCCGCGTCGAGACGTCGGGGGAGTGGGAGCGGTTCGTGACCCACCTTACCGACCGCCCCTTCAGGCTCAAGCTGATCCTCTACGTGCTGGGACTCCCGCCCGACTATGCCGAGGCTCATGCCCACGAGGCCATGACGGATCCCTCGGGCGTTCGGGACTGGCACTTCGGGCCGTGGCACTCGGACTTGGACAGTGTGCTCACCGCGTCGGCCCGGCGGCAGATGGACCGGTTGCGCGATCTGGGGGTCCTCGACAAGGTCGATGAGGTGGTGGCCGACCTGGGGCCGGCAGGGGAGGGCATCTACCCCGCCAACTGGACCCTCGGTCGGGAGGGCGAGGAGGCCTACTGGTGCTATGGCGAGTCGGCCCAGGCGAGCTTCCGGGGGGCGATGGCCGCACGGTACGGCACCGTGGCCCGCGCGAACGAGGAGTGGGGGGCCGCCTTCGGCTCTTGGGACGAGGTCCTCATACCGGCCCCCGGCACGGAATGGGCGCGAGGCCCCTTTTGGCGCGATATGCTGGAGTGGTACCGGGACTCCAAGCGGGCCTTCATGAGCCTGCGGATCGATCAGACACTCGCCATCGCGCGCGAGTATCTCGGTCCCAACGCCAAGGTGATCGTCTACCTGCCCGGATACGCCTACAGCCAGGCCGAGTGGGATGAGGCCGTCCGCACGGCCTCAGGGTCCGCGTCGATCCGGCTCATGATGGACAACGACTGGCTCATGGCCTACGCCCTCGCCAACGGCTGCATCCTGCAGTACACGGGATCCGAGAACGCCGGCGAGGTGGCCCGCATCGCGCGGAAGCTGCGCCTCATGGGCGAGGATGATCCCACCATCCTCTGGGCCGAGAACGCCGGCAACCAGTGGGCGGGCGAGCGCCCGATCTGGCTCGCGGACGTGGTCACCCACTACGGCCTGCGGGGGCTTGACTACACCTGGGATAGCTGGCTGTGGGAGGCCGATGGGGTGACGCCCTCGCGGGTTGTGCCTCAGTTCGTCTCGGCGATGGAGCGCCTTCGCGCCGCCGCGCCGGGCCCCCAAGGCACGCCCCTCGACCTGATGAGTCCAGCCGAGACCCGCGAGATCCAGCCAGGCGTGTACGAGCTGACCGCCTCCGCCGACACTCGGCTGCTGAGCCTCTTCCCGGACACCGTGAAGGGGTTCGACACCGAGTTGGCTGCCGTCGCCGGCGGTCAGACCCAACACGCCCTGTTCCGCTTCCCCATCGAGGGGCTCCCGGCCGGAACAGGCGTCCGGTCAGCGGTCCTGACGCTGAGGGGAATCGGGTCCTACCGGGACGAGGCGCCCGTCGCCGTGGAGGTTTTCCCCGTCACCAGCCCCTGGGAGGAGCCTCAAGCCACCTGGCTCGCGCCGTCCACGATGGAGGACTGGACCACGCCGGGCGGCGATAGCGGTCCCGCGGCGGCCAGCGCGGTGGTCACCGCCACGGAGCCCGGCTCGGTATGGGAGTGGGATGTGACACAGCTTGTTCAGCGGTGGCACGCGGCGGAATCGCCCAACCACGGGCTCGTGCTCCGGCTGCCGGCAGGGGCGGAGGGTATCAAGTCCTTCGCATCCCGCGAGCATCCGGAGGCCTCGATGCGCCCGGTGCTGCGGGTGGAGATGGCCGCGCCCCCGCCGCCTTAGTCCAGCCAGAACACCCTCGCCTCGCCCAGCTCCATGGACAGGCTGAAGCTCGACGCTTCTGCGGCCACCACCTCTCCGGTCACGGCATCGGTGACAGTGGCGGGCCGGCGCAGGTGGATCGCTTTCACCCCTGCCGAGGTAGCGGAGACGCAGAGGAACCGGTCATCCGTCAGCACCACATCGTCGCTCTCGCAGTAAACGTGCGCTCCGGCCCGGAGGAACAGCGTTCGGAAGTCGGCGGACGTGCAGCCAAGGGGCGCGACGTAGGCCCGCAGCCCCGCGTCGGTCTCCGCGAGCGCGATCCCTGGCGTGCCGTCAGCCAGGCGCGTCAGCACTTCGACGCCCTGATCCTCACGGACGGTCCAGAATGGCTCCAGGAGCGGGTCCCCGTCGAACCACGTCACCGGCGAGAGCGGGTCGCCTGCCTTGCGTGGCTCGCCCGCGATGATGGGCAGGCCCGTCGCGTCGGCCATGGTGGCCTGCACCTCGCCCGGCGCCGCGGGCTGCGCGGGGCCGTCATCGAGGAACCCGCCTCCGTAGAACCAGATCGCCGCGGAGCCTGCCGTCTCCCGAGCAATGGCGGCACGCTCTTCACCGTCGAGGTGGAAGCAGTTGAGCATCACATAGGCCTGACACTTGGGGACCCGACCGGCGACAAGGTCGCTAAGCAAGTGCCATCGCTGGGGGGCGCCAGCGCGCGCGAGGGCGATTCGCGTCTCGTACACGAGCGACCGGTGCAGAGCCCAGTCGGCCCGTCCGTACAGAGCTCCCTCCTCATCCACAATGACCGCGACGTCGGGCGACCAGGCGGGCGGCTCCCCCGAGGCCCGCTCGTACTGCTCACGAAGCCTCGCCAGGTTGCTCCAGACGCCGGGGTCATTCAGCCAGCCCGTCGCGCCCAAGTCCATGTACCAGGTTGCGAGCCGGCGGGGGAGGAGGTGACCAAACTGGCGGGTGTGGATCCACTGCGTCTCCTGGAGCGTCGAGCCCCCCTCGAAGCCTTCGCCCTCGGCAGTCAAGTGGGTCCGGGTGTCATCCTCGACCAGCCACAGCTTGCCGGCGGCGTGGATGCTGTCGATCGCGGTCATGAAGTCCCCTGCGCCACCCAGCTGGCGATCCTGGTAGGAAATGGGCGAGCAGAGGATGTCCACATCGGGGCAACGGAGCAGCCGCTCCAGGGCGTAGTGGCCGCCCTTGGCGGGACCCCAGGGCAGCCCGCAGAGTTCGAAGGTATACCCGTAGAAGAACGTAACAAGCCGCTCGCCATTGGTCTCCTCCTTGATGGCGCGGGCGAAGCGCTCCAAGGGCTCGACCATCGCGATCTGCTCGTAGCGCAGGTAGTCGAGTAGGCGAGCCTCCGCGACCGGGTCGTGGAACCAGCCCGCAGCCGCGGATAGCAGTTGCTCTTCTGTCGGGATCGTCACCGTCTCCGGGTCGACGGCGTCTCCGTAGCGTTCGGCGAGATACCGCCGGAACCCATCGAGCATCGCGGGCGAGTAGTCTCCGAAGACGCGATCCCACGATCGGCGGTAGAACCACTCGCCCGTGTTCTGGCCGCAGGGGTGGTAACCCAGCATGTGGTCACCGTACTTCTCCTCGCAATAGCGGACCAGGGCCCGCAGATGGGTCTCGGCCTCCGAGCGCCACTCCTCCGAGGCCATGGAGCACCCCTCGCTGCTCTCATCGGAGAAGACCTGCTCGGAGCCGGGGTGTTGCTCGTACCACCACTCCGGGGGCTCCATCCCGAAACGAGGCAGGAGCAGGGCCTCGGGGTCGCTCGCGATCGTCCGATCGACGGCAGTGTCGACGCCAGTCCACTCGTAATCCTCCCCTGGCCGCGGCCAGGGCATCGGCATGGTGAAGGAGTGAATGTGCACTCCCGCGCCGGCCGCCAGGGCTACTTGGCTACTGTAGGGCGCCACGCCGCGCTCCTCGTAGATCCGAAACGACCCGCCCTGCCGCAGAGCGAAGAACTCGACGGTGCGGACCTCGCCGGAGCGCAGCCATACCGAGTACGTGTAAGGAGACCCCTTCTGGTAGGTCATGCCCGCATGAATGAGGTGTACGTGCATAGGGTGCGACCCCGCGACCCGCAGGTCAACTTTCAGGCAACGCTCCCCCTCGGCAGGGTTCGTCGTGTCGACCGCTAGCGAGGCGTCAGCGCCCTCCACGGGGCTGGTCCAGAGGCTCCAGTAGCGCGTAACCTCCTCATCCGTGGCTTCGAAGCCGCCGAGGGTGACCATATTCGCATGCGGCTCGTCATGGTACTCGCCGGGGTAGACGCGGCAGTCATCTACCCACACCGTACCCGGCGGGCCACCGCCGAACCGCACCTGGATGCCCCCCATCCCCATGTTGTCCTCGTCCGGCACGAAGGTCAGGTGAAACTCGCGCCACTCGGGCCCCACCTCCACCGTCTTCACGGGCGTTCCCTGGGGAATGCCGAAGAACATCAGGGGCGCGACCGGCTGGCCGTCGACATGGATAGCTGGCCTCCCCAGGTGGTCCTCAACGGTCACCGGCGGCAGGATGGTGGAGCACACTATGAGCATGGCGGCAGACACTCGGATCAGCCCTTCCGTAGGTCGAGGTCATCAGTGCTCCGGCCGGATCGCGGGACGCCCGGGCTGCACCTCGTCTGTGCGCCCATTCGCAGTGACGGGCCCTCGGACCTAGGCTTCACGCCACGCCGCGCCTAGAATGGCCACGAACCGAGCCCGAGATTGGAGCGAGCCACATGCGCGCAACGTCATCCGGCGGGTACCGAGGCCCGATCCGCCTTGCGGTCTTCGATATGGCGGGCACCATCGTCGACTACGGCAGCCGAGCGCCGGCCGGTGTGTTCGAGGCGGTCTTCGCCTCCCGCGGGGTAGCCATCACCAATCGGCAAGCGCGAGGCCCCATGGGCATGGCCAAGCGGGCCCACATCGCCGCCCTAGCTCACGATCCGGCGATCGCCGCAGTGTGGCGACAGGTCCACGGGCGCGAGGCCACCGACGGGGACATCGACGGAATGTACGCGGACTTCGTGCCCCTGCAGCTCGAGTGCCTGGCCCAGCACTCCGATGTCATCCCCGGCGCCGTGGAGGCCTTCGCGGCGCTGAGAGACCGAGGCGTCAAGATTGCCACGACCACTGGCTACTCCCGGCGGATGACCGACGTCGTGCTCGACGCGATGCGAGCCCAGGAACTCACCCCCGACCTCGCGATCTGCGCTGACGATGTGCCCGAGGGCAGGCCCAGGCCTTGGATGCTCTTCCGCTGCATGGAACGGCTCGATGTTTCCCCCCCTGCGGCGGTGGTCAAGGTGGGGGACACGATCGCGGACATTGAGGCGGGCTTGAACGCGGGGGTCTGGACCATCGGCATCGCGCGAACGGGCAACCTGGTCGGACTCAGCCAGGATGAGCTGAAGGCCCTGCCCCAGCAAGCGAGTGAGCGCTGCCTGGAGGAGGCCCACGCCGCGATGCGAGCTGCTGGCGCCCACGATGTAGTGGACTCGGTAGCCGACTGTCTCCCCGCCATCGAGCGCTTCGAGATGGCCCTCGCCGAGGGCGGCCGCCCCTAAGCGGCGGGCTCGCCGCCGCGAAGGGATGAGGCGGCATGGGGGCGCACTCTCACCTTCCACTCCGCTGAAGGCGGTGACGAACATGACTTCCCGAGAGCGAGTCGCGGCGGCCCTTGAGCACCGCGAGCCCGACCGAGTGCCGCTAGACATCGGCGCGACGACCGTTACCGGCATTTCCGCCTGGGCGCTCTATCGACTCCGCGTCGCCTTGGGTCTCAGCGCCGAGGGCGAGCCGGTGAGGGTCACCGAACCCTACCAGTTGCTGGGCGAGGTGACGGACGACCTCCGTGAAGCCTTGGGCATCGACACCCAAGGCATGGGCGGCAGCAAGACCCTCTTTGGCTGGGAGAACCGCGACTGGCGGCCATGGACCCTCCCCGACGGCACGCCTGTGCTCGTGCCCGCCGCCTTCAACACCCAGCCCGAACCCGACGGGTCGGTGCTTCAGTACCCGGAAGGCGACCGCGCTTGTGAGCCCTGCGCCCGGATGCCTGCCGGCGGGTACTACTTCGATACCCTCTGCCGCCAGCCGCCGCTGGATGAGGAGACGCTGGACCCCGCTGACAATCTCCAGGAGTTCGAGCCCCTCTCCGATGCGGAGCTGGCCCACTACGCCAGCACTGCGGAGCGGCTCCACCGCGAGACCGATCACGCCATCGTGTGTGGCATGCCTGGCCTCGGCTTCGGGGACATTGCCCTTGTGCCCGCCATGTGGATCAAGCACACCCGAGGCATCCGGGATGTTGAGGAGTGGTACGCCTCCCTCGCGCTGCGGAAGAACTACGTCAAGAGCGTGTTCGAGGGGCAGCTCGAGATCGGTCTGGCGAACCTGGCGCGGATCGCCGAGGCGACGGGCGACCGCATCCAGGTTGCCATGATCACGGGCGCCGACTTCGGCGCCCAGCGCGGCCTCTTCGCCTCCGTGGCCTCCTACCGTGAGCTATTCAAGCCCTACCATGTGGCGGTCAACGAGTGGATACACGCACACACTCCCTGGAAAACCTTCATCCACTCGTGTGGCGCCGTCGAGGAGCTCATCGAGGACTTCATCGAGGCAGGCTTCGACATCCTGAACCCCGTCCAGTGCTCAGCGGCGGGGATGGACCCCGGACACCTGAAGGACACATACGGCGACCGCATCACCTTCTGGGGTGGCGGCGTGGACACCCAGAGGACCCTGCCCTTCGGCACGCCCGAGGAGGTGCGTCGCGAGGTGCTCAGCCGGCTCGAAGTCTTCGCGCCGGGCGGCGGGTTCGTCTTCAATGCCATCCACAACATTCAGCAGGGGACGCCACCCGAGAACCTCGTGGCGATGTTCAGGGCGATAGAGGAGTTCTCCCGGTAGACGGGCGTCGCGAGGCGCCGGTGGCAAGCGATCGGCCACCAGCGCCTCGTTGCCGCCACAAGCGCCTACTCGCCCTGCTTCGCGGGGGTGCGTAGCAGGTCCGAGAGGCTGACGATGGTGTCGCCAGAGGTCACGTAGGCGGGCAGGTCCACAGGCAGGTTCTCCACGTACTCGTACTTCACGACCTCGGGGTACTGGGCGAGGGCGTAGCCGCGGACGTCGATGGCATCGGCCTGGCCTTTGGCCTCGATGATCCGCCGCTCCTTCTCCCGCTGTTCCTTCCAGAGTTCATACCGCTTCTTCTGGGCGCGCTGCAGCGCGATCTGCTTCTGCTCGATGGCCCGGTGGTACTCGTCGGTGAAGGCCACGTTCCGGATCAGGACCTCGTCGAGGATGATGTACTGCGGCTCGAAGGTCTCCCGAAGTCGCCGGGCTATCTCGTCCTCGATCGCTTGCCGCTTGGTGGCATAGATCTCCTCGGCCTCGTACGCGGCGACCACGGCGCGCGTGTCGCCACTGGCGTCCGGCTTCACGATCTTCTCGACATACTGGCGCTCGACTTGCTGGTGCAGCAGATGCACCTTCGTCGGATCGATGTGGTAGCGCACGGTGAGGTCGAGGCTGACGGTCTGTTGCTTGCTCGTCTTGGCGCTGATGGACGGCGCCCGCTCATCGCCCTCGTTCGACTGAAGGTCGCTGAAGACCAGGGTGCGCGTCCTCACCTCGTAGTTGATGGGCTGATCGATGAAGGGAGTGACGAAGTTCAGCCCCTCGCCCAGGGTCACGTTCTTGGTCCCACTGAAGGTGCTGAACACGATGCCCCGATGGCCCGCCGGCACAACGTGAATGGCCTTCATGAGCACGATCAGGGCGATGAACGCCACTACCGCGATGAACCCGGCGCCGAGCCTCTTGGCTCCTTCGGTGCCCTGTGCCACGGCTACTCCACCTCCTCAGCGCTGGTCGGCGCTTCCTCGGGTGTGCTCTCCACGTCGCCGGGAGCCAACGGGTCAACAAGCTCGGCGCCATCGGCTTCCAGCCCGGCTCGGAGGTCCGCCTCGAGTTGTGCCGCAAGGTCACTGGCGCTCGCGGCGCTGAAGTCGACGACCTCATCGAGCTCGGTGCGGAGGGTCGGCGCCGGAGGCGCCGCGACGTCCGCGGCCCTCGAGATGCTCTCGACCTCGCTGGGGGTCAGGATCAGGCCCTTCACGTTCGGGGCGATCTTCCCGACGTACTCATACTGAATGAGCAGCGGGTTCTTCTGAAGCGCTCCACCTCGCGCCCGGATCGCCTCGGCGTCGCCCTGAGCCTCCGTGATCAGGCGCTGGGCCTCGCCCTCAGCCTCCTGGATGGCGTAGATCATCTGCTCCGCCTCCTGGAGCGCACGCTGCTTCTCTTCAACGGCGACCTGGAACTCCTCGGAGAACTGGACCTCGGCGATGATGACCTCTTCCAGCGTGATGTAGGACGCGGCGAAGAGCTCCGTCAGACGGTCCGTGATGTCGCTCCGGATCTCCTCACGCTCCTCGCTCGTGAAGTCCTGGACCGGGTGCTGCGCGCAGATCGTCCTCACCACAGCCCTCGCCTGAGGTCGAATGATCCGGCTCACGAAGCTCTCACCGATCTCCTGATGCAGCTTGGGCAGGGTACCGAGCGGCAGCGCGTACCGAACCGTCACATCGAGGGTGACCTTCTGACCATCCGACGTGAGGGCGATGAGGGAGTCATCTCCGGTGACCTGCCCCTCAGCCCTCCGGCTGCTCATGGTGTAGGTCCGGACCTTCGTGTCATAGGAGGTGACCGACTGGATCACGGGCACGATGATGTGGAAGCCGGGCTTCAACGGCTCAGGGGCCACGCCGGTGATCTTCGAGAAGACGACCCCGCCCTCGCCGTTGTCGATGATGACGTAGGGCCTGAACATGACCAGGCCCAAGAGAATCACGATCACGAGGGGGATCTGCCAACTCAGTCGGGGGTTCGTTCGGCCGAGTTGGCCCAGGATCTCATCGAGCCGCATGCCCACATCGCCCCCCTGGCCGCCGCTTGGCTGCCGTCCCGCCAAGCGGAATGGCCACGGTGGAAGCCTGAAGCGCTCGCCTCGCGGTCGAGCGGGATCGGGATTGGATGCAGTCATTGCGCGACCTCCTGACAGCGGTCTTGGGTGGGATGGCGCCCTCTGTGGAGTATACCGGACGTTCGTAGGTCGCACGGGTTACGCCTCGGGCCGAGCCGGCTCAGAGCACACGGAGGGTCATTGGCGCTACCGCGCTCCCGCTCCCCTGACGGAGCAGGCGGAGGAGTACCCGTAGCGACGCGAGGGCATGGTCGGCATCGGGGATCGGCCCTGCCTCCTGCCCCTCGATCCTGGACAGGAACGCCCGAACGGTCAACTGGGTCAGGTCTCCGCACGGAGCTTCGTGCTCGTCCACGCTAAGATACCCGGGGCGAGTCCCGTCGGGTGCCCATCGCTCCTCATAGCGCATACGCAGGCCATTGACCTCCACCTCGGTCTGAGCCGTCGTCGCCTGTCCGAGAACGATCGAGACCGCGCACTGGTGGGGGGTACCATCCGAGGCAGCGTCCGAGCTGTAGCAGTCGAAGGCGATGCGGCACTCCTGCGGCTCCAGAGACGCCTGGATGCCATGCTCGATCACCCGAGCGCCAGGCACCAGCGCGAGGAGCAGGGCCAAGGGCCCGGACCCATTCGTCAGCAGCCGCGATGCCGGACTCGGAGTACCGGCGCAAGGCGGCCGCAGGTCGCGCATCACGAAGCTCCAGACGCCGCGCGCGGGACCGAGGCCCAGATCCGCCAGCTCGCGCAGAGCCGGCGCCAGAGCCACCATGGGGCTCATCGCGCAGAGGTGAAGCTGGCGCTGCTGTGACAGATCGCGGAGTCGGGTCGCGGTGTCGAGGCACTCGAAAACACTCACGCCGGGATCGTATACGATGGGCTCCGCGCAGAGCACATGGCAACCGGCCTCGAGTGCCGCCTCGATGTACTTCGCCCGGCTAGGGGGATCGGTCAGTACGACGGCGCCATCGGGGCGGAGTCGATCTAGCATGAGTTCGGGGGAGCGGAACACGGACATCGCGGGGCAGCTCGTGGGCCCCTCAGGGCTCACCCCAACGGGATCGGCGCCCTCCAGCCGCACGTACATCGCGTACCGCGCGACCGCCGAACCTGGCCCTATAATGACAATGCGCGGGCTCACTCTGGTCTCCCCCCGGGAGCCGCCGTGATCGGGAGTTCCCTGCAGCCCAGACGGCCACCTCCCGCAGGCCGACCGGTTCCGCGACCGAATACGCTCTATGCGCGAGTGAAGGAGTGACGACCATGCGCGCATCTGCCGTGCTATCTGTTGCCGTCATGCTGGCGGTAGCCGGCTGCTCGATGAGCAAGAAGCCCGAAGCCACCCAGCCGGTGCAGGAGGCGGCCTCTGCCCACCTCGTCTCCGCCGAGGAGGTGCTCGCGCACCTAGAGGCGGCGCGCGCGGCCTTCACGGCCGAGGAGTGGGCCAAAGCCGCGGAGGAGGCGGCCGCCGGCCTCGCGGGCGACCCCGAAGGGCCTGAGCTGCTGAAGATCCACGGGATCGCGTCCCTGCGGCTCGCGAAGGCCGACGAGGCCGTCGTGAGCTTGGATACCGCCGCGAAGGTCGACCCGCGTGACGCCGAGGTCCGCCAAGCGCTCGCGGAGGCCTACGACGCGCTCGGTGATCCGGAGTCCGCCGCGCCCCACGCCGGGGCGGCAGCCGAGCTGCAGGCCGATGACGCCTGGGCGTACCTGGCTCACGGGCTTCTCCTGAAGGAGATCGGCCAGTACGCGGAGGCCGCTAAGGCCCTCGGCCAAGCCGACGCGCTCATGCCCGATGACCCCGACATCCTGCTCGCGATGGCCGAGACGTACTCCCTCGCGGGGGAGCCCGAGGCGTGCGCCGTCAACGCCCGCGCCGCCCTCGACGCCATGACCGTGACGGGTAGCGAGTCGGAGCCCCCGCACTTCCCCGACGAATGGCTCGAAGGCGCGGCCAGGGCGAACGAGTTGCTCGCTATGAGCCACCTATCCCGAGGCACGCCCGATGAGGAGTTCGTCGACCGTGAGGTTGCCCGCCAGTACCTCGCCGAGATCCCCCTGCTCATCCGGGATTCCGACCTCGCCAAAGCTCATCAGGCCAGGGCCTACTACGAGGCCGGGTTCATCCAGTCCGCTGCCTTCCTCATCAAGGAGATGAAGACAGTCCCCGAGCGCGCTTGGGCCCAGATGCTGGTCGCGAAGATCAACCTCGACGCGGGGCAGAGCTTCGACGTAGCCCTCGAGGCGGCCAAGAAGGCCGTCGCGCTGGAGGGCGAGTCGGCTGAGTCGCTAGGATTGCGCGGCTGGGCCAACTACAAGGCCGGGAACCTCGAGAAGGCGCAAACCGACCTGGAAGCCGCCCTCGCTCTGGCGCGCACCAGAGCCGAGAAGGGGAAGCTGCACCACCATCTGTACCGGACCTTCGAGTCCCTCGGCGGCACGGCCCAAGCCGAGGAGCATCGCAAGGTGGCGGAGGAGCTCGGCTACAAGCCCTAGGCCGTATCATTCATGACGGCGGTCTTGCAGTGCGCTGGATGGGCGGCGGCCGTCGAAAGCCGCACGAATCTCTACCTCGGGAAGAAGGTCAAAGCGGGCTTGCGGGAATGGTGCATGGGAGTCGGCGCCTTCCCGTTCAAGGGTCTTCCGCAAACCCTTGGTACGAGCCGGCCAACCTACTCCCATGCAACAACCTCTAAACACCCTCATGAATAATGCGGGCTAGTTGCCCTGCAACGAGGCGTAGTAGTCGTCGCCCTCGTCGTGGTTGGAGACGTTCACGGCCGTCCCCGTGCCGTCGGCTTTCGCGATGTACACCTCATAGTCCCAGTCGCCGTAGCTCTGCCAGGCGACCTTGCTCCCATCGGCGCTGATGGAGGGGGACAGGTCGCGGGCGTAGGGCTCGCGCGAGACGTTCACGATCTGCCCCAGGCCGTCCGTGCTCGCGACGTACACTTCATAGTCCCCGTCGTGGGAGCTCATCCAGGCGACCTTGCGCCCATCGGCGCTGAGCGAGGGCGCGAGACCCTCCGCGACTTCCACGAGCCCCGTGCCGTCCGTGTTCGCGACGTAGACTTTCGAGTTCCCGCTCCGGTCGCTCACCCAGGCGACCTTGCTCCCATCGGCACTGAGGGAGGCGAGCTCATCCGTGGCGCTGTGCTGCGAGACGTTCTTGGGATGCGTGCCATCCGTGTTCGCGACGTACACTTCCGCGTTCCCGCCGCGGTAGCTCGTCCAGGCCACCTTGCTCCCATCGGCGCTGAGCGAGGGGTGCTCGTCATCGGCGGTGTTGCAGTTCGAGATGTTCACGACGTTCGTGCCGTCCGTGTTCGCGACGTACACTTCATTATTCCCGTCGCAGTAGCGCATCCAGGCGACCTTGCTCCCATCGGCGCTGAGCGAGGGGGACTCGTCGGCGTCGGGGTAGTTCGAGACGTTCACGAGATCCGTGCCATCCCTGTTCGCGACGTAGACTTCATAGTTCCCGCCGTCGTAGCTCATCCAGGCCACCTTCGCGGGGACGGGCGCCCAACTGACCTCCACGACGAACTCGAAGTCCGCGCCGCCCGAGCCGCTGAACGCCCAGTTGACGAAGCGGCTGCTGAGCCCCTCAGCTGCGGACTTGTAGTTCCACTCCGCGTGGTTCGGGATGATGCTCGCATTGCTGATGCTGAAGATCCGTGCCTCGATGTC
>DBQI01000024.1:52938-55238 GCA_002305165.1 Armatimonadetes bacterium UBA1398
TGTCGAACCGGACGGTGATCCTCGTGGGCCCGGCCCCATCGTCAGTGGGCGGGACAGTCGGCGACCCAGCCCCCGTACACGCGGACAGACACACACTCAGAACCGCTGACAAACCGCAAAGTACAGCAATGCCTCGCATACGCCCGCACATAGCACCCCTCCGATCGTTCTCGTCGTCTACACGCGACCGCACACCGGCCCCGGCTAGTTGCCTTGCAAGGACGGGGAAGCGTCGGTGCCGCTGTCGTTCGAGATGTTCGCGAGCCCCGTGCCGTTCGTCTTCGCCACGTACACTTCCGGGTCGCCATCGCGAGTGCTGTGCCAGGCGACTGTGCTGCCATTGGCGCTGAGGGAAGGGTAGTAGTCGGAGGCGCTATCGTTTGAGATGTTCACGAGCCCTCCCGTGCCGTCCGTGTTCGCGACGTACACCTCCGCCTTCCCGTCGCGGTAGCTCATCCAGGCGACCTTACTCCCATCGGCACTGAGTGAGGAATAGTAGTCGGAGGCGCTGTGCCTCGAGACGTTCACGAGCCCCGTGCCATCCGTGTTCGCCGCGTACACTTCCGCGTACCCGTCGCGGAAGCTCTCCCAGGTGACCTTGCTCCCATCGGCACTGAGCGAGGGATACTCGTCGCCCTCGTCATCGTTGGAGACGTTCACGAGCCCCGTACCGTCTATGTTCGCGACGTACACTTCGTAGTTCCCAGTGCGGTCGCTCATCCAGGCGACCTTGCTCCCATCAGCGCTGAGCGAGGGGTGCTTGTCGGTGCCGCTGTGATTCGAGACGTTCACGAGCCCCGTGCCATCCGTGTTCGCAACGTACACTTCCCAGTTCTTACTGCGGTAGCCGTACCAGGCGACCTTGCTCCCATCCGCGCTGAGCGAGGGGTGGTAGTCGTCGGCCCCATTGTTGGAAACGTTCACGAGCCCCGTGCCGTCCGTATTCGCGACGTACACTTCCTCGTTCCCGTTGCGGTAGCTCCTCCAGGCGACCTTACTGCCATCAGCGCTGAGGGAGGGGTCGTAGTCCTGGGCGCCATTGCTGGAAACGTTCACGATCTCCGTGCCGTCCCTGTTCGAGACGTGAATCTCTGGGTTCCCGTCGCGCTCGCTCTCCCAGGCGACCTTCGCGGGGACGGGCGTCCAACTGACCTCCACGATGAAGTCGAAGTCCGCGCCGCCCGAGCCGCTGAACGCCCAGTTGACGAAGCGGCTGCTGAGCCCCTCCGCCGCGGAGTTGTAGTTCCATTCCTGGTCGTTCCAGCCGATGCCCACATCGGGCGGATTGACGCTGAAGATCCGTGCCTCGATGTCCTTCATCGTCGAGCCGGTGCTCACGTTGTTCACACGCACGTTGCCGCTGAGCACCGAGCCGTCCCAGTTCATGGAGAGCGGGTCGCTCTCGAGCTGCACCCCGTTCACCACCGGGGTGACCCCGCGCGCCGCCGCGTCGGCGCCCATGGACATGTCGAACCGGACGGTGACCCGAACGGGCCCATCGTCAGTGGGCGGGACAGTCGGCGACCCAGCCCCCGTACACGCGGACAGACACACACTGAGAACCGCTGACAAACCGCAAAGTACAGCAATGCCTCGCATACGCCCGCACATAGCAGCCCTCCGATCGTTCTCGTCGTCCACATGAGTCCCACTCAGTTGCCTTGCAGGGACGAGGAAGTATCCTTGGCGCCGTGCTGCGAGACGTTCACGGGCCCCCCCGTGCCGTCGGCTTTCGCGATGTACACTTCATAGTTCCCGTCGCGGTTGCTCGTCCAGGTGACCTTCCTCCCATCGGCGCTGAGGGAGGGGCCGCTATCGGCGGCGCCGCTGTGGTTGGAGACGTTCACGAGCCCCGTGCCGTCCGTGTTCGCGACGTACACTTCATAGTTCCCGTCGCGGATGCTCGTCCAGGCGACCTTGCTCCCATCGGCGCTGAGCGAGGGGTAGGCATCGTAGCCATCGAGGTTGGAGACGTTCACGAGCTCCGTGCCATCCGTGTTCGCGACGTACACTTCATAGTTCCCATTGTAGTAGCTCGTCCAGGCGACCTTGCTCCCATCGGCGCTGAGCGAGGGGTCCATGTCGTCGGCGCCGCTCTGTTTCGAGACGTTCACGAGCTCCCCTGTGCCGTCCGCGTTCGCGACGTACACTTCGTACTTCCCGCTCCCGTCGCGGTCGCTTTGCCAGGCGACCTTGCTCCCATCGGCGCTAAGGGAGGGGTGGGCATCGTAGCCACCGTGCTTCGAGATGTTCACGAGCCCCGTGCCGTCCCTATTCGCGACGTACACTTCCCAGTTCCC
>DBQI01000022.1 GCA_002305165.1 Armatimonadetes bacterium UBA1398
GGAGGTTTCCGTACAGGGCCCCGCGAACTATTGGGGCACAAGGGTTCCCGGGAGGGTCCCCCTAGCACGCCGCCCTGATGAACAAGGGATTGAGACGTGCCGCCTTCGCGCGGGAAAGTGCCCCGGTCTCATCAGTGAGCCCTAGCACGCCGCCCTGATGAACAAGGGATTGAGACTAGAGTTTGCCGGTAATCCAACCATCGTCGTCGTACCCTAGCACGCCGCCCTGATGAACAAGGGATTGAGACTCCTCCTCCTTCCTCGTCTATAAGTCTCTCTTCCGCCCTAGCACGCCGCCCTGATGAACAAGGGATTGAGACCGGGACTTGGCTAGTCGTGACGGCGGGAATTGATCTCCCCTAGCACGCCGCCCTGATGAACAAGGGATTGAGACACGGCACACTATCCGCGAGCAGGTCGATGTCACAGTCCCTAGCACGCCGCCCTGATGAACAAGGGATTGAGACTCCGGCCTCGAGCTGTGGAGCACGGAGCCTCAGTGCGAACCGGCCCTAGCACGCCGCCCTGATGAACAAGGGATTGAGACTCTTTTAGGCCTCGGTTTTAGCCTCGGCTTCGGCCTCCCCTAGCACGCCGCCCTGATGAACAAGGGATTGAGACATAAGGGCCTTTCCATGAAGGCAATTTATGACGGCTACCCTAGCACGCCGCCCTGATGAACAAGGGATTGAGACTAGGGCAGCACACTCGGGAGGTGATCAGATGACGAAACCCTAGCACGCCGCCCTGATGAACAAGGGATTGAGACTGTGAGCGACCTGGAGGCCAAACTCCGGGCCATGCTGCCCTAGCACGCCGCCCTGATGAACAAGGGATTGAGACGTCTCGGTATTCCCGCAGGGCGGCCCGGGCGAGCGCCCCCTAGCACGCCGCCCTGATGAACAGAGGTCCCTTCGGCTGCGAAGGTGACTCGTCGGATGACCTCGAACGCGGCGAGCGTGGTTGAGGCGGGGGGCGCCACATCTGTTGGCGCGCGCGGGGGATCCAGGAATGCCAGTAGCCCACGCCCGAGGCGGCCGCGGCGAAGGGCCCTGCCGTCACCCTCTCCCCCGGCTTATGCGAAGACCGCGATAACGACTACTACACAGGCAGCGGCCGTGGCGTGGCCGAGAGGCTGGAAGGGGCCCAGCCGATCCACGCTCCCTCGGCCGTCGCCTCGCAGAAGTAGTACGTGCGCCCTTGATGCTGCACGGAGGTAGCCTGGCCGTGCGGTAGCGGCATGTCATCGAGAGCGATCCCCAAGGCGACATGCCCTGGCAGGTCTAGGAGCACTACGTCACGTTCCAGGTACATGAGCAGGCAAGCCGCGAGGATGGCCTTGTCCTCGCAGTCTCCCACGGTGTCCCCCAGGCTCTCGACGGGGTAGCGGGGGTACTCACTCAAGGCCGTCGTGTCCTTGTCGTAGGCGTACTCGATGGCCCCCTGAGCGAAGCTCAGAGCCAGGACGGCCTCCTGGAGTCGGGAGAGGTTGCGTGACCGGCTCATCTCCCTGAGCCGGTAGGCTAGGTCGGCAGGGGACGGCCCCCGTCCCTTCCGGACGTACTCGATGCCCCACCTCTCGATGTCCGCGACAGTCAAGCGGGGTAGGGCGCGTCGTTCCTCGTACTCCACGAGGTCCAGGGCGGCTTCGCAGAAGACACGCTCCCGCTCGTCCCACACCGGGTTCGTGGTGAAGACCCAGTCGTACTGCCTCATCTCCGTCCGCTCCGGGTCGTTGAAATCCGGCTGCGGGATGGTCGGCAGCGGCTCGACTTCGGATTCGTCCTCCTCCTGGCGGGTCATCACGGCGGCGCAGACGAGGGCACTGGCGCACAAGGCCGCGCAGAGAACCGTCGCGTACTCCGGGAGCCCGCCGACGAAGCCGAGGGCTACCCCCACCCCAGCCAGGGAGGCGGCCGTGAGATCGGCCTCCCGAAGCCCCCTCGCGCGCACCGAGTCGTTCACGTTCCGCGCGAACTGGCTAGCCATGCCATCCGTGAAGGCGTCGATGTACCGCGCCAGAGCAAGCCAGAGCAAGGCAAGCGCGATGTACGCCCCCAGCAGGTATCCAAAGACGGGGAGGAGGGGACGGTCGTCAGCCGCCTTCACCCATAGCACCACGACGGACACGACGGCGTAGATCAGGGAGTACCATTGAAGCATGTCAGCCCTGCCCCCCCTCTAGCTCCCATTCGGCCTGTATCTGGGCCAGATCCGCGTCGGCCAGGAGGCCGTTCGGGTCGGCGTCCCCAATCCCCTCGGGATACACCGTGCACAGTCCCTGGCGCAGCGCGGGCCAGAGCTCGATGAAGGCGCCTCTCGGCAGCCCCGGGTAGCCCTCGCAGACGTATGCGCAGGCCCCGCTCCAGCACGGGAGCGCCTGCCACGGCTGCGCCTTCCCGCTCCCTTGCCTGTGGGCCGCCCCCGGCAGCCCTGGCGAGTCCTCCTCCGCCAAGCCCTGCTTACCGAGGGGGCGCGTCGACGCACCCTCCACTCCCAGCGGCCCGGGCGCATCGTCCCCGGTCGCGCGAGTCGCCTCGACGCCCGGCGAGAGCACCGCCCGGATGGGGACTACTCCGACCAACTGCCCCGATCCCGCGTAGGCATCGAGGCCGACCCTGACAGGCAACTGGAGCCGCTCGCTAACCCGATCGCGCCACAGAGCGTCGCAGTCGATCGACAGGTCCGCGAGCACGGTGTCGAGCCTCACCTCGGCGAGGGTCTCCATCCAGCTGAACTTCCGGGCGCCTTCCGCCAGCCTAGTCTCGAGGGGATCGTACGCTTGCCCTCCAACGTACTCGGGCCACTCCCGCCATCCGGCGAGCAGACGTCCACCGTCGACGATGTGGCCCCACCAGTCTCGCGGCTGTTCCTGGGCGTACTTCCGGAAGCACCTCTCGAAATCGCCCTGTTCGAGGACGCAGATGCCGGGGAAGCGCACCATCCACGCGGGCAGCCCCTCGTCGATCTGCCCCGCCTGCCAACGGGCGACGTCTTCGGTGAGGATCGCGCTTCGCTCCCATCGCTGCTCGGGCAGTTGCTCGGCTATCCCGCGGGCCGTCTTCTCACCCACGATGTCCACGACGTCCTGCCGCCACAGCCGGTACTCGAGCCCGATGAGCCCGCGCTCCAGGGACTCCACATGAACGGTCTCCGCCGCAATCTCCGCGATGAGTTCCTCAACCACCCGCACGGCCTGCTTGAGCGCGAGGCGCCGAGCCCCTCGTCGTACCTTCTCCTCGATCACGGCCCGAGCCTCATTGCGCGCAAGACGGACGGCGCGCCTCCGGCCTGCCCACAGCGAGCAGTACGACACGAGGGCCAGAGCCGCTGCCGCGGCGGGTCCGGCCCAGGACAGCTGCGGCCACCGGCTCTCTTGTATGGCCTCTCTGGCGCCCAACGCCAGAGGCAGCGCCATGAGGCCCATCCGGGACACCAGCGCTCCTGGCCTCGGGACCCGCGCTATCGCCTTCCTGAGCTTCTCGATGGCGCCGCGCGTATCGGGAGCGCGGATCTCCTCCAAGGCTCTCTTCACCTCGTCGCACAGCTTGTGGACGTCATCGGAACAGCGACTCAGAAGGGCCTTCGCTCGGTGGATCCCCCCCTCTCCTACAAGCGCTTGGTCCACCAACTCGAGCAGGCCGCCCCTGACTCGCTTACTCAACGCAGTGCCGTTCGCCCTCATCACGTCGATGTACCGGTGTTGAGCGCCGGTGAGAAGGACCTCGTAGTCCATCAGCGCCCGGGCCCAGGTGTCCGGTGGATCGCTATCCGTCGCGACCTCCCACGGGTCCGCCTCGTCGAGAGGGTTCCCCAACTCGTCGCGGCAGACGACATCGCGGACGCCGTCGGCGAACAGCTTAGGCTGCAGGCTCAGTCCCTCGCCGGACAACAGTCCCTCTACTGCCCCTCTCGCCCACCTGGCGAGTTCCGTGTCCGGCACTGAGATAGGACCCAATGGCCCGAACCGCATGGACTCCAGAAGGGCGCGGGCTGTGGCGAAGCGGGCGAGCTCGGCCCGAGGCAGCACCACCTCGACCACCCCCAGGCTGGAGTGTATGGGGGGCGTGGGACATCCTGGCTGCGAAGGCGGGTACAAGGGGTTACCCGTCTGCCGCATCAGGATCGCGTGGCCGAAGGCGCACAGCTCGATGAGGGTAGCCGCCGCATGCTCCTCCTGCCATGGCTCGAGGGAGATACCCCCGGGCCTGCGCGAGAGCAGGAAGGAGACATCGAACAGGGCACCGCCCTCCACCTCGGGATGGGACAGAGCATCGCACTCCAGCAGCCGCAGCGCGGCGCGAGCGCGGCCAACCTGGTCAATGCCGCCGGTGGGGTCGTCCGCTGTACCTATCACGATCCGGCGGTGCTCCACCCCTGCCGGTCTGTGGCGCAGAGCCTCGGCGAGCCGCAGGACGGCGATCCCCGCTCCTCGCTCCGTCCAGTCCGCGAGGATCACGGTGTAACACACGCGTTGGGGACCTTGGCCCTGGGCGAGACCCCAACCTGCGTCCGTGAGGCTGTTCTCCGTGCCGGTTCCCAGCACGGCATCGTGGATCGACGCGACCGCCGCCACGATGGCGTCCTCGGATGCGCTCAGCATCGCCGCCGCTTCGGCATCGCTCTCGAACCCCGCCTGCAGGCTGGACTCCTGGCTCTCACCGTCCAGCTCGACCCACTGGAGTGACGGGCCATCGGCGCCTTCCTGCGGGGGGCACCGATGAAGGATGCCTGTGCGCTGTGTCCCTTTGGCGGCGTCAGGTACCGGCATCCCGTCCCGCCGGCGCGCATACGCAAGCGCGCACCGAGCCCCCCAGTTGCCCACTCCGACAACCGTGGCCGCCGCCACCCTGCCGCCCATCGCGCACCTCCTTCATCTACCTACGTCCGCGAGATCCTCGGCCGCGGGCTGTCCGCGCCCTACTGCAGGGTGAGCGTGGCGTTCAGAGTGCGGTCGGCATACCCGATCACTAGGCGGATCACGTCTTGAAGAAGCTTCTTTGAGTCAGCGTTCGCGCGCTGGGCCCATGTGTGGATCATCCTGAGGTTCTCTTGCATGCCATCGGTGAGCACTGCCATGTCGTGGCGCACGCAGTGCGGCTCCTCGGTTTTGAACCAGCGCATGACGAGCTGCTCAGCGCCCGCCAACTGACTGAAGCCCGTCCACGTGTTGGTGAGGCCCTGTCCGAGGTACTTGGACTCGATGGCGCCGCCCAGCGCCTCGTCGGGGTAGGGGTTCAGGTAGTAGTGCCCGCCGTGGTTAGTCAGCCCGTGAGCGATGATCGTGCGGCTCAATCCCGCTGGCGCGTTCGAGCCGAGGCCCTCGGGTAGCGGCGTCACGAGTCCGAGGGCGAAGGCGAGACGCTCAGCGTCATCTCCACGCGCCTCCCAGCTCACCTCAAGCTCCTCCCACCCGGCGCACAGGTGAGGTGGCTTGAGCATCCTGATCTTCTTCTCTTTCCCTTCCTGCCTGGCCTCGGCGATGAGGCCTATCAATCTGTCGTAGGACGCCCTCCACTTCTCGAGGTTCGTCAGCGCGCGGACGGGAACGTTGTGCGTGGCGACGATCAGCGAGATAGTCGTGCGATCCCCGGTCGGAATAACAGTGAGGGCTCCAGCCGGATAGGCAGCCGTCACCGCCTGGACCGCGGCATCCCACGGAGGGCCAGTCTCCGGGACGAGAAGGAACCCTCGGGACGGGTAGTTCCCGGCTCCCGCCATCAGATCTGGGGAGTAGGACCAGAGCTCGCGAGCCTCCTGGGCTAGTTTCGTGGCCCATGCCCGAAGGGCCGCCTCGGTGGCTTCTGGCGTGGGTCCGAGCTTGCTCAGATCGTAGTCGTTCAGCCCATGTAACCGCTCACGGACTGCCCGTTCGAGGCCCGTCAAGAGATCGGCTTGCATAGGGGTAACCGTGACCTTGCCTTGTGCCTCCTGCACCCATCCCCACAGCCCTCGGTCCATGTCGGCCGCTGCCAACGCAGTCGCAGCGGTGCCGAGGAGTCCGTCTCTGCAGGCGTCGGGAAGCTCCGCCACGGAGGCGCCGTTGTCACCCGTCTCATGCCGGTATATCGTTGCGAGGTCGTCGCCCGTTAGGGCGTACTGGATGTGGCGGTACTCCGTTGCGGCTTCCGCTTGGCTGATGCCCCGTGCCACCTGGTTCGCGCCCGCCTCGAGTTGGCCCGCCCACGCCTCCAGCGAGGTACGGACCGAGATGGCCGCAGTCCTGAGGCTTTCCGCGTATTCGCTCCAACCAAGGTAGAGCTGGTCGGCTTTGTTGCGCGCATAGCGCTCCATGTGGGCGTGGAGATAGCCGCCGGCGTTCCGGCCGCAGAGACGCATCAAACCCTCCACGGCCTCCTCGGTCCCATCGTAGTCCGGGAAGAGCCAGAAGGTCCTCGTCCGTGAGGCTTGCTCCGCCCTCGCTAGGGCTTGGGCGATGCTGCCCCCACCGCCCCGGCTGGGGCTTCCGAACTGCGCCAGTCGCGCCGCCCAACCCTGGCCTGGATCCGAGTTCTCTGCCTGCATGAGGCCACGGTAGCTGCGAGCCCTGCGAGCGAAAGCGCTCAGGAGCCCCACCACCCCGGAGATCCCTCCCTCCGCCGGATCACAGGTCCTCTCACAACGTGCCCATAGGGCCTTCCGAACCCTGGCGTCGATCTCCTTAGCCTTCTCGTCAAGCCTCTTCTCGGTGGCCGTCGTTGCCCGAGCCACCTGATGCAGGTAGTCCTCGAGTCGCCCGGGCACCTCCTCTATCGGTCTGATGACGTACTCGCTCGCCTCCGCGTTGCACACGGCGCTGCTCGCAGGATCGAGGTCGTGGGCATCTATGCGCAACTGGTTCAGAAGCTGGTCGAGGCCCTCGTCCTCTTTCAGGCCCTCCTCGGTGATGAAACGCTCGGCCACCGCCTCGGCATCGAAGCCGGGACGACCTGCCACCAGGGACCCATCGAGGGTGCGGGCCGCCCAGCGCAGCACTCCGTAGTGCACCAGGCGCTCCCGTGGGTACACACAGCATGACAGCCCCAGGCCGCTCACGAGTTCCGCGGATCCATCGTTCGGCAGTCGGTTCGGGACGTGGTTGACGATGGCGCTCATCCAGTTCATGGTCGTTCTCATTGTTGGGTCTTCGGCCTGCCACCGCTTCGCGTACACCACGTACTCACTGGTAAGGTGGTCGGCCACGATGCCGTGAACGACCTCACGGCGGACTGCGGGCGAAGCCCCCCGTACGACATGACCCCGCCCGTCTCTACTGTCGACGAGGTACAACACGTCGAACACGCCGCGGTTTGTCGGATCCAGCTGGGGGGCCGCAAGAGCCGTGCCCAGGACGTCGGAGGTCTCAGCGATATGGTCGAGGCGGTACTTCCCCAGGTCCTGGAAGAAGTACTCCATCTCCTTGAGTGCGGCATAGCAGTTCGCCGGGATCATTGTGGGACCCAGGCCCAGAGTGACGTCGCCGAAATTGTCGGGAGACAGGAACGCTCCCACAATCGTGGCCTGGGGCATCATGCACTTCGCGAAGATCGCTAGGTCGAGGGCCATGCCCGCTCCGGTGCCCCCGGACAACGATCCCAGGATCGTCACCACGGGCGCCGGTCGGTCGGCGCTGATCGCCTGTCCCAGACGCTGGAACGCATTGTAGAATGCTGAGTATTGATCAACCAGGAGCGAGATCAGCGCCAGCCTCCCTGCGGCTCGTGCTTGCTTGGCCCCAAGCCCGAGGTCTCCTGGGTCGAAGGGTTCCGGCCAGTCGTCAAGCAGCGGCTGCCCGGCCTCTCTCATCGCCGCGAGCCGCTTCGTACCATTGATAGGTTGCTGGATCGGTATGATGCCCGAATTCGCGAGCCCGGCGACACCGGCGGCATCCGTGTCGAGAACGAGCATCTCAACGCCATCGGGTATCACGCCCAGCTGAGAGAGCAGGCGGCTGCGGATCATGCGAACCATCTGCCCGCCACTCCCCCCTACTCCGATGAACATGGCAGGGGGAGCCTGCATCTCCTCTCCGTCTGGGGTACCCCACTGAACCTTGGGCATCGCTACCTGCTGAGGGATGTACGCTTCCAGAATGCCGGGCATCACGGCCCACCTCTCATCCTTGATCCTAGGAAGCTAGGAGTGTCTGTCCACTACACCACTTGGTAAACGATCTCCACGGCGCCGAGTTGCGCGTCCTGGCCCTTTCCGCATGTCACGCTGTCCTTGCCTACGCTCAGCCGCACCTTGGGCTTCTTGGCCGTTCCCACGGATTCGACCACCCACTCGACGTCGGGGGAGAGCGTACCGTCGGGAGCAACGGAGTTCGGAAACTGGAATCGCCCCTTGCGCTTGCGCATCTTGCTCAGGTTCACGTCCTCCGTCCGTCCGCCGATCCTCAGGTAGAGATGCCCCTTGAGCAGCGGCGGCCTACTGCGCGACCAGGCCACCAGGACTGCGAGACCCAAAAGCGCCGCCGCGGCCACAGCCGTGAGGGCGTAGCTCGCGCGCACCGCGGTCTCCACGGACACGGTGACGCTGGCGCCCAGATCACTCTGCGCCTGTATGGAGTCCTCGAGACGGAGACGGCGAACCAGCAGGATCGATGTCCTCACGGGGATCTCAACGGCGTCGGCTCCGGCCAAGGGATAACGAATCGTGACACTGACCGACTCGCCGGGCGCCAGGGGGACGCTCGGGGCATCGACGATCGCCCCCTGGACGGAGCTGGTGACCGCGATGGTCTGGCCCAGCGTCACGGCGTTGGAGGTGATGGCGAGACGGACCGTCACCTCGTCCGCGGTCACCGTGGAGTCCTGCAGTGCGGCACTGAAGGGCACGGAGTCGACAACCGTGAAGGAATGCTCCAGCGGGCATGCGTACGGCGCGCGAGCGCCCAGGTCCGCGCTGAGTTCCTCGATCCGGTAGTCCCCAGGGTCCAGCAAGCCCAGGTCGCCGCGGTAGATGCCCCCGCTCTCGTCGAGTACTACGCGCTCGATCTCCCCATCGGGCTTCCGGATACGCGCGATGATGCCACCAGGGCGAGAGGCATCCAAGACGCGAACGACGCACTCGACGATGTGATGGTTGGCGAACCGATCCAAGGAAGCGCCCGGCTCGGGCGAGGTTATCTCGAAGGTTACCGGCGCGGCCTCGGCCACCGTGAACGCGGATCGCACCCTGGTGAAGGCCTCCGCGCGCGCCAGAACCCTCAGGGCGTACTCGCCCTCGGCGGCCGCAGGCGGAGCGTAGCCGGAGAAGACCCCATCGCCAGCTGTCTCATCCGGGGCCGCGCCGGAGTCCTGCAGGGCGACGGTCACGGGGCTCGCCCCCGGTGGAGCGGCGTCAACGAGCATCTCGAGGCCGGCGTACAGGGGCGACTCCAGGGACGTGACCCGCGATCCCGTTTCGGCCAGGTATGCGAACACCGGCAAGCCGCTGCCGACAGGCCAGGTGGAGGCGATGGGCGCCACCTCAAGGGCGAGGTCGGTGACCAACTGAACGGAGATGTCGAGATCACTGAGGTCCTCGGCGACGACCTTCCACCGACCGGGCTTGGGCTCCTCGATCAGGATGATGTCGTAGGAACCGCCTCCGAGCCATCGGTAGTTGCCGGGGGCGGACGCCCTATCGAACACCGAGCCATCGGGCTGGGTCACCTGGACCTTGGCGCCCCGTATGGACTTAGTGACCACGAAGATCGCTTCGCTGACCGTAGGGTCGATGAGGAAGGAGCCACCCTCGACGAGGGCCTGCTGGCCGGGGTTCATCTGAAGGTAGATGGCCTTGAACGTGGGCAGGAGCTCATCGTGAGTGGAGGCCAGGTAGTACCGCCCCACGCGCCGCCCCTCGAGCGTCCGGCTTGTCGCTTCGGCGATCTCGCGCATCAGCGCACCATCCGCCTGATCCGAGAGCGCGATGGTGTAGACGGGCCACCCCTTGCTCTTCAACGACGCCGCCGTGCGCCGCAGCTCCTCTGTCTTCGCGCCGTCCTCGGTGGGCGAGCCGGTGTCCATCAGCCCATCGGTGAGCATGACGACGAACCGGTTCCTCCCGCCCGCCGGGGTCGCGTCGAGGGCCACCTCCGCCGCCGCTAGGGCGTCGGCTAGGTTAGTGTGCTGCCCTACCGGGGCGATCCGACCTACAGGGCCCGTCAGGGAGCCCCTACCGTCGCGAGGGCCGACCGTCGCGAGGGGGAGAACCGTGCTCGGGGCGGTGTCGAACTGAATCACCGCAAGCCGGTCATCGGGCTCCAGTAGCTCGGTGAACAGCTGCGCACCCTCACGGCTTAGCCCGAGGGGATCGGTGGTGCGCATGCTCCCAGAGGAATCCATGAGCACCACGACATCAACAGACGATATGGCCGGGTGGCCCGCAAAGAGGAAGATGAGTCCCACACCGACCGCCACCAGCGGTCGCGCCTGGTTCAACAGAGCCCACACCCCCGTACCGGGTATGTGTTGCGAATAGCCGGACGATTGCTGTTTCGCCGCCTCGGTCCGCACTACCTCTCAGCTTGCGCGCCCTATCAGAATCATCGTTGCCACCCGGGGTCTCCGTGCCTCCCCACGTGCCACCTTCCGCGGAATCCGCGTCTCCTATCTCATCCGCGCCGCCGTCGAGTTCTACCGGCTGCTGTTCAGATGAGCTTGGGCCAGCAGCGCGGCGAGCCGTTCGGGCACCAAGGCGTCGAGGGTGTCCTTGTGCGTCTTCGGCGGGAGTTCCGAGAGAGAGCGAGCACCGTGCCGAGGCAAGCCCGGGCCCCGCAGAAGAGCATGACCACGCCGCGCCACGCGAGACGCAGAGCCCGGCCGAGCACACGCCACACTATCGATATGGAACGCTCTTGGGGGTTCATCCCACCCACTCCATTCCTCGCCCAGATCGGCCACATCACCGCCCTCTGGGCGCATCCCGTCAAGCCCGGGGAGGCGTCGCGCACACGAGGACGGGGCCTGGTTCCGGAATGTGTGGCATAGGGGAGGTATGCGGGCGTCGAGGGGGAAGTATAATACTCATCGCGCCGCCGGGGGTGAGTGGGACGCGGCTGAAGGTCAACCAGTACAGGCTCCTGCTGCACGCGACGGGACCGGGGCGCCTGCCGAATCTGGTGGGGCCGCCCCTTCGCGGCGGCTTCGGTAAGGCCCTCAAGGACGGCTGTTGCCCGTTCACCGACCCAGTCTGCCCGCAGTGTCTCCAGGCCCGCGAGTGCGCCTATGGCTACTTGTTCGACAGCGCCGTCACGGACGCCGACCGCGTGCTGCGGCGGTACCCCCACACGCCCCATCCCTTCGTGTTCGACACGCCGGCGGCGCCCGCACCTGACTCTAGTGGCAGAGACCGGCTGGCGGTGGGCCTCTCCCTGGTGGCCGCTGCCAATGAGTATCTCCCGACCGTGCTCGCGGCTCTGGAGCGGCTGGGGTCGTACGGCCTGGGCGGCGATCGGGCGGGCTTCGAGATCACCGCCGTGGAGACGCCGAAGGAGACCCTCTGGCGCCGGGGCGACCCGCCCCTAAGGGCGGCGCCGGAGGCGGAGGTGTGGACCGTTCGGCCGCTGAGACGGGGGCCTGTCGCGCTGCGGGTCACGAGCCTGACGCCCCTGAGGCTCCAGGTGGATGGGGGTGTCGCCCGCTCCGTCACGGCCCGGGACCTTCTGTCGGCCTCCCTGCGCCGGCTGGAGCTGCTGTGCCGCGTGCATGGGCGGGATGAGGACTGGGATCTGGATGCCGCGGAGCTGGTGCGGGAGGCGACGGATTCGGAGATCACGACGGTGCAGGAGGAATGGAGGGATCAGGATCGGTACAGCCGCCGCCAGGGCCGCTCGATGCCACTGGGGGGGCTCATGGGGGAGTGGCTGCTGAGTGGGCCGGTGACACGGCTCGCCCCCATTCTGGCTGCGGCGGGCACGCTGCATGTCGGCAAGAGCACCGCCTTCGGGCTGGGCCAATTCCGGTGCGAAGCGGTGAGGTAAGCGTTCAGGAGAGAGGGGAAGGTGAGGCCATGGCGGCGGACGAGACGCTCAGACCGCCAGACTTGTCCGTATTCAGCGTAGGGCACGACGACCGGCTCCTAGCCAAGCACCACTTCCAGGTGATCACGCCAATCTTCGGGGGGAGCGCCGCAGCGGGCAAGAGCCTCCTGGAACGCCCGATCCGGGAGATGGAGGTCCGTGGGATGCTCCGACTCTGGTGGCGGTGCCTCAAGGCCCCGGCGTTCCCGAACTCGGCCGCGATGTTCGCCGAGGAGACGAAGCTCTTCGGCAGCACGGAGACCCCGTCGCCCTTCGATGTGCTGGTGAGGCTCGATAGCCGGCCAGCGGACTTTCCTGTCAAAGTCGGACCGATGGACCCCATCCACTACGGCATCTACCCCTTCTGTCAGACCAAGGAGCGTGGAGTCAGGCCGGGCCTGGAGTTCACCGTGGAGCTTCGGGGGCGGCAGGCTGAACCAGACCAGGAGGTCATTCAGGCCCTGCGCACGTGGTCGCTGCTGGGGGGGTACGGCTGCCGCTCGCGCCGCGGGTGTGGCTCTCTCATGCTGCGCGAGCACCCCGCGACCCTCGATGAGGTCCGGGGCTATGTGCAGAAGGGAGTGGCGCGAGACACCACGGTGTTGAGCGGAGCGCTGGCACTGCTTGGACCGTCCTTCGATGACGCGATGAAGGCGTGGTCGGCAGCGCTCGCCGCCTACCGTGACTTCCGCAAGGGCGAGGATCCCGACGGCACCTACGCGAGGGATATGAAGCAGGCGGCGAAGCGCCTGCTGAACCCGTCCTCCGGTGACCGAATGACCTCACCTGTGATCACCAAGCCCCTGCCGGTGGGCGGCTCGTTCCGCTCGATGCTCCTCGTTATGAACAGCCCTCATAGCCGGCGATACGGGGATGACGTCGAGGTTCTGAGGGACGTCCTCAAGGAGCGGTGGAGGCAGGAACTCAAGGCGGTGATCCTCCCATGAGCCACCTCCTGGCCATCTCCATCGGCCCGGTGCAGGACTTCATCGCGGCGGCGCGCAAGACCCGCGACCTGCTCAACGGGTCAGAGCTACTCAGCACGATCGCTACGGTCATCGCCCAGGCCCTCGGGGGCTGCGGGGAACTCGTTTTCCCCGCGTCTGGGGCGGGGTCGGCGCCCAACAAGATCGTCTGCCTCGTCGAGGGCGATCCCGCCGAGGCGGCGTCGAAGGCGCACGCGGCGGCGCAAGCGGCCTTCGATAAGGCCGTGAAGCAAGTCAACGAAGCTAGCGTCGCGGACTGCTTCGATCGTGAGACCCTCCGAGCCCAATGCGAGGAGTTCCTGGAGTTCTACGCCGCGTGGGTTCCTGTCGGGCCCGAGGGGTACGCCGCGGCGAGGGAGCGCTGCGAGGCGCTCCTCGCCGGCCGCAAGGGCCTCCGTGACTTCGCCCAGCCGACGTGGGCGAAAGGCCGTCCCAAGAGCTCCCTGGATGGGGGGCGCGATACGGTCATCGCGGAGGACGCGACCGATGAACAACTAGGCCGGCTGAGCATCAAGAGGACCGAGCAGCTCGACGGCGTCTCCGTCGTGAAACGGCTTCTCGACAAGGGCGAGGCGCGCTTCCCCTCGGTGGTGCGGGTCGCGGCCGACCCCTTCTGGCGAAGCCTCCCTCCGGAACGGCTCGAGGCGGTCCGCGCCTTCGCGGGAGATCACCAGGCCGGCGACCTGATCCAGCGTCTCAAGGGCGACGCCGCTGCTCTCTATTCGGATTTCCCCTGGGATATCGATCCCAGCCTCTGGCACGAGGGAGGGGAGGCTCCTTGCGATCTCGTAAAGGGCTTTCGGTGCGCAGTTGACCAAGGCCAGCCGGGGCCGTACTACACCATCCTCGCTGCCGATGGCGATCGCATGGGTCAGGCCTTGTCCCGGCTCACCAGCAAGGAAGCCCACCAGCGGTTCTCGGCGCAACTTGCGGAGTTCGCCGGGCGCGTGCGGAAGATCGTGACGGAGCAGCGCGGAGCCCTCGTGTACGCGGGGGGCGATGATGTCCTCGCCTTCCTGCCCATGGACAAGGCGCTGCGGTGCGCCCGCGAGCTTCGGGAGGCCTTCGACAAGGTCGCAGAAGGCCTGGGCCTGGACGAGACGCCCACCCTCAGCGTGGGCATCGCCATCGTGCACATCCACGAGAATCTCCGCACGGCGCTGGAGTTCGCGCGCAGCGCCGAGAGGGCGGCCAAGAACGGCGGCCGCAACGCACTGGCGATCGCGCGGCACACGCGCGGCATGGGCCCCGACGCCCCAACGGTGGTGCGCTCGTGGACGAACCAGCCCGTCGAGAGCTACGAGCAGTACGGCGAGTGGATCAGGGACGGGATCCTGCCCTCAGGCTTCGCCTACGAGATCCGGGCGCTCGCTAGGGAGCTGGACGGCATCGATCTCAGGGGCCTGGCGGGCCTGGCAGGGGGCGAGTTCGAGCGGATCCTCAAGCGAAAGCAAGTGCCCAAGGAGCGGATCGCGGACGTCATGCAGCGCCTGCTCGCTGACTTGGCGGCCCTCGGGGGCGCGAGCCCCGTATCGCTGCGAGCCCTCTCCGACAGCCTCATCATCGCCAAGCACCTGGCGCCGGCCAAAGGAGGTGGGCTCCGATGATTGACATCATCCTGCAACCCAGGGAGCCGGTCCTCGTTCGGGACGGCAGGCCCTTCGGGGTGGAGCCGGGGGGGTACGCCCGCACCCTCGCGTGGCCATTCCCCCAGACGGTGGCGGGCGCGATGCGCGCCTGGCTGGGCGACTCCCTCGGCTGGGACTGGTCGGGCGATGGCCCCGACCGGGCGCTCCGGGTGGCCGTCCATGGGCCGCTGCTGGCTATTCGGCGGGGCTCCACGTGGCAGGCGCTGTTCCCGCGTCCCCTCGACGCCCTGGCGCCCGAGTTGAAGGAGGGCGAGCCTATCGTGCCTCTGCGCCTGCGGCCCCGGGCCGCGGGTTCGGGCGGCTGCCTGTGGCCCGATGGCGCGGAGCTGCTCCCCTTGGCGCCGCCCGAGGGCGCCGCGATCGACGCCAAGGTCCCCCTCGGGCCCTACTGGTCTGCCGAGAAGCTCGCGGCGTGGCTATCGGCCGAGGATGTGACGCTGACCAGGGAGGAGGTGCGGGATCCTCTCGCGCGGGAGGGCCGCGTGCATGTGGCGGTCGACCCCACGACCGGGACCGCGACGGAGGGCGCCCTCTACTCGACCGAGGGCCTGGCCTTCTCCGCCGATCAGGCGATCCTCTGCCGCCTCTGCCCGGACGGCGAGCCTTTGGAGGGCATGCCCGACACCGGCGTCGTGACCCTGGGAGGCGAGCGGCGGATCTCCCTCGTCCGAACGGGGACGGGGCTGTGGCCCACCTGCCCCGAGGGGCTGGCGGCCCGGGCTGCGGGGGCTCGGCGCCTCACCCTCACCCTGGCGACTCCCGCGATCTTCTCGGGCGGATGGAAGCCGGGGTGGCTCGACACGGACCTCACCGGCGCCCCGCCCGGCCTGCCGGGGGTGCGCCTCAAGCTCGTCTCCGCGGCCGTGGGGCGCTTCTCCGCCGTCAGCGGCTGGCGGTACGATGGCCGCAAGAAGCGCCGAGGCCCCAAGCCGGTGCGCCGAGTGGCGCCGGCGGGAAGCGTCTACTTCTTCCGTGTGGAGGATGGCGAACTGACCGAGGACACGATCCGTCGGCTGTGGCTCGCGCCCCTGTCCGACGAACCGTCTGACCGCAAGGATGGCTATGGCCTCGCCCAACCCGGGGTCTGGACCGACAGTGAAGGAGGAAACACCTAGTGAAAGCCCAGATGGCTTACATCCAAGCGCTCTCACCCATCCACGCCGGCACGGGCCAGGCCGTGAGCGTCATCGACCTGCCCATCAGCCGCGAGAAGACGACTGGCTGGCCGAACGTCCCTGGCTCCAGCATCAAGGGCGTCATGCGCGACCGGTGCCGCGGCCTGAACGGCGAGTGCAGCGAGGGGCTCCTCGACCTGGCCTTCGGGCCCGACACGGAGCACTCGAGCGACAACGCGGGCGAGATCATCTTCGGGGATGCCCAACTACTGCTGCTCCCCGTGCGGAGCTTCTTCGGCGCCTTCGCCCGGGCCACGTGCCCCCTCGCCCTCCGCCGCCTGCGGCGCGACCACAAGGCCCTCGGTCTCGCGTGCGAAGTCCCGACGCCCGCCGTGGCGGCCGGCGAGTGCCTGCTGGGCGCGGAGGGAAGCGTCCTCGCCCACGATGGGAGGGTCTACCTGGAGGACCTGGACTTCGGGGCCGACAGCAATCCCGAGTCGCTAGCCGTGGCGGAGAAGCTCGCCACGGCCCTGGCGCCCGAGGGGCAGCGCGAGGACTTCATGAAGCGGCTCCTGATCCTCGATGACGACTCCTTCACCTACCTCACGGAGACAGCGGTCGCCGTCGCGGCGCGGATCCGACTCAAGGAGGACACCAAGACGGTCGACCAAGGCGGCCTGTGGTACGAGGAGTCCCTGCCGTCGGAGGCGGTCCTCTACTCACCGTGGATCGTGACGCCGCGCAAGGCGGAGGAGGACAAGCTCATCAATCTGCTCGGCTGCCTCGCTCAAGGCATCGTGCAGATCGGCGGGAACGCGACGGTGGGCCGAGGACTCTGCCGGATCGCCCTCTCGGGGGGGGTGGCGTGATGCCGACGCGCGCCCAAGAGCGACTCGAGAAGGCCTACACCGACGTGAGTCAGGTCCTGACGGACTGGGGGCCTGCCAAGGATCGGGATGGCAATGTCGCCGACGTGGACAGCAACCGCTACGGTGGCCTGTGCCACAAGGTCCCCGTGCTGATCCGCACGTGCGGTCTGTGCCAGGCGGTCGCCTTCATGGAGTCCAAGAAGGCTAAGGAGAAGAGCCACAAGCGCATGCTCCAGCACATCGCGAGCATCCTCGGGGTCGATGCCGGCGAACTGGCGACCGCCGTTGCCCAGATGCCGACAGTCGAGTACATGCACAAGACCCGGCTGCTGCTCGAGGCCCTCCTCTACTACAAGCGTTTCGCCGTGTCGATCCTCAAGACCGAGGCCGACTCGGGAGGTGAGCAGGAATGAGGGAGGCTCTGAGCGCGATTGTCGGGGATGATCCCACGGAATGCCTGCACCCAGGCCACCCCGCCCTGTGGATCGGCGCCTACGTGGGGCATCTGAGGAGCGACTTGACCAAGAGCGGTGTGGTGAAGAAGGCCGCGGCTTGGACGCCGGACGGCGCCTACGAGGCCGCGTACGAGGCGTGGAAAGAGGCGATCACCGACGAACACACCCATGTAGAGGAGATGGTCGCCGCGTCGCCCGTCATCGTGGGATTGGCGGCAGAGACCCCCATCGAGACCTCCATCACCCTCCATTACCCATACGGTGTGCCCATCATCCCCGGGTCGGCCCTGAAGGGCCTGGCGCGGAGCTACGCCCGCCTCGCCGTCTCCCAGCGGGAGGGCGGCGAGGCCCTGGCCGAGGGTGGCGAGGCGTGCAAGTTCCTCTTCGGCACCCAGGAGCAGGCCGGCCAGGTCACCTTCCTGGACGCCTGGTGGGCGCCGACTGCGGGCGTCAAGCCCCTCCACCAGGATGTAATGACCCCGCACCACTCGAGGTACTACTCCAGCCAGGGTGAGGAATCCCCAGCGGACACGGAGGATCCCGTGCCCGTGAACTTCCTTCATGCCAAGGGACGGTTCCTGGTGGCGGTCCGGTGCGCGCGCGAGGAATGGCGCGAGTTCGCCTTCCGGCTGCTCGTGGCGGCCCTGGCTGACTGGGGGGTGGGCGCGAAGACGGCGGCGGGGTACGGCCGGTTGGAACTCACCCCCGGGGCGAAGTGGCCCCCCGCAGTGGACAAGCCCTTCCTCTGCACTATCCAGGCCATGACCATGCAGGAGGCCAAGTCGGAGGGGAGAGATCTGTTCAAGCAGGCGATGGAACAGCCCGCGGAGGCGACCCGCAGGGAAGCCCTCGTCCTGCTCCATGCGGCCTTCAAGAGCGCGGGGATGCTGAAGTCGAAGTGGATCAGCGAGAAGCCGGCCAGGGCCTGGATCACTGACGAGTTCCTACCAGCGTGTCACGAACTCGGTATCGGAGGCGACCCATGACCATCGCCATCGTCTCCACCTGCGGCACGAGCCTGCTCACCAACGGGGCGGACGCCGAGATGCGCAAGCTCATCACCGGCTGCGCGAACCACAGCGAGTCCCAACTCGAGCCCGGCGAGAGGGAATCTCTGGACGCCTGGCTGGCCAACCGCCGGGAAGCGATCACCAAGGCGGACTCCGCCACCGTGCGCCGGCTCAGCGCCGAGCTGAACGGCCTGCTAGCATGGTACGGGGATAACTGGCCACCCCAGAGCCACCAGGAGGTCCACTTCCTGCTCCACACAGATACCTACCTGGGCGCCCGGGCCGCCTGCCTCGTCGCCACATGGATGAAGAGACAGGGCCTCGGCGTCCACCCCACCATGATCAAAGGGCTGAACACCGCCGACGCCGAGGGTTTCGAGGCCGCCATGTCCGACCTCGCCAGGTGGTGCTACGAGGCCTTCGACGCGGGGGGATACGACCGCGTCATCTTCAACCTCGTGGGGGGCTTCAAGAGCCTCCAGGGCTTCATGCAGGCCCTGGGGATGTTCTACGCTGACGAGTGTGTCTACATCTTCGAGACCGGCCAGGCCCTTCTTCGCATCCCCCGGCTTCCCATCCGCCTCGACGCCGCCGACATCCTCAGGGAGCACGCAAGCGCCTTCCTGCGGCTCGAGGTGTGGGGCCAGGCTCGTGCCGATCAGTGCGAGGGCATACCCGAGACGCTGCTCCTGAGCGAGGGCGACGACCGAGCGCTCTCGGGCTGGGGCCAACTCCTGTGGGACAAGTCGAGGGACGCGATCCTCGGCGCGGGACTCCTGGAACCCCTCTCCGAACGGCTGCGGTGGGGTCCCGAACTGGCCTCTGAGGCCGCCAGTCTGCAATCCGACCTTCGGGTTCGGCTGAACCGGCAGCTTGCCCGGCTCGCTCGCTGTATCGAGGGCGGCGGCGAGAAGGGAGACTACAACCCGGGATCCCTCGACTTCAAGCAACTGTGCGGGGAACACAAGGGGGCGACCCACGAGTGCGACGCCTTTGCGGGCCATGATCCGCGCCGGCTCTTCGGGCACTTCGAGGGGCCGGTCTTCGTCGTCGACCGGATCGGGCCTCACCTCTGAGGGGAGGCGGCCGTGTCCTTCGTCTATGTCGCCGAGCACGGCGCCGTGCTGCGTAAGCAGGGCGGCGAGTTGGCTGTCACCAAGGAAGACGAGACCCTCCTCCAGGTCGAGATGGCGGGTCTCGTCTCCGTCGTCATCCTCAGCACCGTGCAGGTGACGACCCAGTGCCTCGCGGCCCTGCTGGAGGCGGGGACCGAGCTCGCCATCATCAGCTCCCGAGGCCGCCTCCTGGGGCAGCTCACCCCGCCCCTGGCGCGCAACCAGGCGATCCGCCGCGCCCAGTTCGAGCGGGAGACGGACGCGGCATGGGCGCTGGAGCAGGCTCGGGCCGTGGTCATCGCCAAGCTCGGGAACCAGCGCCAGGTGCTCGCCCGCTTCAGCGCCGAGGAGACGGGGAGCTTCCCCACCGTCAAGGAGGCCATCGCCCGCCTGGATGACGCGGCGGGACGCGCGGGAGCGGCTCCCGACGCCGCCTCTCTGCTGGGCTACGAGGGCTCCGGCGCCGCCGCTTACTGGGCCGCCTTCCCCACCCTCCTAAAGGCCCCCGGCATCGAGTTCCCCGGCCGCCGGGCGCGCCCCGCCACCGACCCCGTGAATGCCGCCCTCTCCTTCGGCTACGTCCTGCTCACGAACATGATGACCTCGCTGCTGGACGCCTACGGCCTGGATCCCTTCATGGGGTTCATGCACACTGAGACCTATGGCACGCCCGCACTGGCGCTGGACCTGGTGGAGCCCTTCCGCGCTCCTGTGGTGGACCGCATGGTGGTGCGCCTGTTCAACCTGCGGATGCTGGATCCCGAGGACTTCGCCCCGGAGGGGGAGGAGCCGGGGCTGCGTATGAGCGAGGACGCGGTCCGGCTCTACTTCCGGGAGTGGGAGCGGCAGCTGGGCCGGCTCTCGGTGCGGGAGGCGATCAAGGCCCAGGCCGAGGGGCTCGCCAGGGCCCTCCGCGGCGACGCGCCGGTCGTCCAGCCGTGGAGCTGGCCCTAGGGGGCGGTGGATCGATGGAACGGTGGCTGGTGGTATACGATACGCCGAGTGACGCGCGGCGGCGCCGGGTCGTCAAGATCCTGGACGCTTACGGTGATCGGGTGCAGTTCTCGGTGTTCGAGGTCTTCGCCGAGGGGGCGCACCTGGAGCGCTTGGTGGTCCGGCTGGGCAAAGTGCTGGATGAGGACGAGGACCGGTTGAGGCTGTACCCCGCCTGTAACCGATGCGCTCGCGGCGTTCGCACCCTGGCGGGGCACGGTTCCGAGCCGTGGGCCGCCGAGGAGGTGTACATCGTCTAGGGGAGGGCGTACGGAAACCTCAAAAAGGGCCGTTTTAGGGGGGAGGTTTCCGTACTGAGGCTCCAGGCCATGGGGCCCATGGCTTGGAGGCAGATCGGGAGGCCGGTGGCGATGAATAATGGAGGCAAAAAAAGGTGCTTGCGAGGAGGTTTCCGTACAGGGCCCCGC
>DBQI01000002.1:0-56147 GCA_002305165.1 Armatimonadetes bacterium UBA1398
CATTCATGAATGATACGGGATAGCACGATCTCGAGGAATGCGCGGATCTCCGACGGCAGATCATCGGGCAGGGCCGATATGGCCTGCGCTCTTGCCTCAGGTTCGCTGGATGCACAGACAGCGCCCTCAACGCCTGCCGCGGCAGGCGCCTCAGGCGCGCTGGGCAAGCCGGTTGCTGTCCCAGGACCATGGTCCGGCAGTAGGCTCAACGCCGCCTTCACGCCCTCTTCTGTAGCCAGGGCAGCAGAGACCTCGAGCCCTGTCTCGCGGCCGATCTCCTCGACGTGGAAGACCGCCAAGGGATTGGCCATCGCCAACGTCACTTTGACGCTGACCGGGACAGCCTGGTACTGCCGCTGTATCTCCGCCGGCACCAGAGCCGCAAGCTCGGGCCGAGGCGGTGCGGCCTCCAGATCCACGAAGGGAACGCCCATGTGGGCAGCCAAGCACCGCGCACGCTCGAGAAGAGTGATCGCCCCCATCATCTCGAGTATGGCGCCCAGCGACTCACCCGTGACGGCTGCGAGTTCCTCGGCCTTGTCGACCTGCTCCTGTGTGGCGCCCGTATTCTCAAGAAAGAGCCGCCGTGTTGCTTCGTCAGTCACCGATTGCGCCTCCCATCGACGTGCGCGCATAGCCTGGGCCGTGGCGCGCCTCCGCCGCGGATGCTATGCTGCCTGTCTGTTCCCTAGAACGTACGCTACGGCCGAAATGTTTGATCATGGCCATGTTGGTTTTGCATGCGCTGACAGCGGGGGGACCATGGAGCCGACGGGGCTACAGGGGCTCGAGGTACTCATATCGGAGCACGAGATCGCTAAACGCGTCGATGAGATGGCGGCTCGCATCACCGCGACCATCGACTGCTCCGAGGCGGTGGCGGTGGTCGCCCTCAAGGGCGCGTTGATTCTGGCGGCTGACTTGGTGCGCCGGCTACCCGCCCTGCGGGCCATCGACTTCGTTCAGGCGCGATCCTACGGGCACGGCACCGAATCGAGCGGGGAGGTCCGGATACTGCGCGACGTGGAGATGCTACTGACCGGTCTCGACGTTCTCCTCATCGACGACATCCTCGACACAGGCCTGACCTCTGCGCGCCTAAAGAGCCATCTGGAGTCTCATGGCGCTCGCGCCGTGCATCTCGTCACTCTGCTCGATAAGCCCAGTCGCCGTCGCGTGGAGGTCCAGCCCCTCATCACGGGGTTCACGGTGCCTGACCTATTCGTCGTCGGTTATGGTATGGACTTCGCCGAACGCTACCGCGACCTGCCCTACATCGCCGTACTGAGTCCAGGCGAGGAGCACGCATAGACCTCGGCTGTGGCCGACGGCTGACGCTCCCAATCGAGGCGGCTCTCCTTGAGGTAATCGCGGGCGAGCAGGAGGTCTTCATCCGTCGTCGCCTCGGGGATCAGCACCACATGGGTCACTCCGTAGGCGCGCACAACGGCGTCGATGGCGGAGGCAGAGTCCGTTGGGATGTTGACCGACGGCAGTCCAGAGTAGTGCACGAACCTCCAGCAGTCCTGAACCATCAACACCGAATCGGGCGGCAGCGCCGCTCCACACCACCGTGCCACGTCCTTCAGTGCGTTGTGGGCCGGGTCGACTAAGGCTGCGGAGCCTGAAGGTCCGTAGACGACGAGATGCGTCCAGAGATGCTGCGGGCCGGGCCAAGCGGCGAGGACGCCGACGCATACTGCGGCAGCCAGGCTGAGGTTCCTCGCGGCTTGAGCGGACCTCGGCCGCGTGTCCACGGCCAGGTCATGGCACAGCCGAGAGAGCGCCGCTGACACGAGGGCGCCTGCCGCAGGCCACAGAAGCAGTAGGTAACGCGGCCAAACCGGAAAAACGGCCGCCAGCAGCGCCGCATGGCCCAGGTGGTATGCGGCCAGGGACCAGCCCTCGCGGCGTCTCAGCATGCCGGCGCCCACAAGCAGCGCGAGGGTCAGCCACCACACTTCGCGTCCAGCGAGGCTCAGACGGAGCCGCTGGAGGAGGACTTCCGCCATCCGGCCCGCGCCGTACTGCCCCAGAGCCTTCGAAAGCGTGGGGATCTCGTCGCCGGGGTGGGCCCACCAGACGCGACGGAACCCATTCTCCTGCCAGTCCTCGCGGTAGTCCTCGCCCACTGCGATGTGCTTGTTCGCTGAATGGAGAGGGTCGCCATACACGGCGGCGTTGCGGGCCATCCAGGGCAGCATGGGAAGGGCAAGCCCCACACACAGAGCCGCGAATGCCCGGACTCGGTCGCCCCTTCCCAGCTCCCCCTCGCGCTCGGCCGCGCCCAGCCAGAGGGTCGGCAGCAGCGCAGGCACGTGTAGGAGTGCTGCGGGCTTCAGGAGGTAGGCAACGCCCAGTAGGGCTCCCGCCCAGAACCACCGCCACGCTGGCGCCGGCCGATGTCGCCAGACGGTGAGCCACGCAGCGAACAGGATGGCAGTAAAGGGGACGTCCGCGAGCACCCGTCCCGATAGATCCTGCGGCAGGAGCGCCAGCAGCGAGAAGGTGGCGCCTCCGACCGCGAATGCTGGTGAGGCTCCCAGCCGCCTCGCGGCTAGGAGCGTCATCAGTGGCACGAGCAGCGAACCCACTACCAGTGCCGGTAGTACGGCTGCGAAGTCCGTTGGACCGATCCGAGCGGCGAGCACCGGCGCCAGGATCACTCCAAGGCCAGGCCCGTAATGGTCCTCAGGGTGCGGCAAACGACTGTACCGCGTGAAGAAGTGCTGGACGTAGTTGACACGAAGCCCGTGCCCCGCGAGTATCATGCTGGCTTGATGTGTGTAGGCGGCCTCATCGGGTGAGCCGATGAAGGGCCGGTCCCGGAGCATCCAGCATCGGGCGGTCAGCACCGTCGTGCCGAGCATCGCCACCACGAGGGTCGCGGTACGCCAGGAGAGGTCGGGTCGAGGGTGTGGCTTCTGGGGGCGCGGCATGAGCTTAGCTTCACCGCTGGAGGCTCTCTGCCTGCCTGGCAACGGGCCGCCGAACCGAGGAGTCACGGTTGACCGGCGAGCCCATGACCACGATCTCTGCCGGAGCACTGGCCATCCTCGCACCCATTGTGGGGTCGCTGCTATCGCTGCTTGGTGGATGGCCCGCGCGAATCGGCCGATGGGGTAGTCTCGCTGTAGCTTCGGCGATTATCGCGGGCGGCACGGGCGCCATGCTGCGCGAGGGCGCCTTCGTGCGCGTCATGGTGCCCGAGACCCCGGTTGCCGTCTTCTGCTGGGACTGGACCACCACCATCATCGCTGGGGTGGCCCTGGTATCCGCCCTCCTCAGCTTTCTGTGCTCCCCGCCTGACGCCGGTGAGGACAGTATGGCGCTGTTTCAGCTTGCCATGGCCCTCGGTGTGGCCTTGGCGGGCAATGCCTTGGTGCTGTGGCCGCTTCTCTCCCTCTCGGCTGGCGCCCTGGCCCTCTTCGTGCTCGGGAGTCGCGGCCCCAGGTCCGTGGCCACCGCAATAGGCGGTGCCCTGAGCCTCCTCGGTGCAGCGGTGGGCGCCTACGGACTGGCTCGGGCGCTGCATCTGAGCCGTGACGAGCCGATATCGCTGTTCGATCTCTGCCTGTTCCCCGCCGAAAGCCTCACTAGCGCGGCCTTGCTCGGGTTGGGGTTTCTCGGAGGACTCGCGGCGGTGGTGGGTGGCTTCCCCTTCACCCTCAAGCACGCCACCGAGTGGGCGGCCATGGGTCCCCGACGAGCCGCCGCAGCCATCGGGTTGGGCCCCGGCGCCATAGCCTTGTGGATCTGGCTGAAGGTCGCTGTGCACGGCCGAGTTGCCCTGCAAGCCTCTCTGGGCGTCCCTGCGGTCCGCTGGGCACTCTACGGAGGGGTAGTCCTGGGCATCGCCTGGCATCTTGCCAGTCTGCTGATCCGACGGGACGCCTGTGAGGTCCGACGCACGTTGTGGGGCCTTCAGTGGTGCTACGGCCTGCTGGCACTACTCCTCGGGACAGCGGACGGCATCGGTCTCTATGCCTTCGTCCTTTGGGCAGCGCAGGCCGTGCTGTGCTTCGGTGGCTTGGCCATCGCCGACCGGACAACGGGACGCGCATCGGTATTGCTCCAGGTTGCGAGCTGGGCGTCACTTCTGGGTGCCCCGCCTCTCGCTGGATTCTGGGGCCGATACGTGCTCGTGAAGGCGATCGCGAGGGTCCATGGGGACCTATGGTCGGTGGCGCTTATACCGTGGGCTATCGAGGTGGTCGTGGTGCTCTTGGCCTTCGACCTTGTGTCTCGCGGACGGCACGCTACGGATGCCGAGGAGCCCCACGTACCCTCCGGTGACGCTGTCCGATGCCCTCGCCCGATGGGCATGCTGTCCGCCGGCCTGTGCATTGCGCTACACCTCGGCGTCGGTCCCCTCGCTCTCGTGGTCTCCGACGCGCTCGCCAGACAGATCGTGACGGGTGCGGCGACCTGGTAGGTCCAACAGAACGCATTGCGCCGGGCATTGACGCCCCGGGCGACCCTCGGTATACTCCAGGCTGCTTTGAACCCCTGGGGTTCGACCTATGCCCCTGGTGGGGCCGTGGCGCAGTGGGAGCGCGCTTCCTTGGCATGGAAGAGGTCACGGGTTCAAATCCCGTCGGCTCCACCAATCCCCATATCTTCAATCGCAGCGCAGGAACAATGGCACCCTCTGGCGCATTTATCGTGGGTACTCGTGCCATGCCGGGTGGGCGGCGCGCCGTGGGGATGAAGAGGGATACCCACGCTGGCCGGGGAATATCGCTACGGTTCGGGGTACGGCCCAGCGCGGGGGTGCCAGGGTCAGTCAGTCACATCTTGATAAGGTGCGTGGCCTGAATGGATTTCGATCTTGTAGTTCGCGTGGCGGTCGAGCAGGGCGCCTCGGACATCTTCATCAAGGAAGGCAACCGGCCCTGCATCAAGGTCAGGGGCCGCATCGCCGCCATTGATCTGCCCACTCTTACGGCCGAGGACACCAAGCAGATCGCCTATGAGATGATGAGCGAGGAGCAGATCAAGCGCTTCGAGCGCACCCATGAGATGGATATGGGCATCACCATCCCCGATCTGATCCGTTTCCGAGTCAACATCCACCAGCAGCGCGGCTCCATCGGCGTTGTCATGCGCCTGATCCCTCTCGACGTCCCGACCATTGATGACCTTGGGCTCCCAGAGGTTCTCAAGGAGCTGTGCAAGCGGCAGCAAGGGCTCATACTGGTGACCGGGCCTACGGGTTGCGGCAAGTCAACCACGCTGGCCGCCATGCTCGACGAGATCAACTCAAAGCAGCCCGTACATATCGTAACGGTTGAAGACCCGCTGGAGTATGTGCACAGGGACAAGCGCGGCATCGTCACCCAACGCGAGGTCGGCATCGACACCGAGGGGTTCCATGCCGCACTGAAGACCGTCCTCCGCCAGGCCCCGAATATCATCCTTATTGGCGAGATGCGCGACGTGGAGACCATGCATGCCGCCATGCAGGCCGCCGAGACGGGCCACTTGGTCTTCTCGACGGTTCACACCCGCAGCGCGGCAGAGACGGTTGAGCGTGTTCTGAACATGTTCCCGCCCCACGAGAAGGAGCAGATCTCGCTCCGCATGAGCCAGTCGCTGCAGGGCGTGATCTCTCAGAAGCTCGTGCGCACGGCCGACGGGCAGCGGCGCATCGCCGCCCTTGAGATCATGGTCGTCACCCCGACGATCCAGAAGTACATCGAGGAAGCCCGGATCTCCCAGATGTACGATGCTGTCGGTGAGGGCGAGTTCTGGGGCATGCAGACCATGAACCAAGTGCTGGACCGGTACTTCAAGCAGGGACTCATCAGCGAGGAGACCGCCTTGGCCAACGCCGGCAACCTGACGGAGCTGCGCCAGATGCTCCGCAGACAGGCGTAGGACAAGCCCGCGCAGGCGACCCGGGCCTCCGCGGCTGGCGGGTTGCTGCTAGACAGGGAGGGCGCCGTGATCGATCTTACGGAACTCTTGACCACACTGGTGGAACGGAACGGCTCCGACCTTCACATGAAGGTCGGACAACCTCCGGTTATCAGGGTCGACGGAACGCTCTACCGGCTCGAAGGGTACCCCCGCATGTCTCCCGATGACGTGCGCGCCGCGATGTACTCCATCCTGAGCCAAGAGCAGGTCGACGAGTACGAGGAGAACCTCGAACTGGACCTCTCCCACAGCATCTCGGGTGTCGGGCGTTACCGTGTCAACGTGCTTCAGCAGCGGGGCTATGTAGGGGGGGTCTTCCGGCATATCCCCTTCCAGATCCCCTCGATCGACGAGCTGGGCCTGCCGCCTGTCTTGAAGCAGATATCCATGCGGCCTCGAGGCCTGGTCCTAGTTACAGGCCCGACCGGCTCGGGCAAGTCCACCACGCTAGCGGCCATGGTTCACCACATGAATGCCCACCGCCATGCGCACATCATCACGATCGAGGACCCGTTGGAGTTCATCCACTCGGACAACCTCTGCTGCATCAACCAGCGTGAGCTCGGCGGTGATACCCACAGCTTCGGGCATGCCCTACGACACGTCATGCGGCAGAACCCAGACATCATCCTGGTCGGTGAGATGCGCGACCTCGAGACGATCCAGCTCGCGATCACTGCGGCTGAGACGGGCCACTTGGTGCTCGCCACTCTGCACACTACTGATGCCGCACAGACGATCGACCGTGTGATCGACGTCTTCCCTCCCGAGCAGCAAGAGCAGATCCGGTCCCAGCTCGCGACGACGTTGGAGGCCATCGTCTGCCAGACACTGCTGCCGCTGAAGTCGGGCCACGGCCGGGTTGCCGCCTTCGAGATCATGGTCGGCACGCCAGCCATCAAGACCATCGTCCGCGAGGGCAAGACGCACCAGATCCCCGCCCTCGTGCAGACGGGCAGCGAGGCCGGTATGATCTCCCTGGAGCACTACCTACTGACCCTGATCCAGCAGGACCTGGTGACATTCGAGGAGGCCCTCGCCAAGTCGAACAATCCTCGCGAGTTCACGGAGCTGGCCCAGCGTCGGCTTGGCATCGTCACCGATGGGCAGCCCCAGGCGTAGCTTGAAGATAGGCCGACCGGACTGAAGAGAGGATGCGCGACGTGCCCAAAGCCCTCGAACAACTGATGATCGACATGGTGAAGGCCCGAGGCTCGGACCTTCTGCTTCATGCCCACTCGGCCCCGTGGTTCCGTGTCGATGGAGAGCTCATCGAGCAGAAGGAACGCGGCGTCCTGGAGCCCGACGCAGTTCGCCAGATGTGCTATGAGATCCTGACCGACCGCCAGATCAAGACGTTTGAGGAAGAGATGGAGCTGGACACCGCCCACATCATCGAGGGCGTCTCCCGTTTCCGTGTGAATATGTTCCGGCAGCGCGGCTCCATGGGCGCCGCCTTCCGGTGTATCCCCTTCGAGGTTCCCACGATCGAGCAAGTGGGGCTGCCCGTGAAGATCGGCCACTACTTCGCGGAGCGTCCTCGTGGTTTCGTCCTAGTTACCGGTCCCACCGGGTGTGGTAAGTCCACCACCCTCGCTGCGCTCGTGAACCACGTCAACGCGACCAGCCCCAACCACATCATGACCATTGAGGACCCCATCGAGTACATCCATGAGGACAAGGTTGCCCTCGTCAATCAGCGCGAGCTCGGGGTCGATACATACAGCTTCCAGGCGGCTCTCAAGCACGTTCTGCGGCAGGACCCTGATGTGATCCTGGTCGGTGAGATGCGCGACCTCGAGACGATGCAGCTCGCTATCACGGCCGCCGAGACCGGCCACCTTGTGTTCGCCACCCTCCACACGACGAACGCGGTTCAGACGGTCGATCGTATCATCGACGTCTTCCCCCCCTACCAGCAGCAGCAGGTCCGTATGCAGCTCTCCGTCAACCTCGTGGGAGTCATCTCGCAGACTCTCCTGCGGCGAGCGGAGGGGAAGGGCCGCATCGCAGCGTGGGAGATCATGCTCTGCATCTGGTCGATTCGGAACCTCATCCGTGAGGCCAAGAGCTACCAGATCCAAGGTTCCATTCAGACAGGCATCAAGCACGGCATGATGACCCTCGACATGTGCCTCGCGAACTACGTGAAGCGAGGCGTCGTGACCGAGGAGGACGCCCTGCTCAAATCCAGCGACCCCGAGGAGTTCAAGCGGCTGCTCCATGGGGATGAAGAAGAGGGCGCGGCTAGCACCCCCAACCGGAAGCAGGGGCGTTAGGCCTCGCCAAGAGAGTTGAGGGAGGCCGACACACGCTCGGGCCTCCCTCCGGTCGAGGTTTGTAGTCCGCCACGTCCCTCGGCAGGAGGGCGCACTGCGAACGGACACATGGGACGTGCTGGGCGTCCTTCTTGCGACTGCCGGTGTAGACTATCCGTCGCAGGGGAAGCGTATGGCCGACGAGAGCCGGGAACGGGAAAGCCAGCTTAGAGAGACCATCCAGGCCTTCTATGACACCAAGATCGGTGTCACCGTCATTAGTGCCTGCAACTACATCCTCTATGGCTCCGTAGGAGTCCTCGTTCTCTGTCTGTTGTACCTGGCTCTGGCCGTGCTGTCAGGTGACTTGGGCGACAAGGGTATCACCGCCGCCGGGGCCGCGAAGTACCACTGGATCGGCCTGCTCTTCATGTACTCGGTGATCTGTGGCTCCCTGGCCTATCTCGTACGCAGCCTGGAGGACGATGGCCTCATCCTGATCGCGGGAATCGGAGGGGCCGTCGTCTACTTCGGTTTACCCATCCTGATGGAGTTGGGTATCCATCACTTCTCCTCGGCAACTCCCGGGCCCAACCTTGCCGTCGATCTGCTGCGGAAGACCTTCATCTTCGTCGGCGTCTTCCTCTGGGGCCTGGGGGCTCTACGCGCCGCCATCTTCGTGGTAGACCGCATGCTGACCGACACCTCGGATAAGTCGCTGCCCGACTCCAATCGCGAGTTGATCTCCCGCGCCGCGGACCGACCGCTGAAGGCGAACGTATACACCCGGCCCGGCCCCCTCGCTCGCTGCTGGGAGCTTCCCCACTGCATCGACTTCATCCGGGAGGTCTGCAAGCCCTGGGAGGTCAAGCGCTCCTGTTGGCGCCTCCAGACGGGCTGCATGTGTGACGCCCGCTACCTCTACCAAGCGCTGCGCAAGGACCGCACGGAGGGCGTCCGCGCCGACGAGGCGGACTGGCTCCAGGAAGAGGCCAAGTCCATGGGCGGCGGGGAGTTCGAGCGGAAGCTGTTCTGTCGCGACTGCCGGATCTACCAGGAGCACCAGCGGCGCAAGTTCCGGTTCCTGAGCCCTCTCGCTATCCCCATCACCGCTCTGCTCGTGTACGCCCTCCACCCCCTCTTCCTGACAGCGTACGACCTGGTCATCGAGCGGACGGCTGGGCTCGTGAAGACCATGTGGCTTGCCGAGGGGGGCGCTGACGCGGCGCAGGAGTTCGTCACCGACATGTCGGGCCAAGGCGTTGTCTACGCCATCCTAGCCCTCTTCGCGCTGTTCATGCTCAGTGCCGTCATGCGCTTCATCGAGTGGCTCACACTCGAGGCCATGCTCTGACTGTAACCGCCCGCCCTGCCCTAGCCCCTCAGAACCGCATCCAGAGCATCCATGAAGCGGACGAAGTCGTCCTCGGTGTGGGCGTAGGAGACCTGCACGCGGATCCGCGCCGTGCCCTCCGGCACCACGGGGAAGCCGAAACCCGTCACGAACACGCCTTGGGCAAGGAGCGCCGCGCTCGCGGCAATCGCCTTCGCCGTGTCGCCGATCATGATGGGGATGATCGCCGATGGGTGGTCGTTCACGTCATAGCCCCGCTCGCGGAGCATGGCACGACAGACCTCCACCTTACGCTGAAGCTCCTGGACACGCCCCGGGTCGCGCGCGAGCATCCGGAGCGCTTGCAGGGAACTGGCAGAGACGGTGGGTGGCAGGGCGTTCGAGAAGATCTGGGGGCGCGAGGCCTGTTCAAGGAGACCTATTACAGCAGCCGACGAGGCCACGAAGCCTCCTGCGGCCCCCCCAAGAGCCTTGCCCAGGGTGCTCGTGTAGATGTCAACTCGGTCCTGGACCCCGAAATGCTCGGCAGTCCCGCGGCCTGTGGGCCCAACCACGCCGGTGCCGTGGGAGTCATCGACGAGGCTTATCGCTCCATGCTGCTCACACAGCTCCACGAGCCGGTCGAGCGGGGCCAGGTCACCCTCCATACTGAAGACGCCATCGGTAACGACGATCTTGCGACGCGCGGTGGCGTGTTCTTCCAGCAGATCGGCGAGATGGTCCATGTCCGCGTGACGGTAGATGGCTCGCGGGGTCTTGGAAGCCAAGCGGACGCCGTCGATGAGGCTCGCGTGGTTCAGCTCATCGCAGATCAAGACGTCCTCGGGGCCACTGATGGTCGGAATCAGCCCCGTGTTGGCGTTCCAGCACGCTACATATGACAGCGCGCGCTCGGTCCCGAAGAACCGCGCGAGTTCCTCCTCCAGTTCCCTGTGGATCGTGAAAGTGCCGCATATGAAGCGCACAGACGCCGTGCCAGCGCCGTACTCATCGAGAGCGCGCTTGCCTGCCTCCACAACCTCTGGCTCGCTCGCCAAGCCGAGGTAGTTGTTGGAGGACATGACGAGGACTTCGCCACGCCCTTCCATGCGCGTGTGGGCTGACATGGGCGCTTGGAGGTGCTGGAAGGACTTCAGGGTGCCCTTCGCTTCCATTGCGTCGATCTCGCCCTGGATACCCTGGTGGAACGGCACATTCATGGGTCTAGCCTCCGAAGTCGAGGATGATCTTGCCCGCTCGTCCGCTGGTGAGGTACCGGAAGGCGGTGTCGAAGTCCTCCATGGGCATCGTATGCGTCAGCACCGGCTCGATGGAGGGGCCGTGGGTGAGGAGGAACTCCTCCGTCTGGTACCAGGTCTCGAACATCCGGCGGCCATTGACGCCGACGAGGGTCAGAGCCTTGAAGATGACCTCCTCGGCCCAGTCGATGGCGAACTCCCTAGAGGGTATGCCCAGCAAGACCATGGTGCCCGCCAAGCGAGCGAGACGCAAGGCCTGCCTGAAGGCGCCCGGGTGTCCGGACATCTCCAGGATGACATCGACGCCCATCCCGCGAGTGACCTCCATGACCGCCGCTTCCAAGTCCCCCGTAGTAGGATCCAGCACGAGATCCGCACCCACCGCCTCAGCCAATCCGCGTCGGTAGGCGTTGGGCTCGCTCACGATGACGCGCGACGCCCCGCGCGCTTTCGCTATGGGCACGGAGAATAGACCGATGGGCCCGGCCCCGACGCAGAGGACGGAAGCCCCGGCCACGTCGGCGCTGGCTACGGTGTGCATCGCGTTGCCGAGAGGGTCCATCACGGAGGCCCATCGATCGGGGATGTCCGCGTGGATGGGCCACACGTTGCCCGCCGGCATGGAGATCCAGTCGGCGAAGCACCCGTCTCGATCGACGCCGATGATCTCAACGCTCTGGCACAGGTGGGCCTTGCCTGTCCGGCAGTAGTAGCACGTGCCGCAACAGATATGGCCCTCGGCGCTGACCCGCTGTCCAACCTCCAGGGGCTGGGTGACGCCTTGGCCCAGTTGCTCAACGACCCCCACGAACTCATGGCCGATGATGGTAGGCGGCTTGATCCGATTCGCGGACCACTCGTCCCACTGGTAGATGTGCACATCGGTTCCGCAGATGGCGGCGCTGGTGACTCGGATGAGCACCTCGCCCCGTAGAGGGACCGGCTTCGTTGCCTGTTCGAGGTGGAAGCCGGGCTCTGGCTCGGTCTTGCGCAGACAGCGCATGTAGCGCGGCCGCTCGGCGTGACGGTCACGGGTGCTCATGGCTTACCAGCTTCTTATGGTGTTCGGAGGAGTCACAAGTTGTGATTCACCATCGCTGTTGGGCCACCTTCCATCCTGACTCCGACTGGTCCTTTGGGGTAAACTGGCCTTTCGTGGCTCCGCAACGAGCCACGTGGAGACGATCCGTGTGGGGCTCCTCACACGATGTGGAAGCAGGTACCCAGCCGGCATGTCCAAACGACGACAAGCGCGCCGAGCCGCCGTGCAGCTCCTATACCAGGCAGAGATCTGGGGAGGGCCCGCCCTGCCGTTGGAGGACGTCAACTCATGCCTGGAGAGCTGGGAGCGAGATAGCAGCCCTGATGACGGGATGCGGACCTTCGTGATCGAGGCCGTGTACGGGGTGAGTGAGCGTGTCGACGAACTGGACGGGATGATCGCCGAGTACGCCCAAGACTGGACCATCGACCGTATGCCTGTGATCGACAAGAACATCCTTCGGCTCGCCCTGCGCGAGCTGCTCTATTGCTCGGACATCCCGTGGCAGGTGTCCATCAACGAGGCGGTTGAACTGGCAAAGCGCTACTCGACGCCCGAATGTGCGAGCTTCGTGAACGGTGTGCTGTCGGCCGTGCAGGCGGACCGCCCTTCGGGTGAGAGCAACGAGGAGAGGGATGACTGACTGTGCCGGCCGAGATCATTGACGGAAGAGCTGTCGCCCAGAGGATTCGTGATGGACTACCCGCGCGCGTCGCCAAAGTCGAGGAGGTCCTGGGCTGCCCGCCCGGCCTCGGCGTAATGCTGGTAGGCGATGATGCAGCCTCCGCCACGTACGTGAGGATGAAAGAGAAGGCGTGCGCCAAGGCCGACATCTACAGCCGGCAGGTCACGCTGCCCGGGGACGCCTCCCCCGAGCAGGTATTCGCGAGCATCGAGGAGATGAACCAGGATCCGCGCATTCATGGGATCCTCGTCCAGCAGCCCGTGCCCTCCCACATTGATGCGGAGGCGGTCTGCTCCGCGACCGCGCCCCACAAGGATGTGGACGGGTTTCATCCCCACAACCTGGGCGAGCTGCTCCGTACTGGAACGGCGCCCTTCGTGGCGTGCACCCCGCGCGGAGTGATCGAGCTGATCGACAGCGCGGGGACGGAGATTCGTGGCGCGCGGGCCGTAGTGCTTGGACGGTCGAACATCGTCGGAAAGCCGGTGGCGCTCCTCCTGCTCGCCCGGCACGCCACGCTTACGGTCTGCCACAGTCGGACTCGCGACCTCCCTGCCGTCTGCCGCGAAGCAGACATACTGGTGGTCGCCATCGGACGTCCGAAGATGGTCAAGGGCGACTGGATCAAGCCCGGCGCTACAGTCATCGACGTTGGCACGAACCGACTCGAAGACGGAAGCCTATGCGGCGACGTGGACTTCGATGAAGCGGTGGAAGTCGCGGGCAAGATATCACCGTCGCCCGGGGGAGTCGGCCCGATGACAATCGCCATGCTCCTGGCCAACACAGTGGAGTCGGCGGAGCGGAAGGCTGGCTTGGCTTGAGTGAGGCGCCCCTCAGCGTCACGGAACTGACGCAGCATATCAGCAGCCTCCTAGAGGACGATCCCCTTCTGGGTCACTGCTCGGTCCAGGGCGAACTCACGAACGTCAGCAGACCCTCCTCGGGGCATCTCTACTTCTCGCTGCGGGACAAGGGGGCGTCGCTTCCATGCGTGATGTGGCGGTCGGACGCCTCGTCCCTGCGGTTCAAACCTGAGGATGGCGCCGAGGTCGTGGTGAAGGGCCGCGTGGGTGTCTACGCGCCCCACGGCCGGTACCAACTCTATGTATCGCGGATGAGCCCCGTAGGCGCCGGTGACCTCTGGGCCCAGTTCGAGGCTCTCAAGGCGCGGCTGGCTGAGGAAGGCCTGTTCGACAGCGAACGGAAGCGCAGTCTGCCGCGGTACCCCCGTGCGATCGCCGTTGTGTCGGCCGCGACCGGAGCGGGCACTCAGGACATGCTCACGATTCTGGCTCGCCGTTTCCCTCCGGCTCGGGTGACCTTAGTGCCGGCGGTGGTGCAAGGGAGCACCGCGCCGCCGTCGCTCATCGCGGCCCTGGAAGCCGCCGCTGAAGTCCCCGATGTGGACGTGGTGATCATCGGTCGTGGGGGCGGCTCGATGGAGGACCTGTGGTGCTTCAACGATGAGGGGTTGGTTCGCACGGTCGCGGCGTGCCCGGTGCCGATCGTCTCGGCGGTCGGCCACGAGACGGATTTCACCCTGACTGACTTCGCTGCCGACGTCCGCGCCCCCACGCCCTCGGCGGCGGCGGAGATAGCGGTGCCCGACCGAACGGAGCTTTTAGGCCAGCTTGACTCGGCCCAGGCCAGGCTCCAGAATGGCTTGAGGGCCTTAGCGGAACGGGCTCGCGGTTCCCTCGATCGTCTGGAAGCCCGTGTGCCCTTCGCTCGCCCTGGCGACCTCCTGGCCGCGCCCACGCAGAGGCTCGACGAGTGCTCAGAGGCTCTCGTAAGGGCGGTCCGCGAGTGCCTGCGGGTGGCCAGTGACCGGCTCGACAGACTCGGCAGCCGCGTTTCCGACCTCGGGCCGAAGCGGACACTGGAGCGAGGCTACTCCATCGTCCGCACTCCCGATGGACAGGTATTGCGGAGGGCTCAGGACACGGAGGAGGGCGCGGCGATCGAGGTCATTCTCGCGGCCGGCGCCTTGGATGCCCAGGTCACGGCGGTGCACGGATCCTCCAGTGAATCGACCAGCTAAGGAGCGGCGGATGCCAGCCAAGAAGACGGCAGAACAGACCTTCGAGCAGGCGTTGGCTCGACTCGAACAGATTGTGGCGGAGTTGGAGCGTGGCGACCCCAGCCTCGAGGAGGCGCTGGCTTTGTTCGAGGAGGGCACTAAGCTCAAGGAGCTATGCGCACAGCGGCTTGAGGTAGCGGCTGAGAAGATCCGCACGCTCACCGATGGATCTCCCCGAGGCGCCGCGGAGGGAGACGAGGCCGACTGACCCGTCAGGGCGGAGGCCAACGCAATGTGCGACATACTGAATACCATCAACTGCCCCCAGGATCTGAAGGAGCTCCCACGGGAGCGCTTTCAAGATCTGGCAGCCGAGATCCGTGAGTTCCTCATCCAGTCCGTGTCACAGACGGGAGGGCATCTCGCGCCCAACCTCGGGATCGTCGAGTTGACCCTGGCGCTGCACCGTGTTTACGACAGCCCGCGGGACAAGATCGTCTGGGACGTGGGGCACCAGTGCTACGTGCACAAGCTCATAACCGGGCGTCGAGACCGTTTCGGCACCCTGCGCCAGACGGGTGGCATCTCCGGCTTCCCCAAGCGAGACGAGTCCGAGCACGACTCATTCGGCGCCGGACACGGCTCGACATCCATCTCCGCAGCCCTCGGCATGGCCGTCGCCCGGGACCGACAAGGCGGCTCGAACCGGGTTATTGCCGTCATCGGCGATGGCGCCATGACGGGCGGGCTCGCCATGGAGGGGCTCAACCAGGCGGGCCACATCGGGACCGACCTCACCGTCGTGCTGAACGACAATGGGATGTCCATCAGTCCCAACGTTGGCGGCGTGGCTCGGTCACTCCACCGACTTCGGTACGATCGTGGTTACCGCCGAGCCAAGGAGCACCTGAAGGGCCTGGTGACTCAGTACGACCCCCTCGGCGTCGGCTCCACGGTTCTCGAGGTCTTGGGCCGCGTCAAGGATGGCGCTCGGCATCTGGTCCTCCCGGGCACCCTGTTCGAGGCCTTTGGCCTTGACTACATCGGGCCTGTGGACGGGCACGACATCGAGGAGCTACTGAGAACATTCGAGCTCGTCCATGATCTGCCAGGCCCCATCCTTGTGCATGTTCACACGGAGAAGGGCAAGGGCTACCGGCCCGCCGAGTCTAATGCCGAGCGCTTCCATGGGGTACAACCCTTCGACGTTGAGACTGGCGAGACTGCGCCCCCGAGCGGCCCGGGACGGCCCTACACGGAGATCTTCGCCGAAGCTCTGATCGAGTTGGCTGCCGAGGATGAGCGCATCGTGGCGATCACCGCCGCCATGGGGCCAGGCACCGGGCTTATGGGCTTCGCGGAGGCTTACCCCGACCGCTTCTTCGACGTCGGGATGGCGGAGCAGCACGCCGTGACCTTTGCTGCCGGGCTAGCCGCTGCGGGCCTCCGCCCCGTCGTGGCCATCTACTCGACCTTCCTACAGCGAGCCTATGACGAGGTCATCCACGACGTCTGTCTGCAGGGACTGCCCGTGACCTTCTGCCTAGACCGCGCCGGAATCGTGGGCGCTGACGGCCCGACCCACCATGGGGTATACGACCTCTCGTACATGCGGCACTTCCCCGAGCTCGTGCTCATGGCCCCCTCGGACGACCTCGAGATGCGCGACATGCTGATGACCGCGCTGTGCCACGACGGGCCGGCAGCGATCCGCTACCCACGCAGTGCGAGCCCCGGCGTACCGATCGATCGGCCCATGCAGGTGCTCCCCATTGGTAGCGCGAGGGTGGCGCGCGAAGGCAGGGACTGCACGCTGCTGAGCATCGGAGGCCTGCTGCAGGAGGCCCTGGGGGCGGCGGAGATCCTCGGGAAGCAGGAGATCCAGGCAGAGGTGATAGATGCCCGCTTCGCCAAACCTCTGGACCTGAACACCATCCGTGAGTCCGTTCTGAAGACCGGCGTGCTCGTCACCGTCGAGGAGAACGCCCTTCAAGGCGGCTTCGGATCCGGCGTGCTGGAGATGCTGGAGTCGGCCCACGTGTCCAAGCTGGTGGCCCATCGCCTGGGGCTGCCGGACATCTTCGTGGAGCATGGAGACACCGCGTCCCTGAGGCGGCGCTTCGGGCTCGACGCGGCCTCGATCGCCGATGTCGCCCTCGCCCATCTGCCAGGGCGCCTGTGATCCTACGTACTCCGATAGCACATGATGAGAGTACAGCGAGCAGCCGCTCCCGAGTTCGGAAGCGGCTGCCGCGATGTGTGTGCCTTGGGCAAGCCTACAGGGTGTAGGGCCCTTGCCGCCGGTGGTCCCACAGGACCTTCTTGCCCTTGTGGTGGCTCATGACGGCCATGTGAGCGGCCGAGGCTGCGTAGTGGCCGTGCTTCTCCGTGCAGTTCGGCTCCTTGCGCGACTGGACGCACTCGAAGAAGTTGATGAGATGCTCCTTGTCGCCCCAGACCTCGGAAGCCACTTCCAGCCCCTCGATGGTCTTGTCTGCCACGTGGCCGGGCTCGGGGATGACCTTCATCTCGCGGTCGTTCATCACGATCGTGCCGTTGGTGCCGTAGAATATCTCGCCGTACCCGTCCCGCTCGTTGCTGAACACGCAGGAGTACTGGACCATGTAGCCCGAGGGCGCCCAGTCCCTAGCCGGGAACTCCAGGATCGCGTTCCAGGTGTCCGGCGTGGTCCGGCCAAGCTCATGGAAGCGGTAGATGCTGCCCATGCCCATGGCCGAATCGGGCATCTCGCCGCCCATGACGATATTGATGGCGTCGAGCTGGTGGACCATCAGATCGCCCGCCGGGCCGTTCGAGTAGTCCCAGTAGCAGCGCCACTGGAAGTAGCGGTTGATATCGAAGGGCACCTTGGGCGCGTTGTAGAGGAACTTGCGCCAGTTGATCGTGTCCTCCGTCGCGCCTTCGGGAAGCGGGTACCGCCACTGCGGATCCGTGGCCTTGCTGTTGCGATGCCACCAGCCCTTGCACTGGGTGATCTCGCCGATGGCCCCTGACTGCACAAGGTCACGCGCGGTGTAGTAGATGTCCACGCTGCGGCGCTGCGTGCCGACCTGGATGATCTTGCGCTTCTTCTCGTTGAGCCGAACGACCTCAACGCCCTCCTCCCAGGTGTGGGTCATGGGCTTCTCGATGAAGATGTCCTTGTCCGCATCGAGGGTCTGCTTGATGTGCAGAATGTGGCTGTGCTCTGGGGTCGCCGCCACGACACAGTCGATGTCCGCCTCCGCGAGCATCGTCTCGAGATCGGGGTAGCCCGTCGCCTTGCCCCCCTTCTCCGCCACGAGTCCGACAGCCCGGTCCCGCCACCCCTCGAAGATGTCAGCCACCGCGACTACCTCAACCTGGGGTAGATCCACCGCGATGTTGAGCAGATGGTAACCGCGAATGCCAGAGCCGAGCCAGCCGGCCTTGACGCGGTCGCCGCCGACCTGCGCCCATGCGACCTGGCCCAGCGCGCTGGCGCTTAGCCCCGCCACCGCCGCGGCGGCAGCGCTCTTCCCAATGAAATCCCGTCGGGTGATGCCCTGTTGCTCCATTTGTCGTACCCTCCAATATGTGCCCCCTATGGGGGGTGGACATTGGCCTGAGTACCGCGCTCATCAAACGTGCGGTGCCTCTATGTTGTTCCGCCATCGGCGCCCGTACTCCTCGGTTTTCGCGAGGGCAATGCTGCGGCGTAGCGAAGAAGGCCTGGGTATACGGCTAGGAGGCTGGTCCCATGTTCAGATTCACCGGCACGGACCTGACCGATCTGGAGCGTTCCTCCGCCCGTGAGTGGGTTCTGTCGAACGGACGGGGTGCCTACGCCTCCTCAACCTTGGCGAACGTCTCCACTCGCCGCTACCACGGCCTACTTGTGGCGGGGGCGAGGCCCCTCGCCGACCGCCGCCTTCTGGTCGCCAAGCTCTCCGAGGCCATCCTGGATCGGGTGTTGCGTATCGAGCTTGGCTGCAACAAGTACCCGGATGTCATCCACCCCAAGGGTCACGAGCTCCTCGAGGAAGTCGACGCGGGCGGATGCGTCGTACGCCACCTCTGGAGGCTCAAGAGCGGCGCCCTCGAACGGCGCGTCGCCATGGCCCGGGACCGCGACGTCACGGCTGTGGTGTACCGCTGGATCGGGCCAGAGCCGGTGACCCTCGAACTTCGCCCCCTCACGGCCTGTCGCGCATACCACCACTGTCAGAGGGAGCATGCCGAGTTCGACGGCTCTCTGGTTGTGCAAGGTCAGCGCGCCGTGATGCGTCCCTATCCCGGCGGGCCCGAGATCCACTTCGGTTTCGAACGGGGCGAGGTTACGCCCCTGGGCGTGTGGTACTACAATCTGCAGTACGACCGTGAACGGATCCGTGGCCTGGACTTCGAGGAGGACCTCTTCTGCCCAGGCCGCTGGGCCATCGAACTGGTCCCGGAGGTCCCTGTCGGCATCACCCTGGCCACCGTGGAGACGGATGGCGCCGAGGCTCACAGTATCCTTGGGGCGGCAGAGACCCATGAGGCTGAGGTGATCGGTGAAGGGGTCCTGGGGGGCTCTGCCGACACGCGCGTTCGGGCCCTCCTCGTCGCCGCGGACAGTTTCGTGGCCCGTCGAGACTCGGGCCAGACGACCATCGTAGCCGGATTCCACTGGTTCACTGACTGGGGCCGGGACGCCATGATCGCGCTCCCTGGCATCACCCTGCCCCAGGGACGGCTTGACCTAGCCCGCTCCGTCATCGAGGGTTTCGCGGCGCACATGAGCCAGGGCATCATCCCCAATCGCTTCCCCGACCACGGCGAGGCGCCCGACTACAATACCGTCGATGCCACCCTCATGATGTTTGTGGCGGCGAAGCGAGTGGCCGATGCCCTCGCGCCAGCGGAGCGTCGCGACTTCGTGGCGGGCCTCTGGCCCGCCCTGACCGATAGCATCGACTGGCACGTCCGAGGAACCCTCTACGGGATACAGGTGGACCCGGAGGACGGCCTGCTGCGCCAAGGGGATGCGTATCACCAACTCACCTGGATGGATGCCAAGGTGGACGACTGGGTTGTCACCCCCCGCGCCGGAAAGCCTGTGGAGATCGCTGCCCTGTGGTTCAACGCTCTCATGATCGCCGCGGAGTTCGGGGAGCTGCTGGGCGAGTCCGAAGCCTCGGAGCGGTTCGGCCTCATGGCGGAGCGCGCGAAGGCCTCTTTCGAGGGTGGCTTCTGGCATGAGGAGGGTGGGTACTACGGCGACGTCCTGACACCCAGCGGCCTGGATACCCGGCTCCGCTGCAACCAAGCCATCGCTCTGGCTCTGCCCTACGAGATCGCCGACCGCACGCACGCTCTCTCCGCTCTCAGGGTGATGGAGGAGAAGCTCCTGACGCCCATGGGTCTCCGCACCTTGTCGCCCGATGAGCCCGACTATCGCGGCATCTACATCGGGGCGCCGCAGGAGCGTGACGCGGCGTACCACTCCGGCACGGTGTGGGCCTGGCCCATCGGTTCCTTCCTACGCGCCTACCTCCGGGTCCATGAAGAGACCGCTGAGGCGAAGGACCAGGTTCGTGCGTGGCTGGAGCCCCTGCTCGAGCACGTTGGGCGTGAGGGGTGCGTTGGAAGCATCAACGAGATCTTCGATGCCGAGCCACCGCATACCCCTAGGGGAGCCGTGTCCCAGGCGTGGTCCGTCGCCGAGGTGCTCGATGTCCTAGCCCAACTCCAGCGGGAGAGCTAGGGCATGAAGCGAGTCCTGAGCCCGAGCCTGGGATCGCCGCAGGGGGACTACGATGTCACGGGCGAGTTCCTGGGACAGGCAGTGCGCGTCCAGCGGATAGGGACTGCCTCGAGCCGAAGGCGCTTTGTGGAGATCCTCCGCAGCGAGCGCGACACCGTCGACTGCTTTGGGTTCGGCGGCGGCGACATCTACGTCGTCGCTGGGGGACGCCGGTACCGTTGGCGCTACGAGTACCGCATGGCGCTCGAGGCGGGCGACACGCCCATCGTGGACGGTAGCGGGCTGAAGAATACGATCGAGCGGCGTACCATCGAGTGGCTCGTGGCGGAGGGAGTCGTCGACTTCGCCCATTCGCGAACTCTCATCGTCTCCGCCGTTGACCGCTTCGGGATGGCCGAAGCCATCGCGAGGCAGGGCGGAGAGACCATCATGGGGGATCTCATCTTCAGCCTGGGCGTGCCCGTCCCCCTCCGCTCCGAGCGAGCCCTCGCATTGGTAGCTCGCACCTTCCTCCCGGTCATCACGCAGTGCCCGCAGTCGTGGTTCTACCCCACAGGGGCGAAGCAGGAGGCGATCGCGCCGCGGTACCCCCGCTTCTACGAGTGGGCCGATACCATCTGCGGTGACTTCCAGTACATCCGCCGCTACCTGGCCCAGAACCTCATGGGCAAGACGATCATCACCAACACGACGAAGCCAGATGACCTCCAGCTCCTCCGGGAACGGGGAGTGCGGCGGCTCGTGACGAGCACTCCCGACCTGACCCTCGGGGGACGCTCGCCTGGCACGAACGTGCTTGAGGCCCTCGTAGTGGCCCTCCTGGAGCGCCGCCCCGGCGATATCACGGCCGACGACTACATGGCCACTCTCGGCGCGATGGACTGGGAGCCTCGTGTTGTTGATCTGTGATGCGCTGAAGCGATGAGGCGCTACTCCTCCAGCGCTGCGCGGCAGCTCTCGATAGCGGCCGCGAGGCGGCTCCTCACCTCCCCGACTCGCGTCGGATCCGGCAGCACTAGGCTCGATCGAAGACCTCCATCGTTGGGGATGGGGACCAACTCCCGCGCGAGTGCGAGCGCCTCCGCGGCTTCCGGTACCGTGTCGGGCCTATCGCCTAGCTGACTCACCAGGTCCGAGAGGGTGTGCAGGTACTCCCCGTCCTCCAGCCCCTCGCGCGCCAGGGCCAATCGGATACTTGCGAGGGGCCCACGGACACCATAGCGCTCCCCGGGGTAGGCGAGGTAGCCGTCCCCGTTCGGGTAGCGGACGTAGTAGTTCTCCCCCACCCCATCGTTCTGAGTGATGTAGTCGTGCCAGCCGAAGTCCAGCGGATCGTACGTCCACCATGAGACGCCCCAGAACTCGTACCCCTCGGCCCCGTAGTGGTAGGCATAATGCGGCAGGAGGCGTTCCACGGCGAGGTACGGCGTGTCTATGCACATCTGCCCATCGGTAGTGAAAAGGATCCGGTCACCAGCCGCGCGGCGCGCTTCCATCTTCTCGACCGGGAACACGCCATAGTGCCCCGCCCCCCACATGGTGATGGCGCCCTCCAGCCCCTCCGAGGGGTGCCAAGTGCTGGAGTAACGAGGAACGTCGGGCGCAACGGCCTCGTAGAGGGTGCAGAACTCCCGAAGGTCGTCCACCACCTGGGGCACGGAGTCGAAGGGTTCGTCCGACACATAGTGGATGAGCCGGTCACGCCACCCCATCTCAGTAAGGTGGTCGATGTAGAGGCGATAGATCGACTGCATGGCAGTCACGTACTCGTCACTGAAGGGTTCGAGTCCGAAGCGTTCGCCAGGTCGGTAGGCCCAGCCGAGGGCGTAGAAGGTCCACGGGGAGTAGAACGCCCTCATCCCCAGCTCATCCAGGCACAGGCGGGCCCAGCGATCGAACTCGCGCGCGTCCATGGAGACCTGGCCATCCTCATACCGGAAGACGGGCTCGGGACCGGGCATGTCCGGGCAGACGCGATGCTCGGCCATGAGCCGGTACCACGCCTCCCGCACCTCGTGATCACCAAGGTCGAGCATCTCCGTGCCTGACGGTCCCACACGCAGGTCGTAGATAGCCGTCGTGCGCGAGTCGTCGGAGAGGCCGAAGTCCCACACGTGGAAGCTCACGTCCAGGTCGATGCTCTCGCCTCCCGAGGACACGGTGAGGCGCCCACTGTGGTCGCCTGCTCCAGCGTCAGGCGGGGTGTAGAGGGTGATCCAGAGCGCTGTCGTCTCGCCCTCAGGGACCTCCACTGTATTCCCCGTCAGAGGCAGCAGAGGATCCGGCCAGCGTCCCGGCCACCCGTCCGATCCCGCCGACCCGGCGCCGACGCGCCTCTCCCACGGGGCGCCGTCGGAGCGGCGGTAGCAGGTGGGCGAATCGACCGGCACGTAGCCGACCCGCTCCACCCGAGCTACTCGGGGGTTCTCGCCTGGCCCGCTGAAGGGCTCGAACTCCCACGTGAAGCTGTCGGCGCCGTCGGGTAGGCGTACCGCGACCTGCAGCACTTCGTGCTCGTTCCTCGCCGACTGGAGATCGACTGTCGCCGGCGCCGGCGGCGGAATGTCCTGAGGGAACACCTTGATGATCGGGTCGACCACGCCCACGCGCAGATCATCGAGGGGCGCCGGGGCCGGTCGGAGGTCCAGTGGAGCCGCCACCTCGTGCAGCACGATGCTGTCGTAGTAGAGCGTCCCCCATGTGTTCGTGGTCAGGTGCAGATCGATCGACCTGGCCCCAGGTGGGGCTTCGAAGACGGTCGACACCCAGGTCCACTCGGAGTGCGGGACGACTGCGGGTCCGGTGCCGAGGTAGGCCAGGACGGCACCCTCCGCGTCCATGACGTGGGCATGGAGGCTGGCGGTGCCATCCAACTCATCAGCCCTGACGAGTCCGCCGTAGAGATAGTGCGCTCCCTCACGCAGAGGGAGCCCTGTTTGTCGGAAGCCGGTCCAGCGCGGGGCCGTCTCCGGGGGCACCTCCAGGCGAAGACACGATGTTCCCGCTGCGCCATCGGGCCACCATCCACCGCTTGAGTCCGCTGTGGCCCCCTCTGACCGGGCCTCACCCCAGGCCTCCCGGTCCTCCTGCGTGTCCATGAGGGCTCCGCGAGCGAGGTTCGATGGTTGAGCGGCGAGCTCGGTCGCGAGATCCTCTATGGAGGCCGGTTGAGCGGAGTCGAGCACGACGGTCACCGGCAGAGAGGCATAGGTCTGAGCTGGCAGATGCACCAGCATCAGGTCGGAGCCCAGGGTCCCCACCGGTTCCACCGTGACGCCGCCTCCAGGAGCTTCCACCTCGGCGTGCACTGTGTTCGTGAAGTCTCCGTGGGAGCGCCGCCAGGACAGTTCGGCGGGCCTGAGGTTCGCCGCCACCAGGAGATTGCGGGGTTCGGGGCCCATGTTCACCACGTCGAGCAACCACTCCCCCGACTCTGGCTCGACACGGTCCAGGTTCAGCGACTCCCGTTCACCGACGGACACCTGGTAGAGTGGCCCACTGTCAGCAGGTTCGACGGATACATTGTCGTACCAAACAGTCCCGGTGCCAGCGAGGACGGTGCCGATTGTGGCGTCCCGAGCTGCTTCGGGCGCTGTGAACTCGTAGCGAACCTCGCGCCAGCCATACGTGCCGGCGCCGGCGTTCATGACCTCGTTGATGAGCATCGGCTCATCACCATTGACATGGATGAACCATCCAGCGGTGCCCTCGACCTCCTCCGCCCTCACCCAGGCGCGGAACACGTACTCAGCGCCGCCTCGCAGGGGGATTCCGAACTGCCGGTAGGCTACCCAGGTCGCTTCGGCCCCCGGCTCCACGACGCAGACCGCGGCTGCGGAGCCATCGATCCCCTGATCGGGCGCCCAGGCCATGCGGTGTTGGGCATCGGTGAGACCCGGGCTCCAGCCTGTTGGCGTGTCGCCTGTGACTGCCTCGAAGCCGGGGTTCCGCAGCCCCGCGACGAGCATGTCAGGCACACGCCAGGCGCGTGGGTTGTCCACATAGACGTGCAGGAGGGCACTGCCGCTTGGGCCGCAGGAGACAGGAATGGTCACAGCATCCCCGGCACGGAGCGTATCTCCGTCGCCCTCGCTGTGGGTGACGTTCCACAGCAGTTCCACCCCTCGCTCATCGCAGACGCGCAGGGACGCGATCGCCTCGCCCACGATGGGTAGTTCGCCCGCTTCCCCGCCGACGCGTAGGGAGAGCGGTTCACCGGCCATTGCTTCGTCCGTCAGGTTGGTTACGGTGACTGGGATTCGCGCAGCATGCGGGCCCCAGGAGACGGAAAGGGCATCGGGCCATGGGACTGGCTGCGGAATGAGTGCACACATGGTCAGCCAGAGGGGGGTGAGCATGCTGGAACACCTCCAGAGCATCTTGCTGGGGGCTTCGGCGTGGAGAACCCAGATTCCGCCAATACAAGCGTATCGGGCTTGAAAGCCGCGTCTTTGGGCCTGAAAGCGCTTGCAGCCCCCTGCTTCTGGCTATTCAACGGCATCGAACCACGATCGCCAAACGGGTGTTCTATGCTCGCCATGCCATTCTGCCACCTACACACCCACTCCGCCTTCTCCATGCTGGACGGTGCTTCCACGCCCGAGCAACTCTGCCGCAGAGCCAGAGACCTCGGCATGCAAAGCCTCGCGATAACCGACCATCACGGCCTCTATGGGATGGTCCGCTTCGAGACCGCCGCCCGAGCTGTCGGCATCAAACCCATTGTCGGAACTGAGCTCACCCTTACTGATGGTTCCCACCTAGTGCTCTTAGCGCGAAATCACAGTGGTCTGAGTAATCTATGCAAGATCATCACCCGCGCCCATCTCGACTCCGAGTACACCCGTCCTCAAGCAGACCTCGAAACCATTGCCAAACATCAGAATGGACTCTTCATCCTCACGGGATGCTATCGGGGCCCCCTTTATCGCGCACTTCGGGAGGAGGGGGTGCAGTCAGCTTATGCCGTCGCGAAGCGGCTCCGGGCCATGTTCTCCCCCGATAAGCTCTGCGTTGAGTTGCTCCACGTCCAGGAAGAGTTCGACGAGAACCAAGATAACCACCGCATGGTTGGGATCGCCGAGAGCCTGGGTCTACGTGTTGTCGCAACTAATGATGTTCATCAGGCAGAGCCAGGTGATTATCCAGCGCAGGATATCCTCTCCTGCATACGGCTGATCCAACGTGTTGCCCAACCACATCCAGAGCGTTTCACGAATGGCGAGCGGTATCTCAAGTCTGAACGCGAGATGGACGAGTTGTTTGGGGAGTTCCCCGAGGCTCTTCGGAACACCGAGTACATCGCCAACGCTTGTCAGGTCACCACGGATAGCACCGGATGGCGTATGCCTAAGGTGGAAATACCTACCGGAGTCCCTGCCATGACGCAACTCCGGCGGCTGGCTGTCGAGGGCATGCAACAACGCCTCCGAAAGCGGGCGAGTGCCGAGTATGAAGACCGGCTCGCACAGGAGCTATCGCTGATTGAGGAGTTGGATTTCGCCGACTATTTCCTCATCTGCCACGACATCGTCCAAGCCGCACGCTCCAAGGGGATCCGCACGACGGGACGGGGGTCGGCTGGGAACTCCCTCGTTGCCTTTGCCCTGGGCCTTGTGCAGCCCGATCCCCTCGAGCATGGCATGATCTTCCAACGGTTCATGAATCGCGACCGGAGAGAACTCCCGGACGTCGATATTGACTTCTGTTCACGCCGCCGGGATGAGGTTTTGGAGTATGTCTACGCGCGGTACGGTGAGGATAATGTCGCAGCCGTCGCCACTCTCAACACGTTCCGAGCGCGTTCCGCGGTGCGGGAGACGGCTAAGGCGCTGGGGTATTCGCCCGAAGAGATCGACGAGATCGCTCGGGTTTTTCCGTTCCTTTCAAGCCGCGACCTGAAGGGCTCCTTTGAGGCGACCCCGGAAACCCAGTATTTCAACCTTGACCTGGGCGCGATCGCCCGGGTCGTCGAGATCGCCGATAGGATCGTCGGCTATCCTCGCCATCTGGGCATCCACGTGGGCGGTATCGTCATTTCTGACCGGATTCTGACCGACTACGTGCCCCTGCAGTGGTCCGCAAAGGGGATCGTGATCTGCCAGTTCGACAAAGACGACGTAGAGGCGTTGAGACTGGTCAAACTGGATCTCCTCGGCCTGCGGATGCACTCCGCCATCGAGCATTGCCTCGATCTCGTTGAAGCCCGCATCGGCGCACGACCGGATATCGACAACGTGCCGTTGGATGATGAAAAGACCTATCAACTGATGCAGGAGGCTAAGACTGTCGGGTGTTTTCAGCTTGAAAGCCCTGGGGAACGCAGCCTGCAGGTTCGCCTCCGGCCTCGAAACTTCAGTGATGTCATCGCCAATATCTCCCTCTTTCGGCCTGGCCCGGTGCAGGCGGATATGGTGACCCCATTCGTCGAGCGCAGAAACGGCCGGCAGCCGGTGTGTTTCCCCCACCCCTCCCTGGAACCGATTCTGGGCGAGACCTATGGCGTCATTACCTATCAGGAGCAGGTGCTCCTTGTAGCCAATGCGGTGGCTGGACTCGATCTGGCCGAGGCTGACACCCTCCGGAGGGCGATGACAAAACACATCTCAGCTAATGCGCTCGATGAACTCCGCCAAAGGTTCATTCAGGGCGCCGAGAGCAATGGATACGCACGTGTCGATGCAGAGGGCATTTTCAAGCAGATTCAGGGCTTCGCGGCATATGGATTCTGTAAGGGCCACGCCGCGTGTTTCGGACATATCGCCTACCAAAGCGCCTATCTGAAGGCCCACTATGCCCCGGAGTTCATCGCCGGAGTCCTATCCAATCAGCCCATGGGCTACTACCCCTCCCGAACACTGATCGAGGACGCCAAGCGTCTCGGCATCCCCATCTTGCGAGTGGATGTGAATCGTAGCGAAGTTCAGTACACCACCGAGAAGGGAGCTATCAGGATTGGCCTGATTCAGGTTCAGAACCTCGCTGAACGCTCTAAGGACGAGATCGTTGCGGAGCGTCAACGTCATGGGCCCTACCTATCAGTCATTGACCTTTGCCGACGGGTTCGGGTGGACCGGGATTCGCTGGAGAATCTGATCTTGGCGGGCGCCCTCGATGAACTTCCCGCCTATGGAGAAGAACCACCCCACCAGTATCTGGAGCTGCCTAGCGGAGTGACCGATCTTCACCGCCCCATTCGCATGCGGAGCGATGTGCTGCTTCATCGCCGGCGCCTGCTCTGGATGCTCCCATTCCTCCTGAGGGCGGCCGACCGCGGCGATGGGAATCAGTTGATTCTGCCCGATTTGGAGTCCGATCTGGGTAATCGTGAACGAAGTCTGATCGCTGGCCTGCGCTCTGTACCGAGTTTCGAGGAGGCGGAGGCGCTATCTCCCGCGGCAATGGAGCGAGAGCTACTGATGGCCGATTACACGGCCCTCCACCTCTCCCCATTGCGTCACCCATTGGCGCTCATCCGCCATCGTTTGGAGCGCGAGGGGACTGTGCGAAGCCTGGATATGCTCTCCATGCCCGCGGGTAGGCGCGTTCGGGCGGGAGGCATCGTTATCTCGCGTAACCGCCCACCCACCAAGAGTGGCCGGACCGTTGTTTTCGTGACCCTCGAGGATGAAGTCGGCCTCTTTGACGTGGTTGTCTTCGAGGATACCTACAGACGCATCCGTCACGTGCTCTTCGGTCATGACACCTTGTTGGTCGACGGGCGGCTCGATCGTCCGGGAGGGACGGCCATATCGGTCACCCTGGATACGGTCAAGCCGTTGTTTCCCTTTGGCGCTGATAGCGCCAGACCACCGGCCCTGGGGGCTGGCCCCGGAGATCACTCCCAAGTTCGGTTGCGGGGCCAGCGGCATCATTGCACGGAGCAGGATGACCCGGCTGCCTGGGCACCACGCAGCATGTAGCGTGATGTGACTACGGTCTCAGCTTAGTTGGCCGGCCGCGCAAGGTGTCGAAGAGATCAATCTTCATGGCCTCCTGGTCTATCTCCCAGATGATCCGGGTAGCCTTAGGGTCGGCGCTCGGGGTCCACTGGTAGTTGGCCTCCTGGCCCCCTACAGCGACGCCGGTGACCTCAAGAACCCATTCCCTCCCTAGGTGCATCGCGATCACGGCGGCGAGGCAGCAGGGATCGAAGAGCGACTTGCTATGCCGAGGCACGATCTCCTCCAGGTAGTCGCCCAGTGGGTTATCGGGGTAGAGGTGCGCCTCGCGCGTAACGTCGATCATCAGGCGGCCACTCACGTGGGCGGGCATGATCCAGAGTTCGATGCCGCTCTGAGCCATGACGTAGCCGGACCACGGGTCGTTGTTCGCGTTGAACTCCCCAATGGCGCCCGTGTCGTTGCCGGCAAGCCACATGATCCTGAGGCGTCCCTCTAGGTCGAGCCCTTCCCGGCGCGCCATGAGAAGCGCCGACGCCACATTGGTGCCCGGGCCGACAGGCAACACCCATATCGGATGCGCTGGGTCCGCGCCACGGGCCGCGGCCAGGATAGCGCGACTCGCGTCGGTCACGATGGGCTCCGTGTTCTCCCAACGGCCACTAGCGGGCACGACCAGTCGCTCGTCAGCGCCACGGAAGACGAGCGGAACGCGGTCTGACGGTAGGCCGCTCCGTCGGCACAGGTCGATGACGTTGAGGATCTCCTCGTAGTTCAGCTCCTCCTGGCCACCTCCGTGGTGGACGCTGTTCACTCCGAGCACATCCAGCTCGCTGAAGAGAGCGTAGGCGAGGTAGTGCTGGTCGTCCTGTTCGTTCTTCTGGTCCGTGTCGAGCAGCACCTGAGGTAGGGACACGGTCTGCGGCTCATGGACGCGGATGAGCATCTCAGACCCGTGCGACGGGTCCATGCCGTCGGCGGAAACCAGCACGTGATAGACCCCGGGCCGTGCGAAGACGAAGGTCTTCCGGGCCCCCCCCTGCTCCGCGACGTCGCCCACACGCCAAACATACCTCGCAGCCGAGCCAAGCATCTCCTCCACCTCGAGGGTTACCGGCTCACCGACCATGACCGGTCCATGCAACGGTTTCAGCGCGATCTCCATCGGCTCTCCGACCTCCAGATCGTAGCGAGCGGAAGCAGTGTCGCCTCCGCCCCGGCAAGTGAGTCGCACCTCGTAGGCGCCCGGTTTGGCGTACGTATGCTCGACTACGGGGCCCTCGGCGGTGCTCCCGTCACCAAAATCCCAGACGAACCGTTCGGGAGCGCCCGCGAGCACCTCGACACCCAAGCTCACGGGCCGAGTCGCGCGCGCCATGCGAGAAGGGGGACGGATGGCGACCTCGATCGATGGCAGGCGGGCCACCACCCACGATACCCCCGCCTCCCCCCGAAGGTGGATGCTACTCAGCGAGGTCTCTGAGTCGGGGCTGAACAGGCGGACGCGGAAGCCATCGAGCCATACGGAAGCGGCCCCTCGGCCGCCCCACTCGAACTGTCCCGAGTCATACCACCCGCCGGCGCCACGCCCCAACTCCTGCCACCGGCCGTCCATGCGGGCTTCTATGACCCACGCCGTCCGTGGTTGCGGCTGATTGGGGTACGCGCCGGAGAGGCAGACCCAGTTGACCTCGACAGGATCGTCCCACTCGGCCATCCACCAAGCGGGCGTCGCCTCGGCCACAACCCCGAGATCCGCTCCGAAGGCCACCCCGTACTCGTGCCACGGGCTGTCGCGGACAAAGCTATCCTTCACGGGATCCCAGACCATATCCCGCGACTCACCGCGGACCTCATCGGTATACACGTGCAGGTTGCTGGTGATCTCCGCCGAGGCGAGCAGATTGGGGGCCTGCCCATAGGCCATCGCGCCCAGGGGTACCAGCAGATGGAGCATGGCTATCATGGGAATCTCACTCCTTTGCTACCGTTCGTGCCGAGCCGGCCTCACAACTGAGCAGTACGGTTGCGATCTTGAACGGTCCCAGATCCAGTCGCAAGCTCGCTCCATCCTCGCCGATGGGGAGTTCCCCTTGAGGCTCTCCGAGGAGGTTAGCCAGCGACGCGGTCTTGATGGGCGCCGCCACACGCAGGATCACTTCGCGAGCGAGGCTACCCTCCGACTCGTAGAGGCGGATGAGCAGGCCATTGCCGTGCCACTGCACCGCTGAGATGACGACGCCCGGATGGGACACGGCGATGAAACTGTGCCGCGGCGGGAGCGCGCCCCCAGTCGGAGCGCGCTTGATAGCGATGAGCGGCCGGTTGAACTCCATGCCCCGCCTCACCAACTGAGCGTCGCGCCACGTCCCTCGGTGCGGGACCAGAGCATAGTCGAACCCGTGGCGCACACCTAACTCGTATCCGTCTGACGTCTTCTTGTCCGGCGTGTAGCCGCCGACCTCCCCGTATCCCTCATCCAGCGCCGTGCACTTGAGGAGCGACAGCATAGCCACTCGATCCTCCAGGTTGTTGCCCGGAAGGCCTCGGTTGAGTAGCGCCAAGCCATTGCGTCCGTCGGAGCAGTCCATCCAGTGCTGCGCTGGGAACTCCCCCTGAGGCCGATCGAAGGCGCCGAAGGGGATCTCGTGGGTAATGGTGGACACGTCCCCCAGCGTAGTCGGGAAAGCGACGCGATAGCGGACCCGCTTCTCGCCGTTTACTAACTCGGTGTGGAAGTCAACGCGGTCCAGGCCGGGATACAGCCGTATGCGCATCGAGAGGTAGCCGCTGCCGAAGGCGAAGCTGATGTTGTGCTCAACGCGCGCGCGGCCCAGTATGACGCGCCCGTCACCTCCATAGAGGTGGCTGAAGTCCGCCCGCTCCTCGCCTGGTGTGGGAAGCGGGTGCCTGCGGTTCGTCGGCAGGAACGCATCGCCCTTGCAGTGGGCGTTGTACTCCCAGAAGTTCCCAAAGTCGCGCTCCCGCGCAATCGTGCCCGCGTACGGCCGCTGAGGGTCCACGACCTCCCACTGGGTAGGCTTGTGGATGAGGCTGCGGATGGCCCCCGTCCACGAATCGATCTCTACCCGAAGGTGCTCGTTCTCGATGACGTTCGTGTGAATGTCGGCGTGACCCAGGGGCGGCTGGTTCGTCGCCAACGTCGATGCCGGCGCCTCACCAGACGCAGGCAGCACCCGGTAGACCTCGTAGCCGAGTGACGGCACGTCTTGGGCGATGAAGAGGAGCTTCGCCCGCTTGATGCCTCCAGTGGGATGATGCTCGACAGAGAGAAGATCGCAAGGGGCCACGCGACCGCGAGAGTCGCGCACCTCGACGGCATGGATGCAGTCCTCGGCGAACCCCACCGAGCACTCCACGACGTCGGCGCGCTCCCAACTCAGGGGGTTCAGGACGATAATCGGCACGCCTGGGCCCGAGGTGTCGATGCTCGCCGCCAACCGATCGACGGCCTCCTCGTAGGCGGCCGTCCCGCGGGCCTCGGCTACGGCGTAACGCTCCGTCACGTGCTCGTAGACGGCGTCGACCTGGCAGCCGCAGATGACGTCGTGGAACTGGTTGAAGAGCACCCCGCGCCAGGCGTCCTCCATGCCGTTCGGGGGCGACGCGGTGTCAGCCAGAGCCCCCAGGGCGCTCACGATCTCGGTGTTCAGCAGCAGACCCTCGAGCCGCCGGTTTGTTTGCTTGTTGCGGATCCGCGCGCTATAGGTGCCCTGAAAGACAGGGTTTAACTCACCATCGACCACTGGGAACTCGGCCGCGTCGCGTATGGCGTCGAAGTACTCCCTGGGCGTGGAGAAGCGAAGTTGGAGGTCGTCGTACGCGCTGTTGTGGGCCGCGATGAGCGCTGCCACATGGGGTTCGACGTGGCTGAGGTCCGCGCCACTGATGGCCAGAAGGTGCGGGGTCAGAGCGTAGGGTTGAAGTATCGCGCAGCGCTGGCGGAGGAAGGCTTCGAACTGAGGCAGCGTGCCAGGCGCGCCATAGAGCAGCGCGTAGCTACCGCGCATCCAGTGGCAGAACAGCTCGGTGCCATCGAGACCGCGCCAGTAGTACTCCGTGGGCCCGTCGGCGGAGCCCAGTCGCTGGAAGACGTTCACATCGAAGCCGCAGCCACGCATAAGCTGTGGGATCTGAGCGTGCTGGCCGAAGGTATCGAGCAGCCAGCCGGTCGGGATCTCGACTCCTAGCTCACGCCTGCACCAGGACTTCCCCTCGGTCACCTGCCGGATGAAGGATTCACCGCATGGGATGTTCACATCGGGCATCACGTGCATTCCGCAGGTGATCTCCAGTCGGCCCTCGTCGATGAACCGCTGCATCCGGCCCCGTTCCTCGGGGTACGCGCGCAGGAAGGGACCGACGTAGCATGTCTGGTCGAGAGCGAAGCGGTAGTCGGGGTTCGTCTCTAACTCGCGCAGTGCGCCGAGGAGGATCGAGTAACCAAGGTCCAGGGTCTGTGACTCGGTCAGGAAAACCTCTGCATCGTAATGCATGTGGGGGACGAAATGGACGATCTGCTTCATCGGGGTTTCCTGCCGTCCACGAGTACTGGAGCGACGTGGACTTCGCCGGTCCTCTGTCGTGCCCCTTGCCGCGAGGTGCCCTGAGGCAAGGCGCGAATCTGGGCTGCTGAGCTTACACGCTGTGGAGAGAGGGGAAACGCGTGGCCCCGTCGATCAGTCCCGAGGACCGCTCCTACCTGCGCGAGTTGGCAGCGAGGCAGGCCGCCTACGCCCAACTGCCCATCATGGCTGACCGTGAGCGGCAGTGGCGCGCGGTGAACTCAGGTCGCGGCGATGCCCGTCCGCCGGTGATCATCGAGTCCTGGACCTTCGATCGGGACTTCATGCCGGCAGGAACGCTTCGGTGCGAGACTGATCCGGCCCGGGGGATCGAGCACCAGCTACTCCGGAGCATACGGCAATATGAGCTGATCGACGATGACCGCGTCGTGCCGGACCACTATCGGGTGGGATGGCACCTCTGGGTGGACCCATACGGTGGGCTGCAGATCGGTCACCAGTCCGTCAAAGACTCGCAGGGCTATGCCACGGGCTACCGGTGGGACCACCCCATCAAGGACCTGCGCTCCGATCTGCGGCTCCTGGGTCCCTCGGTGTGCTCTGTGGACCGAGACGGGACGCTGGCGCACCAGCAGCTCGTCGAGGACCTCATCGGCGACATCTTGCCCGTGCGACTCGTGAGCGGCATGCCCGGCAACAGGATGCTCACCCAATCCGTAGTTATTCTCATGGGCATGGAGGCTTTCTTCATGGCCATGTACGACGCGCCGGACGAACTGCATCAGCTCATGGGTTACCTCCGTGACAATGCCCTCCGCACGATGCGTTGGGCCGAGGCCGAGGGGTTGCTCATAGCCAACAACGGCAATGACGAGAGCTTCGGATCCAGCTTCAACTTTACCGAAGAGATCCCCCGACCGGGCCGACCACCGGGACAGCTGGAATGCCGTGACATGTGGGGCGACGCGAACAGCCAGGAGACCGTCGGCGTGTCGCCCGACCTCTTCCATGAGTTCTGCGCCCCCTACTACCGGGACGTCTGCGAGCCCCTGGGCCTGATCTACTACGGCTGCTGCGAGCCGGTTCACCCATTCTGGGAGGACCTCCGCAACCTACCAAACCTGCGCAAGGTCTCCATCTCCAAGTGGTGCGACGAGGCCCTCATGGGGGAGGCGCTTCGTGGAACGGGCATCGTCTACTCGCGGAAGCCCGACCCGAACTTCCTGAGTGTGGACCGCACTCTCAACGAATCCGCTTGGGCGGAGCACATCCGCGCCACCCTCCGAGCTACAGAGGGGGTGCCCCTGGAGATCATCGTGCGGGATGTGTACACAGTCCACGGGGACGTGGGCAACGCCCGACGGGCTGTGGAGGTGGCCCACCGCGTGCTCGACGAGGAAGGACGCTGAGGCCGCGGCTACTCGAGGAGCTCGAACTCGCCCGCCAGTAGAGCCCTCTTGGCGTCCATGTAGTAGCGAAAGCTGTCCCACGTGACATCGGGCGGCACGGTGTGGTCGATGGTGGGGATGAAGCCGCCCTCCTCGATGAGAGGGATGAACTCCCGCAGGTGAGCGCGAATGGCTTCGGGTCCGCGCGGGAGCACCCGCTTGTCGACGCCGCCCCAGAGCCGTAGCTGGCGGCCGAACCGCAGCCGCCACTCCTGGGGGCTGACGTTGGACGCTCGCTCGATGGGCCAGACGATGTCGACGCCGGCGTCCAGGAAGTGCGGGATCAGCAGTGTGGGGTCGCCATCGGTGTCGATGGCGAAGTAGCGCACGCCGAGTCCTTTGAACGTCTCGACCATGCGGCGCAGGTGGGGCAGGATGAACTCGGCGTAGGTCCTGGGGCTGAGGAGCGGCCCGGCCTTCATCGAGAGGTCCTCGTTCAGGGTGAAGTACTCGACGTCGATGCGCTCCAGCACGGGTACGCTCGTCTCGATGATGAGGTCCGCGTAGGTCTCCATCATCTCGTGCATAAGGGCAGGCTCGTCATACCAAGCGAAGGAGAGCGCTTCGGTGCCCATCAGCTCCCGCGCCCGCCAGTAGAATCCATTGGCGGCGCAGTTCGTCCCGAGGACCAGCGGAACATTGCGCCGGCGCCAGGCCTCTATGCGCTCGTCAAGGTCCGCGGGATAGCGTTCCGGCACGGCCGGAGTGAGGCGGCGCCGCACGTCGGGGAAGTCCTCGGGCCCCTCGACGGGGAACGAGAGGTACTGATCCATGGACATCCGCCCGCCGTGCACCGACCCCTCCTTGAGGGCTCGCGTAACCACGCCGAGATGGTTGCGGCGCACCTCGTAGCGGTCGGTCTCCTCGATGAGCTCGGGCTCATAGGGTGGCAGGAACCCGTAGTTGATGGGGACGTAGTCGCGCCGGTCCAGTCCCAGCCCATCCTCACCCCAGAACCAGTTCCAGGTGAAGCCGCTGACTGCCTCTGGCGCCTCGCCTATCCAGCGCTCGGCCGTCTGAGGCCACACGCCCAGTTCGTGGTTGGGCCTCGGCAGCGAACTCTCATACTCCATGCAGTCGATGAAGCGTTCGAGTTCCGTAGCCACTCAGCGCATCGCCCCTGCGTAGATTCGCTGCCAGCGAGTATCGAAGAGGTCATCGATCCTCACCGCGCCTCCTGAGCCACTGGCGTGTATGAACCGCCCGTCGCCCATGTAGATCCCCGTGTGATCGATCTCATGCCCCGCCTGGAAGTAGACCCGGTCGCCGGCCTCGAGGGCGCCCAGGACTACGGGCAGGCCCACGCGAGCCTGGTCACAGGCGACGCGAGGGAGTTCCCTGCCTTCCTCACGGAAGACCTTCTGGACGAAGCCCGAGCAGTCCATGCCTGATACGGAAGTTCCACCCCAGACGTAGGGCACTCCCAGGTAGAGCATGGCACGCACTACAAGATGGCGGCCCGGAGGATCCTCTTCACGGAGCACGGGAACTGCGGGCTCGCCGAGCACTTCGACCTGACGACCGGTGATCCACCCCACCCGACCGTCCGACATGCGCACGCCAGCGTGGCCCGATCTCGCCTCGAGGATGGGGATGTAGTCACCCGGTTCACACTGGGAGATTGGCGCCGCCAGCTCATCCGGCTTGTCCCTGACCTGGGCAACCCCGTGGATGATGAGCCCTAGCCGGTCGACAGGGCCGTCAACAGCTAGCTCGGCGGGGACGGGGCGCTCGCGCGGTGGACGGGGCGGCGTGGCGAGTTGCGCCGACTCGATGCGCTCCCTGGTGATGCTGATAGGATCGAGGCCCGCCACGGCGGGCCCCTGCTTCGGGCAGCCACAGAGTGCCAGCGCCGCCGCGCCGCACAGCCACGTAACTGCTCCGATCAGCGTCCGCATGTCCTGGACCTTGGTTTCGGCACCAATAGCAGAAGGCCGGCCCACGCGTTCGTCTCAGTGAGACGCACGCGCCGCAGCCGGCCTTCACACGGGATCTGGCATCCCGACTAACGCTTGGAGAACTGGAAGCCGCGCCGTGCGCGCTTGTGGCCCCACTTCTTGCGCTCCTTGACCCGGGAATCGCGGGTGAGGAGACCAGCCCTCTTGAGGGTGACCCGAAGCTCAGGGTTGTACATCAGAAGGGCTCGGGCTATGCCGTGTCGCAGCGCACCAGCCTGTCCGACCACGCCACCACCTTCGGCCGTCGCCCAGACATCGAACTGCTCCGCAACCCCGACAGCCTCCAGTGGCGCGCGAACGGCGCCAACCAAGGAAGGCTGGCAGAGGTAGGCGCCGAGATCCTTCTCGTTCACCTGGATCTGGCCCGTACCCGGCTTCAGCCATACGCGCGCGGTAGCGCTCTTCCGGTGCCCCGTACCGTAATACCGCTGCCCTGCCGCCAACTTGTCACCTCCCTCCCCCATGGAATGCCTTGCCCTATGGCAGAGGCTGGGGGCTCTGTGCCTCGTGCGGATGCTCGGGCCCGACATATACCTTGAGCTTGCGCAGAATCTGGCGTCCCAAACGGTTGTGGGGCAGCATGCCCCGAACGGCGTGGCGGATGATCTTCTCTGGGTGCTTGTCCATCATGCGCTGCGCAGTGGCAACCTTGAGCCCACTAGGATACCCCGAATGGGCGTAGTACATCTTCTGCTGCCACTTGCGCCCCGTCAGCCTGACTTTGTCCGCGTCGGTCACGATCACGTGGTCGCCACAGTCTACGTGCGGGGTGAAGATCGGCTTGTGCTTGCCTCGCAGTACCTTGGCAATCCGCACCGCCATACGACCGAGGACCTCACCATTGGCCGAGACCACATACCACTCACGCTCAATATCCTCGGCCTTGGCCGCATACGTCTTCATGCTGGGCGCCCTCCCTTCTCTTCTGTGGCGCCATGTGCTGCGCCGCTAGTCTCACCATGGGTAGGCGTCGCCGTAGTCTACGCCTACCATAACAAGCCCCTGGGCCGGGGCGGTTGTACCGCAGAACCTACGGTCACCCGTCTCTAGAGCCTGGGCCACCGAGCCCGCATCCATCTTGCCCTGGCCGACCTCCATCAGAGTGCCGACCATATTGCGGACCATCTTGTAGAGAAACCCGCCCCCGATCACGGTGAACCGAATGGCGGGCGTCTCCTCCGCCCATGGCGGCGACCATCCCACGGGCCCCGGCAGAGCCTCACCGGATACTACCTCGATGGCGACCTCGTGCACGGTCCGCACCGTTGGACCCGGCTGACGGCCACTCGCGGCGAAAGCAGCGAACTCGTGCTTCCCCACCATCAGGGCGGCAGCCTCACGCATCTTGTCAACGTCGACCTCAGGCCAGTAAGTGGCCGCGTACCGACTCAGAAGGGGCCGCGCCCCTCTACCGATCAGCGCCGTGTAGCCATAGGTCTTGGCCCGCGCACTATACCGCGCGTGAAACTCAGCCGGCACCTTGTCGGAGCGTCTCGCCCGCACATCGGATGGCAGGTACCGATTCAGCCCCAACGCCACCTGCTGAGCATCGATCCGACTCGTCGAACTGAAGGAGATGACTTGGCCCAGAGCGTGGACGCCTGCATCCGTCCGCCCCGCCGAGTGGGCCCGGATGTCCTCGTGAGTGAGGAGCCTCAGCGCCCGCTCTACATCCCCCTGTATGGTCCGCGCTCCTGGTTGGACCTGCCAACCGCTGAACGCAGTGCCATCGTACTCTAGCTCGACCCGGAAGTGCCGAATGCTCACGGCATGAGTTCGAGCTTAGCCATCATCGTAGAGTCGCCCCGTCTCAGCCCTGTGCGGGTGATCCGGCAGTAACCGCCCTTCTCTCGGTCGGCGTAGGCCGGCCCTATCTCCTCGAAAAGCTTACGAATCGGGTCCACGCGCTTGCGGCCAGCCTTGCGCTCCACGGGCGTGAGCTGTCGCTCAGATCCGAGGATGCGCGCCACCTCGCGCCGGTTGTGCACCGTGTCCTTCCGTGCGATAGAGATGACCCGCTCGGCCAAGCGACGTGCTTCCTTCGCCCGCGTAACCGTCGTGTTCACGCCACCGTCATGCACGATGAGCGCCTTCACGATGTTCCTCAGCATAGCCACCCGCTGATCGGTCGGCCTATTCAGTTTTCGTCTATCGACTCTGTGCCTCATGTCGCAAACTCCCTGATCGAACGGCCCGGACCTATGGCGGGCGGGTCTGGAGCGCTGGCCGTGCTAGGCGCTACTCCTCGTCGTCATCCTGTTCATCGATGACCTCATCCTCGTCCGGCTCCTCGTCCTCACCCTCGGGACGCAGTAGGGACTGGCCGAGGCTCGCGAGTTTCTGCTGCACTTCGGTGAGGGACTTCTTGCCGAAGTTGCGGATGGCCATCAGGTCCTGCTCGGTCTTCTGGATCAACTCGCGGACGGTCAGCACGCCCTCCTTCTTCAGGCAGTTGAAGGTGCGGACCGAGAAGTCCAGGTCCTCGATGCGGTAATCGAGCACTGCGCTCTCGCCGCCGCCGGACTGGTCATCGGCCCGCTCGGCGCCCTCCGACACCGCCCTGAAGTCGAAGAAGAAGCGGAGATACTGGTCAAGCACCCGCGCGGCCTGGTCGATGGCGCCGGCCGCCGTGATGCCGCCATTCGTCTGCACTTCCAGGATCAGCCTGTCGAGGTCCGTCCGATGCTCTCGCCGCGTCGGCTCAACGATGAAATTGGCCGTCTTCACGGGGCTGAAGATCGAATCCATAGGGATCCGCCCCACCTCGGCCGAGGTTTCCTGCGCCTCCGCGCCCCGGTAGCCCCGCCCAGCCATGATATCCAGCTCCATGTAGAGCCTGGCTTCAGGGGAAGTCAGCGTGGCGATGTGCTGATCGGGACGCGCCACCTCGAACTCAGGCGGACACTGGATGTCACCAGCGGTGATCTCGCACTCACCGGAAGCGTCGATCGTCGCCGTCCAGACCTCGTCCTCGGGCAAGTTGGCCGAGGCGATATCATCGACGACGGGCCGCAGAAAGGCCTCCTTCAAGTTGAGGAGCAGCTCAGTCGTGTCCTCGTAGACCCCGGGGATGGTGCTGAACTCGTGCACTACCCCCTCGATGCGCACACTAGTGAAGGCCAAGCCCTGAATGAAGCTGAGCAGGATGCGCCGGAGGGCATTGCCCAGGGTGACTCCGAAGCCCCGCTCCAGAGGCTCGACCACGAACTTCCCGTAGGACTCATCTGCGCTGCCCGCCAGTAGCTCGATCTTCGGGCGGTATAGCTCGGTCATGCTAGGTAGTGCCCCCTGTCGGTCGGCGTCTCTTTGCCGTCGCGCTGTCGCTACCTCGAGTAGAACTCAACGATCAACTGCTCGTTGACATCGGTATCGATCTGGTCGCGCGTCGGCATCCCGACGACCCGCCCGGTCATGTCGGTGAAGTTCGCTTCGAGCCAGTCGGGCTGGCTACGCGAACCCGCCGAGTTGACGGCGATCTGGACGGGCTGAATGCTTCGGCTTCGCGGCTTCACAGCTACCGTATCGCCCTCGCGGACCTGGTAGGAGGCGATGTTCACAACGCGTCCATTCACTGTGAGATGCCGGTGGCTGACGAGCTGCTTCGCCTCATCGCGGCTGCTGGCGAATCCGAGGCGGTACACGACATTGTCGAGGCGACGCTCAAGCATGCTGAGCAGCTCCTCGCCCGTCACGCCGCGCCGGCGCACAGCGCTGCGGAAGTAGTTGCGGAACTGCGTCTCACGGATGCCGTAGACGCGCCGGCACTTCTGCTTCTCTCGCAGCTGCATGCCGTAGTCGCTCGCCTTGCGCGGCCGGCGGGAGGCGCCATGCTCGCCCGGCGGCTTGTTACGCTTCTCAAGCTCGATCGGGCACTTGGGACCCATGCACCGCGCGCCCTTGAGGAACAGTTTCTGGCCCTCGCGGCGGCACTGACGGCAGTCCGGCCCGGTGTAGTTGCCCATGCCTTATTGCACCTCCAGTGCTTCTCTAGACTCGACGGCGCTTCGGCGGCCGGCAGCCGTTATGCGGGATGGGGGTCACGTCCTTGATGTGGCCCACATCGAGCCCGGTGGCCGCCAGGGATCGAATCGCGGTGTCCTTGCCGGACCCCGGCCCCTTGACCATCACATCGACGCGCCGCATGCCCTGGTCCATCGCCTTGCGGGCTGCCATCTCCGCGGCGAGCTGGGCGGCGAAGGGTGTGCCCTTTTTGGTGCCTTTGAACCCAACCGTGCCGGCGCTCGCCCAGGCTACGACCTCGCCCTGCTTGTCCGAGATCGAGACGATGGTGTTGTTGAAGGTGCAGCTCACATGAGCCACGCCGTCCTGCACCATTCGCTTTTCGCGCCTCTTCTTCCCGGACTTCTGTTGCTTCCTGGCCATCCGAACGCTCCTTTGTCTTCCCTATCCGATCGTTGGGCACCCTGTCAGCGCCCGCGCGCCAGACTAGTGCGCGGCCTTCTTCTTCTTGCGGATCCCGACGTTCTTCTTATTGCCGCGGCGGGTGCGGGCGTTCGTCCTCGTCCGCTGACCCCTGACGGGTAACCCACGGCGATGGCGGATACCACGATAGCATCCGACCTCCATGAGCCGTTTGATGTTGCCCTGCACCTCGCGCCGGAGATCGCCCTCGATGAGGTAGGACTTCTCGATCTCCTCGCGGATCCGGCCGACCTCTTGCTCGGTCAGGTCCTTCACCTTGGTGCTGCCCTCGATACCGGTCGCGGCGCAGATCCTCTCCGCGCGTGGCCGTCCGATGCCGTATATGTAGCTCAGGGCTACGTCCACGCGCTTGTCGCGCGGGAGATCTACTCCTGCAACACGTGCCATTCAGGTCACCTCCGCGTCAGCGACTAGCCCTGACGTTGCTTGTGCTTCGGGTCCTTCGGGCAGATGACCCGGACTACGCCCCGGCGCCGAATGATACGGCACGATGGGCACATCTTCTTCACTGAGGGACGTACTTTCATCGCGTCTACACTCCATTCCCATCCGGCGCGTCACCCTAGCCCGTGCCGGCGGGCCTGCTAACGGTGAAGCCAGGTGATCCGGCCGCGGGTCAGGTCGTAGGGAGAGACCTCCAGGGTCACCTTGTCCCCGGCCATGATCCGGATGAACCGCATCCGCATCTTGCCGGAGACGTGGGCGATAACCTCGTGTCCACCCTCCAACTCAACGCGAAACACCCCGTTCGGGAGTTTATCGGTAACGGTACCCTGTACCTTGATGGCCTTCTCTTGCTCAGGCATTCTCCTGCAACAGCCTCCCGATGTCTCCTCGGCCCCTCGGGGGCCAGCCTTGCCTAGGTTGCCGGCGCCGCGGTCAGCACTTCCGGACCTGACGTCGTGACCAGGACTGTGTGCTCGTAGTGCGCGCTCCACTCGCCATCCACGGTGCAAGCACCCCAGTGGTCGATCGCGCAGCGCTTCGTGTACGGCTCCCCGAACGTCGTCATCGGCTCTATTGCGAGGGTCATCCCTTCGCGCAAGAGCAGCCTTCCCTCACCGCGGTGCACGTAGTTTGGGATCGACGGCCCCTCGTGCACCGAAGCGCCTACACCGTGACCCGCCAGATCGCGAATGCACCGCATTCCTGTCGTCGAGACCGACGCGCCGCCCTCGACAGTCCTCTGGATTACCGCCGAGATATCGCGCACTCTACGACCTACGCAGGCGACCTTCACCGCCTCAGCCAGCGCCTTGCGCGTGGTCGCCATGAGCTTGGCTACTCGCGCACTAACCGGCCCCACCGCCACCGACACCGCAGCGTCGGTGTGGCAGCCATCCAAGCAGACCCCCACGTCGATACCGACCAGGTCACCCTCCTGGAGGATGATCCTGTCGCTCGGTATCCCGTGCACCACTACATCATTCACGGACACACACACCGCCGCCGGGAAGGGAGTGTCAGCCCCCCAGGGTTGATATCCCTTGAACGACGGCGAGCCGCCGTGGCTCCGAATGTAGTCTTCACCAACGCGGTCGACATCGGCTGTCGAGATGCCGGGCCGCACGATCTCCGACATAGCCCTCAGGGCCCCTGCCAACACCCGCCCCGAGCGCCGCATCGCATCTATCTGCTCCGCTGTCTTGATGACAACGGAATTGCCACTACTCACAACAGCCCCCGGACACCCCTCGCAGAGCCTCCAGAGTCCGCTCGAACACCTCATGGGGCGAGCCGACCCCGTCCACTTCGTGGAGCAGCCCGCGCGAGCTATAGAAGTCCTCGAGGGGCTCGGTCTGCCTATGGTAGTTCCGCAGCCTCTCCTCCACGGCTTCCGCGCGGTCGTCGGACCGGTGCAGCAGCTCGGACCCACAGCGGTCGCACACGTTGTCCTGGGCGGGCGGGTTCGACTTCACGTGGTAGATCGCGCCACACTCCTTGTTGGAGCAGAGCCGCCGCCCCACGCACCTGTCGATGAGCACCTGATCCGGAACCGCGATGTTCAGCACACCCGTGACGGCGGTTCCCTTCTCCGTCAGCATAGCCTCGAGGGCCTCCGCTTGCGGGATCGTTCGAGGGAACCCATCAAGGATGAACCCCTTGCCGCAGTCCGCCTGCCCAATACGCTCGGCGATGATCTCGACAACGACCTCGTCCGGGACCAAGCTGCCCGACTTCATGATCGGCTCGACTTGGCGGCCCAGATCCGTGCCCTTCTTGACAGCCTCACGCAGCATATCACCCGTGGAGAGCCGAGGGAGGGACAACTCCACTTCGAGCCGCTCGCCTTGCGTGCCTTTGCCGGAACCCGGTGGGCCCAGCAGGATCAGGTTGGTCATCAACTGATGAACCCTTCGTAGTTGCGCATGAGCAGGTGTGCCTCCAGCCCCTGCATCGTGTCCATAGTGACCCCGACGACGATGAGCAGCGAGGTCCCGCCTACCACGTTGAAGGTATCGACGTGGGTGAGCAATGGGACATAATACGGGGTCAGAGCGATCAAGCCAAGGAACAATGCGCCGGGCAGGGTGATCCGAACGAGAAGCTGATCTAGGTACTTCACCGTGGGGCCGCCCGGCCGCCTCCCAGGGATCGTCCCGCCATTCTTCCGCAGGGTCTCCGCCACTTCCGCCGGCTTGAATGTGACCGCCGTGTAGAAATACGTGAAGACCACAACGAGCGCGAAGTACACGATCGCCGCAGCCACCCCGTTCGCGCCAATCCCTGGCTGGAACTCCACGATCTTGCTGGCGATGCGCTGCAGGACCGCAGCCTCGACACCGATGGCCTTCGCCAAGGAGTCACTGAGCAGGAACTGGGCCAGGGTTGCCGGGAACATGAACACCGAGATTGCGAAGATGATGGGGATAACCCCCGCTTGGTTCACCTTCAGCGGCAGGTACGAGCTGTGTCCGCGGTACATCCGGTGCCCCACGACGCGGCTCGCATAGTTGACCTCGATGCGCCTCTGTCCCTGCTGAATGACAATGATGAAGGCGATGATGAGCACCAGGACGAGCATGAGTCCGATGACGTTCTGGCTCTGGATGGCGCCCACCCGAAGCTTCGCCGCCGTCTGGCCAACCTGGTCAGGGATGCTGCACATGATGCCCATGAAGATGAGCAGCGATACGCCGTTCCCGATGCCCTTTTCGGAGAGCTCCTCGCCTAGCCACATGAGAAAGCTCGTGCCCGCCGTCATCGTGATGATGACGAGGATCAGGTTCATGAACCCGGGGTCCAGGATGCCTTGCGACCGCAGCATGACCGAGAGGCCGGTCGCCTGGACTATCGCCAGGGCGACGGTCGCCCAGCGGATGTACTTGGCGATGGTCCTCCGACCCTCCTCGCCCTCCTCGCGCTGCATGCGCTCCAGGGCGGGGATGGCGATCGTAAGGAGCTGGAAGATAATAGACGCGTTGATGTAGGGCATGATGCCCAGGGCGATCACCGAGAACTCCCTCAGCGCGCCGCCGGAGAACGCGTTGAGCAGATCGAGCACGCCGCCGCCGCCCGCACGGCTGAAGAACGATTCGAGCGCCGCACGGTCGATGCCCGGCAGTGGCACGTAGACACACCCGGTATAGACCACCAGGATCCAGCCCACGAAGAGCAGCCGCCTGCGGACGTCAGGAATCGACCAAGCCGTCTTCAGCGTCTCGGTCATCTTCCGCGTCTTCTGTTGCCGTCGACCGGCAACCTGGGTCGCCATAGTTAGATCAGCTCCGCACTGCCTCCGGCGGCCTCAATCTTGGCCTTCGCCGACTTGGTGAAATGCCGCGCCCGCACCGTGAGGGGCTTCGTCAACTCGCCAACACCGAGGACACGCAGCCCATCGCCTGCCGACTTCACGACGCCGGCATCGATGAGGCTCTCGATAGTCACCACAGCGCCCGTCTCGCAGGTCGCCTCAAGCCGCCCCACGTTGACCTCGGCGTAGCTCTTACGGAACACGCCGATGTTGAGGGCCCGCTGGCTAACGCCGCGACGCTGAGGAAGACGCCGCTGGAGGGGGTTCTGGCCACCCTCGAAGCCGCGCCGCACGCTGGTACGGGCTCTCTGGCCCTTGATGCCTCGCCCACAGGTCTTGCCCTGGCCTGCGGCGTGGCCTCTACCTACACGATTGCGCTTCCTGTTCTTCGGTTGGGACGCCGGGATCTGGCCTACCTTGACGGCCGACTGCTTCGGCGCCGCTTCTGTCGTCTTTATCGTCTCGTCGCTCACTGCGCGACCTCCTCAACATCCAGGAGGAAGATGATCTTGTTGACCATTCCCCTGATCTCGGGCCTGTCGGGCAGCGTGACCGACTGACGGATCTTCCGGAGGCCCAGTAGCCTAGCTGTATCACGCTGATCGGCCTTTCGGCCGCACAGGGAACGGACTAGGGTCACTTTGATCTGCTTGTCACTCACTTCGCGACCTCCGACTTAGAACTCGAGTCCACCCTCACGGGCTGCATCGGCCAGCGCCTTCACCCGGCCGTGGTAGAGGTACCCGCCGCGGTCGAAGATCACCCGCTCAATGCCCTTCTCCTTGGCGCGCGCAGCCAACGCCGCGCCTACGGCCTTAGCCGCATCCACGCTCATGCCGCTCGACCGCTCATCTCGCAGGTCGGGTTCGCGGCTCGATGCCGTGGCAAGCGTGTGCCCCGCCCGATCATCGATCACCTGTGCGTAGATGTACTTCAGGCTCTTGTGCACGCACAGCCGAGGGCATGATGCCTCGCCATGAACCTTACGGCGCACCCTAATGTGGCGCCGACCGAGTTGCTGCATACGCGGGTTTGTCTTAGCCATAGAGGATCACTCTCGTCTGTTAGGACTGGGGCACTACTTGCCCGCACCGGCGGCCGACTTGCCGGCCTTCTTGCGGACGATCTCATCTGAGTAACGGAACCCCTTCAGCTTGTAGGGCTCCACGGGCCTGATGGACCGCACGTCGGCGGCGAGCTGCCCAACCTGCTCCTTGTCAACCCCGGTGATCGTCAGACGGGCCACGGGCGGGTTGGTGCCGATCTGCTCCACGTTCACTTCGATCCCCTCGGGCAGCGGGACGGCGACCGGATGGGAGAAGCCGGCGGCAATGTTCAGCATACGGTTCTCCACGTTGGCTCTGTAGCCCACGCCCTGGAGCAGCAGGATCCGGGTGAAACCCTGGGTCACACCCACGACCATGTTGTTGACTAGTGCCCTTACCAGCCCGTGGAGCGCCCGAACGCGGCGACTCTCCACCGGTCGGGAACACACCAAAACGCTGTCCTCCTGGCGGATGTCGATCTCCTTGGGAAGCGTCCGCTCCAGCTCGCCTTTGGGGCCCTTGACCCGGATATGGCCGGGTGATAGCTCGACGGTCACACCGTCCGGAACGGGCACGGGCATGCGTCCTATGCGCGACACGACGCCACCTCCTCAGTGTTGTTGTGGGCAGCCGCTACCATACGTGACAGACAACCTCGCCGCCCACGCCCTGTTTGCGGGCCTGCCGATCCGGCATGACGCCAGAGGAGGTGGATAGTATCGCGATCCCCAGACCACCGAGGACACTCGGTACATCGCCCTTCCCCACGTAGCATCTCTGCCCCGGTCGTGACACGCGCTTCACGCCGTTGATAACGCGCTCGCGGCTGGGGCCGTACTTCAGCCGAAGCCGAATGCGGCTCTGCGGCTCACCCGCCAGGATGCGGAAGTTCCTGATGAACCCTTCGTTACGGAGGATCTTGGCGATCTCCAGATTCATCCGTGATGCGGGCACCTCGACGTTGTCGTGGTACGCCGAACTCGCGTTCCGTATCCGAGTGAGCATGTCAGCGATCGGATCGTGCTGACTCATACGTCCAACGCTCCTTCGATCGTGCCAAGCGGCGTACTACCAGCTCGACTTGGTGACTCCGGGGATAAGCCCCTCAAGGGACATGAATCGGAAGCAGATGCGGCACAGACCGAACCTTCGGAGGTAGCCCCGCGACCTGCCACAAACGCCGCACCGAGTGTAGCCCCGCACCTTGTACTTGGGCGGCCGGCTTGCCTTGATCTTGAGTGACGTCTTAGCCATGCAAATCTCCCTACAAGGACCTACTGCCGGATGGGAAAGCCTAGCTCCAAGAGTAGTGCCTTGGCTTCCTCGTCCGTCGGGGCCGATGTCACGATAGTGACGTCCAGCCCTCTGACGGTCTCTACCTTGTCATAGTCGATCTCCGGGAAGATGATCTGCTCTCGGATCCCGAGGCTGTAGTTGCCGCGTCCATCGAACGAGTTGGGCGAGAGGCCGCGGAAGTCCCGGATGCGCGGCAACGCCACGGTCACAAGCCGGTCGATGAACTCATACATCCGATCACCCCGCAGGGTGGCACGGCAGCCAATGGCCATGCCCTGCCGGATACGGAAGTTGGCGACACTCCGCTTGGCCCGGGTGATCGCTGGCATCTGCCCTGTGATGGCAGCTAAGTCCCTGGCGGCAGCGTCCAGCACCTTACGGTCGTCCCGACCATCCCCGACGCCCATGTTTAGGCTGACCATCAGCGGCTTGGGCACCTGCATCGTGTTGCTATACTCGAAGCGCTTCATCAGGGCGGGCATGATCTCCGTCCGGTAGCGCTCCTTCAGCCTAGCCAATGTGCTCACTCTCCCTGCGACACGGCATTGCCGTGCCTAAGCCTCGTCGATGTCTACCCGCTGGCCGTTCTCCCAGTAGAAGCGGATCCGCTTGCTCTTCTTCACGCCCTCGGGATCGGGCTCACGGCGCACGCGCACCTTCACCGGACGGTTGGTGCGGGGGCTCACCAGCATCACGTTGGAAACGTGGATCGGCTGGGGAACCTCCATGATGCCGCCGGGCTTGCGCCCACGAGGCTTCTCATGCTTCTTCGCGATATTGAGTCCATCGACGATCACGCGACTCTCCGAAGGCCGGGCCTCGATGATCTTGCCCGTCTTCCCCCGGTCCTTGCCCGTGATCACCATCACGGTGTCGCCCTTTTTCACGCGCAGGCGCGGTTGAGACATTGCACACACTCCCGTTACCAGACCTCAGGCGCCAGGCTGATGATCTTCATGAAGTTCCGATCACGCAGCTCGCGCGCCACAGGACCAAACACTCGACCGCCGATGGGATCGCCCTGTCCATCGAGGATGACGGCGGCGTTGTCGTCGAACCGGATGTGAGAGCCATCGGAGCGATGGACGGCATCCTTCGTCCGAACGATCACCGCGCGCACTACCTGTCCGTCCTTGACCTGCCCTGTGGAGCTGGCCTCCTTGACGGCCCCAATGAAGATGTCCCCCACAGAGCCCCAGCGGGCGTTACCCTTGCCCATCACGCGGATGCAGAGGACCTCGCGAGCCCCAGAGTTGTCCGCCACCTTTAGCCTTGTCATGTGCCGGATCATAGCCAGCCCCTCCCGGTTCAGCGCTACTCTTCTTCTTCGATCTCTCGACCGTACTCGGTGCAGATCGACTCCACCAGGTGGGCCGGCACTTCCTCGTAATGCGAAGGCTCCATCGTGTAGCTCGCGCGGCCACCCGTCAGGGATCGCAGATCCGCCTCGTAGGTGGCAACCTCAGCGAGCGGCACCGTAGCGGAAATCGTCTGGTACCCGCTCTGAGAGTCAGTACCCTGAACACGCCCACGACGCTGCGACAGGTCGCCCATGATGTCGCCCATATGCTCGTCGGGGACGGTAACCTCGATCTTCACAATGGGCTCCAGGAGGACCGGACTGCAGGTCTCCATCCCCTTCCGGAACGCCATCGAGGCGGCGCGGCGGAAGGCGAACTCCGAGGAGTCCACGTTGTGATACTGGCCGTCGAACAGCGCGACCGCCACATCAACAACGGGGAAGCCCGCGAGACAGCCGTGGGCCATGGCCTCGACGACGCCCTTCTCCACAGCGGGGATGAACTGCCGCGGAATGGCCCCACCGACGATCTCGTCCAGGTACTCGAACCCAGCGCCCGTCGGTCTGGGCTCGATCCGCAGATGGACATCGCCGAACTGCCCGCGTCCACCGCTCTGCTTCTTGTAGCGATGATGGACTGTGCCCGTGGCTCGGACCGTCTCCCGGTACGGGATCTTGGGCTTGCCCATCTCAACCTCGACGCCGGTGGCCGAGCGCAGCTTGGACAGCACGACCTCCAAGTGCAACCGCCCCACGCCGGAGATGATTGACTCGTCCGTCTCCGCATCACGGAAAAACCGGAAAGCCATGTCCTCCTCCATGATGCGCTGAAGACCCGCCGACAGTTTGTCGACGTCGGTGCGATCAGCCACGGTAACGGAGGCCGAGAACATGGGCTCCGGCACATGCGGCGCCGGGACCACCATCGCGTGGCTGACCTCAGAGAGGGTGTCCCCGGTGCGGGAGTTGGCGATCTTCGCCACACCGACGAGGTCGCCGGCCACTGCCTCCTCCAGCTTGTCCTGGGTCTTGCCCCGCAGCGTGAACACCTCGCCGAGCTTCTCCTTGATGTCACGGCTGGTGTTCAGCAGTGTCATGTCCTGTTTGATATGCCCACTCCACACTCGTACCAGAACCAGCTTGCCTTGGTAGGGGTGGATCAGCGAGCGGAAGGCGCTGGCCAGGGCGGGTGCATCCGCGCTCGTGGACCGGGTCAGAGCCGCATCGGGCTCACCCGGCTTGTGCCCCTCGATCTCACCGGTCCCCGGTGCGGGCATGAGCTCCTTCAAGGTGTTGACAAGGGCCGCTACCCCCACGCCCGAGGTCGCCGAACCAGCCATCACCGGCACGAGTTTGCCCTCGGCCACACCCTTGGACAGGCCAGCGACCACGTCGCTCTGCGGCAGGTCCTCATCCTCGAAGTACTTCTCCATGAGGACCTCATCGGTGGAGGCGATCTCCTCCACTAGCGCAGCGCGCGCCTCCCGTGCAGCCTCGAGGTGCTCGGCCGGGATGTCCGTCGGCCGAACCGCCTTGCCCCCGCCCATGTACGCCTTCATGGTCAGGAGATCCACAACGCCCTCCAGGCCGTTAGCGCCAACGATAGGGAAGCCGAGGGGAGCTGCAGCAGGGGAAAGCCGCTCCTTCACCAGATCCAGGGTGCGCTCGAAACTGGTGTTCTCCTTGTCTAGCTTGTTCACGAAAACCAGCTTAGCCAGGCCGCGTGCCGCCGCGATCTTCCACGCCCGCTCGGCGCCTACGCCTAGTTCGCCGCCCGACTCGACCACGAAGAGCGCGCTCTCGGTCACCCAGAGCGCATGGATAGCCTCTGCGAAGAAGTCCACATAGCCGGGGCAGTCGACGAGGTTCAGCTTGCGATCCCCCGCCGCGATGGCACACAGGGATGAGGAGATGGACATTTGACGCTTGATCTCCTCATCGTCGAAGTCCGAGACCGTGGTCCCTTCCTCAACGCGCCCCAGCCTATCGATCGCTCCTGTCTCGTACAGGATTGCCTCGACAAGGCTCGTCTTGCCGGACTTCGAGTGTCCGACGACGGCTATGTTCCTGATGCTCTCGGTCGTGAAGGTCTTCACAGCTGATACCTCCGCCGCTACTTAGCCCTGGATATGACCTCGATGACGCGCCAGCACTTCTCCTTGGATAGGGGGCGACACTCCTGGATGCGCACCCGATCCCCGACACGGCAGTCGTTGGTCGCATCGTGGGCCTTGAATCGCCTGGTGCGGCGAATGACCCGCCGGTACAAGCGGTGCCGAACCAACCGCTGTACGGCCACCACAACCGTCTTGTCCATCTTGTCGCTAACCACAACGCCCTCTTTGATCTTCAGGCGGGCGGTCTCGTCAACTCCGGTAGTCGTTGCCATCCGTTAGCTCCCCGCGCTCTCAGTCGCCGCGCCCACACGCTTGCGTTCCGACAGCACCGTGGCCAGTCGGGCGATCTCCTTGCGCACACGCCAGACTGCCTTCTTGTCCTCAAGTTGCTGGCTCGCCATACGGTAACGCAGGCGGAACAGCTCCTCCTTGCTGCGGATCAACTCGTGCTGCAGGTCCTCAGTGGACATGGATCTGTAGTCGCTGGCCTTGCGCATGCTCTAGCTCCTCCAGGGCCAAACCCGGGCCCTACTGTGTCTCACTCTCCGAGTCGTAGCCCTCTCGGACGACGAACCGTGTCTTGATGGGCAGCTTGTGGCCCGCTCGCAGCACAGCCTCGCGCGCCACCTGCTCCGGCACTCCAGCGATCTCGAAGAGCACTCGCCCGGGCTTCACGACGGCGACCCAGTGATCGGGAGCGCCCTTTCCCTTGCCCATACGAGTCTCAGCGGGCTTCTTCGTGGCCGCCTTGTCGGGGAAAACCCGAATCCAGACCTTGCCACCACGGCGGCAGTGCCTGGTGATGGCCACACGAGCTGACTCGATCTGACGGTTCGTTACCCAGGCCGATTCCAGCGCCTGTAGGCCGAAGCTCCCAAAGTCAACCTTCGAGCCGCCCTTCGCCAGACCCCGCATCCGCCCGCGATGGGGCTTGCGGAACTTAGTACGCTTGGGCATCAACATGTCTACGCTCCCCCGCCCTCAGCACCGGCGCGAGCGCGATCACGGCCCGGCGCCGCCATGCGGGCCCGACCGCGGGTCGGCCCAGAACGCCTGGGCGCCCGGGTCTCGCCATCGCGAGTGATCTTCTGCCCCGGCAGGATGTCGCCACGGTATACCCAGACCTTGACCCCGATGGGACCGGACTTGGTACGAGCCGTAACGACCCCGTAGTCGATATCGGCGCGGATCGTGTGCAGGGGGATGGAGCCCTCGCGGACCCACTCACCACGCGCGATCTCAGCGCCGCCCAGCCGGCCGGCCACAGCGATCCGAACGCCCTTGGCCCCGCTCTTCATGCTCCTCAGGGCGGCCTGTTTGATCGCGCGGCGGAAGGAATCGCGCCGCTCGATCGCACGCGCCACAGACTCCGCAACCAGTTCAGCGTTGAGGTCGGGGTTCTTGATCTCCACGATGTTCACGTGGGTACGCCGACCCGTCAGCTTCTCAAGATCCTGCTTCAGCTGCTCGACTCCCGAGCCCCCGCGGCCGATGATGATGCCGGGCTTGGCGCTATGGATCGTGATCCGAACGGCGTCACCAACGCGGCGCTCTATGTATACGCCGCTGATAGACGCCTGCTTGAAGCGATCAGCGATGTACGTGCGGATCTTGTGGTCCTCCAGCAGGAACTCCCGGTAGCTCCTCTTGTCGGCGTACCAGCGGCTGTCCCAGTCCCTGATGATGCCGAGCCGTAGGCCCGATGGACGGATCTTCTGTCCCATGACTACCGCTCAACCTTTCTCTTGCTGGTGGCGTCTACTGCTAGCCCTCATCGGACAGGCAGATCGTGATGTGCGAGTACCGGCGCTTGATGCGATCCACCCGTCCTCGCGCCCGGAAGCGCCATCGCTGAAGCGGCTTCGCCTCGTCTACGAAGCACTGCGCGACCCAGCAGTCCTCCGGGCTTACCTCATGGTTGTGCTCCGCGTTGGCGCCCGCGGACTCCAGCACCTTCAAGATCAAAGCGGCCGTGGGGGAGCCCATGGTGAGGAGCAGGCCCCGCGCCTCTTCATACGACTTGCCACGTAGCAGGTCGATGATGCGTCTCGCCTTCCCCGGCGATACCCTGCGATAGCGTCCAATGGCTCGAACATCCACAGCCGACATCCCCCGTCACTCTGGGCGCCACGGGCGCCGCAACACTACCGTCCTCGAGAGGACCGCTCGCCGCCATGCCCCGGGTGACCCCGGAACGTGCGCGTCGGCGCGAACTCACCCAGCCGATGCCCAACCATGTTCTCGGAGACGAATACCGGCACGTGCTTCCGCCCGTCGTAGACGGCGATCGTGTGCCCCACCATCTCGGGGAAGATCTGCGAGGCGCGAGACCAGGTGCGAATGATCTGCTTCTCGCCCGACGCGTTCAATGCGTCGATCTTCTTGAGCAGCTTCGGATGGGCGTACGGGCCCTTCTTCAGAGAACGAGACATGAACACAGCACCTCCGAGGCCGAGCTAACGGCCGCCGCCACGGCGACGAACAATCATCTGATTCGACTTGCCACGGCGACGCGTCCGAACGCCCTTCGCCGGCTTGCCCCATGGGGACATCGGGGTCTTGCGACCCACAGGGGCCTTGCCCTCGCCGCCACCATGGGGGTGGTCATTCGGGTTCATCGCGACGCCACGAACCTTCGGCCGGCGCCCTCTCCAACGCATGCCACCCGCCTTGCCGAGCCGTAGGTTTGCGTGGTCCTCCTTGCCGACCTCACCGATAGTGGCGCGGCAACTGGACTGAACCAACCGAACCTCGCCCGACGGGAGTCGCAGGTGAACGAAGCGCCCTTCCTTGGCGAGCACCTGAGCCGACACGCCCGCCGAGCGAACCAACTGGCCGCCATGGCCTGGGCTCAGCTCGATATTGTGCACGAGCGTGCCCAGCGGGATCCGCTCCAGCTTCAGCGAGTTCCCGGGCCGGATGTCAGCCTTCTCCCCGGACTCGATCTGCTGCCCAACCTTGAGCCCCTGCGGGGCGAGGATATAGCGCTTCTCGCCATCGGCGTAGAAGATGAGTGCGATATCGGCGCTCCGGTTTGGGTCATACTCAATCTCGCGAACGGTCCCCGGCACGCCGTCCTTATCGCGCTTGAAGTCGATGATGCGGTACTTCCGCTTGCTGCCGCCCCCACGGCCGCGCACGGTCAGCCGGCCCTGATTGTTCCGGCCAGCCTTACGCTTCAGAGGCCGCGTTAGCGCCTTCTGCGGCTTCGACTTCTGCGTCGTTGTCTCCGGCACGATGACGGACATCGTCCGACGCGCCGGCGTGATTGCGCGAAACTGCTTGACTGGCATTGGTCCCTATCCTCCCGCCTGCTCCTCGACACGGTCGAACAGGTCGATCGTGCTGCCGGGGGCCAAGGTCACTATGGCCTTCTTCCAGGACGAGGTGCGGCCCTTATGGAAGCGCCCTTGCTGCCGTGGCTTGCCTCGCACGTTCAGCGTGTTGACCTTGGTCACTTGAACCTTGTAGATCCGCTGGACCGCGCGACGGATATCGATCTTCGTCGCCCGCGGGGAAACGCGGAACGTGTACTTCGACTGCTCCATACCCGCCATGGATTTCTCGGTCACGACTGGCCGGATGATGATATCGAAGGGAGTCGGCTGCACTACTCCTCGCCTCCTTCGGCTTTGCCCTTCGCGCCACGCCGGTTCGGCGCGGACCCGAAGGTATCAGCCACGATCACCACAGCCGGCTCCTCTATAACGACAGCATCAGAGCGGGCCAGATCGTGCGCGCAGAAGCTCGGAGCAACACGCACCGTTACGCCCTCGAGGTTCCGCAGGGACCGATAGGCTTGTGGTCTGTGCTCGGCGAGGATCACGCACACGCGCTCACCGGCCAAGCCCATACCCTTGAGAGCCGTCGCCATGCCTGAGGTGCTCGGCGTCTCCATGCTCAGCGGCTCGATGGCGACGACCCTCTCCTGGGCCGCCCGAGCCGAGAGAACCGACCTCACGGCGGCGCGGCGCATGCGCTTGGGTAGCTGCCGACGCCTCAGTCGACCGTTCGGTCCGAAGACGACACCGCCGCCCCTCCAGTGCGGTGCACGCGTGCTGCCCTGACGCGCGCGGCCCGTACCCTTCTGACGCCAGGGCTTCCGCCCGCCGCCACTCACATCGCCCCGACTCTTCGTTACAGAGCGCGCCCTGGATTGGTTGATCTCGAAGGCCAGCACCGCAGCGTGGACTAGGCCCTCGTTGATCTTGTCCGCGAAGACCGGATCTGGCAACTCGACCTCGCGGCCCGTGGCCTCTCCGCCTGCGGTGTACACCTTGACCTTAGGCATAGCTAGATCTCCTCGTCGAAGGACTCTGCAGCGCGAACCTCCACGATGGAGCCCTTGGACCCCGGGACCGATCCCGAGATCAGAAGCAGGTTCCGCGCGGCGTCGACACGGACAATACGGAGCCCCTTGACGGTTACCCGCTCGTTGCCCATCTGCCCGGCCTTCTTCACACCCTTGAGAACCCGAGCCGCATCCGTAGCGCCCGTAGACGCGGGCCGACGATGTGACTTGGAGCCATGGGTCATGGGGCCGCGGCTGAAGTTGTGTCGCTTCACCGTACCCGCATAGCCCTTGCCTTTGCTGGTGCCGACCACGATAACCCGATCGCCGGCATCGAAACTCTCAACGGTCAGCTCGGTGCCGACCTCAAGCTCCGACGCCCCCTCGTAGCGCATCTCCCTGAGATGGCGTCGAGGCCCCCCACCGATTCCGGCGAACTGCCCGGCGTGCGGCTTGCTCGGCTTCTTTGCCTTACCGAAGCCAACGACTACGGCCTCGTAACCTTCACGATCCTGAGGCGACTTGGTCCGCACGATGACGCACGGCTCAGCCTGGATGACGGTCACGGGCTGTAGAACGCCCGACTCGTCATAGATCTGGGTCATGCCGACCTTTTGCCCGAAGATGCCCTTGAACATGGGATGGTTCACCCTCTAAAGCGCTGTCCGCCGCTGGAGTGGCCCTGCTAGAAGAGCTTCAACTCGATCTCTACGCCGCCAGGGAACTCCAGCTTGCTCAGCGCCTCGACCGTCTGCTCGCCAGGGTTCACGACGTCGATGAGACGCTTGTGGGTACGGATCTCGAAGTGCTCCATCGTGCGGCTCGATCGGCCGAGGGCCGTGGGCTTCACGACGCAGTAGACGTTCTTCCGCGTCGGCAGGGGGACGGGACCGACCAGGTCAGCGCCGGTGTCCCGCGCCGCCTTCACAATCCGCTCGCTCGACTGGTCGAGGAGCTTGTGATCGTAGCCCTTCAGCATGATCCGGATCTTGCTTTCAGCCGCCATTGCTGCGCCTCTCCTGGTGCCGTAGCCCCATACCCACGGTGTGGGGGCCCGCACAGGGCCCCCACCGCCCGCGCTCTTACTCTAGGATCTCAGTGACCGCACCAGCGCCGATGGTACGCCCGCCCTCGCGGATGGCGAAGCGCACGCCCTCCTCCATCGCGATGGTCTTCTGCAGCGTGACTTCCATGTTGACGTGGTCGCCCGGCATCACCATCTGGACACCTTCCGGCAGGTTGATCTCGCCGGTGACGTCCGTGGTACGGAAGTAGAACTGAGGCTTGTAGCCGCTCTCGAAGGCACGATGGCGACCGCCTTCATCCTTCTTGAGCACGTAGACCTGCGCTTTGAACTTAGCGTGTGGCTTGATCGAACCCGGGGCCGCGATAACCTGGCCACGCTCAACCTGCTCGCGCTCGATGCCGCGGAGCAGCAGGCCGGCATTGTCGCCCGCCTCGCCGCGATCGAGAGTTCTCTTGAACATCTCAACGCCCGTGCAGGTGCTCTCCTGAGTGGGACGCAGGCCGACGATCTCAACCTTGGAGCCCGTGGTGATCACGCCACGCTCGATACGCCCAGTGACGACCGTGCCACGGCCAGTGATCGTGAACACGTCCTCTACCGGCATAAGGAACGGCCTGTCTACATCGCGCGCTGGAGTCGGCACGTTTTCGTCAACGGCCACCATGAGCTCACGGATGCAGTCGCATGCGGGGTCGGTCACGTTGCCTGCGGCTGCAGCCTCCATCGCCTTGAGAGCTGACCCTCTGACGATCGGCAGATCGTCGCCCGGGAA
>DBQI01000002.1:56172-76857 GCA_002305165.1 Armatimonadetes bacterium UBA1398
GTTCAGGAAGACGACGATGTAGGGCACGTTGACCTGCTTGGCGAGCAGGATGTGCTCCCTCGTTTGCGGCATAACGCCGTCGTAGGCGGAGACGACCAGGATCGCGCCATCCATCTGGGCGGCGNNGATGTAGTCCGCGTGACCAGGGCAATCGACGTGCGCGTAGTGACGGGCCTTCGTCTCATACTCAACGTGCGCCGTGTTGATCGTGACGCCACGCTCACGCTCTTCGGGCGCCGCGTCGATCTCATCGAAGGTCTTGACCTGCGCGCCGCCCTCGGCAGCCAGAACCATGGTAATGGCCGCGGTGAGAGTCGTCTTGCCGTGGTCCACGTGNNGCGGCTTGGTGCGCTCGAACTTCTGCTTGCCCATATCCCGTTGCCTCCTGCGGCTTGTGTTGCACTCGCTGCCTGCGCCCGATCCGACGCCTATGACGCCGGCTGGTATTGCCCCCGGGCCCTGCCTACGATCTCCTGCGTGATCTTCTCGGGGACAACTTGGTAGGAGTGGGGCTCCATGGAGTAGGTCGCCCTGCCTTGTGTCAGTCCCCTGATATCCGTCGCATAACCGAACATCTCACGTAGAGGCACGAACCCGCGGATACACCGGCTGCCGCCCGCGGTCGTGCCCAGTTCCTCTATCTGCCCGCGCCTGGTCTGTATATCAGCCATTACGTCACCGAGATACTCCTCGGGGGTGACGACCTCGATTGACATGATGGGTTCTTTGAGGACTGGCGCGCCCTTGTCCAGCGCGGCCCTCAGCGCGATGGAGCCGGCAGCCCGGAATGCCATGTCCGACGAGTCCACGTCATGGGTTGAGCCATCGACCAACCGAATGTGGACGTCGACTACCTCGTAGCCCGCCAACACACCCGATTCCAGGGCGTCTCGGCAGCCCTTCTCGGTGGCGCGAACGAACTCCGCGGGGATCACCCCGCCGACTGTCGCGTTCTCGAACTCGATCCCGGCTCCTGAGGCCAACGGCTCGACCTCAAGGAGGACGTGCCCGTAGGCGCCGCGCCCGCCAGTCTGGCGCACGAACCTACCCTCAGCCTTGGCCGCCTGGCTAATCGTCTCCCGATAACTCACCTGCGGGTTGCCCTTGGTGACCTCAAGGCCATGCTCTCGACTCAGGCGGTCGACGATGATCTCCANNCATGCCCGAGATGATGGTCTGCCCCGTCTCGGAGTCGATCCGGACGTGGAACGTCGGGTCCTCGACCGCCAGGCGCCCAAGCGCCTGCACGAGCTTTTCCTCGTCCGCCTTGGTCTTCGCTTCCACCGCGGCGGAGATGACCGGCTCGGGAAACTCGATCGACTCGTAGCTGATCGGATTCTTGCTGTCGCAGAGCGTATCGCCAGTCGCGATCCCCTTGAGGCCGCCCAGGGCCACGATGTCCCCGGCGTAGGCCTCCTCAAGCTGCTCGCGGGAGTTCGCGTGCATCCGTATGATCTGCTGCACGCGGAGCTTTCTGTCTAGCCGCGGGACGTAGACCTGATCTCCGGCATGCAGCGTACCCGAGTAGATGCGCACGTAGGCGATCTGCCCCATGTAGTCGTCGGACTGGATCTTGAACGCGAGCCCCGAGAACGGCGCTGAGTCGTCCGCCTCACGGGATACGACCTTCCCCGGTCGCTCCTCGCCCGTGACCGCGGGACGGTCCAGCGGCGAGGGCAGGTAGTGGACCACAGCATCGAGGAGGGGCTGGATGCCCTTGTTCCGCAGAGCCGTTCCGCATAGGACCGGCACGATCTCGCCGGAGCAGCAACCCTTGCGGACTCCGGCACGGAGAAGCTCAACGGGGACTTCCCGACCATCGAGGTAGTACTCAGCTACATCATCGCTGATCTCGGCAAGCGTCTCGAGGAGCTGCTCGCGGAACATCTCGGCCGTGATGCGCAGGTCGTCATTCATCTCGGACTCGATGACCTGGGAGCCCAGCTCGTCAGCGTGGATGAAAGCCCTCATCTCGAGAAGGTCGACCTCGCCCTGGAAGTCCGACTCGGATCCGATCGGAACCTGAATGGCGACGGCCCGCGCGCCCAGACGCTCGCGGATCTGATGAAGCACGTTGTGGAAGTCCGCTCCGGTGCGGTCCATCTTATTGACGAAGGCCATGCGGGGGACGGCGTACCGGTCAGCCTGCCGCCACACCGTTTCCGACTGGGGCNNGTCCACGTGCCCCGGCGTGTCGATCACGTTCACGCGATGGTTCCGCCACTCCGCGGTTGTCGCCGCAGACTGGATGGTGATGCCTCGCTCCATCTCCTGGGCCATCCAGTCCATGACGGCTGCGCCATCATGGACCTCGCCCATCTTGCGGGTGCGGCCCGTGTAGAAGAGTACGCGCTCGGACACCGTCGTCTTGCCCGCATCGATATGGGCAGCGATGCCGATGTTGCGAACTCGATCTATGGGGACCGCATGGCCCACGTTCTGGGCTCCCTTACGCTTAGTGGCCTTCTGAGCACTCATGACCTGGCTTGTCCGTACCCTTTCCTCAGCCGAGACGGTGGCCGACATACGCGGCCACTTCCACCCGCTGGTCAGCACAGCGGGGCCCGGCGAGCATCCGGGCGGACCGGCGCGAACGCAGACTTACCTACCAGCGATACTGGCTGAAGGCCCGGTTGGCCTCAGCAGTCTTGTGCATCTCATCGCGGCGCCTACATGCGCCGCCGGTGTTGTTGGAGGCATCAATGATCTCGGCCGCGAGCTTGTCGCGCATCGAACGGCCGGACCGCTCACGGGCATAGCGGATCATCCAACGAATGGCCAGGGCGATCTTTCGATCCTCGCGGACATCGACAGGAACCTGGTAGGTCGCGCCACCGACTCGCCGTGGCCGGACCTCCACTCGCGGGGTCACGTTGCGCATGGCCTTCTCGAATACGTCCAGCGGGTTGTCGTTGGTCTGGTCGGCCACCCGCTCGAGCGCGCTGTAGAAGACGCGCCGAGCGGTGGACTTCTTGCCGCCCAACATCATGCAATTCACGAATCGGGAGATCAACTCGCTCCCGAAGACCGGGTCAGGATCGGGATGTCGCTTCTCGGGGCTAGACTTTCTGGGCATTCTTCATCTCTCCCGGCGCGAGCGCGCCATCATTCCGCGTAGCCTACCTGCGGGCGCTAGGCTTTGGGCCTCTTGGCTCCGTACTTGGAGCGGCCCTGCTTGCGACCCTCAACAGGGTCCAGGTCCAGGACACCTCGCACAATGTGGTACTTGACCGAGTTGAGGTCCTTGACCCTGCCGCCACGGACCAGCACGACGGAGTGCTCCTGAAGGTTATGGCCAATGCCCGGGATGTACGCGGTGACCTCGTACCGGTTGGATAGTGCCACGCGGGCGACCTTACGAAGCGCCGAGTTGGGCTTCGTGGGCTTGATCGTCCACACTTTCGTGCAGACGCCTCGCTTCTGAGGCGCCCCCGTGGAGGTTCGCGCCTCGCGCTTCAGACTGTTGAACATCCGCTTGAGCGCGGGCGCCTTGGCGCGCCTGCTGGGCACTTTCCGGCCATGCTTTACGAGTTGGCTGATCGTTGGCATGCACGACTCCCGGTCGTTAGTCATTTCCGCCGCGCCCGGGGGCTGAGGCGAAAAAAAAGGTCCCTCGCTACGAGCAGAGGGGCCTTCAACGCGCTAGACACGCTCTCCAGGCACGAAGGTGCAGGCTGGTTGCCTACCACTCCCCTCCCAGTGATCGGGTCTAGTATGCGCACACGGAGCGGACCGCTCCGTGGGCCTCGTGTGTTCAGCGGATCGACAGATCACCTCGACCCGCCGCTACCACGGGCCTCAGCCCCTGACAGCGGAGCCCCATCGGGCTCTTACCAGGCACTATCGTCGGGCACTCTCGCCCAGCGAACAGTCCGTTACTATAGCGTCCGCGCATGCGAGAGTCAAGGGCTCCGCGCTACTTTTTGCGGAGCACGGCCCACTTAGCCCCACTGGGGCCGGCGCGACCGGCCCAGAAGCGGTCGTGGGGTCCTGTCCGCTGCTGTGTGTTCGCTCAGGCCAGTGTGGGATCCTCCTTGACCAACACCGCGGGAGCACGCTGGAGGGATGCAACACCCGCGACCAGAAATGGCTTGTATGCACAGACGCTCCCGCAAGCACCGCATTGCTGGTTTGCTCGCTCTTATCGTCGCGTTGCTTAGCCTGACGGCGGCTAGCACAGGATGTGCGCGCCAGCGCCGGACCGAGGGCGGCACCGTGGTCCTCGACCTCTGGCACGTATGGGGCGGCGAGCAGGCGGCGGCGATTGACGAGGTCGTCGCGCGTTTCGAGGCCTGCCACCCGAACATACGCATCAACCCTGTCTTCACATCGAACGACCTGGCCACAAGTCAGAAGTTCTTCACTGCGGTCGCTTCAGGCGCCCCACCTGACGTCATCTTCGTGGATGGCCCGCAGGTGGCTCCCTGGGCGGAGTGGGGCGCCCTGGTTCCGCTCGATCCCTACCTGGAGGCGGCCGGCATCAAGCCACAGGACTACTTCGACCCTTGCTGGCAGCAGTGCAGCTATGAGGGGAAGACCTGGGCCCTCACCTACTGCGCGGACCCGAACTTCGGCTTCGTCTGGAGTCGACAGGCCTTCCGCGAAGCCGGCCTGGACCCCGACAGGCCGCCGACCACCATCGAGGAACTCGATGAGATGGCCGAGGCCCTCACGCGGCGGGGGCCGGGAGGGGAGTTGGAGAGCATCGGGCTCATTCCCTGGGCCCAGTACGGGCCGGCCAACTCCATGTTCACATGGGGCTGGGCCTTCGGTGGGGAGTTCTACGACCCCGAGACGCGTACGGTGACAGCCGACCACCCGGACGTGGTCCGCGCGCTGGCGTGGATGATCTCCTACTGCGATCGGTTCGATGTGCGGCGAATCAGCGCCCTCGAGGCCGGCTTCGGCACTCAGGAGCAGGACCCGTTCTACACGGGGCTGATGGCCATGCGGTGCCTCCACATCGGCGGCATCGTCGACATTGGCAAGTACGCACCCGATCTTGAGTGGGCGGTGAGCTTCCTGCCAGCCCCAGAGGAGGGCGGCGAGCCGCGCTCCTCCTGGGTGGGTGGCTGGTGTATGTCCATCCCGGAGGGTTGCCCCCACCCCGACGAGGCTTTCGAACTCATTCGCTGGATGTGCCACGACCCCGCAGGAACAACGGCCGCTGGCGAGGCGAGCGGCCTGTTTCCCGGCATGGCAACCTCACCCTACTTCGATCAAGTTCGCGATGAGCCCCACTATGGCGCCTTCCTGGATATCATCGAGGAGACCCGACATCAGCGGCCGGTCATGCCCAGCCAGGCGTTCCTGATGCGCGAGCTCGCGCGTGCGGTCGATGCGGCCCGTTTCGGGAAGATAGCCCCGCCTAAGACCGTCGCCATCGTCGCGCCTGGGAGCCCCGATTGGGCAGTGGAAGTGGAGCAGGAGCTGAGTGGCATGGGCTCCACGCTGGTGGCGGACCCGGCGGAGGCCGACATCACCGTGGTGGACGCGACCTCGGACGGAGTCGCGATCCCACACGGAGAGCATGTCCTGGCTGTCACCACGAAGGCAGAGACGCCCGAGGGGGCCCACGGGTACGCCTTGGCGCCACTCACGGCGGACCACCTGCGGCGCTGGTACATCGCCCGCGTGGCGCTTCATCGAGCGACCGTCAACACCCAGAACGAACTCGACCTCATTCTGAAGGGAGGCGGGTAAGTGGCCTCCACCTCCGCTCGTCGCTCCAGAGGTTGGCTCCGAACGGAACTGACCGGGCTTCTCTTCTCCAGCCCCGCCATCATTGGCCTCGCGGCCGTGATGGCCTACCCCGTTGCCGCCTCCCTCTATTACAGCTTCTGCAACTACTCGGTCCTGAAGCCGCCAACCTGGGTGGGAACGGCGAACTACGAGCGGTTGCTCACCGATGAGCTGTTCTGGACCTCTCTCTGGAACACGCTCTACTTCGCGGCCTTCTCCGTGCCGCTGGGCATCATCGTGGCATTCCTGCTGGCCCTGCTCCTCAACGTCAAGGTGAGGGGCATGACCGTGTACAGGACGATCTTCTACATCCCCTCCATCGTTCCGATGGTCGCGAGCTCCGTGCTCTGGATATGGCTGTTCAACCCGCAGTACGGGGCCGTCAACGCCCTTCTGCGGCACGTCCCCGGCATCTCCGACCCGCCCGGCTGGCTGTCAGACCCGGCATGGGCCAAGCCGACCATTATCCTCTGGTCCATCTGGGGCGTCGGGAACACGGTGGTCATCTTCCTGGCCGGGCTTCAGGGGGTGCCCCAGGCGCTCTATGAAGCGGCCGAGGTTGATGGAGCGTCTCCATGGCAGCGGACGCTATCCATCACGGTTCCGTACATGACGCCGTACCTCTTCTTCGCTCTCGTGATGGGGCTGATCGGGTCCTTCCAGTTCTTCACGCCCGCCATGGTCATGACCAACGGAACGGGCGGCCCCGCCGACTCGACCATGTTCTACGCCTTGAACCTGTTCCACCGGGCGTTTTCGGACTTCAAGATGGGGTACGCGTGCGCCATGGCTTGGGTGTTGTTCATCCTGGTCGTGATCGCCACCCTGGTTGTGGTCAAGTCCTCGGCGCGCTACGTCTACTATGAGTCCGCCGACGAGGGGGCGGTGTGACCATGGCCGACTCAGTGGACCATCGCGGGGCCCGCTGGCAGCGCCTCCTGGCCCAGGTCCTCCTCATCTTCTTCTCTCTCATCTTCATCATGCCGTTCGTGTGGCTGGTGACCTCCTCGGTCAAGCCCGACGCGCAGATCTTCCGCAGCCCGCCCGAATGGATACCGCTGCTGCCTGTGACGCATGTCGTTGCGGGTGAGGAGTGTCCGGTCTACGAGGGACCCGATGGATCACGGGTCGCCCTCATCGAGAGACTGCCCGGCGAGGACGCCGTGCTTGCCGCTAGTCTGAGTGGCGACACGTCCCCCTTCACGCTCTCCCAGGACATCTTCGGAGCCTATGAGCCGGTGAGGGAGTTCGGACTCCGATGGAGCAACTACCCCGAGGGCCTGGCCTTCATCAACTTCGGCCAGCAGCTGACCAACACGCTCATCATCTGTCTGTCAACGGCGCTCGGCGCGATCATTTCCTGCTCGCTCGTGGCATACGGCCTCGCTCGCGTGCCCTGGAGAGGCCGGAACGCGCTGTTTTATGTGATTCTGGGCACGATGATGATCCCTCCGCAGGTCACCATGGTGCCGCTGTTTGTCGTGTTCGCGAAGCTGGGGATGGTGAACACATACTGGCCCCTGATCCTCCCGAGCTTCCTGGCGCCGGGCTTCTACGTCTTCCTGCTCAGGCAGTTCTTCCTGGGGATCCCCCAGGATCTCACCGATGCCGCGCGGCTGGAGGGCTGCGGCGAGTTCGGCATCTACTGGCGGATCGCGCTGCCTCTGAGCAAGCCGGCCCTTGCGACTGTCGCGCTCTTCTCTTTCCTCGGCGCATGGAACGACTACTTGGGCCCCCTGATCTATCTCTCAGATGAGGCCAAGTACACCCTGTCCCTCGGGATTGCCAGCTTCTCCAGCCAGTACGGTAGCTTCCCAGGGATGCTGATGGCCGTGTCGACGGTGATGACCGTCCCGATCATTGTGCTGTTCTTCTTCACCCAGCGGACCTTCATACAAGGTATCACTCTCACTGGCATCAAGGGCTAGGAGCACGAGCGCGAACGTTACAGGGGTGGCGGCAGTCGTGACGGAGGATCAGCGAGCGGCCTGCGTTGAGGCGATTGCGAGCCTGCGGACAGGGCGTCCCGAGGATGTGCCCGACCGCGTTGCGCCGCTCCTCCGAGACGATTCGAGCTTCGTCGAGGGTTGGCAGCTCCTGGGCATCTCCATGGCTCGCCTTGGACGGGATAGCGAGGGGCTGGAGGCGCTCCTGCGCGCGACGTCACTGCCCGACGTCCCCGCCAACGCCCATCACAACCTGGGGGTGATGCACCTCCGGCGGGGAGAGTGGGAAGCGGCCCATGCGTCGTTCGCGGCCGCCCTGGCGGCTGATCCGGCCCTTGCCGAGTCGCATCGCGGCCTCTTCGCGGCCGAACAAGGGAGACCCGCGGAGGCATCCGCACAGGATGGCCCCGAGTTCCTGGCGGAGCCCGATGATCGCGCGGCTGTCCACACCGACCCCCAAGTGTCCGTACAGGGCGTACTGATCGTCATCCCCTTCCTCATGCCCACACTACCAAGCCTTCCGCCGACCCCGCCGCCGCGGGCGGACGCTTTCGGGGCGCCCCTGGGGCCGAGAATCTGCCTGAGCGTGGCCGTGGATGCCCTTAGGGCCTGTCCCGGGGACGCGGGGCTCATCGGGCTCGTGTTTGTGGGCGCGCTCGCAGGGATGTACGCCCTTGACTGGGCGATCAGCGTGGTCCTCCAGTCCGTTGGCCTGGACATGGCCGCAGCCGTGCCTAGAGCTGGCTTCGTGGTCGTCGCGCTGCTCATCTCGGCGGGCATGGCGCTGGTGGGCGTTATGCTGGCGGACACTCAGCTCTACGGCATGAACACGCCCTCGGTCGATGATCTCTGGGGAGGGTTCGAGGACTGGGGCGTGGTGGCGGGCACGAGCTTCGTGAAGGCCTTCGCGATCCTCATCTGGGTCGGAGTGCTGTCATCCGTGGCGCTGATGCTGCCCGGCCCATGGCTGCAGGGGGGCCTGCTGCTCGCCTCGCTGCCACCGCTGCTGTATCTCGCGACGCGGTTCTGGTTCCCTGTGCATCTGATGATGACCACAGAGAGGGAGATCGGTGACGCGTACCGTGAGAGCTGGGACCTCACCCGTGTCTACTGGAAGCCTCTACTGGCGCTGCATCTCATCCTCAATGCCCTGCTCTGCATTCCGGTGGCGCCGTTGGTGGTGGCTCGGAGCTTCACCCTCGAACCTCTAGCGCAGGCCGGCCTTCACGTCGCCGCGTTGGTGATCGCCCTCTTCGTCATCCCGCTGGTTGCCGCCGCAGTGGGTACGGCCTATCGGCTATCCTATGTTCGCAAGTACCCCGGCGCCACGCCGATCGACTGGCAGGAGGCGGAGGAGTGAGGAGGCCTCGTGGATCCGAGTGAGATGCTGGACGAGATGGCCAGCCCGGTGCTGGTCGCCGCGGCCGGGCTGGGCGGCATCATCTTCATCGCCTCGGTCGCGGGCATCTACTTTGACGCCCGTCGGCGGGTGGCGAAGGGAGAGGCGCTAGTCTGGGCGCTCGGGAACCTGATGGCTCAGCCCCTGGGCCTCCCGCTGTACCTGTGGCGAGCCTACCGCCACCCTGACCGAATCCCCACACCAGGCACCGTGATGCCATGGGTCAGAGCTGCCACATTCGCCACTGCCTCCACCTGGGCCATGACGTTGGCGCTGATCCCGATGGCGGCCATTCTCTTCGCCGTCACTCAGGTCGATGGGGCATGGGGATCCTCACTGTGCGTTCTTATGGGGATCCAGGGCGTTACGTTCGCGCCGCTGATGATCGCGTGGACCTACCTCTTCCGAGCCGTGGTCGATCGGCGGCCGGCTACAAGCTTGGGCACTCCTCTATCGGCCGGACTCGCATTCGGCGCGAACCTCCTGGGCCTACTGGCCGGGGTAGCGTTGGTGGCCGCGGCCGCAGGCGCCATGTGGGCACTTGGGGCGGTTGAGCCGCGCTCGGCAGACCTGCATGCGGGCCTGCTGAGCGTGCTCGCGCTCTGTGTCCCCCTCTACCTCTCGGCGTTCTTCGAGGAGATCGTCCTGCGTGGCTACGTCCAGCGCAATCTGTACCTGGCCTGGGGCCACACGCCGGCCGTCGCGGGCAGTGCGCTCTGCTTCGGACTCATGCACGCCATGAACCCCGGCATAGGCTGGACGGCCGTTGCGAACATCGTGTTGGTCGGCGTGCTGCTGAGTCTCACCGTCATCAGGACGAACAACCTCTGGGTGGCGACGGGGTTGCACTTCGGCTGGAACCTCACGATGGGGCCTGTCCTGGGACTGCCCGTGAGTGGAGTCAGCCTTGACTCGGTCTTTCGGCTCCAGCCCACAGGATCAGCTGGCTGGCTCGCCGGAGGGGAGTTCGGCCCCGAGGCGTCGCCCCTGGTGGCCGCGGTGCTCCTGGTCGGCATCGCCATCGCCTGCGTGGCTGTGTCCCGAGGCAGCCGTTGGCACGAGCCGCCCGATGTGGAGGCCGAGCGGCCGATAGCTGCTCCTTCGCCCGAGCCTACCGGCGTCGGCGACGTCGCGGGCTACGCGAACCGCCTGACGAGCCTACCCCCGGAGGAATGAGGGGCTCGCCCCGCACCGCGCGCCACCCGATCGCCTGGATCGTCTCGTAGGCATGCTCGAAGACGGCACGGTAGCCCTCGCAGAGCGCTGGGTCGCCGAAGGACCGTGAGACCGGATCGAACCGACCCTTGGGACAGCCGCCGTAGCAGAGGCCCTGATACGGGCAGGTCGCGCACTTCTCTGGCGGGTTGAGCTTGGCACGGGCCAGCCTCCGGCACGGCTCCCGGCGAACCAGCTCTCCGATGGGGGTCTCCATGATGTTGCCCAAGCGGTAGTCCGGGTACACGAAGTGGTCGCAGGCATACACGTCGCCGTTCGCCTCCAACACCACCGCGTTGCCGCATGTGGGGCTGAAGACGCACAGCTCGGGAGGGCCGCCGGTGGCTCGCTGAGCGATGTTCTCGAACATCCGAACCGAGACAGTCCCCACGTGGTCGGGGTACCAGGCATCGAAGACCTCACACATGAACGCGCCGTACTCGGGCCCGCTGACCGAGTGTTCCGTGACTGCCCCACTGTCCTCGCGCTCGGTGCACGGGATGAACTGGGTCCACGTGACTCCCTGGTCCACCAGGTACCGGAACACGCGGCCTCCGTGCCGCACGTTCGCCTGGCTGACAACAACCAGGGCGTTGTACTCGACGCCGTAGCGCCTCAAGAGGCGGAGACCGCGCACCACGCGTTCGTGCGATGGTCTGCCCGAGTGGTCAACCCGGTTGACATCGTGGAGCGAGGCGGGTCCGTCGATGCTGATCCCGACGAGGACCTGGTTCTCCTTCAGGAACCGACACCATTCCTCGTCTAGCAGTGTGCCGTTGGTCTGGATGGTGTTCATGCAGATGTAGCCCGGGGGAGTGTAGCGGCGCTGCACCTCCAAGGCCTTGCGGAAGAACTCGAGCCCTGCTAGCAGAGGCTCGCCGCCCTGCCAGGCGAAGATGGCGCGGCCGCCACTATCCTTGATCGTCTGCCGAGTGAATGTCTCGAGGACCGCGTCCGACATCACACGGTCAGAGGGATCCGGGTACATCTCCATGACGCGGCTGTAGTAGCAGTAATGGCAGGCTAAGTTGCAGAGGGCCGAGACAGGCTTTGTGATAACCGTGTAGGGGGCTGTCGACCGCGTCTCCCAGGCGCTCATGCGCCCTCCATCCTGTCAGGCCCCCTGCAGCCACGTCGATCAGGGCCGTGCATGCGGTATGTCCCGTAGCATGAGGGCATCGTTCAGCTCCCTGATGTTGCTCTGCTCCCAGAGGCTCGGATCGCCCTCCAAGGCTGCCCGCAACGCACTCCGCGCCTCCTCGGGCTCGCCCTGGCGCAGAAGGGCATAGGCCAGATTGGCGTGGGTGTCCCAGAGGTTGGGCGCGTAACGCAGCGCCAGACGGCAGAGGCGTTCCCCCTCGTCGAAATCGTTCCTCTTCAGCGCCCGGTACGCCCGACGAGCGATCTGGTCCGCCGCCCCGTTGTGCTCGCCAGGGACCATGCTGTTCCGGGTGATCTCGGCCATCTCGACCAGCGTCCCCTCGCTGAGAGCACGCTCGCCCTCGGACAGGTTGGCCCTTCGCGTCAGTTGGAGGACCTGCCGGTTGGCGTCGTCGAGACGGGTGGGTATCTCGCCCACCAGCTTGGGAACCATGATGCTGTCAGGCTCAGGCGAGTGAAATGCGCCGAAGCAGTGGGCGATCTCGTGCGCGATGGTTACATGGTGGAACACTTCAGGCATGGGGGACGCCGGAGTCTCGAGCACAACGCAGTGGTCGGTCAACACGCGAGACAGCCCGCAGAGGTTCTGCGGCTGGGGATGGTCCTGAAGCACCATGCCAAGGACGAAGCGTGCCCCCGTCTGCTCCATGACCTCGGCGACTTCGTGCCCTAGACCATTGAGCAGATCGACGATACTGGAGGCCGGGGCTCGGGGTTCCCACTCCTCCGCCGGAGCCGCTTCGACCAGGTCCAGCTGCAGTTCGTCCCATAGGATGTCCGCCGCTCCCCGGATGCGCTCGGAGGCGACGGTCCGCCAATCCTCGTGGTGCCTTCGGAAGCCGGGGTCGCACAGGGCAACCACCCGCATCCCGCAATCGGCGTCGATGGTAGGGCGTCTGACGGCGGGGCGCGCCATTGGCTCGAAACCGAGGGCCCCTTCTGGGTCCCTCGGGACCAAGGGCTGCAGGAGCGCCTCTGGCGGCTCTTCGTCGTTGGGCCGGCGCGACGTGACGCGCGCCGAGATGGACGGGTCACCGGCCGTCGAGCTTGTTGTGGAGATGGTCTGACTGTCCACGATGGGGGGCAGAACACCGACCGCCATCAGTGCGGCGGCAACGGCTGCGCCGACAATGAGGCCCACAACGATTGTGACGAGGACCTTTGACCAGTGTCCGCGCAATGGACAGTCTCCCTCCACTTCCGCCGCTATCACGCCACCTCCATGACGGCGCCGGCGTCATAGTGTACACTGCATTCCCGGCCCGCAGTTCGCTTTCCTACTAGGGGCAGACGGCCATGATGTTGCTCCAAGGGTGCTATCAGATCAGGCAAGAGATCTCATCTGGGATGGAAGTCGCCTATTTGGGGCTGGACACCCGACTGGGGCGACCTGTGTTCATCAAGGAGCTCGCCATCCCACACGACGCTGATGCTGCAGCGGTGGAGAGCATGACCCGCCGATTCCACTCCCAGGCCCTTACTGGGGCAATGGTTGACCACCCTCACGTTGTGAAAACCCTTGATGCGTTCGACGAGGATGGCCGGTCCTACATCGTCCTCGAGTTCGTCCGGGGGCGAGCGCTCACCGACGTGCTTTCGGAGCGAGGCCGCTTGCCGTTGACCGAAGCGGCGGAGATCACGTGCCAGATTCTGGACGCCCTCGACACCGCCGGAGAGGCCGGTGTGGTCCACGGGGACATCAAGCCCGCCAATGTCCTGCTAACCGATGAGGGCAGGGTGAAGATCGTCGACTTCGGCATCGCTGTTGAGGAGGGGCAGAGGGCGCCTCAGCGGGCAGGCACGCCTAACTACATGGCGCCGGAGCAGCTGCGCGGAAAGCCCCTAGATCGTCGCGCCGACCTCTTCTCGGCCTCCGTCGTGCTCTATCACCTTGCCTCTGGCGAGCGGCCCTTCGCGGCGGATTCCGTGAAGGGCATCCTCGATCGTATCGAGTACGACGAGCCGCGGATGCCGTCCGACTGGTCGCCCGCGTTCTGTTCCGTGCTCCGGCGAGGACTGTCGAAGGAGCCCAGCGCCCGGTACCCATCGGCGCGCGCCATGCTGCACGATCTGCAGTCCGCGTGCCCCGAGACGGATCCCAGGCCCTCGACGGAGCGCAGCGACGCCATACTGGCCCTCGAATCTCGGCAGGCGTGGGAGCGCGGATTGGGGCTCGCACTCGGCGGAGCGAGCGCGGCCGTCGTCATCGGCCTGGTTCTGTTCACGAGGCTCAGCACAGGCTAGGATAGTAGCCATCCTGGAAGGCAATCGACGGATCGACCTGAACATCACGAGAGCGGTGAACCCCGGCGCAAGGTTAGTCTCGTACGAGCTGCGCCAAGCGTAGGTGCGTGATGGTGTGAACGAGGGAACGGGCGGTCTTGTCGCTGGCCGGTACCGCATCGGCGAGCGCATACGCGAGGGACGTGCCTTTCGGCTCCATGAGGGCACGGATGCAAACACGGGCGAACGGGTGAGAATCCGGTTCCTACGGTCCTACCTAGCTCGCGAAGCCGGCTTGCGTGAGGCCTTCCCGCGACTGGCCGACTCCCCCCCTCCCCCCTTGCCGGGATTGCTGAGGCTACTCGTAGTCGAGGACCTCGGGGATACCGTGGCGCTCGTTGAGGAAGCGCCCGAAGGTATCTGCCTCGCGGATCACCTGGACCGAGAGGTCGTTCTATCGCCCGCAGACGCCAACGGACTCGTCCGCCGCGCGGCGCGCATCGTCCAGAGCTGCCACGATCACGGTGTCATCCACGGGCTTATCTCCCCCCATGAGGTTTACGTGAACGCCGCGGGGGGACTGTATCTCGCGGGATGCGGCTACGCCGCGCCCTTCGAGGGCTTCGGCCTCCCTGGCGCCGAGGATAACCCCTATCTGGCCCCAGAGCAGCGCCGCGGCGAACCAGCCGTGCCGCAGTCCGACGTGTACGCTCTGGGTGTCATCCTTCTTGAGGCATTGACGGGCCGGCAGGCCACGCCCGAGTCGCTCCGGACGGGGGACTGGCGGCGAGGCGTCTCCAGCGCCATGCAGCCGGTGCTCGCGGCGGCGCTGGCGGAATCCCCTCACGGACGGTACATGAGCGCCGCAGCCTTCGCCGCGGCGCTCATGGCCCTCTCCGCCGAGGAGCCGGTGGCCACGCCATCCGAGGCTCCCAACGAGGTTGCGGCGACGCCGGCGGCCGCTCCGGCCGATGAGCGTGCTTCTCGGGAGCCTGCTCCGCGCAACCGCAAGACAGCGGCGATCCCAATGACGGCCTGGACGCGCACAGCCTCGTGCGTGATCGGCCTGATCTACGCCTCCATCATCCCCCTAAGCGTCGGGGTGCCCGTCTACTTGATCTACACGCGCTGGATGCGCAACGCGCCGGAGACGGTGACCGTTCCCGACTTCCAGGGAAGCCACCGTGATCTCCAGGATGCGTTGGCGGACGCTGCAGGTCTTGGCCTTAGGCTCAGCGTGGTCGATGAGGTATACGACCCTGCTGTGGCCGAAAACGCCATCGCCTGGCAGAACCCAGCGCCCGGCAAGGTGGTCAAGGAAGGCTTCGAGATCGATGTCAAGATCAGCCGCGGCGCACGCCAAGTGCCCGTGCCGAATGTGGTGAATACGAGCTTGGAGGAGGCTCAGCGGCAGATCGAGGAGGCCGGCCTGAGGCTTGGCGACGTTCAGAAGGGCCACAGCCGAACCTTCCCGCAGGATATCGTGTTCAGCCAGGCTCCCGAGCCCGGGTCTACCATTCCGGAGGACGGCCAGGTCAACCTCCTCACTAGCCTGGGTCCCGATCCGTCGGAGAACTGGGAGGGGCTCGATGATCCCGCTGTGGCGTCCATGCCAGGCAGCGTGCGCTTCGAGGTGCCCTCCTCCGGGAATGAGGATCAGCCCCATCGTGTGCAGCTCAAGGTCTACGACCAGAAGGGCAGTCGGGTCGTGTATGACCGGCTGCACATGCAAGGGGATACAGTGCGCGTGCCCTTCACAGTGATGGGCGAGGGGCGCGTCGAGGTGATCCACAATGGCGAGGTGGCCGAGACGAAACAGCTGCCGGAGTAGTCAGCGGGCAGTACGCTGGCAGGCGAAGCGGTGACCTCGGCGTCTACCGCGCCACAATGAGGAGGTCGGCCAGGAAGGCGACCGGACCGTCCGGCGCACGTTCGATCGTCAGTGTGACGCGTCGCCTGCCCTCGGGCAGGACCAGGGGCACCTCAAGCCACTCGAAGCCGTCATAGCCGCCGTGAGCCAGGTCAGCGGATGCGTCGCCCAAGGTGAGGCGCGCATGGCGTTGGTCGTTCTTCGCCCCCCACCGTAGGAGGACGGCAACCTCGCGCTCATTCCCCAGGTCCACCTCAGCCGAGATGGGACCGCGCCCGAGCCACCAGTACCCCTCCTCCGCGTACTGCTCGGGCCGAGGGAAGTCGATAAAGGCCACAAGGCCCGGCTGGTCTATCACCCGGAGGCTCGTGCGGGCGGACATGCCGCCGTCAGTGGGGGACCCGACTACCGTCTGGCGACGCTCCGCATCGCCCGGGAGCGTCCATTCGATCGAGACCTCGCCCGACGGTGGCAGCGATACCTCGTCCGCGGCCAACGTGCCGGCTGTGGCCGTAAGGTTGGCCGTGATGGGCCCTTCGGTCAGGTTGCGGCAGGTCAGTCGCGCCGCCCGCTGCCCATCATGCAGGTTGATGTAGGCGGGACCCTCAAGCGCGATGGCGGGAACCCCGTGCGGGTAGTCGCTGGTTCGCCTAACAGTCACTCTGAGGGGCTCGCCAGCGCGCAGACCGACGGGCAACCCCTCAATGAGTCGGTAACCCGGAAGCACTCTGCTCTCGCCATCCATCTCAACGCGGTAGAGCGCGCCCGAGTCCACCGGCCACCACTCCGGCCACTCGTTGAGCCGCGGGTAGTTGAGACTGAGTCCCATGTGGTCGCGGTGGCGAGGTCGGTCGAAGAACAAGCGACCCGACCACGGCTTCTCCGCGGTGGCCAGTAGAGTGAGTGAGGACTCATCCCAGAGCGCGCCCCAGCGCACATCGCTCCGCCAGGGAAAGAGCCGTGTGCCGCCCGTGTTGTACATGGCCCACATCAGCCACGTCCGGGCCGAGTTGCCGTCGCCATACCAACCCTCGATGATCCCATCCTCACGTTGGTAGGCGTAATGGGATTCCAGCAGGTCAGCGAGCCACGCGAAGGTCTCAGCGCGGGGCTCGCGGTTCAGGAGAACCAGCGCGCCTTCCTCGCAGTCGGCGAAGGCATCCGCACCACCCCACTCCCTGTAGTGAGTGGCCGCCTCTAGCGCATCGAGCACCGCCGCCCGGTAGCGCTCCTCGCCCGTGAGGAGATACGCAGTGTAGTAGGCGTTGTAGACGTAACCCCAGGTATCGGGCACGCCTCCCTCGCCCTCGGGGGCCATGGAGAGGATCCCCCGCTGGTTCAGGGAGCGCTCGAGCACGGTGTCCAGCATGCGGAGGAAAGGGCTCCGCCACTGCGCGGCCTTGTCGGGCCGGTGTGCCACGGCGGCGGCATACACCTCGGATAGGCCGCCAATGATCTCGCTGCCGTGGTCGATGAGACTGAGGGCCGGATTCACCGCTGTCATGGTATCGAAGTCCCACAGGTGACACGGAATCCCACCGTTCGCGGGCAGGACGCCGAGGAAGTAGGCGTCCCCGATCGCCACAGCCGCGTCCAGGTAGGTCGGATCACCCGTCACGCCGTGAAGCCGCGAGAAGACCTGGAGCATCTCACCGTTGACCTCGGCTCCCCCGGCAGGCAGACGGCCCCATTGAGTCTCGACTGGCGAGTTGGCGGCGATGTCGCGCGCCATCGTCGCCATACGGTCCGTCCAGGGCGTCCGGCCCATCAGTTCTGTGATCGGCAGCAACCCGTCCTTGCAGTACTCCGAGGCGCCGAACAGCAGGCGTTCGAGGTCCACTTCATCCCGCGAGTAGGTCCTCGTGGTCAGGTCAAGGGTATCTGGGAGACTTCCGAGGCGCGTTGTTAGCCGCATCTCGGCATCGAGGATCTCTCGAACCGTGCCCGCGAGCCACTCCTCATCGGTGAAGTACGCCGTGATGACCATGAAGGCGTAGTGATCCGCCGCGGAGTTCTCCGGCGTCCAGAGGGGGCTGTCAAGCCGCTGGGGGATGAGCCCGGTTTCGGAGTCGCGGTACTCCAGCCATCCCTCCATGTACCGGTGAGAGGCCTCTAGAGCGCGGTGCGCAGCGTCCGCGCGGGCCATCAGATCGGTCTCCGCCCATGACACTGCAGGCCCCTGCAGGATTGCTGCGACGGCGATGATCCAGAACATACACGCCCGCCTCTCCTGGTGCGACTTATGCTGAGTTCAAGGCCGGGGCTGCGGAACCCTTGCCCGATGTCGGCCAGGAGGCGGGGGATACCGGGAGAATGGTCACTTTGAGGTGATGCCGATGGCGCCAGTAGCGATATGCGGTGCGTTAGTTCTCGTGCTCCAGGGCAGCGTGGTACTCGAGGACTTCGAGGCTCCCCTGGCTGATCGCTGGGAGTTCCGCAACGGGGCGGAGTTCCCCGGCGCCACGGGCAGCTTCGAGCGTTCGAGTGATGCCGCAGGTGAAGGGGACTATGGCGGCCGCCTGAGCTTCGACTTCACTGGCGGCGGCGCCTACGTTGAGGCGGCCCTCCCTGTTCCGGCCGCCCTGGACGCCCAAGCCATCGAACTCACCATCCGCAGGACTCTGAGCAACGCCCTGGCGGTGCGCTTCACGGATGGTGAGGGGCAGACGTTCCAGAAGGCGCTCAACCTGCCAATGGGTGTGTGGCAACGTGTCCGCGTCTACCCCGACCGCTGGTCGGTGAGTTGGGGCGGTGCGGCGGACGGCGTCTTCCGAGGGCCGCTCACCCGCGTGTCACTGGTCGCTGACCAGAGCGGAGGATCTAGAACCGGGTGGGTCGACTTCGACAACGTGACGGCGCTCACGGACATTGGTGGAGGTGGTGACCCTCCGGTGATAGCTCTGCAGACCATAACGCGCTTCGAGGACTGGAGCTTCCGGTGCGAGGGCGACGCCGGGGGCACCCAGCGGCAGGCCGGGAGCCTGGACTATGACTTCTCAGGAAGCTCAGAGGCCGTGTTCTCAAGCGATGTGAGCCTCCTCGCCGACCCGCAGACAGTGCGGCTGAGGGTGTTCAGCGACGGCTCCGGCCATGAGGTCCGGCTATCCCTTGGCTCCCACTTCCAGACATTCACCACGACGCTGGGGACCCTCGATGAAGTGGGAGAGATGACTCTCGAGGCGCCCATCGGTGATATGTCCGCGTGGAGCTACGGCGGTGGGGAGAACGACGGCGTCAAGCGCCCGCCACTTCGTGCGCTCCGGGTCGCCGTGCGTCCCGTGGAAGGCGGCCCCAGAACGGGGACCATCGAGCTCCTGGCACTGGAGGCGGAGACACGGATACCGTCCGCGAGGGAGGCTCTGTTTCCGGTAGCCCGCCCGCGCAACGGCGCCGTAGCCCTGTCCATCACCAGCCTCGCGACCGAAGCCATGGAGGCCGACGTCCAGACCGAGTTCGTAGACTGGGAGGGGCTGCGCCTGGGGGGAGCAACCCAGCGGGTCGCATTGCCTGCGGGCGAGTTGACGGAGCTAACCATCCCGTACGATGGAGAGCCACGCTCATTCGTCGAAGCCCGCATAGCCGTGCAGGGCACGGGGCAGCGACCAGCGGCAGCCACCTGCGCCCTTGTCGGGCCGCTTCCTGAGGCCCCGTCGCCGGCGCTTGACCCCTCCTCGCCGTGGGGGATGGGGCTCTACCTATACCGGTATGACCTCTCGGCCGCGAGTCTGGCTGATATGGACCGCGCCGCCGCCCTTGCGGCGGCCGCCGGCGTGAAGTGGTCGCGAGAGGAGATGCAGTGGCACCGGATCGAGACGGCGAAGGGTGAGTTCAACTGGGACTTCTACGATCGGGTCGTTGACACCGCCACCCGCCACGGCATCAGCGTCTACGGGCTCATTGCCTACTGGAGCGGCTGGACGGAGCCCTACACCGAGCAGGGAATACAGGACTACTGCGACTTCGCCCAAGCCCTCGTGCGCCGCTACGGCGATCGGATCAAGCACTGGGAGATCTGGAACGAACCCAACATCTTCTTCTGGAGCGGCCCCCGGGAGGTCTACTTCGAGCTGCTGGACCGTGCGTACGAGGCGATCAAGGAGATCGATCCGGAGGCCGTTGTGTTCGGGTGCTCCACCGCGGGCATCGACAATGGCTTCGTTGAGCAGACCATGGATGCCGGATCGCGCTTCGATGGCCTGACGATCCACCCCTACCGAGGTGGCCTTGACGACCTGGGCTTCGTGGCCGAGCTTCAGGCGGCGGCTGAACTCGTCGCTCGTGACGGCGTAGACCGGCCGGTGTGGATCACGGAGATGGGTTGGCCCACGCAGATCGGGGGCACTACCGAGCGAGAGCAGGCGCGGTACCTTGCGCGCTGTTACGTGGACGCAGTCGCTAGCGGCGTGATCGGGAATATGGGCTGGTATAACTTCCGCGATGACGGCACGAACCCGTACTACAACGAGCACAGCTTCGGGGTCGTCCGTCATGACTTCACCCCCAAGCCCGCCTACCGGGCGCTGGCGGCCGTCTGCGGGACGCTCGCAGGCTTGGAGCCTCTGGGGCCGCCGCAGGTAGATGAAGGGGGCCTCCTCACCGCTCGTTTCGGAAGTGGCGATCGGTGGGTCACCGCGTGCTGGAGCGTGGCCGAACCGGCCATCCTGGATGTTGGGTCCGACACGACGGTCGTCAACGCGATGGCGGAGGTCGTGGAACCTCTCGCTTGGGGCGATGAGCGAGTGATCCCTCTGGGCGCCAACACGCCCGTGTTCCTGCGGTCCGCGGAGGGGGAGCCGACGGTCCGGGCCTCGGCTCTGTCTCTGGAGCTCAGCTCGAGCGCCGCGCGCCCAGGGGAGTCAGTAAGCGTGGCACTGACCGGAAGCGTCGGTGCTGACGGCTTCCAGGCGGAGTGGTCCGTGCCCCAGGGCCTGACGGTGGAGCCAGATGGCGATGGGAGTTGGCGGATCACAGTTGCCGAGGACGCGACCGCGGGCAATGTCGAGGCCGCGCTGGTGATCCGCATCGGTGAGGGACAGATCGCCCTGCCCGTGGCGCTGGAGGTCGTGCCGACTGTCTTGGAGATCTAGCCCGCGTTATTCATGAGGTTGTTTAGAGGTTGTTGCATGGGA
>DBQI01000057.1 GCA_002305165.1 Armatimonadetes bacterium UBA1398
ATACAAAACAATGAAAAGACCCTGCTTCCTGGGGTGGTTCGCCCTTGTCTCCGGCCTCGCGGCGAGGCAAACTCTGTGCGGCCCAGACGGGGCCATGGGACATCAGGATGATCCTAGTGCAGTTCGAGAAGGCAGGGAAGCACTTCGGCGGCGTCGAGGTGTTCTCGAACGTGACCTGGCAGATCGACAGCGGTCAGCGGATCGGCATGGTTGGCGACAACGGCGCCGGTAAGACGACGCTGTTCCGGCTCATAACCGGGGAGTACAGTGCCGACGAGGGTCGGGTCACGCGCCATTCCGACGCGCGGATTGCCCTCTTGGATCAGATCCCGGACCTTCGGGAGGACGACACGGCCGTCTCGGCGATCGCCGGATCCAGGCCCGAGATCGCTCAGCTGGAGCGAGAGATCGAGCAACTCAGCCACCTGATCTCGGAGCCAGACGCCGACGTCGAAGGCCGCTCTGTCGACCAGCTTCTTGAGCGCCACTCGCGGTTGCTTGAGCGCTACGATCACCTGGGGGGTTACGAGTTCGAGGCGCGAGTGGGTCGCATTCTCGCCGGCCTGGGCCTCCCTGCCGATCACCACCACATTCCGCTCGGGCAACTGTCCGGGGGGCAGCGACGGCGGGTGGCCCTTGCCAAGGCGCTGTTGGATGACGTGGATCTGCTGCTCCTGGACGAGCCTACCAACCACCTGGATATCGCGGCCATCGAGTGGCTGCAGGAGTTCCTCCGCACGTGGCGCGGAGCATATGTCGCCATCTCCCATGATCGCGCCTTCCTCGACGCCGTCTGCGATCGGATCGTCGAGGTAGAGGACGGCGATGTGCGCGAGTGGACGGGCACCTACTCGGAGTACTCACAACTCAAGGAACGCGAACTAGAGGTGCAGGCGCGTGCCTATGAGCAACAGCAAAAGGAGATCAGGCGCCAGGAAGAGTGGATCCGCTGGCGGATGAATCAGGGCACCGAGAAGGCCGTGCGGATGGCGAAGTCCAGGGCTAGGTTGCTCGCGAAGGTCGAGCGTATCGAGCGGCCCAGTCTCCAACGGCCTCGGCCGACTCTCCGGTTCGCCCAACCCCGCTCGGGCAGCCAAGATGTCGCCATCGTCGAGGACCTCGGAATGGGTTTCGGTGAACGGCGGCTCTTCTCGGGGCTCAACCTCGTCCTGAACCGGCAGAACCGCGTCGGCGTCGTCGGACCGAATGGCACCGGCAAGACGACGTTCCTGCGCATCCTGGTTGGCGAGATGCAGCCTAAGGAGGGCCGCGTTCGTCGCGGGGTGAGCGTCCGGGTCGGGTACTATGCCCAGGAGCGCGAGGACCTGGAGCCCTCTCTGAGCATTCTGGAGCAGGTGGGGCGCGGGCGCCCTGACCTCAAGATGGAGGAACTCCGGACCTTCCTGGGGCGGTTCCTCTTCACGGGTGAGATGGTGCACCTGCCGATCGAGGTGCTGTCGGGCGGCGAGCGTAGCCGGGTAGCCCTCGCCATGCTGATTCTGAGTCGGCCCGACCTACTGGTGCTCGACGAGCCCACCAACCACCTGGACATCCTCTCTCGCGAGGTGTTCGAGGATGCCCTCATCGACTACCAGGGAACCCTCATCGTGTCATCCCATGACCGCTACTTCCTCGACCGAACGGTGGAGAGGCTGGTCGTCATGGAGCATGAGGGCGTCTCCGTGTTCCCCGGGAACTACTCGGCTTGGGTCGCCGCGCGGAGGGAGCAGGAGGAAGCGCGGAGGGCCGCCGAGGAGGTCGACGAAGCCACTCGCCGAGCCGAGGGGCGGGAGCGCCAACGCCGTGAACGGCAGGATAAGAAGCACAACCCTCCCACTGCCCCCCGGTTCGATATCGCTGAGATCGAGGAGCGCATTATCGAGGTTGAGGGACGGCTCGCCGAGCTGACGGACATGCTCGCCGCTCCGTCCACCTACCAGAGCGGGGAGCGAGCCCGCGACCTCACCAACGAGTACAACGCCCTGATGGACCGGCTCGACAAGCTCTACGAGGAGTACGAGTCCGCCGGTTCCTGATACTGCTAGCCGTTGCCGGTGTTCGGAGCCCGGACGCGCGCGTAGCGCACGGTGTTGGGGAGGTCGGGTGACTCGCCCAGGATGTCCAACACATCCGAGGGCTCGGAACCGTTCCGCGGCCCCGCCACGAAGAAGGACGAGAAAGGGTGGTCGAAGGGGACGACCCATCGCTCGCTGACGGCCCCATCCCGACTCAGGCTCAGCAGCCAGTTCTCGGACTGCGCTCCGCCGTCCGGACGGGTGCCGCCGATGTAGCAGAGCACATACAGCTCGCCGCTGGGTGTGCCATGGAACCGCGCTAGCCCCGGGACCACCCCGCCGAGACCATCGCCGCCCTCCACCAGCGTCCGCCGCTCGACCACCTGCGTCCCGTCGACCACAGCGTGCTCAAGCGAGTAGCGCTGTTTGGCCTCCGGGAAGAACCGTTCACGGAGCCTCTCGTCGATGGCCCGCTCTGTCCATAGCAGATGCACACGGCCGTCTTCTGCCACCCACAGATCACCTGGGCTGATCCAGCCGCAGGTGTCATCCCGAGACGCCACCTCAACCCACGGTGTGAACTCCCCAGTCGCGACGTCGGGACACCACGCATAGAAGAGGCGCCGGAAGTCGTAGTCCCAGTCCTGCCCCGTCAAGTCCTGTTTGAAGGCTCGCCATTCTGGGTTGGGCTCGATGATGTCACTGACGCCACAGAAGTAGACGCTCCGGTCGCGCACCGCCACGTTCGGGTAGCACAGGCGAAGCGAGTACGGAGCGTCGTGCGCCCCCACCACCGGCCATACCAGCCTGCCCTGGTGGGTCCATTCGCCTCGGCCCTCCAGGAACGACCACTCGGCGTGCTCGTAGCCGACGTTCTGAAGCAGAAAGGCTTCGTGCCGGGCGGCGTCGGATGCGAAGCTCCGGTAGGAATGCTCCGTAAAGGCGGGTTCCCCAATCCAGACGGGCGGCATCGACTCGGGCGAGCCCCTCGGATGCCGTACGTCGAAGCGAAGGACCTGGGGCTCCGCCGGGCCGCCTCCCGGCGTCCCCGGAGGGTTCAGCGTTGGGCTAGCAGACAGCAGCAGACGGCCGTCGCCAAGGGAGGCCAAGGGGCTCGGCTCCCGGGTCAGTCCCTCGTCGTCACGATGGAGCAGCCGCCAGCCATTATCCCCGCGGGCCCAGAGAGTCCAACGAACGTTGTTGAGTGGGGGAACCTCGTCCAGGGTCTCCGTGCCCGACACGAACACGGTGCCCCCAGCCCTAACGATGCACGCTGAGCCCGAGCACCACATGGGCCCCGCGCCATTGCTCGGGGGCACGTAGGCGTACACATCCTCCTCGACCTCGACAACCGGCTCCGCAGCTAGGAGAGCCCAGGGAAGCAACAGCAGACCGCATAGGGACATTTGGATCGCCTCCGCTCTCGCTCGGGGGTGGGTTCTGAGATACCCGGTAGGCGACCTACCGCGCCTGTGCCCGGCTTTTGTGACTCAAGCTCTCTACGTTCGGAGTGGCTCTCAACCGTTGGGGGCGAGAGGCGGTCAGCGGACACAACACCACCAACAGGATAGGGCCCGGTCGCACACCGTGCGACCGGGCCCTATGGCTGTCAGTCCAAGGCGAGCCTTACTCGTCCTCGTCGGCGGCGGGCTCCCCTACGACCTCGTCCTCGTCCGCATCGGAGTCCATCTCGTCCATCTCCGCCATCTGACGCTCGCGCTCCTCGCACTCTCGGACGACCTTCTCAACCCCCACCACGCACGCGCCCTCATCGCAGCGGACGAGGATCACGCCCTGGGCCGAGCGACCGGTAACCCTGATGTTCGCTGTGGGGATCCGGATGAGCTGGCCTGTGGAGGTGAGCAGCATGAGCTGGTCGTCGTCCTCGACCACCTCGCATCCCACCACGGCCCCGTTCTTCTGGGTGACGTTCACGGTCTTGATACCAACGCCGCCACGCGTCTGGCTGCGGTACTCAGATAGCGGCGTCCGCTTGCCGAAGCCGTTCTCGGTAACGATGAGAAGGTCCTTATCAGGATCTACGACCGTGCAGCCGACGACCTCGTCGTCCTTGCGGAGCTTGATCCCCCGAACGCCACCCGCGTTGCGGCCCATGGCACGGACGTCGCCCTCGTGGAACCTGATCGATTGGCCATCGCGGGTGCAGAGGAAGATCTCATCCTCGCCTCCGGTCCACAGGACCCAGCGCAGGCTATCGCCTTCCTGGATGTTCATGGCGATGATCCCGCGCGCCTTGAGGGTGGTGTCGTATTCCTTCAGTTCGGTCTTCTTCACGACCCCGTGCCGCGTAACCATGATGAGATAGCCGCCCTGGTCGAAGCTGTCGACCGAGACCGTCGCGGTGACCTTCTCGCCGCGCTCGATGGGGATCAGGTTCACTACCGCTGTGCCCCGAGCCTCGCGCTTAGCCAGGGGCACCTCGAAGGCCCGCAGGCGATAGATGCGGCCAGCGTCCGTGAAGAACAGTAGGATGCTGTGGGTGGAGGCGATGAACAGGTTGCTGACATCGTCCTCCTCCTTCTTGTTGAGGCCGATGACCCCCTTGCCTCCCCGGTTCTGTACCCGGTAGGTGGCGACGGGCAGCCGCTTGATGTAGCCGTCACGGGTCATCGTGACGACCATATCCTCTTCCTTGATGAGGTCGGCGATGTCGATGTCATCCGCCTCAACGGTCTTGATCTCGGTCCGTCGGGGGTCGCCGTGGCGCTTCTTGATATCTTCCAGGTCATCCTTGATGAGTTCGAATACACGACGCGGGTTCTCGAGGATCTCGCGCAGGTAGGCGATCTCTTTGATGACCGCTTCATACTCCTCCTGGATCTTCTGGCGCTCAAGCTGGGTGAGGCGGCTGAGGGTCAGGTCCAGGATGGCCTGGGCCTGACCCTCGGAGAACTCGAAAGGCGCCTCCTGCAGCCGATCGCGCGCCGCGGCGGGCGAGGGCGAGTTACGTATGGCCTCGATGATGGCGTCGAGCATGCTGAGGGCCTTCAGGAAGCCCTCCAATATGTGCGCGCGCTCCTCTGCCTTGGCGAGCAGGAAGCGCGTGCGGCTCAGTATGACCTCGCGGCGATGGTCGATGTAGATCTCCAGCGACCACTTGAGGGTGAGCATCCTGGGCACACCGTCGACGAGCGCCAGCATGTTGCAGGCGAAGTTGGTGCGCATGGCGGTGTGCTTGTAGAGCTGGTTGAGCACTACGTTCGCGTTCGCGTCCCGCTTGAGCTCCACAACGACACGCATGCCCTTGCGGTCGGACTCATCGCGGATGTCCGATATGCCATCGATCTGCTTGTCGCGGACCAGCTCCGCCATGTGTGTGACTAAGGCGGCCTTGTTCACCTGGTACGGCAGCTCCGTGATGATGATGGCGTCCTTGTTGCCACCTAGAGGCTCAACGGAGGCGCGCGCCTGCATCGTGACGGTGCCCTTGCCGGTCGTGTACGCATCGCGGATGCCCTTGCGACCGAGGATCAGGCCCGCCGATGGGAAATCGGGGCCCGGCACGTACCGCATGAGCTCCTCATCTGTGAGGTCGGGGTTGTCGATGAGGGCGGCGATCCCGTTGCAGACCTCCGTCACATTGTGAGTGGGGATGTTCGTCGCCATACCTACCGCGATGCCGGTACCGCCGTTGCAGAGCAGATTGGGGAACTTGCCGGGAAGGACAGAGGGTTCCTTGCCTTCCTCGTCATAGGTCGGGGTGAACTCCACGGTCTCACGGTCGATGTCGAGGAGCATGTCCACAGCGGCTGGAGCTTGTCGGCACTCGGTATACCGCATCGCCGCCGGCGGGTCTCCGTCCATGGAGCCGAAGTTCCCCTGAGGGTCCACCATGAGGTAGCGCATTGAGAAGTCCTGGCCAAGCCGGACCAAGGCGGGGTAGATAACCTCATTGCCATGGGGGTGGTATGAGCCGCTTACTTGGCCTGCGACCTTGGCGCACTTCACGTGCCGCCCACCGGGCGACAGGTTCATCTCGCCCATGGTGTAGATGATCCGCCGCTGGACGGGCTTGAGCCCGTCGCGAGCGTCGGGTAGGGCGCGCGAGAAGATGACGCTCATGGCGTACGTCATGTAGGAGTCGCGCATCTCCGTTGAGATCTCGACCGGAACTATGCGGCGAGCTATCTGGTCGCCGCTCACTCCGCCACCTGCATTGTCCTTGGGCATAGGTACTCTCCCTGGGTTGATGGTCCAGCCCGTCGCCGGCCACTCTCATGCCTTGCTTCGCGGCCCTAGAAGTCGATGTTCTCGACCTCGCGGGCATGATCCGCGATGAACTCCTTGCGTGGCTCCACGAGACTGCCCATCAGGGTGCTGAAGATCTGGTCAGCCTCGGCGGCGTCGTCGAGGGTCACTTTGCGGATGATCCTGGTCTCCGGCTCCATGGTGGTCGTCGCCAGGTCCTCAGCGTTCATCTCGCCGAGACCCTTGAACCGGTACATGGCGCGCCCGCGCTGGGGAAGCTCAGCGAGCAGCTTGTCTCGCTCCTCATCGGTGAGGGCGTAGTACGTCTTCCCGCCCTGCTTGATCGAGTAGAGGGGGGGTTGGGCAATGTACACGTGGCCCTGCTCGATGAGCGGCTGCATGTAGCGGAAGAAGAACGTGAGCAGCAGGGTGCGGATGTGGGAGCCGTCGACGTCCGCGTCCGTCATGATGATAACGCGGCTGTAGCGGAGCTTCGAGAGGTCGAAGAGGCCCGTCTCCTCGCCTGTCGACTCATCCTCATCCGGGTTGGCCCGGCCGTCTCCGTTCCCATTGCCGCCGCTGATGATGCCTGTGCCAAGGGCCGCGATGATGTGCTGGATCTCCTGGTTGCCCAGGATCTTGTCCAGCCGATGCTTCTCGACATTGAGGATCTTGCCTCGAAGGGGCAGGATCGCCTGGAACTCCGAGTTCCGTCCGCCCTTCGCGGGGCCCGCCGCCGAGTCACCCTCCACGATGAAGAGCTCGCTGACCGACGGGTCCTTCGCGCGGCAGTCGAAGAGCTTGCCAGGTAGGCCCATTCCGCCCGACAGCGCCGACTTACGGCGCACCAACTCGGCCTGCTTCCGGGCCGCGTCGCGAGCCTGCTGAGCCACCTGGGACTGACGGACGATGCGTCGTGCCTCCGTCGGATGCTCCTCGAACCAGGTAGCGAGCCCCTCGCCTACAAGGGAGTTCACCAAGCCATCAACCTCGCGGTTCCCGAGCTTGGTCTTCGTCTGGCCCTCGAACTGAGGCGCCCCGAGCTTCACCGAGATGATCGCCGTGAGGCCATCGCGAACATCCTCGCCAGAAAGGTTGGCGTCCTTCTCCTTCAGGAGCCCTTGGTTTCGCCCATACTGGTTGATGACCCGGGTCAGGGCGGTGCGGAAGCCCGTCACATGGGTCCCGCCCTCCATGGTGTTGATCAGGTTGGCAAAGGAGAGGGTCGTCTCCTGATAGGAGTCGTGGTACTGGATGACCACCTCGACATCGACATCGTCACGGCTGCTGACGAGGTGGATGGGACGATGCAGGGGCGACTTGGCCGAGTTGAGCGCCTTGATGTAATCGACGATGCCGCCCTTGTACTGGTAGACCTCTTCCTTACCCGTGCGCTCGTCCCGCACTGTGAAGCGGGCCCCGCCCGTCAGGTACGCAAGCTCTCGGCACCGCCGCGCGAGATACTCGAACTCGAACTCCACGGTCTCGAATATCAAGGGATCGGGCTTGAAACGCGTCGCGGTGCCCGTTCCCTTGACCTTCTCGCCCTTCGTGACCTTGGTGACGGGCTTGCCCCGCTCGTACCTCTGGGTGTACCTGTGACCGTCGCGGCGAACCTCCACCTCGAGCCACTCGGAGAGAGCGTTTGTGCAAGAGACGCCCACACCATGCAAGCCGCCGGAGACCTTATAGGCGCCTTCGCCGAACTTGCCGCCAGCATGCAGCACCGTGTGCACGACCTCGAGCGCTGGGCGCTTCTCCTGTGCATGCATGTCAACAGGGATGCCTCTTCCGTTATCTATAACGGAAACAGAGCCGTCAGTATGTATTACTATTTCGATGGCATCGCAGAACCCGGCGAGAGTCTCGTCGACGGAGTTATCGATGACCTCGAAGACGATGTGGTGGAGCCCTCGGTGTGAGGTGTCACCGATGTACATCGCGGGCCGCTTTTGAACGGCTTCCAGCCCTTTGAGTACTCGTATTTGAGACGCGCCGTATGAGCTATCAGGCATCGGAACCCCTCGACTAACGAACGGTATGGTTCAGTTCTGGGTGGGCGCAGGCCGGTTTCGGGGCGACGCTGGCCGCCTATATGGGGATCGCCGGAGGGCACTCTGGGTGCCCATACATGGGCCTGTCACGTGCCTTCTGGAATGGTGCACAGTCTCTCTCAGACCTGTCTCGTGCAATGCTCTCCTGACTATTACAGATTACCTGGAAACGCTTGGTACGTCAAGCTTCAAGGGGGTACCGGCATACTCCTCCAGGGTGCCCCGTACCGTTGGTTCAAGCGCGGGCGGAGGCACCCTCAGGCGCCTCGGACGCGCGCTACCTCAGGGCCGAAATTCCGTTGGTGATCCAGTGCGCGTCCCAGCCGTAACCAGTCCGAGGATCGACGTCAGCGCAACGCGAGTTCCCATTGAGCGGTCGGTGGCCACACGCCCGATCCCTGCTGCGCCCGTGTGTGTACTTGCCCGTGTGTGGAGTTGCGTCTCGCGCGAGCGTCTCGCGTCCCCCGCGCGCCCCGCCAGGCCTCCTCTGGCAGTGCGGAAGGGAGCGTCTCAGGATGGCTTCGAGGCAAGCAGTTGAACTCAGTGTGTCTTGGCCGATGCAAATCTCGGGGGGAAAGGTAAACAGAAGCTCACATTGACGAGCCGTCAGGCCGAGGGGACGCTGCGGGCACCCACGGGTAGCTCGATCCACGCCCCGAGCCAGTACTCCGGCCCAAGGTCGCCGCCATCCTCCGAGACCGCCTTCACGCTCAGCGACCCCATTGCCGCGTCGCGCTTCACAAGGGCTCGCGCTGGCACGAGGGAGTCCTTGGAGGCCAGCACGAACTGGGCTGCGGCGAAGTCCGACCCGCTCTCGGAGTCACGAGCGGGCACGACGGCAGTATGCGCCGGAGGCGGCGCTACGCGTCTGGCTATGGAGTTGGAGTAGCGGTCCAACTCGGGGCCGAACCACCGGACACCCTCATCGATCCCCGCTACCCGAAGCATCTCGAGGAGCCCGAAGCCACCCTGAACCGTGCGAATGGCCGCAGGCGAGGTCAGGAGCGTGGGCGGTGGCTGCGGTCCCCTAGACCACGCCGCGGCGGTCTCAGGGGTGGCTAGACGAAAGGCGCTCACACCGCAGTGCAGCCTCGCCTCGCCGCGGCCAGCGGGGTCGGCGAGTGGCACGAGGGCGAGCACCCGCGCCGCGCGGTCATAGGCGCCCTCAGCAACGACCACGGCGGTGCACCGGTCCGCCTGCGGGCCGACTACCATGGCCCAGCCCAGTCGCGCCCCCGACTCGGCATGCACGAGAGGCAGGCCCGGATCGGCCGCCGATGTCTCGGGCTCGGGCTCCGCAGGGGGTTGGTCATCGGAGGCTGGCGGCGTGGGCTCGGCGTCGCTGTCGGCGCCAGCGAGCGCGGGCTCTCCCTCAAAGGGCATGGCACTACCGGCGGGGGGGGCATTGAGCACCCCTCGCAGCGCGTCAAGCCACCGGCGTGACATGTCCCCTACCCTTAGACCGAGGTTGCGCGCCGTCTCGGGATCCGCGGTTACGAGCAGTATCTCCCCTCCCATGATGTCAACCTCGCCCGCTTCCGCCCTCTCCTGCAGGCGTAGAGGGCCGTCGAGCCCGTAGTCAGCGACGAAGTCGTTGATCCGCTTGGCCGCGATGATGGCCCGCTCGTAGGGCGATAGCTCCAGACGGTAGCTGGTGATGCGGAAGACGGTGACATCGCCTACGACAACCTCGCCCACTTCCTGGCCTGCGGGTCGGTCCTCCCTAGCGCGAAAGTGGGGCTCGGGGGCGTAGTCATCGCTTTGGAGCGAGCACAGGGCGACGTTGGGTAGGAGCGCTTGGTCTCCCCGGATGGTTGGCTTCGGCCGCGCCAGGCTGTCCAGCGCGTCGGCCAGGCTCCCGCGCCAGCGGAGAGCGAGGGCCTGAGGCGACGAGCCGTTCAGCTTAGCGGTGTGCGGGTCTACGACCACGAGGACCCGTCCGCGCCCCACGATCTGGACCGTATCACCGGTCTGGACGTGGATATCCTCCCCCGAGGCTCCTGCGGCCAGAAGGCCATTGAGCCTGTGGGCCATGAGGAGAGCCCGCTCATACGGGTCGAGGTGACAGTCGCCCGAGGCGCCCACCGAGGTGCGGATGCGCACGATCACATCGCCGCCGGCTATGACCTCGCCCTCCGCGCGACTGCCCTGCGCCACCTCGCGCGCCGTGAAGTAGTCTATCTCGGGGCGGATGGACAGCTCAGTCGGGGTCGGGGCTCGCATGGGGGGCGCTGGCCGCGCATCCACACTCAGGGATCGTGTCGCCAGGCCCGTGGCCACTACGGCCCCCAGGAGAGCGGATGAGAGAAGCGCCAGAACCCTCATCATCCTGCGACCCCTCTTCTCGTCAGGCAATCAGCCCAGCGGAGCGAGCGAAACACGTTGATCGGCGTCATATACCAGTAGTATGGCGTCGAAATGGTCGCCGGACAAGTGGGGACGGGAGCGGATGCACGATCTGACGCATGGCAGATGCGCCGCGCCCGCGTCGCCGAGAGGCGGCGGGCAGCGGCGCGCTGTCCGCTTGCGTCGGTAGACTGGGAAGGCTAGGGCACGCGGCTACGGATGGGGTGCTGGCCGGCCTCACCGGACGAGCCCCTGACCACTCGCGCCTCCGTCCCCCAGCGGGCGCGAGCCATGTCGTTCGAGCTCACGTAGAACTCGGATGACGCCGAGGAGTCCGGCTCATCGGCGTCACAGGCCAGATCAACGAAGAACACGTCCTCCTCGATCTCCCGAATGGGCAGAGCCCAGCGGCGCCTTGCGGTGGCTATGGCGGCGCGGACCCGCCTCCTGAGTAACGAGAGCTCCCGCACCGAGAACTCGTCCTCCTGGCCCATGGGAGCGAGGGCGAGGCCGATCCGTATGCGATCTAGCGCCTCGGGCTCAAGCTCGGACACGTACTCCATCCAGTGCTTCGCGCTGCTTCGCCCTCGCGCATGGGATAGGAAAAAAGTCATCACGCGGGCAACTCGGCCTGTCGGGGCCCTCTGCGCATCCGGCACTAACACCGGCAGCCAGCGCTGGAGGACCAGATTGTGGGTCGACGACATCATCGGTCCCTCTCCGTGTGGGGTCACTTGGAGTAGCCACGAGCGCCGTCAGTGAACAGGCGCGTCCCCGTGGCCATACCGATGATTCATACCGTCAGACGGGACGCGTAGTTCAACGGCCCCGCTACCCATGGCGAGCTACCCAACCAGCTCTCGTAGTACGCGCACCACCGTGCGCTGGGGCACTTCGGGCGTCACGGTAACCTTGCCAACGTCGATGGGCAGGACCCACCGCACACGCCCCCGCTCCGTCTTCTTGTCGTGGCTGATCGCCTGCAGCAACTCGTCCGCATCGAGGCCCGGCGCGGCGGTGGGGAGGCCCACTCGCCCCATCGCCGCCCGCACATGATCGACCACCGACCCGTCGCAGACGCCCATGCGAGCACCGACCATTGCCGCCCCGACCATACCGATGGCCACAGCCTCACCATGCCGGTAGCGGCGGTAGCCGCCGACCTTCTCGATAGCGTGACCAATGGTGTGACCGAAGTTGAGGGTCGCCCGGAGTCCCGCCTCGCGCTCATCAGCCTTGACAACCGCGGCCTTGATGCGGCAGCTTCCAGCCACGATCTCGCCGAGAGCAGCGGGGTCCGCAGAGAGCGCATGTTCGCTGAGTGACTGCACCTGTGCCAAGTACATCCCGTCCGCGATGAAGCCATGCTTCAGGGCCTCGGCCAGACCGCAGCGGATCTCACGACGCGGCAGGCTGCCCAGCGTCAGAGGGTCGCAGACAACGAGCCGCGGCTGGTGGAAGGCGCCGACCAGGTTCTTCCCCTCCGGGAGGTTGACGCCCGTCTTGCCACCCACCGAGGAGTCGACCTGGGCCAACAGCGTCGTGGGCAGTTGGACGAAGTCGACCCCGCGCGCGTACGAGGCGGCCACGAACCCCGCCAGATCCCCCGCAACGCCGCCACCCAGAGACAGCACCAGGCCATCGCGCGCCATTCCCTCCGCGGCCAGATCACGGAGCAGTCGGCCAGCGGTCGCCCAGGTCTTGGACGGCTCGCCAGACCGGAAGGTGAGCCCACTGCATGACCCGGTCGGACGCAGAGCAGTCTGTACCGCGGCGCCATACAGCCCCCAGACGCGCTCGTCTGCGATGCAGAAGACCGGCCCACCGCGCCATAGTGGCGCAAGCTCCTCGCCGAGCCGATCGAGCGCTCCTGCTCCGACAAGGATGTCGTAGCTGCGGCCTCCCAGGTCTACGGGGAGTCTATCCACCGGCACGCACATCCCCCTTGTGTGGCTGAAGCCGCCGGTACGCATCGCACACCAACTGCGCAGTCGCCTCCAAGCCCCCGGTCGACTCGACCGTCGCGTCCGCCATGGCGTACCTCTCGGCGCGTTCCGCTAGCAGGGCTTCCACTCGACTCCGGTCGAGCTGACCGGCAAGCAGGGGGCGTGACGCGTCATGCCGCGTCCGCTCCATGATAACCTCCACTGGGGCAGTGAGGCATACGACCAAGCCCGATGCACGCATGATCTCCCAGTTGCGATCCGCCAGCACCACGCCCCCGCCGCAGGCAACCACGGCGGGAACAGCCTGCTTGGCGACCTCCTCAAGCGCGCTGGTCTCCGCCACGCGAAATGGGGCCTCGCCGCGGGTCGAGAACCATTTCGCGATCGTCATGCCTAGGCTGGCCTCGATGCGGGCATCGAGGTCGATGAACTCCCGCCCCAGGAGGCGCGCCGCAGCCGCTCCGACGCACGACTTGCCAGTTCCCATGAAGCCGACAAGGAAGAGCATGGTCAGTCTCGATCCCTCCGAGACGACGAACTGGGACGGGCAAGGCGCCCGTCCCAGTTTACACTACCGACTCTAGCCGAGATCGCGATCCTAGAGGTCTAGCGGCTCGTCGAAGTCACGAACTACGCGCGGGGTGACGAACCACAGAAGCTCGGAGTCCTGAGTTGACTTGGCGTGCCCCTTGAAGAGGTCGCCCAAGATGGGGATGTCACCGAGCCCAGGAACCTTGAACTCCTGGTCATCGAGCCGCCGCCGGCTCATGCCGCCTAGCACCACGGTCTGCCCGTCCTTGACTCGAACGATGGTCTCGAACATGCGCTCGACCGTGCCGTAGGTGACGGTCTCGAAGTCGCCGCTACCCGCGGTCACACGCCGACCCAGCTCGGAGAACTCGGGTGTGAGATACATAGTTACCGAGTTGTCCGCGTTGATGCGCGGCATCACGGAGAGGTAGGTGCCCGTCTCGACCTCGTCGCCCTCTTCCCAAGTGATGATGATGTTGCCACCGATGTCGGTGTCACGAGTGGGAACGAAGGTTGGGATGGTCTCGGTCAGCTCAATGTAGGCATAGGTGTTGTTCATAGCCAGGATATGGGGCGAGCTCACGATCTCGCCGCGCTGGTCGGTGAACAGGGCCTGGAAGAGAAGCCGGAAGTCACCGTCGACGAATCCGATGGCCAGGTTACCGCCAACGTCGCCGCCATACTGCGCCGACATCGAGAAGTTCGGGCCGCCAATGGCCCAGTTCGCGCCAACGTTGTCCTCGCCAGTGAAGGTGACGTCGACGACCTGCACCTCGATAACGACCTGCTTCGCCGGCTTGTCGATCTCGCGGAGGACTTCGATCATGTCGTCGATGGCCTCAGGCGTGCCGCGCAGGATGAGGGCATTGAGCTCGGCTACACCGATGACGCCAACCAGGCCCTGAGGTCGCAGCATGTAGCCGCCGCCTCCGCCATAGCCACCACCGTAGCCGCCACCGCCATAGCCGCCTCCATAGCCACCTCCGCCGTAGCCGCCGCCATAGCCGCCACCGCCGTAGCCGCCGCGACCGCCTCCGCCGTAGCCGCCACCACCATAGCCGCCGTACTGCTCGAAGCTGTCTCCGTAGCCACCGGCGGACGCCATGCTGTAGAACGAGTCGTCGAAGAAGCGGTTGCGATCAGTGGACACAGTGGGCACGCGGGGAGACTGTGGGTAGGGAGCCTTGCCGTGCAACGCCCTGCGGATGTCCTTGTGAGGCAGTCCGTTCGGGCCTGCGAGTTCACGGTAGTAGTCCATGGTCGGCCGCAGAGTGATGCCACCGCACATGTCCGCTACCTGGCTGGGCTGGATGAACTTGCACTCATAGGTCCGTATGATGATCTCATCGTCAGGACCAAGGCCGACCGACGACGACCCACCCGTGTTCGACCCCGTGAGGGGACTTACCGTAGTGAAGTCCGGCACGGCGCGGAGCTCTGGGCTATCGGGGCCCGACACGCTCCGCGAGCCGCCAGGCTGCACCATGAGCACACCATCATCATCCTTGACAGTCAAGGGTGGCTCAGACTGAGCCGCCACCATCTGGATGATGTCGCGCGCCGAGCGGCCACGGACCTGGATGTAGCCCAGGTGGCCCTCGCAGTTGTCGCCAACGATGACGTCGAGACCCGTCATTTCCGCGAGGTTACGGATGACCTCAACGGAGCTGATGTCCATGGCCTCGACATCCAGGGGGTCCTCCGGCCCGATAGCGGGGCTCGAGGCCGCCTCCCGCGAGAGGATCTGCAGGCTGCCGCTCATCGCGCTGTCGACAGCGGGAACCTCCGCGCCCTCGCCCTCGATGGGTGGGGCGATTCGGCTTGCCTCCAAGGCTCCTTCGAGATCCGTTCCCTGGGCCCATACCGCGCCGGCTAGCGCGGAGATTGCTACCGCGCAGACCACCAGGCGCCAGAGGCCATTGGCCGTGCCCATGCTCATGTGTCCCACTGAATGATCCTCCCCGTGGACCGCTCGGTGCCCGACCGGTCCAGGTTGTGCCCGCACTTATCTTAGCGACGGCGCAGGAAAGCCCTCCCTACGCCACTCGCATTCCTTGACTCCTCGACCGGCTACCAGCCGCCGTAGTTCCCGCCGCCGTAGCCGCCACCGCCATAGCCTCCGCGACCGCCGCCGCCNNGTAACCACCGCCACCGTAACCGCCACCGCCATAGCCGCCTCCACCATAGCCGCCACGACCGCCGCCGCCTCCGTAGCCGCCTCGGCCGCCTCCGCCACCGTAGCCGCCGCGACCGCCGTAGCCGCCCCCGCCGCCACCATAGCCGCCCCCACCGCCCATCAGGTCCTCGGTGAGGTAGATGACGCTATCCATGAAGCTGTACATCATGCCGAGGTAGTTGGGGTAGTAGACCTCGAAGACCAGGTCCTCGGGGTCGATGTTGAGGTTGCCGTACATCCCACCACCGTAACCGCCGCCGTACCCTCCACCGATGCCGCCACCCATACCACCCATGCCGCCACCATAGCCGCCGCCGGTGAGCCCGCCACCGCCGCCGCCGAGCAGGCCACCCTGGCCGAAGCTATCGCCCAGGGGCGCCATGCTGTAGTTAGCCCCGGCGCGCTTCTCGGCCTCGCGAACGATCAGAGCGTTGCCGCTCGTCTCGCACTCGTAGCCGGCGCTCTCCGCGATCGCCTCAGCCACAACGCCCGCAGGCTGGCGGTCGAAGCGGCTCGTGATGCGACCCGATGGGGCGTCGCCCTCGATCTCGAGGTCCATGCCCGAGACAGCGGCGATCGCCTCCAGCGCGTCCGCCACCGGCGCGTCCCGGAAGTCAGCGGTAACCGGAAGGTTGGCCTGCGCCACTGCGGCGCCGCCGATCATACAGAGCATCGCAATCACGCATAGCAGGGTTCTCACTGTGTACCCTCGCTCTCCTGGCGGAGCCATCGGGAGCCGCCACTACTCATTCGCTGCTCGGCCGCGGAGCGGCACCCTAACCTCTTCGCCGGACTCGGTCTGAATCAGCACGATCTCACCCTCGGCGATAGCGCGCACTTTGAATTGCTCCTCGCCGACAGAGAAGGTCTCGCCCGGTTGGACACGCAGCCGGGTGACCGTTCCGCTGGACTCAATCTCAACAATGGCCACCGCGGTGCCGTCATGGACGATCCCCGCGACACGGCGGATCCGCGACGGGTTCGTCTTCGGCTGTGTGCGCGGCCCGACCTGATCGACCGGCTGCGCTTCCACGCCGGGCCTCGGCCCGCCGGGCGTGACGCCTGGACCCTCTGTTGGGCCTACCGGCCCGATCTCGCCGAAGCCCACACCGAAGAAGCTAGCCGGCTGCACAAGCAGCGGGGTTGGCTGGGTGGGCGTCGGCTGCATCACGCTGTGGGGCCTCGGGAAGGAGGTCTGTCCCCACTGGAACCGTGCGCCAAAGTTCGCATCGGCGATGGCCTGGTAGTAGTCGAGGCTCAGGCGCTTCACGCGCTCGTAGGTCTCCGCATCACTCTCAGGCATCCACAGGCCAGTGCGCGGAACCCGGACCAGTCGCTCTCCCATCGCGTAGCCCGGGCCCTTGGTTGTCGTTCCGCCTGGCTCGGTCACCACGGCGAAGGGGTTCTCCCTGTAGGGCAGCAAGGGGGCCAGGGGATCGCTATAGGGCATATCGACAACGGAATCATCAACGGGCGGAGCTGAGGCTGGTACCGGCGCAGGCGTTTCGGCGACAGCCGCGTCGGGCGCGTCTGCTGTGGTCCCTGCGGCGGCGCCACTGTCGGTCCCCTGTGCTAGCGCGACATCCAGGGACGATCCCGCGTCTGGTCCGCCGACGACGCTCGCCGCCAGCGCGACGAAACCTAAGGTGACCGCGGCCACCACGAGGATCGCGCCGCCGATCATGGTTGGTTTCGACAGGCGTCCGGACTTGGTCATATGGCCTCTCTCCCGCATAGCCTCCGTGCCTTGCTTAGAACAACACCTCGCTCGGAGCAACATGTTCGCCCCCGAGAGGGTGATACCTACATCCCCATCATGGGTCCCATCATCATTCCGGGACCCATCATGCCGCCTCCACCGCCGCCTGACGCAGAGCCTAGCTGCCCGAGCAGACTTGCCAGATCTGAGAGCTGATCCGGCGGGAGATTGGGCAGGAGGTAGACCGTCATGTTCATGGTGGCGGTCACTTCCTGACCACCGGTACCCGGGACTGCGCTGATCGTGACGGGACCGTCGATGCGGAGCAGCCTCGGCGCGTTTCCTGCGCGTCGGAGGAACTTCAGGACATCCTCATATCGGCCCTGGACGGTCATGGACCCCGCACCGCCTTGGGCTTGGCCGCGAACGTTGGGGGTACCTACCGTGGTGAGCCCCGTTGGCGTGAGGGGCACCGGCATCATGAGATCAACGGCGGTGAGGGGTCTGTTGAACTCCGGCGCGGGCAGCGAGAAGTTGGACACTGCCACACCGGTGGAGTCGAAGAACTGGCGCATCGCCGGCCCGAGGTCCTCGCGCAGCTCGAAGAAGACGTCGAACATGGCTGGCATACCGTCCGCCAACTCGACGACCTGGTCGGTCTCGCCCATGCGGAAGGTGCCGCCGCCAGGAGTGAAGGCGGTGCCTGCGCGCACCGAGCGCCACCAGGGGTTCCCTGAGCCGAGGGGGATCTTCTGCGACTTCAGTGCGTTCAGCTCGTTCTCGACGTTGGCCGCCTCGGCTATCGCCCTGTCGAGCTCGGCCTGCGCGATCTCCGCGCGCGCCGCGACCTCGTACTCCTGCCGGATGCTCTCCTGCATCTGGTCAACCTGCTCTTTGGAGGGCTTGACCTTCAGGAAGAACCCAAGGACCGGCGCGGCGACCATCAGGATCACCGTTGGGACCAGTATGTGCCAGGCCTTTAGCTTTGACATCGTGCCTCCCTGAGCCTACCTCGCCAAGCACGCGAGGGGTTGGGACCTACGCGTGTTCACTACTCTTCGGCTGCCGCGCCATCCGAGCCCTCCGAGGCCGGCGCGGACCCGCCATCGGCCGGCGGCATGGGGGCGCCGGCCATCATGCCCATTCCCATTCCGCCCGCTGCGGCGGCATCAGCAGCGGCAGCAGCCCCTGGGATCTCGAAGCTGATCGGGTTCGCGAGCGTGCCCGTGATCGTGACCGGGATGGGGCCCTGCCAGAGCAATCCATTCTCGTAGACCACTTCGCCCGCCCCAGGCATCGGGGCCGTGCTCGAGAGAGCTCCCGAGATAGCCTGGGCAGGATCCGTGCTCGGCAGTAGGGTCTCACTCACCGTGAGTCCCCCGAAGTTCGCGCTCATCTCTATCGGACCCGAGAACAGCGCAGTCAGGGGACCGCGCGAGACCGCGTCATCTGACCATAGGGGCTCTGAGCCTCCACCCTCGGCGGGCATCGCGCAGCGGTTCATATTGATGAGGAGCTTGATGAGTTCCTCCGTGTCCCCCACGACCGTGCTGAACTGGACCGAGTCGTCGTTTACGTTGATGCTTTCGATGGTGCAGGACGCGGGCAGATACCGGGCCACAGCCTCCACCACGTCCGCGTACTTGGAGCTGTGCGTCTCGAACTGGTCGAGGAAGGCGATCATGTCCTGCAGAGGCGCGACCTTCGCCTGCTCCTCCGACGTCCGACTCTCCAGGGCGTGAACCGCGTCGGCCTTCTGGGTGGCGTCAGCCAGAGCGTCCTCGTGGATAGTGACGCCGCGCATCCACATGAAGACCCAGCCGCCCGTCCCCAGCACTGAGAGCAGGATGAGGATAATGGCGACAGGTATCAGCTTCTTGGCCCGCCGCGCCGCCGGGATCTCCGGTGGCAGTAGGTTGATCCGTATTCGTTGTACTTGGGGCGCCGTCGCCACGACAGGCTCTCCCATCTTCTGGTGGATTGCTAGAGAATCTCCCTAGCTGCCATCCCAACTGCAGCCGCGACCTTCGGCGCCTCCGCCTTGAGTTGATCGGGGGGATACGCCGAGTGGTCGACCGCCACCGCAACAAGCGGATCGCCAACCTCGACTGGCACGCCCAACTCCCGCTCCATGAACTCGGACAGGTTCGGTAGTAGGGCCGTGCCACCGAGAAGCACGATTCGCTCGATGTCGGCATCGGTGTGTCTGCTGCGGTAGTACTCCATCGTCCGCCTGACCTCACCTGCCAGCAGCGCCAGGGGCTCCACAAGGGCTTGCCCCACTACTTGCCGCGTGTAAGACTCGTCGGACTGCGCTGCTGCACCGCTCATGTCATCATCAAGCACGAAGTCATCGATGGGCGCTTCAACCGGCGCCGACGCCTCAGGCTCGGGCGGGGGAGGCAGGAGTGGTTCGTGCCCTGGGGCCGCAGCTTCGGCTGAGTCCATATCCTCCGTCGCGTCCCCTACCTCCGTTCCGAACAAGGCGCCCGTAGTCGGGGCGCCCAGGTCGCCGAACAGATCGTCGGCGCCTCCCTGCGCCGACAACACCAAGGTGTCATCGCCCGTAGCGGCGTCATCTACGCTGATGACCAACTCTTGCTCATTGACCTCTTCGGTGAACGCGGTCAACGGAGCGCTTGAGAGGAAGTCATCCTCGTAGTACGTGTCCTGCTGCCCCGCTTCCAATGATACGGAACCGTAGGCGAGCTTGATTTGTTCGGCCTCAGCCTCGGTGTCTGGCTTGACCTCGAGACGCACGGCATCGGTCAGTTTCTGCCCGCTCGCCTCTTCCGTCGTCCGCACGAACCGAAGCGCACCATCGCGTACGATGGAGATCGTCGACGTGCGCTGGCCGATATCGATGACCATCAAACAGCGTTCGCGTCGATGCGTGCCTGCGGCCTCAACCATGGCGATGACGTTCGCGAGCATCGCCAAGTCGAAGTACACGGGCTGGAGCTTGGCCTCGGCGAGGACCTTGCACCACTCGACCACGTACTGCTTGCGAGCACCGGCGACGACGACCTCGACCGTATCACCCGCGCCCTGGCCGATGACCTGGTAGCCATATTGGAGGTCAGACTGGAAGGGGAACAGCCGCTCCGCGTCCTGCTTGATGGTGCCCTTGAGCTCTTTCTCGGGCATCGACGGGTACTCCTGGACGCGTAGGCCGCAGTTCTCGGTGCCGCTCAGCGCGACGGCGGCGCGTCTCGCGCCGATCCGATGCTGAGACATGAGAGCGGCGATAGCTTTGCCGAGTGCCTGTGCATCCAGAATCGTACCGGCGTCGTAGGCGTCTCGAGGGGTTGGGCCAACCGCCAGCCCCACCAGCTTCAGGGAGCCAGGTCCACCCGACAATTCCGCCAGCTTGATGGTGCTACATCCTACGTCGATCCCCAAAAGGGAGCCCGCCACGTGGGACTCCTCCCCTCGGCGTCAGAGCTTCACGCCCGAATTCCTCAGCCGCGCTCGTTCCCGGCACACTCCAGAAACGGCCAAGCTCACCGTAGGCACTGGCACCCGGCCCCGAGGATAGGGTAGCCAGACGACCCTGTCAACTGCCGCCCCGGAGCGCCAGATGGAGACATCCGAGAGCGGCAGACCACGTCCATGTACCGGTGTAACTAGCACTCAACGATCCTCTTATTCGAGTCCCCACGCGGGGGCACCTGCCTACTTCATCCTTCCGAGATCGATGATTCTTGAGCCACCAGTCACAGATTCACCAGAAGCCACGAGGTCCCACGAGGCGACTGCCCCGTGGGACCTCAGTCTTCTCTCTAGCCCGGGCTATGACTGCCCTGCGGCATCGTATACCGTCGTGCGCGGAATCGCCTGCGGAGAGAGGACTCCGAAGTACAGATCCCAGTCGGCTTCGTAGAGGAATCCGACTCCTCCGTCGCCAGTGCCCGCAACGGCCCACTCCTCGTCCTGCCAGACCTCTCCCTCAGTGGTCTTCTCTGCGGTGGAGCTATACATCAGCCAGAGAACGGTGGGGCCGACCACCTGCTGCAGCGTTTGGTTGCCGAGGGGTCCGCCCGTGATGTTCAGCGTCGACCCGAGCTCAGCGAAGGCGGGCACGCGCCCCATCGTGGCGGGGTCGGAGAGGTTGGTGTTGCGCGCATCGGTGTACCATACGTAGCGGACAGGCTGGGCGCTCACGTAGAGCTCCCCTGTCGCCTCATCAAGAGGCACATGGGTGGCCTGACGGTCCACATAGAAGGGGATCGCCTCAGTACCCCCATCGATCGGGTAGTGGATGACGGGGTGTCCCCATCTGCTGGCGCCTTCGGCGGGATCGGAGACCTTCTGCCAGAACAACTGCTCCCCGCCGGGCGCTGTGGCGGACGGGGCGGTGAAGGGCATGCTGAAGGTCTCGTAGAGAAGCCTCATGCGCCCCTGAGCGTCGTGGCGCTTGTAGAGCAGCACCATGCGCAGCGGCAGTTCCACATCCGTGCGGACCATGCGTCCCGTCCCCGCCGCGGTGGACGTCGCCTCGGTGTATGGGATGGACATCACCTCAGGCGGCAACAGAGCCACGTGCGGCTGTGCGCTGTCCTGGCTGGCGCGGGTGAGCCGCATCGTCTGGGGGATGAAGTCCGCCGTCACGGCGTCTGTCTCTCCTGGCACGAGGGCCTCATCCACGAACCTCACCATACCGACCGTGGGGTCGACCTCTACGGTCCGCCCTCCGCCCGCGTTTTCCGCGAAGAGATAGCCGGTTATGGGGTCCTCGAGCCAGTCGCCGGGACCTGCGACAACGCCGCCGTTCACGTAGATAGCGAACTCAAGCCCCGCAGGCCGGTCGTAGATCCAGTCCACCCACCGCTCACTAGCGTAGGACCGGAAGTGGCGGTTGCCCGGGGTCTGGCCTGCCGCGATGGCCTCCTGGCGGAGCGGCACGAGCGGCGCTGCCGTCTGCTCAGGGAAGGCTATCTGGCCGGTGTTGTTGTTGGTCGGGTTATAGAGGGCCGGCTGCGACAGCGTCCACGGCTCAGACCCCGGGGTACCGGGGTCGTAGTTCGGATTGGTCGCGATCTCGGGATCATATCGCGTGTAGAAGATGTCCTCGGTACCAAACGAGGTACTCCGGCCGCTGAACACGACACCGATATCGTTGGGGAAGTCCGAGTTGGGCCCGCCGGCCCATCCCTCATCGCCGGAAACCGCATCGATGCCGAACCACACGTCGGCGAAGAGGAACGGATCCTTCGCATACTGCAGACCGTCCAGACGAACCCCGTCAGGTGCGTAGCGCGTCATGACGGGCAACTCGTGGGAACCCTCGTACCTCAAGCCCGCCTCGGCGCCCGACACCGCAACGCGCCAGAGGGCGTAAGCGAGCCGGCGCTGGCTACCTGAGCCGGTGTAGTAGTACATGTAGACGTCGAAGGCTCCGGCCTCATCCGGATCGGGGATGACGAGCGGACGCGGTCCGAAGGCGGCGGTGCCCTCGAGGTCGATGAACATGGGACCGAAGAGCGGCTCACCCATGGCCTGCGGGAGCCCCAGGAACCCGTCCTGGCTCTGCAGCACCGCGACGCCAAGGTGGTAGGTGCGGATCGTCTCGGGGTTGGGAGCGGACGAGTCCTCGAGCCAGTCGACCTCCAGCGCCCAGGACATCACGACCACGGGCGGGGTATCGGGCCCAAGCACCGTCTGCCGGACGAGGCTCGGCGTCATGTGGCGGTAAGCGGCTACCCCGGAGAAGCGAGGCTCCGGAGGGCTGACGAAGTCGCTATCGGCGCCCCCGCCACCCACTGAGCCATCGGCGCCGAGGGGGTGGCCGGCGATGAGGAAGGAGTCCCGGTCCGGTTGGAATGTGGGGTTCACGGGACGATAGGGCTCAGCCGGGTCACCCCAGACGTGATCTATCACCTGGCCCCACAGATTCCACGCCACCTGCGGCTGGATCGCCACGGCCGGCTCATCGGAAGGCCGGTTGGACGTGAAGTAGATCGCCGTATCGCCGTACCGGCCATCCTGCGCGCCATGGAGCACCCGCGGAATGACCGTGCCCGGCTCCACGTCCCACGTGTTCACGAAGAACGCCGGCCCGAGTTCGGCGAAGGTGGAGTTGGCGTTCGCGGGCGGCGGATCGCCCGGCCCAGTCCAGGGGGCATCCTTATCGATCTCGCGCGACGCGGTCGGCACAATAGGCGGTATCGGCGACTCCTTGATCGTCGCCTTGACCTTGGTGCCTTGGGTCGAGACCTGGTCGATAGCGGGATTGAACCCGACCTCGCCATCGAAGTCGACGTAGGTCAGGAGGTCGAGCCAGTAGGTGCCCATGGGAGTGCCCGCCGCGAAGGCGTTGACGAGCACCTTGCTGCCCACGAACTCCGACTCGCCGGTAGCCGGATCCTCGTCAGGGGCGCCGTTGATGGGGAACCCGTTGGCGCCGTCCACGAAGATGCCCGTTGCGTGCTCGCTGGAGCCAGCAGGGGCCGGCAGCACTGACCATCCCGTGGTGTTCGGGTCACCATCGAAGATGTAGTTGGGGAGCATCCGCTCGACCGGAAGGAGCACACCCTGCTCCGTGTCGTCGGACTGGAAGGGGTTGAGTGAGGTCGCTCCGATGGACAGAAGCCCGGGGATCCCGGCCGGGCGGCCCACAGGTAGGACCCCCGCCGGCATGTTGCCGCGGCTCTCTATGCGTAGGTCGCGTTCCGGGAGCGTGTGCCACGATCGAGGATCGGCGTGACCGTAGATCCCGCCATCGGCGACACGTCGGCCAGGGGCCACCTCGTAGTCCGGCAGGACCTTCACACGGATCGGGACGACGCGGTACGGCTCCTCATACAAGAACCGGTACCAGAAGGGATCGTGGTCCGGGTCGCTTGGACCGGTGCCGTACGCGGCGTCAGCTCTCGCGACCTGTGCCAAGTCGAGGCGGCCGTTGTTGTTGACGTCTACATACACCTTCACCATGTAGTCTTCTTCAGACCGCGACTGGCCGTTGAGCGCATAAGAGAGGGTCGCGCTACCGGACTGGTAGTCGGTGACGCCAGAGCCGGGGCCCGAGTAGTCGGGCACCGTCGCGTCGTCGGGATCCAATGTGCCGTAGAAACCCACGGGCGGCTCATCGGTGCCGAGGATCTCCAGGTAATCCGAAGGGAGGCGCCAGTCGCCGTCATCGGTAGCCGACGCTAGCGGAGGCTGGTGCTCGGGGATCTGTAGGGTGATCGACACTCGCTGAGGATCGAGGGTATCCGCCGTCGCCCTGAACTCGTGGTTGTTGCCGCTCGAGTCCCGCTCGTCGTAGGCCGCCCAGGGAGTGGACAGACTCGTGGGCTCGGTGCGGTCGTCGTTCGACCGATCCCACGGCACGGTCGGCAGCCCCTGACGTGCGAGGTCGGCGCCGGCGGCCTGGAGCCGGAGCGCCGATCCGGGGATCGACGGGTACGAACCATTCGGGAGTGACCGTCCCATATAGTCGACAGCCGTGCGCGTCACGAACTCCACCAGGGGCGGGTCGGCCGTGTAGTTGTCGCTCTGTACGATGACAGGGCGCAGTGGCGGGATCTCGACCCGAACGACACCCGGCCCAATGTCCTGTCTGAGCGCCGTATCGGGGGTCTCCCAGCTCACTGGCTGAGCATCCGTCTGGACCGTGACCGTGGTGATCTCGCGCTCAAGGTCCATGTGGGCCAGGTTGGATATCCAGAGGCCGTCATCAGCGCGGTTCTCGCCGCTCCGCACGTAACCGACCGCGCTGCCCGCGGTCCCCGCGTCGAGATCGATGAGCGGTAGGCACCATCCGGGGAGCGGCGCACCGTTGGTTGCGGGGTCGCCATCATGGTCGAAGGTCAGCCAACGCCATCCGGCGGTCTCGTAGTCCGACCCTGATGCGCCATCTGGGTCGAAGAAATAGCGCTCATCCCAGGAGTTGCTCGCGATCTCGGAACCGAGGCTCTCGACGATGGATGGGAAGTCGCGGTTGCCATTCGCCAGGAAGTAACGATGTTGGGCGTCGCCCACTGCGGTGTCAGCCGGGGCCTTGTCGTCGTGAGTGCCGGGGTTGCCCAGGGTGCCGAACCGCCCCGAGCCTATCTCGTCATCATCGTAGTCGGGTTCGGTGGCTGAGCCCTTATCGCCTCGGGCGATCTGCACATCGATCGGGTTCTCCACCACAAACCAGTTCCTGGCCTTCTCATCGTCATCAAGTGGCCCGCCGCCGTTGGGGCTCGGCACGTCCCACGGAGCCTTAGGGTGGACAGGGATGACCACGGTGCGGTAGCTGTTCGGGTCGTCGGTGTGCTCCGGGTCGGGGCTGATGGTCATGGTCAGGTTCGCCACAGTCCAGGCGCCGGGGGTCCAGGGGTTGTCCATGCGCCCGTGGGACGCGTCGTAGTAGGGATCCGCGGGATCGGTCGACGCGGGATCGCCCGCTCCCGGGTCCTCGGTGAAGCGCCGGTCCGCCGGGAGCAGCCCGAACACGTCAGTCGCCGTGTAGAGGTACTCCTCCGCGCGGGTCGAGAGGAGCTTCAGGCCTGGCGATGGGCCGATGCGCAGGGCATCGGGATCGTCCATCCAGCCGTACAGCCCCTCGTGGGTGTCGGAGGTCGCGGGATCGAAGCCTCGCGTGCCCGGGTACCCGGTCCCACCGAAGACGAGGCGGACGACGCGCTTCCACGAAGCATCGAGAGGCACGAAGTCAGCGTCGATCGACGCAGGGTTACCGATGCGCGAGTCCCAACGCGCTACCGTGGTTCCATCCATATCCTTCCAGGAGCTGGGTAGATTGGCGTCACCCGTGATCGAGGATGAGTCCACCGCGGATGCGAGCCGCCCGTTGGTAATGGTCCAACGTGGCCCCTGGTGGCCCTCGGTGTACGGGTCCAGGTCTGGGCCAACCAGCTCTATGGACGCGGAGGTGATCTGAAGCTCGCTGTTCGGATCCTCCTGGAGGAACAGCGGGTTGATGTAGCCGCGGAGCGGGTCGCTCGTGAGGGCATCGTTGAGCGCCGTGTTCGGCGCTGGGTTGGTGTCGGCAGGATCGATCCAATCGACGACCAGGTTGTCGGGATCCAGGCGGCTGGTGACCGGCAGAGGCGACACCTGGGTGGGGTTGGGATACAGGACATCCCCGCCGCCGCCGAGGGTCCAGTAGACGACATAGGACGAGGAGAACTCCCAACGCCACTCTCCGCCGTTGGTTGGATCTGTCCAGTAGGTATCGGTGACGGACGGTCCACCAGGCTCTCCATCAGCCTGGACCCAGAAGTGCCCGCCAAGGGTCGGGACCAAGAAGTGCGTCCAGCCATCGTTCCCGACGCCGTCATTATTCGTGTTCCAGTTGATGCCAGTGATTGGGCTGCCAGGGCCCGCGTCGTAGACGAACTCCCATGAGGGATCGTCGCCGCCATAGGGGGCAGGCACAGGGTTGGGGAAGACGCACGGGAACCACTCGGAGGGCTGTGTCCACGTCGTGTGGATGTAGCGCACGGCGCCGATGACCGTAACGCCCTGGACGGTCACCCCTGGTGGAATCTCGTCGCCTGCGGCGAACATGTCGATATGGGTGGCGAGGTTGTGGAAGGGGATCTCGATGCTTCCACTCTCATCAGGGGCATCGTAGTTGATGGGTAGGGAGGCCTCGATGGTTATCTGGACGTGGTCGCCCCAGCGGTACATATGGACTACGCCATCGTCCGCCGCATCCCGATCATGGTCGAAGTACCATATCGAGTCCGTGGAGTCGATCCCCGGATCCCATTGCCACTTGCCGTCCGTCAGGTCCGCGGGGTCTTCGGGGTCCCAGACGGAGTACTTCACCACAGCGGCTTCAGGCTCGTCGGGGTACTGCGCCTGCACTGCGGCGGCAATGGCGAACGCCAAGAGCACGGCCAGGTGCCTGGGGTACGGAGACATTCTCAACCTCGGAGCCAACAGGATCTCCCCCTGCAACTACCGTCGCGAGCGCTCTAGGCGCCGCTTCGGGGCGGTGATTCGTGGTCGGAACGGGACGCTGGCGGGTACATTGTGCGCCCAGGGGCGCTTGCCTCCGCGTCACCCTGAGTTTTTCCTCCGCGCGCCGATCCTAAACCTGATTCCCATGCCCAAGCCAAGCTCCTCCGCAGGATTGGCGCCATGGGCTGACGCTTGCCCGCACATACATGGTGAAGGGTCAGGGGTGCGCGCGCCGAAACAGGTTATAGGTAAGGCGACGCGCTCTAGGACTCTCCCACCGATGGTTCGAGGTTTCATGGCTCGGTGTGCGGGGTAGATTCAGTGCGGTATATGGACTCATCCTCGAAGGGATGTGGGCGAGCATGTTTCGCCTGTTCCTAGTGCTATCGTGCCTCGCGGCCTTCCTGATGGTGGGCGTCGTTGGCTGCGGAGGGAGTTCCTCCGATGGAGCCGACAGCTCCGCCCTGTTGGCTGAGGGCTCCTCGGCCCTTGCATCGAGCGACGTGACGACCCCTGGTGGACCGTTGGAGCCTGCCGCAGAGACCACGGCGATGGCTTCCGATGGCGGGGCGATCGCGGCTCTGGCGGTCGGACAGGCCGGCGATACCGTGGCGCCCATGATCGTCGCCCCTCCGGATATCAGGACTGGGCCCGTTCGCGGCACACTGGATCTGGGCGTGCCTGAGGTCAGCGACAACGCCGACGCGAACCCGACGGTTACCAATGACGCGCCGTTGAAGTTCAAGAGTGGCATAACTCAAGTAACCTGGACCGCCACGGACGCGGCAGGCAACTCCGCGACGGCGGTACAGACTGTGGAGATCGACGCCCGAGCACCCAAGCCGGGCGGGCGGCCCCACTAGCCCAGTTCACGAGGTAGGCCGCCCCCTTGGATCGGTGGAGGGCGTAGTGACCCTCGTGGCCTCGTTTGTCGTCTCCAGCACTGCCGCGCCGCGCGCCTCATGGCCTGATCGGTACGCTTGACGGAGGCCGCATCCTACCCCGCGCCCGCGGTCGGCGCGAACATATGGCCCTCAAGGTTCGAGAGGTCTAGGCGCTCAACCCGGATGGAGCCCCACCGGGTGCGCGACTCGCCCCATCCGTAGAGGAACAGCCGGAGCGGCCGCTCTATGTTGTAGAGGTGCGGGGCATAGGCGACTAGGCGACCGTTCACGTACGCGCTCATCCGCCGCTGGCCCGTCGCGTTCGGCGGGCCGGCTACGAGGGCGAGTTGTGCCGGCGCCGACAGCCGCTCTCCAGCGGTGGACCAGTCGCGCATCCAAGCCTGGGCGCGCCCATGTTCGACCCCCACCTCGGCGTAGTCCTCGAACTCGCCCACCCCGCCGGCGAGCAGGGTCATCAGGCCGTTGGTGCCCTCATACTCGAGGAGTTCCCCTGTCACGATGATCGTCTCGTCGGGCCCCTGCTCGATTGGGGCGCTCAGCAAGCCGAAGCGGCTCTCCTCAGCTCCCTGGACCGCGAGCGCGCCGTTGTCAACGGACAGGCTCCCCTCCTCGCCGACCACTGCGGCAGACGTCCAGCGGGTCGAATCGAGCGCGCTGTCGAAGGGCTCCTCCCAGACGAGCTCGCGTGCCACAGGAACCCGGCTCACGCGCACCGTGTCCCATACCCGCAGGCCCTCACCCCAGCCGTAGAGGAACACCCGAGGCCGAGAGTCATCGAACCAGCGCACACCCGGGATCCTCTGGCAGGGGTAGCCGTCCACGAACACCTCCACGACGCGCCCACCCGGGCCCTCGGGCCCGATGACTACCCGGATCGCCGCCGGTGCCAACACCGGCTCACCGCGCCAGGAGTAGCTGCCCGCCCACACCTGGGCCCGGCCATGCTCGATGCCCACCTCGAGCATCTCCGACATGCTCTCCTCCGCACCCTCGGCGCACAGGTGCAGGAGGGCGTTCATCCCGGTGAACTCCGAGGCGGTGGTCTCGACAACGAGCGCCTCGTCTGCGCCCAGGTCGAGGGCAGGCGACATGAAGCCGAACCGGCAGTCGGCCGGGCTGGAGACCCACGCTCGGCCTTGTCGGATCTCAGCGGCGCCCGCGGGCCCCTCGATCGTCATCGGCTCCCACGCCCCCCACCCCATCGCGTCAGCATCGGCCAGAGAGCGGAGACTCACGAGCGGCTCCGGCGCAGGCAGATCGCCCATGCCCGATGCCTCCGCCGCGTTGCCCATGGCGACCTCAATGGCGGCCACCGACATGGGGTCCAGGGTCAGGGATATGGCCGTACCATCGGCTCCGGACACGAGGCTGACATCCTGGAGGTCCCGAATGGCTATCGCCTCCGGCTGCTCGAAGGACACGTGGGCATGGGGCTCGGCGCATAGGATCCCCTGTGCTCGCGATACCGAGGCCTCAGTGAGGGGCAGACGCACGGTGACTTCAGCGGGGGCGAAGGCGCGATTCAGCAGGGAGACGTGCAGCCGGTCGCCCTCGCGCGTCGCCACGGCATCGACCGCGGGCACCACCCCACGCTGAGCCGTCTCGGTGGCTGTGGATGACACATCGCAGCCGACGACCTCCGTTCCGGTCATGTCCGCGAGCAAGGCGATAGCGAGACACTCGGGATCGGGGAACGCCACTGCTTCGTTGTTGCGGAACCGGGCCACAGTGTCCGAGGTGTTGGTCATCGCGATCCACTCCGCCCGCTTCAGACACTCGTGAAGCAGTCCGGCGGCCGCCACGGCACGCTCCGGCCCGGTCCAGTAGCTCCAGGAGTAGGACCACTCGTTCAGCGCGAGGCGAACCGTCTCAGGCGTCGCCCCACCGGCCTCGAGGGCGGCGATGTGGGAGTCGAGCCACTCGCCCACCGAACGGTAGGGGTGAGCAGCGGCGTCCTCGGGCGCGGGCACGTTGTCGTAGATGTGGATCGCGATGAAGTCTGTCAGGTCCCCGGCCTGCTCGACGAGATGCTGGTTCCAGGCTGGGTCATGGCCGCACGCAATGAGTTCGATGGACGGGTCCTGCTCAAGCAGCGCCTCGGCGAACTCCCTGAACCGAGGGGCATACTGCTCGGCCGTCAGACGTCCGTGGATGTGTCCATACCCGATCTCATTGCCCACTTCCCAGAGTTTGACTCCGTAGGGCGCTGGGTGGCCGTTCGCCGCTCTCCGAGCCCCCCATTCGCTGCTCTCCGGACCGTTGGCGTACTCCAGCCAGTCCAGGCTCTCTCGAAGCGCGCGCTCTGATGAGTTGCCGGGGAGGGTCTGCGCACCCCCCGTGTCGCCTATGTTGAGGCAGAGGATGGGCTCCATGCCAACATGCTCACAGAGCCGGAGGAACTCATCTGTCCCGATGTTGTTGGGCTCCGGGTAGTTGCTCCACGCCGGGTTTGGCACAACAGGCCTCAGATCGGGATCGCCAAGGCCCACGGGGAAGTGGTAGGTCTGACAGAAGTTTCCGCCCGGGTACCTTAGCGTACTGGGCCTGATCCGCTCGTAGAGGTCAACGACATCCCGCCGCCACCCATGCACGGCGGACACGGGCAGCATAGAGATCTGGTCGACCCAGACGGTCCCTTCGCCCTCGAACACGAGCTGCAGCTCCGTCGGGAACACGTCGTCGTCGACCTCCAGCCGCACCCCTCGCTTCGCCCACTCAGGAGGGAGATCGTCCACGACCGCTTGGGCCAACGACGGTCCGTCCGGAGGGCCTAGGCTCACTCGCAGAGACCGAACTCCCGCCTCGGCCCTGATGTAGAGGGTCAGATCGACCGCATCGTGAGCGCTGAGAGCCAGAGACCCCTGGGCGATGCCGCCGGAGCCGTGAACCGTCAGCCTCTGCGATGTGGAGGAGCTACCATCCTCGAAGCGTGGATATGAAGTGGACGTGTCGAGCGCCGCTTCGACATCGCCGACGGCTCTCCAGCCATCTCCCACGCCATCCCCGTCAGCGTCGCCGCTCTCGAAGCCACGCCCCTTGATCTTCTGCGCCGCCAGCTTCCAGTCCAGCGCATCGAAGATGTGCTCCGTGAAGAAGCCGTAGAACCGGGGGTCGATCTCGGCAATGGTCTGCTCCGGGTTGATAAGCACGTGGGCGCGCGCCGGGACCTCGATCTGCCCCACCCAGGCGGACATTAGGCAACCGGTGGCGAGCATCAGCATGGTTGTCACCTCTTGGAAGGGGATCGCCCCCGGGTTCGGGCGGCTCGTTCTGAAGACCTTCGGCACACCGGAGGCCTCGCGTAACGCCCCCCGAATACACGTACGCGTTGCCCGAAGGGAGGGCCTGGGGCCTAGCCTCCAACGAACCTTGCCAGCACCGACAGCGGGAGATGCCAGCCTCGATAGCGACACGGGCATACGCGTCCGCGGTCGTGCGTTGTGGCTTTCGCTTGCCCTGGCAGTTCCCACCGTCTACTGGATCATCTACGTCGAGGTCATCAAGTACGCCGGCTACCCCACCACAACATCCCTCTTCTACAACGTAGTGGCCGCCCTCTTCCTCGTCCGCGTTGTCGTCGAAGGGCTGCGGTTGATAGGGATCCGCGGAGTGCTGGATGACGGCGATATCCGCGTCGTCTACGTCGTTCTCGCCCTGGTGTCCGCTGGCGCCAGTCTGGACTTCACGCAGAACCTCATGGGGATCATCGCGTACCCCGCCCACTACGCCACCCCCGAGAACGGCTTCGCGGAGGACTTGCTGCCATGGCTGCCCAGCCATCTCATCGTGGCGAAGGGGCCGTCATCCGAGGCCTTCTGGGTGGGTGATACGTCCTTGACGCTGGAGACCGCCCGAGGGTGGATCCAGCCGCTGTCGTGGTGGTTCACCTTCTGCATCCTCCTGGCCCTGGCTGGCGGAGGAACGGTGATGCTGTTCCACCGTCGCTGGACTGAGGCGGAGCACCTCACGTACCCGATTCTCGAGGTTCCGGCGGCTCTGTCCGACATGGGGAAGCCCCTCTTCGGCGAACGAGGCTTCCTCTTGGGGTTCCTGGTGGCCGCCGGCATCGAGACCCTGAACAGCCTCTCCGCCATCAACCCGGTCTGGCCCCAGGTCCCCGTGCGGGCATGGCACCCTCCCTTCAACCTCGCTGCCCAGGTGCACGACTGGCCCTATAGCGCCATCGGGTACATGCCGCTCTCTTTCTATCCCTTCGCGATCGGGCAAGGGCTGCTGCTCCCCACTGAGCTCTCGTTCTCCTGCTGGTTCTTCTATCTGCAGTGGCAAGCGCAGAAGGTGCTGTCGGCATGGGTGGGGTGGAGCGGGATACCCAACGCGCCCTTCATCCGTGAGCAGTCCTTCGGCGGCTTCATCGGGCTTGCCCTGTTCACGCTGTGGGTAGGGCGCAGAGGCTGGTTGCGGGAGGTGCGTGCGGCCCTGGGGAGCGAGAGCGGGCCACGGACGCTGGACGGCAGGGTAGCCCTGGTTGCCCTGGCGATAGGCTGGATAGGCCTGATCTGGTTCAGCGTTCGGGCTGGAATGGGCGTCTTCTACGCGGTCGCCTTCTTCGCCATCTTCTTCACTATCGGCCTCGCCGTCACGCGCATCCGCGCCGAGATGGGGCTCCCTGTACACGATCTCCACTTCTCGGGCCCTACGCAGATGATCCCGACCGCCCTGGGAAGCGAACTTACGGGCAAGCGCAACTACGCCGTTGGGCAGCTCTTCTACTGGTTCAACCGCGCGTACCGGTCCCACTACATGCCCCACCAAGCGGAGGGATTCCGCTTCCTGTCGGGCTCTACCGGCCTGAGCCGCTCCCTGGGGCTCTTCGTGGGGTCATGGACCCTCGGAGTCGGCCTCTCCTTCTACTTCCAGCTCCGCATGGTTTTCGACGCGGGCGGGGCCGCGAAGTGCGTGTCGGCCATCCCGCAAGCCATCGGCGCGGAACCCTGGAACCGGTTCACGGCGTGGCTGAACCAGCCCACGGGTCCGGACGGCCGGGCCGTGTTCGCCATGGTTGCCGGCATGCTGGTGACCTACGGCGGCATGGCCCTATCGACACGGTTCACGGGCTGGCCGATCCATCCCGTCGGGTACGCCGTCTCGTCGAGTTGGGCCATGGAACGGCTCTGGGCGCCGCTGATGGTGGCCTGGGCCGTGAAGGTGCTCGTCGCCCGCTACGGCGGCGGGCAGGCCTACCGTCGGCTGGTCCCCTTGGCTGTGGGCCTCGTGGTGGGCGATTTCGTGTCGGGTAGCTTTTGGAACATCTACGGTATGTGGGCCGACCAGCCGATCTACCGATTCTGGGATTGAGTCCCGTACAACTCGCACAATAGGAGCGGGGCCGGCAGGCGCCTGCCCCGCATCGCTAGTCTCGCATTTTCCACCTGGAGCTAGGTGGAGGAAGCCTGAGGCTCGGGAGTCTCCTCGGTGGCTGACTCGGTCTCCGGCGGCTCAGATTCGTCAGTCGGCGCCGACTCAGGAGTGGCGGCCCCGGCGCCAGAGGCCTCCGCTACCGCCTTGTCCGCCGCCGCCATGATCTGCTCGATAGTCCATCCCATACCGGGGGCCTTCTCGAAGCTGGCTGTGGGTCGGAGGACACCCTCTTCGTCACGGAGAGTCACGACATACCCGGCGCAACTCGAGCCGATAGCCCGCTGTCCGTCCGGCGAGCCGAGCCCACTGAAGAGAACCACCTTGGTCTGTTGTGAGTGCTCCTCGGCGAACTCGGTGAGGAGCTCCCGCAGCTGCATATGGCCCTCGCACGAGCCGAGCACGCCATAGATCACGACCTGATCGCCCTCGCCGGCGACGAGCACTCCGGACGCGCTGAGGTCGAGCTGACCGGGTTCCACGGCGCCGTTGGCCAGGCTAGGTAGAACGCCCGATCGGCCGGTGTTCCCAGAGGCATCTGCGCCGAACTGAGAAGCGGCGATCTGTTTCTGATGAACGCTCCACTGGATCGCTACGGCTCCTGCCCCGCCGGCGATCGCGAGGACCAAGAACACGACAATGGGCCAAGGGAAGCGAGGTGCGCTCGGGGGCGGAACGCTGGCCTGAGGTGCGGGTGTTGGTTCCATGCCTCGTAGACTCCTCTCGTGTGGGACCGTGTTCATCCTTTTGATGCGCGGTTACTCCCCATCCTTCTATTGCTGCATTGTAGTGTGGACCCAGGCGGATAGGGCGTACGGAAGTGTGGCTTTTTGCGGCATGACGTTGTCTCTGCTGCTCGACACATTGCCCTGATTCCCTCGCGATGGAACACCCAAAGTGTTCCACTCATCTAACCTCGTGCGAACGGCGCGGAACGACCGGCCCGGGGAGGGTAGAGGATTGGAGTGATCGGCATGACGCTCTATGGAAGAGGTCGCTGGGTTTGGCTTCTCTTGGGTCTCCTAGCGTTCATCGTCGGCTGCTCTCGCGACGGTACGGTCCAGGTGGAAGGAGGGTTGACGAATCCCGAGCTGACCGCGCCCCTCGGCGGCGGCATCAACGAGTTCGCGTGTAACCTGTACCGCGAGGTTGCCTCGGATGCGAAGGGCAACTTGATCTTCTCGCCGTTCAGCGTCCACATGGCTCTAGGCATGGTCTATGCGGGGGCGAAGGGGACGACCCAGGAGGCAATGGCGGACACGCTCTGCATCGCCCCCGACCTGGACCTCGCCGCGGCCTACGGCTCGCTGACGAGCGCGCTGCCACTTCGCGAGGTGGGCTACCAGCCGGACGAGTGGGCTGCAGGCGAGCCGGAACTCCTTGTGGCCAACGGGATCTGGGCAGATCATGGGTTCCAGTATCGCCCGGAGTACGTAGAGACCGTGGGCCCAGCCTACGATCCCGAGCTCCGTATCGCGGACTTTGGCAACCTTGAAGCGGTTGTCCGCGATATCAACACCTGGGTGAGCGAGAAGACTCGCGAGAAGATCGACCACATCATTGCCCCTATGGCCCTCCCCGACCTGTACATGGTCCTGGTCAACGCGATCTACTTCAAGGGGGCGTGGCATGAGCCGTTCCACGAGGCGAGCACCGCTCCAGCGCCGTTCCACCTCGCTAGCGGCGAAACCGTTGAGGCGCCCACTATGGCCGGTAGCCTCGTGCACGGACGGCACGCTCAGGGCGATGGCTGGATGGCTTTCTCCATGGCCTATGAGGGTGGCAACCTGGAGATGGTCGTGATCCTTCCCGATGGGGACCTGGCGGACGTGGAATCCGAGCTGACGGCGGCGCAGCTTGCCGAGATGCTGGATGCGCTCGAGACAAGGTACCTGATTCTACGGCTGCCGAGATTCAAGTTCGAGGTCACCCTGCCGTTGGAGGATGTCCTGGACGCCCTGGGCATGGGCATCGCCTTCGTACACGACGAGGCGGACCTCTCGGGCATCTTCGAGGGCAAGGACACGTCGATCGATCTCGCGCTTCACAAGGCGATGATCGATGTGAACGAGTACGGGACGGAGGCTGTCGCATCCACGAAGATCGCCGCCGGCGCCTCTCCTGGTGAGCCGAAGCCGCCGGTGGAGATCCACGTGGACCGGCCCTTCCTTTTCCTGATCCGTGACCGCGGAACCGAGTCGATCCTCTTCATGGGCCGGGTGATGGATCCCCGGTAGCGCCGGGCTTAGCGCCAAGTGGGAGCGGAAGGGGAGCCTCCGCGTGTGTACCATTCCGCCGCCATAGCTTGGGCTGCTCCTCAGAAGATCGAGGAAGCCAGCGACATCGAGCCGACCGCCCCTCGCGAGCCTCCCAAGGCCTGCTGTATCAGGAGGAACCCAGGACTAGAACTGATCCAGGTCGAGCTCCTCTTCTCCCATCTGACCGGCCTTGGGCCGATAGCCGCAATGCGGGCAGGCGGGCAGGTGTGCCAGCATCTTCTTATCGCAGCTGGAGCAGTCCACCATCTCACCTTTGGGCCGGCGGGCCGCGTGCATTCCCATCAGGGGAGGGCAGACGGCGCAGAGGAGCCCCCAACTGACCGCGGCGCCCGATCCCATGCCACGGTACGATGCGTCCTGGTAGACATACACGAAGCTACCGAAGGCGATAAGCAACACCGCGCCGATGCCGATGAAGAGCTGCATCTTGAAGAGCCCCACGATCAGGGCCACTGCCAGGGTGATAAGCGGGGCGGCGAGGAGCACGATGCCGAGCGACAGCATTACCGAGGACCCTCGGTGCGAGCTGACGGCCGCCCGGGCGCCCCGTCCGATAAGACTACCGAGGCCGTAGCCGCACAGGGCTCCGACGAGGGCCAGCCCCACCGCTACCGCAGCCACCGTCATGGCGCGACCCGCGAAGTCGAACTTGTACAGGAGAAGCCCGATGAGGGCTCCGGCGAAGGCCCCGACGTACACGCCGCCCATAACCGACTCGTCGTACGCCGACTCCGCGAGTTCCCTCGTGGCCGCAGCCTCCTGTCGTGCGCGGACGTCGGCGTCGGTGGCCGCGAACATGTCCTCCCTGCCTCGCATGGCGCCCTCGCGGGCAGCATGGCCCTCGATGCGGTCGAGGTCAGCGTCGAGTAGGGGCGAGTCCTGCTCCTCGGAGACGCCGGCGTCGACGCGGCCAAGACCCTCCGCGGCCGCCTGTTGAACGGCGTCCTCGAATGAGAGCGAGTCGTCCACGTCCAGGGACTTGGCCTCGTCCGTCTTAGTCTTGGGTTTGGGCGCGGTGGCGCCGAAGGCAGCGAAGGCATCATCCAGGGAGCCGGCCGCTCCCCCCCCCAGGTCGCGCACCTCCTTGGACGCGCTGTCCTCGGGCTGGCGGGGGTTCTCAGGTGGTGTCACGGGACTCACTCCTCCCCTTGCAGTGGTGAACGTTTCCGTGAACGGCCTGCCGGCTCCTCCGCGTAAGGAGCGCAAGGGCAGAATCAGTACCGGGGCGCTAGAGATTCGGCATCCCTACGCCATCGAGGTCGTGGAAGCTCGCTTGACATAGGCCCCCCGCAGGGCTAGAGTGAGCGTTCGCGGCGGCCTCCGGCGACCGGTTGGCCGCTTGCTTATTGTGCTGTACGATTCTACTGGGTGCCGATTCATGTTCGAGACGCTCTCCGACAAACTGCAGGGCGTGTTCCGCCGGTTCCGCGGCCGGGCTCGCCTTACCGAGCGTGACCTCGATGAAGGACTGCGAGAGGTCCGCTTGGCCTTGCTCGACGCCGATGCGCACTTCTCGGTGGTGCGGGAGTTCAATAACAAGGTCAAGGAGCGCGCCCTTGGCGCTGAGGTCTCGGAGGCGCTCGATCCCGCTCAGCAGGTCATCAAGATCGTCTTCGATGAGCTTGTCGCCTTGCTCGGCGCCGATGAGAGCAAGATCACCTACGCCGATACTCCGCCGACCGTCATCGTTCTCTGCGGACTCCAAGGCGGCGGCAAGACTACGACGGCGGGCAAGCTCGCGGTCCTCGTGCAGAAGCAGAAGCATCGCCCCCTTCTTGTTGCCACCGATATCCATCGACCGGCCGCGATCCGGCAGTTGGAGGTTGTCGGCGAGCAGATAGGCGTGCCCGTCTTCAAGCTTGGGGACCAGGCCCACCCTGCGGACATAGCGCGGGCAGCGGTGCGCCATGCGACCCAGAACGGCCTCGATGTGGTCATTGTGGACACCGCTGGCCGGACTCACACCGACGCCGCCATGATGGACGAGATCCGCGCCGTCGTCGCAGCCGTCGATCCGCACGAGACCCTCCTTGTTCTCGATGCCCTGACGGGCCAGGATGCCGTCAATGTGGCCGAGTCCTTCGCCGCGGAGGTCTCCTTCGACGGCGTCATCATGACGAAGATGGACGGCGATGCCCGCGGCGGCGCGGCTCTCTCCGTCCGTGCCGTGTCCGGGGTCCCCATCCGGTTTATCGGAATGGGCGAGAAGCTCGATGCTTTGGATCCATTCCACCCCGATCGCATTGCCCGCCGCATCCTCGGCATGGGCGACGTTCTCTCCCTGATCGAGAAGAGTCAGGAGACGTTCGACCAGGACCAAGCTGCTCGGATGCAGGAGAAGCTGATGAATGAGGGCCTCGATCTTGAGGATTTCCTCCAGCAGATCCAGCAGATGCGGCGTGTCGGTCCCCTCGGGCAGATCCTCGAGATGCTTCCCAAGGGCCTCCTCGATGCCTTTGGTGGCGCCGGTATGCCCGCCGACGCCATGGACCCGCGCGAGATCGATCGCGTCGAGGCGATCGTCTACTCGATGACGCCTGACGAGCGTCGGGATCCGGACAAGCTCAACACGAGCCGCAAGCGCCGCATCGCGCGGGGCAGCGGCACCTCGATGGCGGATGTGAACTCCCTTCTCAAGCAGTTCAGTCAGACCCAGATGATGATGAAGCAGATGGTCGGCGGTCGAGGGCCGGCAGGCCGAGGGGCGGGGCTCGTCCCGGGGATGCCTGGCAGGCAGCGTAAGGCGACCAAGCCCAAGCGCAAGAAGAAACGATCGCGTTAGCGCCGTCCCCGGGGCGGCAGCGGAGGTGACAGTTCGTTGGTAAAGATCAGATTGAGGCGTCAGGGCGCCCGTAACAACCAGGTCTACCGCGTCGTCGTGGCGGACGCCAGGTCGCCGCGGGATGGCCGCTTTCTGGAGGTCATTGGGCACTACAACCCGCGCCAGGAGCCGCCGGTAGTTGAGATCGACCAGGATCGAGCCCTGTACTGGCTCGGCGTTGGCGCTCAGCCGACGGAGGCCGCTCATGCCCTGCTCCGTCGCGTCGGCATCATGGAGGCCTTCGCGAACCAGCAGGACGCAGCTTCCGCGGCGACCGCCGGTACTGCCGAAGCATCGCAGTAGCGGGCGACGATGGGAGGCACCCAGGTTGAAGGAGCTCATCGAGCATGTTGTCCTCGCCCTGGTGGACGACCCGGATGCCGTCACGGTCGCCGAGGTGGAGCAAGACGGAAGAGTCGTGTACCAGGTCACCGTAGCGCCTGGGGACGCGGGCAAGGTGATCGGCCGTGGCGGCCGGATCATCAGCGCCCTTCGCACCCTGGCCAAGGCGGCCCATACCAAGTCGGGTGAGCGGACCCACGTCGAGATCAACGCGTGATGCTGCCCTCGGCCTAGGAGTGTTCTGTCGATGAGAATCATCAGACCGGTGGAGATCCGGTTCGTGGTAACAGAGAAGCTCAAGGGGCGCCTTGTCAGCGAGGCCAAGCAAGCTCAGCAGGTTCTGGACTCGCGGATCCAGCACATAGAGGTTGAGGGACGGCGCGTCGTGGAGCGCATCCAGCGCGAGAACGTTCTCCAGGCCGGACAGGTCAGAGAGCAGATCGAGCAGGAGAAGCAGCAGCTCATGCAGCTTCGGCGCGAGATGAACGGTCGGATTGACGAGCTCCAGAAGCTGGAACTGGGTGATGAGGTGCTCCACCGCACCGAGGAACCGGTGCAGGAGATCGTCGATGTGGCTGAAGGCGATTCGATCTTCGACGTGCTCGGTGACTCCGAGATCGTGGTGAAGGATGACACGATCATCGCGATACGGAAGACCAGCCGGGACTCCGACGCGCAGGAAGAGCCCGAGCCCGCCGCACCCTCGGTCATGATCGCCACGCCGGATAACCCCCTCCCCGAGCAAAGCTAGCGCGGGCGGGGAGGTGCGACGTGGGGCCGGAGTCGGCTGACAACTTGGGTGAGTGGACGGTCCTTATCGGCCGAGTCAGCAAGCCCCACGGCCTGGACGGCGAGGTCTCTGTTATCGCTCTCACGGACCGACTGGAGAGGTTCGCCAACCTCGAGTGGGTGGGGGTATTCCCGCCTCGGGGCAGGCCCTGGAGAGCCAAGGTACAAGCCTTCCGGCCCGTCAAGGGGCGAGCTCACCTGACGCTGGAGGGGGTAGACGACCGCTCAGCGGCGGAGAGCCTCAGGGGCGCGGAGCTGCGGATCCGGCCTGACATGCGGTACGAGCTCGATGAGGACGAGTACTGGGTCGACGATCTTGTGGGGATGGCGGTTCTGACGGATGACGGGCGGTCCCTTGGCACGGTGCGCGAGGTGCTCTCGCTTCCCGCGAACGATGTGTACGTGACAGAGCATTGCCTGATACCGGCCATCAAGGATGTGTTGGTGTCGGTTGATCTGGAGCTGAAGACGATCACGGTCAGGCCTATGCCGGGGCTCGCCCCCGACCTGGGCATCTGAGACGGCTTGGCGACCATCGATGGGGCTGAGGTTTGCGGTTCGACGTGCTGACAACCTTCCCTGAGATGTTCGATGCGCCCCTCGGATCGAGCATAATGGGGCGCGCCCGGGAGAGCGGCTTGGTCGAGTGCCTGGTGCACAACATCAGGGACTGGACCCGGGATCGACACCGGACTACCGACGACTACCCATTTGGTGGGGGCGTCGGAATGGTGATGAAACCTGAGCCGGTCTGTGATGCGGTCCGTGATCTCCGGTCCGAGGGACCGCGAGGCGTGGTGATCCTCACCACACCTCAAGGCGAGGTGCTTGACCATCGGGTTGTGCAGGAGCTTGCCGCGGAGGAGAGGCTCATCCTTCTCTGCGGGCACTATGAGGGCGTGGATGAGCGTGTTAGCGAGTTGGTGGTGGACCGGGAGATCTCCATCGGCGACTATGTGCTGACCGGTGGGGAGCTCCCCGCGCTCATCATCATGGACGCGGTGATCCGGTTCGTGCCTGGTGTGTTGGGAGCCGAGGAGTCCGCGCAGACGGACAGCTTCGCCTGGGACGGGCTACTGGACTGCCCGCACTACACCAGGCCACGTGAGTATGAGGGGCTTTCGGCGCCGGAGGTTCTGTTCTCCGGCAACCATGGCGAGATAGCGAAGTGGCGCCGGAGCCAGGCGATACTTCGGACTGCCGCAAGGCGGCCCGATCTGCTGGCGGGGGCGCGGTTGAGCGACGAAGAGCGGGCTCTCGCCGAGACCGTTCTCAGGCAGGAGAGAGACTAATGGATATCATCGCTGAACTTGAGAAGGAACAGGCGCGGCAGACTCCCCTGCCCGACATGCGGCCTGGGGATACCGTGCGGGTGCACTACCGCGTGCGGGAGGGTCAGCGCGAGCGGACTCAGATCTTCGAGGGCACGGTCCTGCAGATCCGTGGCGGTCAGGCCAGCCGGCGGAACTTCACCGTCCGGCGCGTCTCCGGTGGGGTAGGCGTCGAGCGCATCTTCCCCGTGGACTCGCCCCGGGTCGAGACCGTCGAGGTCACGCGTCGCGGCTCCGTCCGGCGCGCCCGGCTCTACTACCTCCGCGACCGCATCGGCAAGCGGGCCAAGGTACGCGAGCAGCACCGTGCTGTGGACGAGGCTCAGACGATGGAGAAGCGCGCGGCCCGCAAGGCCCGCCGCGATGATCGACGGCAGGCCATTCGCAACAAGCGCGATGCGCGGAAGCAGGCGCAGACGGCAGCCCCATCTGCTCCGGCGGCGGAGCCGAGCCAGCAGGAGGAGTAGCGGCATCGGGCCGCCCCCTCTGTGGGCGGCCCTTCTCCCGCTGAGCGGGGAGCGCCTCACCTGTGTCCCGTCAGACCGCGATCATCCTGGTCCTCCTTGCGGCGTTGATCGTCGTGCGTTGGGTTGTGCTCAATACTCGCGACATCAGCGCCCGGAGCAGGGACTCATACGCCTCCCTACTTCGCGAGATGGCCAGCGTTGTAGCGATCGTCTACTTCCTGTTCCGGCCCTTCGTCATCCAGACGTTCTGGATCCCGTCCGGATCGATGATTCCCACCCTGCGGGAGCAGGACCGGATCGCGGTCAACTCCTTCTTGTATCGCTACTCCCCGCCCGTCCGTGGGGCGGTGATTGTGTTTCATCCGCCTAAGGCGGCAGTCATTCCCACTGTCGGTGAAGGACAGCCCGTGGACCTCGTCAAGCGCCTGATCGGTCTGCCGGGGGACAGGGTCCGGACGGAGCGCGATGGAACGGTCTACGTGAATGGGAGTCCCCTGGCTGAGCCCTACGTCAGCCCGGACCGACGCGGAACGTATCTCTTCCCCGAGTGCCTCGTATATGGACATGGGTCGGCGGGAGACGTGGGCTCTGGACCTGGACCGATCCCCAGCCGCCTTGTGGCGTGCATAGGAGAGTCGGGCGAAGAGTTCCTGCTCGAGGTGACGCGGAGCCCGGATGATCCCTCGCGACTGGAGGCCCTCGTGCCCGCCAAGTCGTATCTGGTTCTCGGCGACAACCGGGCGCAGTCTGATGATGGGCATAGATGGGGCTATGTCCCTTCGGACGCGGCCGTTGGACAGGCTGTTTTCGTGTTCTGGCCGCCCACAAGGGTTGGGCTCGTACGGTGAGATCGTGACGGGAAGCCGGTTGTGACAATGCCCTGGGTGTATGTGGTTAGTATCCTCGTTCTCGCCGTCGGAAGGGCGATGCTCGAGTTCGTCGATCCGCCCGACCCCTCGCCCCATGCTGCGCGCGTGGCGGCTCGCGATGGATCGGCATCGCCTGTCCTGATCGCCAAGATAGGCATCGGCATTGCCATGGCGGCCATGGCATACCTGTTCTGTCGAACCGAGTACTTCCGTGGGCTGGAGCTGGGCCCGAAGGTCGCATGGGCTGTGCTGGGCGTGCTGATCATCCGCGGTTGGCTTTGGCTCGAGAACCGCCGCGCGGCCGTCGATGGGGCTGCCACTGTGGCCAGTGGCGCTGATGAGGACCGCATCAGCCCCTGGGTGGGCTTCGCCGAGTTGCTCGACTCCGCTCTCGTGGCTCTTGCCCTCGTGTTCTTCATCATCAAGCCCTTCGTGCTCCAGGCCTTCTTCATCCCATCAGGCTCCATGAAAGACACCCTGCTCCTGGGTGACCGCCTCGTGGTCAGCCGGTTCGCCTACCGCTTTGGTGAACCTCAGAGGGGGGACGTTGTCGTGTTCAAAGCCCCCCCTCAGGCCGATGAGAACCAGACGGAGTTCATCAAGCGCCTCATCGGACTGCCCGGTGATCGGATCAAGGTCGAGAAGGGAACCCTGTTCGTGAATGGGCTTCCCGTGGAGGAGCCGTATATCCGTGAGCGGCCAAGAGATCGGACTCCCTCTCGGCCGGAGCCGGGCGCGCTCCACACCCGCAGGGACTACCTTGGGTTCGATTGGTACCTCGAGGATGACCAGGTGGTGGTTCCCGAGGGCCACTACTTCATGATGGGTGACAATCGGAACCAGAGTCGGGACGGGCGAACCTGGGGGTACGTCCCCCGAGAAGCCCTCGTTGGCCGGGCCATCCTCATCTTCTGGCCTCCGCAGCGCGTCCGCGGCATCTGGTGGCCCGATGGGGTCGCGGGCACAGAGGCTCATGTCTCACAGGGAGGGGCGGAGGAGACACGCTCTGGGGCCTTGTAGCCATCTTGGTAGTATCTGGCCTGGCCTTCCGGCGCCTGGGCGCGTGGCGGCCGGGTTGCTACAGCGCTTCGCGTCTTCTGCTTACCCTAGCCGTAGCCCTAGCTCTCGTCTTGGGCCTGGTACGCCCCTTCCTCCTGGGTGTCTACGCTGTGCCAAGCGCGTCCATGTCCCCGGCACTGCGTGTTGGCGACCGAGTGCTGGTCAGCCCCATCCCCTACCGCTTCCGTGCTCCAGAGGTCGGTGAGGTCGCCGTGTTCCGCACTCTCGGAGCTCCCCAGGGCTGGGGCATTCCGCGCACCAAGCGGGTCGTAGCGGGCCCTGGGGAAGCGATCCGGATTCAGGCGGAGGAGGGCACCGAGCGGTATCTGCTCTACATCGACGGGCACCCCATCCGGGAGCCCTATGTCCACGGCGTGATGGCTTACGGACTGGGGGCCCACGGGGAGGTGCCACCAGGCTTCGAACTGGCCCGTGACGGGCTCAGGATCCCTCACGACTGCTACCTGCTCCTAGGCGATAACCGCAACGTCAGCGTGGATTCGCATGTTTTCGGGCCGGTACCGCGCGCAGCGCTCCAGGCGAAGGTTCTTGCAGTCTACTGGCCCCCACAACGCGCGGGGCTCGTACGCGACGCCGAGCGGGAGTTGGCGCCATGAGGCTGGTCGCCGGGGTTGACGAAGCGGGGAGGGGGCCTGGCGCGGGCCCCGTGGTGGCGGCGGCCGTCATCCTCGGAGCGGCTCGGATCGAGGGTCTCGCCGACTCCAAGCTGCTGTCCGCGCGCCGACGCGAGGCGCTTGCGGACGAGATCCGCGCCGCGGCCGTCACTTGGGCCATTGGCGAGGCGAGCGTGGGCGAGATCGACGAGATGAACATACTGCGAGCCACCCTGCTCGCTATGCGTCGGGCTATCGAGGGGTTGTCTCCCCCGCCCTCTCTGTGCCTCATCGACGGCGCCACGCCTGTCCGGGGGCTACGCGTTCCTCAGCAGCCCCTTGTCGGTGGCGACCGCCTCTGCTCGGAGATATCGGCCGCGTCGATCCTGGCGAAGACGCACCGCGACGCCCTGATGGTCGCGCTGGATGCCACGTACCCGGGCTACGGGTTCGCGGAGCATAAGGGCTATCTCACTCCCCAGCACCTGGCTGCACTCGCTCAGCTGGGTCCGTGCCCTATTCACCGACGCAGCTTCGGCCCCGTCCGTGCCGCTCTATCCCGTCCGGAGGACGTCCAGCGCTTCATTGAAGAGAACCTAGGCTCCTGATGCCTCCGGCTCCGCGGGCTCCTGGGCCTCGGCCTCTCGTAGCGGGAGCGAGCCCTCAAGAGGCCCGAAGGGCAGTGCCAGCAGATACACCGGCGCGTCACGCCGGATCGCCTCGCCGCTAGCCAGGATGTCCGAGCGAGGCGTATCGGGCCCCATCGAGAACGTCTTGGCGATGCGAGGCTCTCCCAGCAGGTTCTGATTGGTGATCTCCAGCGCGGCGGTGGCTCCAGGCGTGGCACCGAGGGCGAATCGGACCGTCTCGGAGGCCGAGGTTACGACGGCATCGAGCTCCACGACCCAGTCCGGTGAGGTGGTGTCTGGCGCGGTGGAGATGAGGACGGTTCGTGTGGAGGTGTCCCATGTCACCGATCCGAGCGTCTTCCCGGCAATCACCTTGTAGCCCCGGACGCTCATGTCAGCATCTTCCGGGGCGCCGAGGAGCCGCAGCGCGACCTCGGGCGAGTTGGACGATAGCTTGATGGTGAGATGGGACCCGACGACAAAGGTCGGCGCTACCAGCTCCTGATCGACCGGCAGTCGCGAGAGGAACTCCCTGGCAAGGAATACGCCGGCTTCCACAGGGTCGGGCATGAGGGTTAGGGACCGCTGCATCGCCCACTGGTAACGCTTGTCCTGGAGGAAGACCATCTGTCCCTCGACCAGGATGTCCTCATTCCTCTGGGTGATCATCCCCACCACCGCGCGGTCCGCCTCGAGCTCCTCGGCAATCCGAGCCGCCTCCCGGTAGGGGATGGGTCGGTGGGGGTTGTAGCCGTTTCGGCGGATGGCGCGGTCCACCCTCAGCGGGTCGACCACGTCAACCTGGGGATGAAGCGCCATAGTCTGCGCGATGATGTCCCGCAGACCCGCCTCAAGCGTGCCGAGGGATTCATCGTAGGTCTGGTTGGCGAAGAGGAACACCGCGACCGTGTAGCGCAGCTCGGAGGAAGCGTCGGAGGCTGTGCCATCCTGCGCGAGAGCGCCCGGCGCGACGACCAAGAGGAGCAGCATGCCGCACAGTGATAGCCTCACCACGGGACCAGCCTCCTCCGGCGCTAGCGGCCTCGGATCTCTTCCACGGCCTTCGCGTCGAGCCGCCTAGCCAGCGCCAGGCACAGCCTGAGCGCCGCCTGGTAGTCCGAGGACGCGATAAGCCCATTGTGGGTGTGGATGTACCTGCAGGGGACCGCCAGCAGCAGGTATGGCACGCCCGTCTTATAGCGGCTGATCTGGGCGCCATCCGATCCGCCCGACTCGTAGAAGGAGTCCTGGAACGGGATCCCCTCCTCGGTGGCGACCCGCCGCGCGAAGGCCCGGAAAGTCGGCGACGGGATGGCCCCGGACTCGATGAAGACGATCGAGACCCCCTGGCCGCACTTCTCGGTGGCCTCCTTGGTGTCCACACCCGGCACACCGCCCGTGATCCCCACTTCCAGCACGATGGCTAGATCGGGGTCGCAGATCCAAGCGGCAGCCTGGGCGCCGATCAGCCCCTTCTCCTCACCCGTCGTCCCCGCGGCGATGAGGGTGTTTGGGTGGTCCGGCCCTACGCGCAACAGGGTCTCAGTGGCCAGGGCGACACCCACGCGGTCGTCCCAGGCCTTGCCGAGGAGGAACTGTCCCCCATTCAACTCCTCGAAGCTCGCCACCGGCGTTATCTGATCCCCTGGGGTGATCCCCAGGTTCTCCATGGCGTCCTCCTTGGAGCAGGCGCCAACATCGAGGAACATGTCGCGGATCCTAACCATCTCTCCACGCTTGTCGGGCGGCGTCAGATGGGGCGGCTTGGCGCCCACGACCCCAAGCACCGGACCCTTGCTGCCGTGCACGAGGAGGCGCTGGGTGAGCAGCGCCTGGTCGATCCAGCCGCCTGAGGGGATCATGTAGAGGAAGCCATCGTCCGTGATGGACTTGACGATGAACCCGATCTCGTCCATGTGGCCGGCGTAGAGGATCCGAGGCCGGTCGGAACCGCCTCGCTTCATGAAGGTCACGCCCCCGTGGCCGTCCATGGTCGGCTCGGCAACACCGGATAGCGCCGCCGTCATCGCTCGGCGGACCTCGTCCTCATGGCCCGGTATGCCATTCGCCTCGGACAGGGTCTTCAGGAGCGCCTTGCTTTGATCATCGATCACGTGACTCGCCCTCCATTACTATCCGTCTACTATCCGTCCGACCCATCAGCCGCTCAGATCCAGGAAGACGCAGCCACTGAGCAGCTTCGGGTAGAAGTACGTGGTCTTCTGGGGCATGCGCTGGCCGGCCGCGCAGACCGCGGCCAGTTCCGCCCCTCCCGGCGAGCGAACGAGGACCGCCAAGTCCGCTTCGCCCTGACGGACCTCCCGCAGCGCCTCCGCCGCGTCTCGCGTATGACCTACTCCGCCCGCGACGTCGATGCCTGAGGCTCCTATCCCGAGCGCCGTCAGTATCGCCCGATGCAGGATCGTCAGTTCATCGGCACGGAGCGCCGGATGGACCCCTACGAGCAGACGCTCGAGCCTTGAGGGATCTTCAACCGAGACCCGGTGCAACCCGCCTCGCGTCGCGAAGACGTAGGTGGGCAGCTTCGCCGGAGCGGACTCGACAACCTGGATTGCCGCGGCGGCATCGAGGTCTGGGAGCGGTTGGATGCGGGCTAGGTCCGCCAGAGGAGCCAGGTCCGGAGCGCCGCCCAGCCCACGGAATAGGCGGTGAGTGCCGTATGCCCGCAGTCCCGGATCGTCCGACGGCGTGAGGCAGAACATGGTCCGTGAGCCGTCCGCCTTGCCGCCAAGCCGCCCTTTGGCGCGTGCGTGCTCCAGGGCCGCCGTGTACCGGTGGTGACCATCGGCGATGATGACAGTCCTTGCAGCCAAGGCGGCGCAGAAACCCTCGATGGCCTCGGCGTCGGTTACACGTCGGACTCTGTGGACACATCCGTCGCCATCCGCTGTTTCGATGAACGCTTCATCAGCCTTCGCAGTGAGGGCCGCGGTAGCCGCTCCCCCGGGGTCCTCGTGGAGGCCGAAGATGGGGGAGAAGACCGCGTCCGCGGCCCGCATGAGGTTGATGCGGTCGGAGAGCGGGCCTTGGAAGATCTCCTCATGAGGCAGGACGACGCCCGCCTCGAAGGGCTCGAGCTTCAGGGCGCCGATGACGCCGGTTCGAGTCGTCCGCTCGTCAGTGATCAGGTCACTGAACTCAATGTCGTAGACGTACAGAGAGGGCTGCTCATCGCGCACCAGGACACCGTCGCGCCTCCACGCATCCCAGGTCTCAGCGGCTCGCTGGTAGTCCCCGGGACCGAAGGAGGCTCCGGGGGCGGGCTTGCCGAGGATGAGGTGGATCACATGGTGCGGCGAAGCCTTGGCAAGCTCCCTGGCGCGTCCGTGGCTGATGACGTCGTACGGGGGGGCCAGCACCTCGCTCGGGGGCCCAATGCGGCTGAAATCGTACTTCCAAGCTCGGAATGGCGCCATATCGGCCATAAACGGGATCTCTCCGTCTACTCGTGCCTACGGGTTGGCGGCTAGCCGGCCTCCTCCTGGGTGGCCGGCGGCAACTCCACGGCGTGGATCGCTCGCAGCAGACCCAGCCCTTCAAGATCGCTCCGGGCCCCATCGGGCAGACTCTTGTCAAGGTTGAGGACCATCATCTGGATCCCCTCTGATGGGCTGCTCCCGACATGCATCTGGCAGATGTTGATGTTGTGGGCGCCAAGGACTTGCCCCACCTGCCCGATCACGCCCGGCTGATCACTGGAGATCACCATCAGGAGCGTCCCCTCAGGACGAACATCCAACCGGAACTGGTCGATGCGGACGATGCGCGGCTCCGAGCGGCCTCTAAGGGCCCCCTCCAGTTCGGATACGCTCTCATCACAGATAATCTCGGCCTTGATGTGGCTATGGTAGATGGGGTGCTCCGCGTGCTTCACCTCGGCCACGTCGACACCGCGCTCCGCAGCGAACATGGGAGCGTTGACCTCGTTGAGGTGCGGCCCCATAACTCGTCGCAGCAGGCCAACCAGAAGATGGCGGGTTGCGAGCGAGCAGTCGTGGGAGGCGATGGCCCCGGAGTAGGTCACCCGGACGGTCCTCAAGCCCCTCTGGGCGAGGTGGGAGGCCATGAGGCCGATGCGCTCGGCAAGGTTCAGCCACGGCCGGAGCTGGAGAAGCGTCTCGGGCTCGACGAAGGGCAGGTTCACGGCGCTGCGCGGCGGCAGACCCTTCAGCACATCCACGATCTGCTCGGCCACGTCGACGGCCGCGCCAATCTGCGCCTCGGTGGTGGATGCCCCGAGATGCGGCGTCAGCACGGTGCGAGGAGCTGTGATGAGGGGGCTATCCCACGGCTCGGGCTCGCCCTCGTAGACATCTACGGCGGCGCCGGCGACCCGCCCCTCCGCCAGGGCCGCGGCGAGGGCGGCTTCATCGATGATGCCTCCGCGCGAGGAGTTGATGATGCGGCAGCCGGGCTTCACGAGACTCAGTTCCCTGGTCCCGATCATGCCGCGCGTCGTGTCGGTAAGAGGCACGTGGATGGTGATGTAATCAGAGTCCGTAAGGATCTGCTCCAGGGTCACTGGCTCCGTGTGGAGTTGCACGCAGCGTTCTTGGCTCAGGGCCAGATCGTAGGCGAGTAGTTTCATGCCGAGACCGCGGGCCATGATGGCCACCTGGGTGCCGACCTTCCCAAGCCCGATCAGGCCCAGCGTCTTGCCACGGACCTCGTTGCCCAGCAGGTCGTTACGCTTCCACTCCTGCCGGCGCATACGCGCATCGCCTTCTGGCACGCTTCGGGTGAGCGCCAGCATCAGAGCGACGGCGTGCTCGGCGGCGGCACGAGTGTTGCCCTCGGGCGAGTTCACGACGACGACACCGCGCTCGGAGGCGACGCGAACATCAATGTTGTCGACGCCGACGCCCGCCCTACCGATGATCTTCAGGTGCTCGGCCGCCCTGATCACGTCCGCCGTGATCTTCGTAGCCGATCGCACCACGATGGCGTCCACACCCGAACATGCCGCGATGAGGTCGTCTCCCTTGAGGCCGGTCTTCACCTCGACCTCGCCGGCCTCGCGGAGCTTCTCCACCCCCTCCGGCGCGATGCTGTCGCAGACGAGGATCTTGGGGCTCTTGGTGGCTTCCATCAGTCGAGTCTCCGTCTCCTGGTTCGTCAGCCCTGGTGTCCCTCGAAGTAGGCCTGCGCGGCCGCGACCCCCGCGCCAGGCTCGAACCCACCGTGCCCGTGGGCGCGCAGAGTGATCTCTAGGCAGGCCAGAGCGCCGAGGATCTGATAGGGCTCGATGACCCCCAGGTGCGCGATGCGGAAGATCCGGCCCTGGAGGCTCTTCTGGCCGCCCGCCAGATGGATCCCGAACCGTTTGCCCAGGTCCTTGCGCATGGCGTCCGGCTCGATGCCCTCGGGTGGCAGAACGGCCGTTACCGAGTCGCTCGCCACCCTCTCGTCGGGGAAGAGCCGGAGGTTCATGGCCTTGACGGCCGCGCGCACCGCGCTGGCCCGGTTGTGGTGCGCCGCGATGCAGGCCTCGAGCCCATCCGTGAGGAGGAGATCGAGGGCCACATCCAGGGCACGGACCAGGGTGGTGGCGCCGGTGTAGGCCGTGGTCCACTTGCCGAGTGACTTACGCATCGCGGGCAGATCGAAGTAGAAGGTCGGGCACGTCGCCGTCTCCGTGGCCTTCCATGCCCTCTCTGACATGCCGACGAACGCCAGGCCAGGCGGGATGGCGAAGGCCTTCTGGGAGCCTCCGACTACGATGTCGGCTCCCCAAGCATCCATGGGTAGCTCAGACGCCATCAGCCCAGAGATCGCGTCGATGATGCTCAGAGCCCCGTGCTTGTTCGCTACCTCGAGGATGGCCTTCGTGGGATTCGTGACTCCCGTGGAGGTCTCGTTGTGGGTGAAGGCGATACTCTTGGCGCCGGAGGACGCGAGGGCCTCGTCGACAGCTACGGGATCTGCGGCCGTGCCCCACTCGAACCCCAGTGTAGTGACGTCCAGACCGTACCGCTCCGAGATCTCGGCCCACCGTTGGCCGAACGCCCCTATCTCAACGACGAGGATCTTGTCGCCCGGGGAGTGCACGTTGGCGATGGCGGCCTCCATGCCCCCCGTCCCTGAGGCCGTCAGAGTGATGACGTCTCCGTCAGTCCCGAAGACCTCCCTGAGGCGCACCGTAACAGATTCGAGGTTCTTTGAGAACTGAGGCGTTCGGTGGCCGTAAGCAGGCTCGCTGAGCGCCCTCAGGACGGCAGGAGGCATGGGAGTGGGTCCCGGAATCAGGAGCAGGTCGTTCTCGTAACGGCTCATGTGACGATCCCCCTGGTTCGAGTGGCGGCCTTGCCGTATTGGACGTCGGCCCGCGTGGGTAGATGGAAGAGTATACGTGTTGGCGGGCAGGACGCCAACGTAGCCGCCCGCTAGCGTGCGAGCCTGAGCGCCCCTGGGCCCGGAGGGAGCTGGTAGCCCTTGCCAGCCGCGTCGAACACCTCGATCCCGGGGGCCTCGGCGATCAGGACGACCTCCGTGGGGCGGACGATCAGCTCGAACTCCCCGCCCTCCGCGTTCAGACGCACGAGGGGGCTCCCACCCCACGTGATCTCGGTATGGCTCCCGGTCGTGCGGAAGCCCGACGTCGGTGGCGCTTCACCCTCGACCGCGAGAAGGAACGGCTTTGGCCCCCCTGCTTCCCGCCGCAGGGCTTGGTTCGTATTCCTGCAGTCGGTTACATAGCGTATCGACACGCTCTGGGATTGCTCAATCGGCAGTCCATCCAGCGAGACCGCGATTACGGCGAAGGCCAGCGACGGTGATGTGACGCCCAGGGGGCCGACGGTGACCGGGGCCGGTCGCGTTCCGCAGGAGGCCACCGCCACTGCCGTAGTGCCTCGGACTGTCATGAGCCCCTTGCCCGCGTCGCGGATGATCTGCCCGGTGTCCGTAACCGCACGACCGCTATCAAGCATCCCATGGCCAATGTGGCCGGTTCCGAGGGCGCCCAGGGCGTCGAGAGCGGCGCGGGCTGCCATAGTCTGAGGCATCTGCCCGAAGGCCCAGGTGCGGGTGGAGGGATCGTGGAATCCCAGCGCCGCCTTCCCGTCAGCGGTCAGGCCGATCGGCTGGAACCGCTTCGCCACCAGGTTCTCCGCCACGTACAGCCTTCGTGCGGGCCACGGCGTCTTAGTTCCGGGGTCGTGCAGGAAGCCCGTATACGTCACTGTCGGCGGGTCCTCCGGGATGATCCGGGCCACGTTGTACCCCGATCGCTCAGTGGGCCCGGAGGTGCTGAGGGTGCCGCGGAGGTCCTCGCGTCGCACCTGATGCCACAGGAGCCGGTTCGTGCCGAGGAGAGCGTTGGAGGCGCTCCGTCCCGACGTGATGTTCAGCGTGGCAGGAGCCTGAGCGGCTGTCGACCCGTAGCTCCGTTCGACGCATGTTACATAGGAGAGGGCGAGAAGCGGGCCGCCGTACTCGTAGTAGCTGTGCAGATCCACTTCCGAGTGCACCACTCGCACCCTCGTCGACGCGGGCTGAAGTCCGCCGGCCAGGTAGAGGTGCGCGGCGTGGGCCAGAACACCCCAGCGTGCCGAATCGCGGTGCAGATCGAAGTAGCCCACGGGCGGCGCGTCCGCGGCGCCGTAGGTGAAGGCAAGCACGCAGTCGATGCCCTGGTGCGCCGCGAATGCCGCCATTTCGACCATGCCCAGTGACCGGTACTCGTTGGGCCAGCAGTAGCTCCACTCACGTATGACCAATGGGGCGCCGGCTACTCGGGCGGCCGCTACGGCCGGGCCGATGCTCTGAGCTCCGGTCGAGCGGAGCGGAGCCTCGTTGGCGAACCAGTACGGAGGCTGCCACTCCGCCCCGGGCGTGAAAGTGGGGTGGTCCCAGTAGAAGTTAGTGCCGATGAAGTCCAATGTGTCCGCCATCACGGCGTGATCAGGCGGCTGATCCAGTGATCCCACCGCGCCGATGGGGACACGCACACCGATGGACCGCAAGTGGCTGTGCATGTCGCTCAGGAAGTCGGCCTGGATGGCCTGGAAGAAGCGGGTCGCGTCGTTCATCCGCGCGGCGCCGGTGAGGTCCGCGTTCGGCATGGGCTCATTCGCCGGACGGAGCACTAGGCGCGGCAGATCCAGGTTCCCGCGCTCCAGGCTCTCCCGCTCCAACAGCGGGCACTCACCGGTTTGGGGATCGGTCCACGCGCGCCGAAGGGTCTCAGTCGAACCGTATTGGGTTCTCAGCCACTCATTCCACAGGTGGCCCATGTTCTGTCGATAGGGCGACAGGAGGCTGGGCACATCGTTCCGCCGGATGAACAGGCCGTTCTCATCGTAGATCTCCACGAAGGCGACCGTGGGATCCTCCACATAGGCAAGGCGGGTGTACGGGTTCACATGCTCGGACAGCAGCTTCCTGGCATACTCCTTGGTCAGGCCCCTCAGGCGGGGGTCGAACACGACGTAGGGCTTCGCTCCCCTACCCAGGCGCTCGCCTCCGACGATGCCATCTGCCTCTCCGAAGGTGCGGTAATCGAGGAGGTCCAGGTAGACGTAGATCCCCGCAGCGCCCAAGTGCGCTATCCAACGGTCGATGCGCCTTAGGCTACTGGCGGTGAAGAGGTCGAGTTCGTCCCGGGCGCCGCTGAGGATGCCATCCAGCCCGTCGAAGTGATGGAGTCGCACCAAGTTGATGCCCGAGGCTCGCAGGCGCTCGATCATCCGGTCCATAGTCTCATCGTCGACGAAGAGCGCATCCTTCGCCACATTGACGCCGAAGAACCGAGCCGGAGTGCCGTCGTCGAAAGCGAATCGTCCATCCTCGGTGGTACGGAGGAAGCCGTGTCGTCCCGTGGGTTCATGGCGTGAGCCGAAGTTGACGACCGAGGCGTAAGGGAACTGCTGGCTCGCGGGGCTGGTCGGCAGATAGGCATCGACCGGGTCGGCCAGTCGGGCGTTCACCAAGGGCGTACTGGTCGCCATCAGCACGGCGAGGGCCGCGCAGAGAGCCCCCGTCGCTCCACCCCACGATCCAGACGTGCGGCGGAGTGGCTCTCGCTTAGTCATCGGTTCCCAGTCAGCTCATCCGCGGTGATGAATCGCGAACCTCGGCTTTTCAGCGCCTGGATCAGCTCGGGAAGCACGAAGACCGTCTTGTCCTCACCATTGTGCAGAAGGATGATCCGATGGTCCGACTGCAGCGCCTGCTCGACGATCTCCTCGGGCGTTCGCGTCATGTATCCCCAGGTGTTGTAGATGCCCTCATCGAGAGGGATGAGCCCCGCTCGGTGAACCACCTGGTTCGAGAGGGCCGTGGCATTGCCACCCGGGCATCGGAAGTAGCGCACCTGTGGGTCGTCGACCCCGCCCTCGGCGAGGATGCCGCGGATGACGTTGACGGAGCTCTCGACCTCATGCCTCAACTCGTCGTAGAGCAGGTTGGCGAAGTTGTACTCGTGGGTGTAGGAGTGGCCGCCTATTGAGTGGCCCTCCTCGTGGATGCGCCGAACCAGCGCGGGGTGCTTCTCGCACTGCTTGCCAACCAGGAAGAAACTCGCCTTCACGCCGTGCTGCTTCAGCACATCGAGGATCGCGGGCGTGATGGTCGGGTGCGGCCCGTCGTCGAAGAACAGTGCCACCGACTTGCGGGAGTCCGCTGGGTTCGGCGTGATGGGACGAGGCCGATCCGGCAAAGTGGTCGTACCCGCCATGGGACTGAAGCTGGGGATCTCACGGTTCACCCGAACCTGCTGGCTGCCGTTGACTAGCATCTCCAGGCTGAGCTTCCAGGTCTCATCCATGCGCGGAGATGACACGAAGGCGCGTAGCCGCCGGAGCAGGTCGGACCAACCGGCCGATCTCTGCGACGCCGCCGGCGCCTCATCGAGGACCTCGAACTGGACCTGTGTGGAGGCAGTCGGATGGCTGCTCCGGCTGGGGCTCGCCTGGACGGTGAGGGTGTGCGGGCCCCATGGCACGCGGCTCGTGTCCCACTGGAAGCGATAAGGGGCCCGGTCGCGTGTACCGAGCAGGCTGTTGTCCACGAAGACGCTCACGATCGGGCTCTGGGCGGCCAAGGCGGGTGGGAGGACCACGTGTACGGTCGTCTCACCGGCCACCATGGAACCCTCACCTGGTGCGGCAATGAGCGGCGCCGTGGGCTCGGGCGAGCCTGAGCCACCCCAGCGTGGCAGCGCCGCAGCTCCCTCGTGGGTTGCTCTGGGCGTAGTAAGCCTGATGGACCCGGCATCAACGTCAAGCCGGTTGGAGAGCTGGGCAACCGCGGTCCTCGCCGCGGACTTGGCTCTGGTCCAGTCGCCGAGCCACGCCAGACGCTCGGCGTTCAGCGCATTGAGGAGAGCGGGATCGGCGGGCGTCGACCGAGCGGCGGCCTCGTAATCCTGGGCCGCGAGGGCATCCTTGCCGCAGAGGCTGGCGTAGCACTGGACGGCCGAGAGGCTGCGGGCTTCGCCGTTCGTGGCGGCGATGGCGTCCTCGAGGTAGCGGTTGGCCAGCCCGTAACGCCCCCTTGCGATCTCTAGGTAGGCGGCTCCAACCAGAGCCTCCGGCAGGGCTTCGGCCGAGGCGAACTCGCGTGCGGCATCGTCGGCCCAGTCGGAGCCGGCGTGGAGGTAGACGATACCCAACCCCAGGTGGGCCAGGGGGTCCGCAGGTCGCTCCGCGATGGCCTGGGCGAAGTAGGTCCGCGCTTCGGCCAGTTCCCCGCGGGTCACCGCGTCGGTACCGCGACGCACGTTGACCTCGTAATCGGCAAGCGAGGGGGCAGCGCCCATCGCGGCGGTGATGAGTGCAAGGGCCACCAAGGTGGTTGGTGTGATATGACGCGTTCTCACTCGATGGAGTCCCTTCCGTGCAAGGAGCGCGAGGCCCCGGCCATGCGAGCCCCCTGGGTGGCGATGATCCCCGCCAGGAAGCCCAACACGCAGAGCCCTATGATGCGGGCCCCGAGGGCCATGCCGAACACAACCAGGGGTGACAGCCCCTTATCGGCGTCCGGATCCGCGCTCTCCGTTCCAAGCTCGCTGCTCTGCCTTTGATGCCGCGGCGATGCGTACGTGGGTCGTTCGGCAGACAAGCTTCCTGGCGAACCATACTGGTATCTACTCTCGGGCATATCAGTCCCGAACAGAGGCTGGAGGGTCAGATGGCCCTGGCGAATCGCCTGCTCCGCACTGTCGATCGTGCGGACCGTGTACGTGAACACCAGGCCGAGAAGCACCACGCCAGCCAGGAACACCAAGATACCTGTCGCTTTGCCCGCGATCTCCACTAGACCGCTACTCCTGTCGGGGGTGTCCTCGGATCGGCCCATGTTATTGTATCGGGATAGTGAAGCCCCTGTCATCTTCACCCGGCAGGGGCGGCGGCCTCCCTGTGGGTTCAATGACTTGCCGCGGCTCAGAGACCCGCCGAGGCCTGTTGTACAGCCGTGCGCCGCCTTGACCGCCCCCTTCCCATCCCCCATAATCGCGCATAGGTTTGGCGACGAGTGCGGCCAGGACCTGGCTTGGGGCCTGTGAATCGTTGGTGCTGGTGGCGATGTGGGTGCTCGGTCCGGCAGGTGTGTGTGTTGTGCTTGTCTAAGATAGCAGTGCGACTCCCGGCCACTGTGCTATAGCTGGGGGCTGACTTCGCAGGCCCTGGGGGCGACTCGCCTTTATGCTCGCACCGGAGACCAGAAGCTACGCCAAGATTCGCGTTGTTGGCGTCGGTGGCGGCGGCAGCAATGCTGTGAACCGCATGATTGAGATGGGCGTGGAGGGCGTTGAGTTCCTCGCCGTCAACACGGACGCTCAGGCCTTGGATATCTCCTTGGCCCCGCAGAAGCTCCAGATCGGTTCCGACATTACCAAGGGTCTCGGTGCGGGCGGAGATCCTACCTTCGGCCGAATGGCCGCCGACGAGTCCAAGGAGGAGATCCGCCGCAGTCTCGAGGGCTGTGAGATGGTCTTCGTGACCTGCGGCATGGGTGGCGGAACCGGCACGGGCGCGAGCCCTGTCATCGCGGAGATCGCCAAGAGCCTTGGCGCGCTGACCGTAGGCGTGGTCACCCGGCCCTTCACCTACGAGGGAGCGCGCCGCAAGCGCCAGGCGGACATGGGCATCGATGAGCTTCGGGAGCATGTTGACTCACTGATCGTGATCCCGAACGATCGGCTGTTCGAGATCAGCGAGAAGCGGACGACCCTTGAGGAGGCATTCCGGGCAGCCGACGACATCCTGCGGCAGGGCGTTGAGGGCATCTCAGAGGTCATCGTGCGCACAGGGTTGATCAATCTCGACTTCGCTGATGTGCGGACGGTCCTCGCCAACTCCGGCACCACGCTGATGGGCATCGGCAGGGCAGAGGGCGAGAATAGGGCCGTCGAAGCGGCTCGACAGGCTATTTCGAGCCCGCTGCTTGAGACCACGGTTGAGGGCGCTACCCGCATCCTCATGAACGTCACTGGCGGACCGGATCTAACCCTCGCCGAGGTCCATGAGGCTGCCGAGACCATCTCGGAGGCCGCCGGCACCCATCCGGACGACGTCTACTTCGGCGCCGTGGTCGATGAGGGCATGGGTTCGGCCCTGCATATCACGGTCATGGCCACTGGCTTCGATCAGGCGGGTATACCCCTCATGCCTGGCGCTCAGATTGGCTACCAAGCGCAGGGGCCTACCTCCTACGAGACCCCGCCGGCGACGCGGCTGCAGGCTCCCCAGCGCGTAGCCCCCGCGAGCGGCACGGAACAGCCCTCCGTGAGAACGCCTAGCGGAACCCGGCCACCTCTTCGCACCGAGGAAGGTCCGGCGGTGCATGTTCACATCCCCAACGGATCGCCTGTCCGGCCGGCCTCCCAGCCGCCTGTGACCCAGCCTCAGGGACCGGAGCAGGCCCGCCCCGTCTTCCCTCCGCCCGAGCCAGGCCAGCCGCCGCGTCTCGTTCCACCGGAGCCGCATCCCGATGCCATCCCGGCGGAGCGCCGCAGGAATGATGATCTCGAAGTACCGGCCTTCCTGCGGCGAAAGACCTAGCGGCCGCGGCTACCTGTGCTGCTGATCCAACTCGCGTCGGTGTGTTGGGCTGAGTCCGGTCACGCCGGGCAGGTGTAAGCACCTCAGCGAGAGGCGCGCCGTGTCCTCGAGCAACTCGATCCTGTTGAACGCCTGGAGCAGTGTCCGTCCCGTCGCCGTCGCGGCGTGGTTCCGCATGAGGATGCTACTTGAGCGGCCCGCCGCCGCCGCTACGGCCTCCGCCAACTCCTTGGAGCCCGAGTGGTAGTAGGGAACGACCACGGGCTCGTCCACGAGGGCGTAGGTCTCCGCGAGCAGGTCGAGGCGTAGGACGGCGTCCGAGCACACGAAGGCGGCCAGGTGCGGCGGATGGGCGTGGCAGACGGCCCCGACCTCCGCACATTCCTCGTAGATCCGTAGGTGCATCGAGGTCTCGGAACTGGGAGTTAGCTCCGGGGTCAGGTTGCGGCCGTCGAGGTCGATCACGGCGACTTCACACGCCCGGGCGCGCGCCTTGTCCGTGCTTGAGGCGGTGATCGCGAACCGATCCGCTCCCACACGCACGGACACGTTGCCCCCGCTGGTCGTCGTCAGCCGCAGCTGGTACAGGCGCCTCATGAAGTAGGCAACCTGCTGACGTTCGCGAGCGTGGATCATACGCTCAACCTCTCCTGGAGTGGCGGTTACACGTGCGAAGCGAGGAGGCACACGATGGCGGCGACTGCGCCGCACACGCCGCCGACGAGCCCCCGGATCCCTGCGCCCGCTAGTAGGGAGGCCGCTGCGGCAGCCACACCGAGCGCCCCTAGCTGCCATGTCTGGGTCAGAAGACACAGGAGGCTGAGGGTTGCCGCCGCCCCTACCGCCCATCGGGTGAAGGGTAATGTAGCGGGTGGCTCTCCAAAGCCGATGAGCGCGGCAGCGGCAGGGTCTGGGTCCAGGAGGGCGCTCTCACCCAGCAGCGCCCGCAGGTCGTGACAGGTTCGTGGTATCTCCGCTCCCGAGACCGGCGCCCTGTCGCCGAGCACGCAGCTAGCGACGACGCGAACCAGGCCGTAGGGCACACCGTGGCTGTTGTCGGCGCTCTCGATGCCTGTGGGGAGCGGCGCCGACACTCCCCTCAACATGGCCCACAGGACCTTGGCGGTCGACCTCAGGTCGGTCGCCTCAAGGCGCTGGAGGGCCGCAGCTTCATCGGGCGCCGGCTGATGCAGTCGCAGGACGCAGACCCCGCCTGTGGGGGTCACAAGGACATCGCCGATGCTCAAGTTGCCATGGTACGCCCCCGCCTCATGGGCGACGCACAAGGCGTCGGTCACCTTGCGCCCGATGGCGATGGCTTCGTGTAGAGGGAGCGGGCCCGCTAGCTCCAGTCGCTCGCGAAGGACGGTTCCGGGTCGCGCCTCGTAGACCGCGTAGGGGACCGAGTCTTCCTCCCCTGCCTCCATGAGAAAGGGTATGTGTGGATGCTCGAGGAGCGCCGCCACGCGGGTCTGCTCCAGGAAGCGCGCCCGGGCATACTCGGCTTCAGGGCCGGCCACTTCGGGGGCGCTGAACACTCGGAGCCACACGGGTCGACCCAGGCGCGTATCCCGAGCGCGGTAGGTGACACTGAGGCCGTCCCGATCCCGCTCCTCCAGGATCTCGAAGCGATCTACGTGATCGCGGTCCATGCGCTCGCCTCCGAGTCAGCTCGCCGGTGGCACGCCATAGGCATCCAACAGTGCCCTCAAGTCACCGGCCGAGGAGATCCGATGCGCCCTGCTACGGAACCGGGCCCCATCGGGCATACCCCGGCTGAGCCATCCCAGGGTTCGCCTGGCGTAGAGGCAGCCCCTCCGCTCGCCAAGCTCCTCGATGAGCCCTTCACAGAGTGACTGTGCCGCCGCGAGCCTCTCACTCCAGTCCGGAGGCGGGGGTACGGCCGCGCCCGCGAGTGCCGCGGCGCAGCGTTGAAAGACCCATGGATTGGCTTGGGCCTCGCGCCCGATCATGACGGCGGCGCAGCCCGTCTCCTCAAGCATCCTGAGGCAGTCCTCAGGTCCGCGAACGTCCCCGTTGCCAGTCACAGGCACGGGGACATGGGAGACGAGCTGCCTGATCCACCCCCACTCGGCGCGACCGGCATACATCTGGACGGCCGTCCGTGCATGTAGCGCAATTCCCGCGCACCCAGAGGCGACGGCTTCGTCTGCTATCCGCATGAAGTTGATCGAGTCGTCATCCCAGCCAGCCCGCATCTTCACCGTGACAGGAATGTCAGCGGCTGCCTCCACGGTCGCATCCATGATCGCCCTCGCCAGACCGGGGTCGCGCCCCAGTATCGCGCCGGCGCCGGTCTTCCTGACCTTGGGCACTGGGCAGCCCATGTTGAGGTCGATCACGTCGGCCCCCGCCCGGCGCAGCGCCGTGGCGCTCTCCCCGGCCACCTCGGGCCGTCCCGCCGCAATCTGCAGTGACACGGGGTGCTCGTCGGGATCCACTGCCAGCATGCGGCCCGTGCGCTCGTTGGCGTACCGGAGCGCCATACCGGAGATCATCTCCCCGCACACCATGCCCGCGCCGAGGCGCCGGCAAAGGAGCCGGAAGGGGCGCAGCGTCGCGCCAGCAAGGGGGGCCAACACCAGGGGCGGGTCTACGCGCATAGAGCCTAGCAGCATGGGTTCGTACATGGGCATCAGCGGCCGCGCTGGCTCACTCCCCCGCGTCGGGGCCGAAGGTCACTGTCGCCGATGTCACGTCATCGACCACGCCCGTCGGGAAGAGAGAGAAAACGACGGAGCCTCCGGTGTCGGCCGTGCCTTCATCCTCGACACGTTCCTCATTGCCGAAGGCGACACTGTAGGCGACCCGCGTCTGGGGAGTTAGCCCGCGGATGACCGCAGACCCTAGCGACAGCGGTCCGCCAGCGAGGGGCGTGGTCAGTGTGGCGCTGCTGGGCAGGGTGGTGACGCCTCGCGCCTCGTTGTCGAAGGCGACGCTGAGGGACCGTAGCTCCAGCGAGTTGCCGAACCCATCCTCTATGCGCATGGGCTCCGTGGTGGCCTGGCGGGTGCCTGTGGACTGGCTGGCTAGCAGTGTCATAGTCGCCCGGCCCACGCTGGAGATGATCACGGGGGTGTCGACGATAAAGCCGTTCATGCCCAGCGTGGGGGCTGCCGCCGAGCTCTTGCCGCGGGCATCCGTTACTCTCAATGACGCCGTCGCGGGGAGGCTCATCGTGGCCGGCGCCTGTGGAGTCACCGCGAACCGGATGATCGCCGTGTTCGCCTCTACCGCGCCCACTAGGGTCTGGAAGCTGAGGGTTACCGTGGCTTCGCTCGGACCTCTGCCGCCCCCCGCGCAGCCGAGGACCAGTGCGAGGGTGAGCACAGCGCCTGTCGCCGATACGGCTGCCGCGCGACCCATCCGGTTGCGTAGTGTCATCCTGCTGCTCACAGCCATCGCCTCCAGGTGCTGGGCCAGTCTACCGCCCAGCCGGTAGCCTGGCTACGCGCCACGCGCACACGTGCTGCATCGATCGCCCTCGGCGCCCGGTGCCATGAGGGCGCCGCATCGCGAGCACGGCCTCCACCCCCGGGCACGTAGAGCCTTGTCCGCACGGTAGTGCAGCTCCATGGTCTTCCGGACCCGCTCCCGAACTTCCGGCACCTCGATGAGGCCGACAAGCCCCTCAATCTCCTCCACCTCGTGCGGATCAAGAGGGTGCTCCGCTAGCTCATCATCGGTGACCCTGACGTTCGGATCCCGTGGTTTGTTCGCCGGTTCGGGGCGCTGGCCTAGCGGGCCCACCCGAAAGCGAAGCCTCCGAACGGCCTCCTGGCCGGCCAGACGGTTGAGTTTGGCGATGATGTCGCCGCTCCGCGACTGAAGCTGGTGGCTGCAGATGGAGTCCGCCGTCACCACACACAGGAGGCCTCCCTGGCATGACTCCGCGCGCGTCTCCGCGGAGACGATCGGCCCGACGGCCTCAGGCCAGAGAGCCAGGATGCGGGCATCCGACAGCCGTTCCAGGAGCTTCCGCCGCCGGAGGCTCTTCGTGAGCAGGCCGTCCGCGCGCTCGAGGCCGGTGTATCTCCGGCTATCCTCAGGCACTCCTCACCCTCCCCTCCTCGACCCAGCGCACATCGGCGCCCCGCAGGACAGAGTCGGACAGGTCTCCCTTCTGCGTACCTGTAACGAAGTACTGCTCGAATCTAGCGAGCTCATCGCCCAACCGCTCTCGCCGGTCGCGGTCCAGCTCGGACATGATGTCATCGAGCAGCGGAACCGCGGGATCCTGGGCATCGAGGGTCGCTTCGGCGAGCTTCATGGCGAGGGCCGCGGTCTTCTGTTGGCCCCGGGACGCGTGCCGGCGTACGCTTCGACCATTGATCGTGATCGCCAAGTCATCCCGATGGGGTCCGACGAGTGTGACACCTCTCTCCAACTCATCGCTCGCTGCACCCTCCAGCGCCCGGAGCATCTCCCCCGGTGTGGCCGAGGCCTCGTAACGGATCGAGAGGGTCTCCGCTTCCCCCGACAGCCTTCGCTGTAAGCTCCTCGCTGGCTCGGAGAAGGCCTCCACGTGAGCGACGCGATCGGCGATGAGCCGCTCCCCCAGCCGCGCGAGTTCCTCACCGAAGGCCATCACGGCCGCCGGCATTCGGCTGGCTCCCCGGGCTCGCTTGAGCGCGGAGTTCCGCTGGAAGAGGCATCGCCTGTAGGCCGTCAAGTCGGAGAGGTATCGCGGGCGGCGCTTGGAGATCTCCTCGTTGAGGTGCCGTCTACGCAACGAGGGCTCGCCCGTGACGAGATCTACGTCCCCTGCGTGGAATACCATCGCGTTCAGCCCACCCACGAACTCATCGAGCCGGTCACACTCGATGCCGTTGACCGCCAGCGTCTTGCGCCCCGCCTGAATCTCCACATCCAAGGAGATGGAACCATCGAGTCGCGAGACGAGGCCCCAGACACCGGCGGTCTCGGCTCCGTAGGAGACCATCCGCCTAGCGACTGACTCCCGATGGGAGATCCCTGTGGAGAGAAGGCCGATAGCCTCGATGAGGTTCGTCTTGCCCTGGGCGTTGTGTCCAAGGAGCGCCACCGCTCCCGTCTCGAACTCCAGGCGGAGCTCCTCGTAGCTGCGGAAGCGGCTCAGTCTTAGCTCCTGGATCCACATGCCCGCCCGTGGCTCCTCCCATCCGGGGGTTATTCCTGGGGTCGCATCAGGGGGAACAGGATGACCTCGCGTATCGAGTGGGTGTCGGTCAGCAGCATCAGCAGGCGGTCTATCCCTATCCCCAGCCCGCCCGTGGGGGGCAGGCCATACTCGAGCGCCTCGAGGAAGTCCTCATCCATGGGATGCGCCTCCTCGTCGCCCGCCGACCTATCCCTGGCCTGGGACTCGAACCGGGATCGCTGATCGATGGGATCGTTGAGCTCGCTAAAGGCGTTCGCCAACTCCTTGCCGCAGATGAATGTCTCGAACCGGTCCGTAAGCTCGGGGTTGGCGGGACTCCGCTTCGCCAGGGGCGAGATGAGAACCGGGTGCCCAGTGAGGTGGGTTGGGGCGACGAGCTGTGGCTCCACGGTCTCATCGACGATCTTCTTGAGGACTGCCGCCGCTGTCTTGGGCCCACCGATCTCGATGCCCCTCTCATCGGCGATCCGAGCCGCCGAGGCGTCATCCAGGAGGTCGCTGATGTCGATGGCGGCGTACTGGCGCAAGGCATCAGGGATCGAGAGCCGACGCCACGGCGGGGTCAGGTCGATCTCCTGGCCGCCGTAGGAGACCTGCAGGCCTCCGCAGACCGCCTGCGCGGCTGCCGCCACGATCTCCTCGGTCAGGCTCATGATGTCCTCGTAGTCGGCATAGGCCTGGTAGAGCTCCAGCATGGTGAACTCGGGGTTGTGGTTCTGGTCCATGCCCTCGTTGCGGAAGTTGCGGTTGATCTCGAATACCCGCTCGAATCCGCCGATGACGAGCCTCTTGAGGTATAGCTCGGGGGCTATGCGGAGGTAGAGTTCGATGTCGAGGGCGCGGTGGTGGGTGCAGAAGGGGCGCGCCGCGGCGCCGCCCGCCACCACCTGCATCATCGGGGTCTCCACCTCGAGGAACTCTCGGGCGGTCAGCATCTCCCTGATGGCAGCCAGCATGTGACTGCGCTGGACGAAGAGCTCCCTCACCTCTGGGTTCATGATGAGGTCGACGTAGCGCCGGCGGAACCGCGTCTCCACATCCGTGAGGCCATGCCACTTCTCGGGGAGGGGCCGCAACGACTTGCTCAGGATGGTTGCCTTGCTGGCGCGAACCGACATCTCGCCCCGGGAGGTAGAGAAGACCTCGCCCTCCACGCCGAGGAGATCCCCCACATCGCAGAGCTTCAGCCGCTCGTATCCGTCATCTCCAAGGCTATCGAGGGACGCGAAAACCTGCATGGCGCTCGTGCCGTCTCGGAGGTCGAGGAAGGTTGCCTTCCCATGGCCTCGACGAGCCATGACCCGCCCCGCGATGGTCACCGGCTGGCCTACGAGGGCGTCGAAGGCGGACCGCACCTCATCGATGGTGTGAGTGCGGTCGAACCGCGTGATGAGGTACGGGTCGTGCCCCTGAGCCCGGAGCTGTTCCAGGCGCTCTCTGCGGGCATCGAGTTCACTCACAGGGACCCTCCTTGGGGACGAACGACGAGAAGCCGGTCCCATGCCCGGCTTCTCTCGGATAGTGCCTTGGCAGGAGACTAGCGGGAGATCCTGACGATCCGGTACTTCATGACCCCTCCCGGGGCCCGCACCTCTACTTCAGTCCTCTGTTTCTTGCCAAGCATCGCCTGGCCCAGAGGAGACTCGATGGAGATGCGGTCCTCGTTCGGATCGGCTTCGAAGGAGCTCACGACACGCACGTCCCACGTCTCGTTCGTCTCCAGGTCCTTCACACGCACGATAGATCCCAACCCCACCACGTTGGCAGGGATCTCGTCAGGCTCAAGCACCCGGGCGCGCCGGATGACGTCCTCTAGCTCCCTGATCCGCCCCTCCACCAGGGCTTGGTCCATCTTCGCGGTCTCGTACTCCGAGGTGTCCGAGTCCTCCGACACGGCTGACTGCTTGGCCTCGCCAAGCCGTCGTCGCATCTCGGGCCGCTCTACCGCAGTCAGGTGGTGGAGCTCATCCCGGATCCGCTGATACCCCTCGGGCGTCAGTACGATCTGGTCGTCAACCATACAGGCCCACTCTCCTAACCGCAAAGGCGTCTTGGCCGGATGCCGGAGCAACTCTCCGTGGCGAGCGAGTGTCTGGCGGAGGGAGGGGGATTCGAACCCCCGAGGCGCTTGCGCGCCCAACGGTTTTCAAGACCGCCGCCTTCAACCGCTCGGCCATCCCTCCGGCCTGGTCCCTTTACCCGCCTCCCGAGCTCACTAACACGGGCCCCAGGTTCTCCGGGCGCCACCTGTTTCTTTTCCTGCCTGTCGGCTCCCTGCAAGCGGGCCTGATCGCACGGCCGGTCTCAGTCGAGGCCCGTGTGCCCGAACCCGCCCTCGCCTCGTATCGACTGCTCGAGTGAGTCCGCGTAATCCCACTCCGCGCGAGCCACGGGCGCCAAGACTAGCTGGGCGATCCGGTCACCGCGGCCTATCTCGAAGGGCTCCGGGCCCAGGTTCACCATGATCACCTGCACCTCGCCCCTGTAGTCCGAGTCGATGGTCCCCGGGGAGTTCAGCACTGTTACACGATGGCGCAGCGCGAGGCCGCTGCGTGGCCGCACCTGCACCTCATACCCCACGGGAACCTCGACCTCCAACCCCGTCGGCACCAGAGCTACGGCCCCGGGCTCGATGACTAGGCTCCCACTTACCGCCGCCCTGACATCCATCCCCGCGGCCCCATCGGTAGCGTAGGCTGGCAGGTCCAGACCCTCCGCATGGGCCAGGCGCCGCACTCGCACCCGAACGGGGCACCCCGTCATCGCCGCTCCAGCCCGTCCAGGGCCTCCCACAGGGCCTGCTCCTCCTCGGGCATGAGATCCACCTCTGGCCGTGAGTCTACGATCCGTCGGCAGTAGGCGTCGAATGAGTCCCTGCCGCGCAGTCCGGTGAGGATACATCCATTGCCAAGGTGGTCGAGCAGGGCGAGGGCAAAGCTCAGTTGCCCTCCCATGTGGTCAAAGGCATCGAAGTGCACCAGGCCGCAGGAGCTGACCGCACGGAGTTGCACGCGGTGAAGGGCATCCGCCCGGACGCCCAAGTCCTCGACCCGGCGATGCACCTGTCCCAAGAGCTCCAGGTATTGGGTGAGATCATCTGGGAACTCGATCTGCCCCAGTGCCGACAGGAACCTGCGATGCGGTTCCGCAAGGCGCCTCATACTCATGAAGCAGAGGACGGCTACAGCGGCTGACAGAACGGCAACCGCTACCGAGACGATGGTGAGGACTACTGTGGTCGTATTCAAGCGCGATCCTCCGGACAGAGCTAGCCGGCGACCTGAATGACTATCTTCACGCACTCCGCCTTACGGGTCGAAGCGAACTCGAAGGCGTCAACAACAGACTCAAGAGGATACCGACCCGTGACCAAAGGCGCTAGCGAGACTTTGCCGGAGGCGACGAGGTCCAGGCACCGGCCGAAGCAGTTGGCGTAGCGGAAGACGCTCGTGACGTCGAGTTCGCGGTTCAGGATGCTCATTACGTCCAGGGGGAACACCGACTCCGGCGGCAGGCCAACGAGGCACACCCGTCCCCCCACCCGCGCCATTCGCACCGCCGCCTGGGTGGTCGCGACGGCGCCAGCCGTCTCGATGACGACATCGGCGCCCCGACCGCCTGTAGCCTCTGCGACCGCCGCCACCGGATCCGCCGCGCGGGAGCCGATGGCCTCGGCGCCCAGGGCGGCCGCTAGCGCAAGGCGGTTCTCAACCTGGTCGAAGGCGATGATCCTCGTCGCTCCCGCCGCGCTAGCCGCCTGAAGTGCCAGAAGCCCAATGGCGCCGCAGCCCAGGATCACCACGCTATCTCCGGGTTCGATCTCTGCCCGTCTGGCCGCGTGGACGCCGACTGCTAAGGGCTCGACCATGGCCCCCTCCTCGAAGCTCACACCCTCTGGGAGGGGGTAGAGGAAGTCGTCAGGGTGTACGACGAGCTCGCAGAGCGAGCCGTGGACCGGTGGAGTGGCCATGAAGACCACTTCAGGGCAGAGGTTGTAGCGCCCGGAGCGGCAGTGGGCGCACCGTCGGCAGGGGATACCTGGTTCGATGGCGACTCGCTCCCCCACGCGGACCCGGGACACGTCCGACCCAACGGCCTCCACGGTGCCCGAGCACTCATGGCCCAGGATGAGCGGCTGCTCGACAACGAACTTGCCGATCCTGCCGTGCTCGTAGTAGTGCACATCGGATCCGCACACGCCCACTGAATGGATGCGGACCAGGCATTCGCGTGGCCCCAAGTCGCCTGCGTTCGGCCAGGGGACGCTCTCCACGCGCATGTCCCGGGCTGCGTAGAGGACTGCTGCTTTCATGTCGACTCCTCCTGGAGCGGCTCTGGGCTACCGCCCCAGCGCCGCGCGGACGGCAGCGATGACTTCCTCAGGCCCCACGCCCGCAATAGCCAGCATCTTCTCTCGGGAACGCTCGCCAGAGTCGACGCGGACGCTGGATCGGCGGAAGCCGAGGGTCTTGGCGACGAAGGCGACGACGCGGGCGTTCGCGGCGCCCTCCACGGGCGGGGCTGTAGTGCGGACGCACAGGCGGCCGTCGCGGACCCCCACCAGTTCGTCTCGGCTTCCCCTCGGAAGGACCCGCACGGCGAGCCTGGAGCCCTCATCGGTGCCGTCGCACTGCAGCTCTGGCTCGGGCATCCCGGTCCCTCCCTACCCCATCAGCAGGAACATCATCAGGGTTACGCCGCCGTTGACGATCGCGTGCAGTATGGCGGGCGGCCAGAGGGAGTCAGTCAGTTCCCGAAGTATCGCGGTCGCCATCCCCACCAGAATGAGCATGGGGGCCACGAGGGGATCGAGGTGGACCAGCCCGAAGAGCACCGAAGTGATGGCGATCGCGCCGATGGCGCCTATCCTGCTCCTCAGCGAGGAGTAGAGGACGCCCCGGAACATGCCCTCCTCCGCCAACGGCGCCGCGACCACCACGGTTAGGAACATGGCGAGGCGGCCGAGCCAGTCCTCCTGTCCGGCCATGATGCTGAGGGCGGGATTAGTGCTCTGCGGCGTCTCACCCACGACCTCGGAGACAATCAGGGCGAGCAGGATGTACACCGGCGGCAGGGCCAGGGCCGCCACAACGGGGGTGACGTACAGTTTCCAGAGCGGACACCGGCGGAATCCCGCATCGGCGAGCACCCGTGGCCCCATCCGCCAACGCGCTACCGCCCAGGCGGCCAACGTGGCGACGAGGTAGATCGCGAGCAGAGCGTACGGGGTGAACTCGGGCCCGATGCCCAGAGCGCGATAGCCCATGCCGGCGAACACCTGGGTCGCGAAGAAGGCCACGAGCACCTCCCCCGCCGTCAGTGGGCTGGGAGCCGTCGAGGGCTCCTCCTGGGGGAGCGACTCCTCCTGAGTCTCGTCGGTGGGAACATCCGGGGGTCTCGGCGGCTCTATACGTGAGAGGCGCCAGATCACGAGCGCGGGCGCCCCGATGATCCAGAGGAGCAGTCCCAAGGAGAGAACGACCATTACGACCGCTGCGACAACGATGAGGCCGATCAGCGACTCCACGGCCTCAGAGGCGATGAACCCCTCCTCTCGGCTCACCGCCTCGCTGTCACCGGCTTTGTCGAGGAGGTGAAGGCGGAAGGCACGGCGCGCCCATAGGGGCTTCAGTCGGGAGCTCTCCTCCGCCGCCTGGGCGACTTTGGCGCTGCCGGGTTCGGCGGCGAGGCCCTGGACGAGCAGGGCGAGCCCCTCGTCGCCCTCAGCCTCCTCCAGCAGCCGCTGCGCGCTCTCCGCGTCGTCACTCAGGAGGTCGAGCGCGGCGAGGCGAATGGCCAGCGTGGGGAGGCGACGATGAGCCTCGTCGGGCTCGGTCGGGTCGCCGACCGCCGCCATGGCGCCGCTCTGTATGCCAGGGATGTGAGAACCGTAGAGGCGTACCTTGCCTTGGACGTCCAGGGCTAGAAGGGTGGCTGCCGGCGCGCGCTCGGCAGCGGCCGGGCCGCCGGACTCCAGCCGGCCCACAGCAATCGTGGCGGCCACTACTGCCGCGACGCACAGTGCCAGGACGACGTACCGCCCGGTGCTCGATCTGTCTGGGGGGGGGACAAAGGACAAGACAAACCTCCTGTGGACGGTGGATTCACCGTTGCAGGTGTATGCTCCTCCGATGGCGCAGGGATGGGCCTGAGAGTGCTCTGACGGGCAGTTGTGGTGCCACAGCAGCGGCCCGATGACTGTAAAGCGACGACTGGAGGTGGATTGACATTGAGACGCACATGCCTAGTCCTCGCCGTAGTGAGCCTCAGCTCCGCGGCGTGGGCGGCAAAGATCGAGCTATCGACTGTGCCCCCTCGCGAGGGAGTCGAGGTCATCATCTACCGTGACGTAGACCTCACCCTCGTACGGGAGCAGCGCATGATCCGCTTCCACGAGGGGGAGAACGAGATCGCCTTCTCGTGGGCAGACACCCGCATTGACCCAACCTCCGTGCGGATCCGCATCGCCGGCGACGGCGAGGGGTACGCACTGACCGAGACCACCTATCCGCCGGAGCAGCCCAACACCCTGGTGTGGCATATCACCGCGCCCACGGACGGTCCGGCGCCCCTGGAGGTCAGCTACTTCACGAGCGGGCTTACGTGGAGCGCCGGGTACACCCTCATTCTGGACAAGGCCGAGACGGAGGGGACCTTCAGCGCCGACTTCTCCATTGGGAACCACAGCGGCGAAGCCTATGAGAGCGCGAAGGTGTCACTGCTTACCGGCGGCGTGCGCCTCATCGAGCAGGTCATCGCGCTCGAGGGCGAGGCGCGCGAGGAGATCATGGCTCGCCGCGCGGGGCTCATGTTCGATGGCGCTGCTGGAGCCCCACCGCCTCCTGACGCCGAGCCAGCCGCTCCCATGGGAGCTATGATGGGTGGGCCTGGCATGGGCGGTGGGTACGGTGGTGGCGGCGGCTATGGTGGCTTCGCCTTCGGTAACGCCATGGACGCTGTGGAGATCGCCGCAGCCTCAGCTTCCGAGCACGAGCGCTACAACCTGGACACCGACATGGCGCTTCTGGACGGCTGGGTCACCCGTTTGCGGTTCGCCGAGACCAAGGCAGTCCGGCCGACGGTCATTGCTCGGGCCACTGACCCCTTTTCGTCCACTACGGCGCAACGCGTCATCAAGGTCAAGAACGACGAGGCGTCTGGGCTCGGCATAGCGCCGCTGCCCGAGGGGCCCATCGCCGTCTTCAAGCAGGATGGCGCGGGGCGACTTGTCTACGTGGGCGAAAGCATCTTCCCATATACGGGGGTCGGCCAGGAAGCGGAACTCGCGATAGGAGCGCTTCAAGATGTGATCATCGAAGCCAAGCACATGAGCGTGCTGAAGCGTGACATCGAGTTCAATGACGCGGGCTACGTCCAGGGCAAGGTCGTCGAGCAGCGCTTCTCCCTGGAGATCCGCAACCGAGACGACATCGCGCGAGCTTTCGAGGTCATCATCGGTCGACCGGGAGCGCCCAATGTTGTCGTAGGCGCAACTGGCGCCGAGATCGAGGCCGGGCTGATACGGTTTGAGCCCACCGTTGAGGCTCTCACCGGTATCTTCGCCACGGAGTTCGACATCCACGAGTACCACGGCACCGCCGTGAACCGCATGCCCGAGCAGAGCCACGCGACGGCCTCACCGGACGCTGGGAACGATACCGGGGCAGTCGTGGATGGGGAGGGAGCGTAATAGATGAAGATCAGACTCCTAATGCTGTCGAGCCTGTTGCTGATGGCGGCTGTGGCGGCTCCCTCTCAGGCGAGAGTGAAGCTCGTCCTGCTTCCCCAGCGCGAGAACGTGCGGATCAACTTCAGTGCGGGGCAATCGCTGATGGAGGAGGAACGGGTCGTTGCTCTCGAGGAGGGCATCAACGAGGTGGAGATGGCCTGGGAGGGCCTCCCCATCGCCCCCCAGTCCATCCTCTTCAACCCGGTCGATGGCGCCGACATGCTGACCACACTGGCTATCTCCACCCCACCATCGGGCCAGAGCGCCTTGATCTGGTGGGTGCGAGCGACGGAGGCCGGCAACTACCGGCTTCGTATCAGTTATGCCCTCCACGGGGGCGTGACGGTGGAGAGAGTCGACTACGCCGCACGTGCGAACGTGGATGAGACGAGCGTCGATCTGACGGGCCGAGCGCGGCTGTACAACGCGAGTGGTATGGATCAGGACCCTCTGACCGTGGAGATGGGCGCCGCGCTCCCCATCTTCGCCCCCATCCAGCGTGACGAGCGCAAGGACCTCCTGATCCTCAATCAGGTCACCTACTCACTCACCAAGCGCTATGTGAGCGACCGGAACGTGGAGAACGGCCGGGTGCAGCTCGTGTACGAGTGGACCGTTCCCGTGGAGGCAGGACCCCAGCTCGCAGGAAAGTCCCGGGCATTCCTGGCCACCGATGAAGAGGGTCAGAGCAAGCTCGATACCTTCCTGGGAGAGTCTCTCCTGCCTTACGTCGCGCGGGGCGAGGAGGCGAAGACCCTCGTCGGCTTCGCCAACAACGTCGAGGTGGAGCGCACCCTGATAGATGCCCGCGACACCGACGTGAAGTTCACCAATGTGCCCGAGGGCAGCGACAGGCAGCCTGAGCGGGTACTCTGGAACACCCGACGAACGTGGAGGGTGGATCTGAAGAACCATACCCCGGACGATCTCGTCATCCGGCTCGTCGAGGTCGCCACGGGTCAGTGGAGCTTGGCGGGCGAGATTCAGCCTACCGAGGTCAAGAACGGCAACGTCTTCCACATCGATGTGCCCGTTGCGGCGGGCGAGGAAAAGACGATCGAGTACACGATCATCCAGGAGAACGTGGAGCCTGGTGATGCAGTGCTGCCTTGATAGGCATCGGCACGTCGCATCCCTCCCCTGGCGCCACCTGCGCCGGGGGAGGGATGACCCTCCGCCCCGCGCCCGCCCGTCACCGTTGCTTGGTGTAGAATGGGCCCACGTTGGAGGAGGCGGCGCGTTGAAGGTCGTCCTTGGTGTCAGTGGCGCGAGCGGCGCCCTGTTCGGCGCCGAGATGCTGCGCGCCCTGGTGTGCCACCGGGTGGACGTCGACCTGATCTGCTCCCCAGTGGCGGAGCAGGTGGCCCAGCAGGAGCTGGGCGAGGGTATCAGTGCCCGCGTCGCCCGGATCCTCCGCGAGACGGGGAGCCCGGCCTCGGTCCGGGCCCTCGATTACGAGGACTTCGGCGCCGCGCCCTCGTCGGGGTCCTACTTGCACCACGGGATGCTGATCATGCCCTGTTCCATGGCGACCGTGGGGCGAATCGCGACCGGCTCCGCCCCCAACCTCATCTGCCGAGCCGCTGACGTCTGCCTCAAGGAGCGGCGCCCCCTGATCCTGGGCGTCCGCGAGACCCCTCTCTCGACCATTCATCTCAGGAACCTCACGGCCCTGTCTGAAGCGGGCGCCATCATCGCCCCGGCGGCGCCGTCTTTCTACGGGAACCCCGAGTCGATCATCGCGATGGTCAGGATCTACTGCGGTCGCATGCTCGACATCCTCGGGATCGAGAACGAGTGGGCCTACCGATGGAGCCGGTAGGAGCGAAGGGCGAGGGGCCACTCGACCGGCTTCTCCTGATTCTCGAGAACATCAGGTTCGCGCACACGATCTTCGCCCTACCCTTCTGTCTCATGGCGTTCGCCTACGCGTCCTACCCGCGCCCCAGCTTGTCGGATTTGCTGCTCGTGCTCCTGGCCATGGTCTTCGCGCGCACGGCGGCCATGTCGTACAACCGCTATGTGGACGCCGATGTGGATGCCCGGAACCCGCGAACCCGCAACAGGCCGATCCCGTCGGGTCGCCTCAGCCGACGGGCGGTCCTGGCCTGGACCGTCGGTTCGTCCGCCCTGTTCATTATCGTGGCGGGCCTGATCAACCTTTGGGCTCTGTGCCTGTCTCCTGTTGCTCTCTTGATCGTCTTGAGCTACTCCCACGCAAAGCGCTTCACGTCTCTCTCTCATCTGTGGCTCGGCCTGTCGCTGGGAGTCGCCCCCTTAGGCGGGTGGATCGCCGCGGATCAGCTCCCATGGAGCCCCGTGCCTTGGCTGATATCGGCGGCGGTGCTGTTCTGGGTCGCCGGCTTCGACATCATCTACGCGACCCAGGACGAGGCTTTCGATCGGCAGGCGGGGCTGCATTCGCTGGTGACGCGGCTCGGGCTGGTGGGTGCCCTGCGGCTGTCGAAAGCGCTGCATGCGGCGTCCGTTGTCTGTCTGGTCGCTCTCGGCCTAGTCGCGCCCCTGCTGGGTCCAGTCTACTATATGGGCGTAGGGGTTGCGGCCGCGTGCCTATTGTATGAGCAGAATCTAGTCCGGCCCGGTGACCTCTCCCAGGTCAACGTGGCATTCAACTCGATGAACGGCATCGTCGGTATCGTGCTCTGTATCGCCACGATCACCGACATCTACTGGTGGTGATCCAAGCGATGGCAACGCGTCCCCTGACCGAGGACGTCGCAGACCTGGAGGCCAAGGTGTCCAGGGGCGAGCGACTGTCAGGCGAGGAACTGGTACGGCTCTTCCGCTCTCCCGACATCCTGGCGGTAGGGCGGATGGCGACGATGGTGAGGGAGCGCAAGAACGGCAATCGGACCTACTTCATCGTCAACGCCCACATCAACCCGACGAATCTCTGCACGAACCGCTGCCGTTTCTGCGCCTTCCAACGCCAGCCCGGCCAGGATGGCGCCTACGAGATGGACCTGGCGGAGATCCAACGGCGCGCCAGAGCCCTTCGTGACCGCCCCATCGGCGAGGTCCACATAGTGGGCGGACTGCATCCCGAGTGGCCCTACGAGCGCTACCTGGACATCCTACGCGTGGTCCATGATGAGCTCCCGACGGTCCACATTCAGGCCTACACGGCTGTGGAGGTCGAGTACATCGCCCGGCAGGGCGGTGTCACCGTGGAGCGAGCGCTGCGCGATATGGTCGATGCCGGCCTCGGCAGCCTTCCGGGCGGCGGAGCCGAGGTTTTCGCGGCCCGGATCCGCGCCCTTCTGTGCCCCAACAAGCTCGCACCGGACGGATGGCTCGACGTCCACCGCATCGCGCATGGGCTCGGGGTTCGCTCGAACGCCACGATGCTCTATGGCCATGTGGAGACGGTGGAGGAGCGTGTCGATCATCTCCTCCGATTGCGGTCTCTGCAGGATGAGACGGGCGGGTTCCTCGCCTTCATTCCCTTGTCATACCACCCCCACAACACGGAACTGGGGGGCCACCGAACGTCAGGCTACGAGGACCTTCGGACCCTCGCCGTGGCTCGGGTGGCCCTCGACAACTTCGACCACATCAAGGGCTTCTGGATCATGTTGGGCCTGAAGATGGCCCAGGTCAGTCAGGCCTTTGGCGTCGATGACATCGATGGCACGGTTATGGAGGAGCGGATCACCCACGCGGCCGGGGCGGAGACCCCGGAGGCCTTGGCCCGCGAGGAGCTGGTAGGGCTCATCCATGAGGCTGGCCGCGACGCCGTCGAGCGCGACACCCTCTACAACGTGGTGAGGGAGGAGGCGGTGAGTGCGTGAGTAGCCCCACGCTGCGCATCGGGATCATGCCGTACCTGCTCGGCCGGCCTCTCCTCAGGGGGCTGATCGCGGACGGCCCGCCGGACGTGGAGGTCGTACAGGCCGTTCCGTCATCCATCGGGCAGTCCCTGATAGAGGGCAACCTGGACGCTGCCCTGGGCCCCATCGCCATGACCCTGGCACACCCGGAGCTGCGCGTTATCCCCGGTCTCGGCGTGGCATGCGACGGGCCCGTGGCGAGCATCAAGCTCTTCCATCGCGTTCCCCTCGCGGACCTCCGGCGCGTCGCGCTCGACACGAGCTCCCGCAGCAGCGCCTTGCTTGCCAAGATCATCCTGCAGAGGTTCGAGGGCGCCTCTCCGGAGTTCGTGACCGCCCCGCCGGATCTAGAGGCGATGCTGGCTGTCGCCGATGGAGCGCTCCTCATAGGCGACAACGCCCTCGTCGCGGAGTTGCGGCCGCCCGAAGGCGGGCTTCCCCCGTGGCAGGATCTGGGCGAGCGCTGGAAGCGCGAGACGGGCCTGGGCTTCGTCTTCGCCATGTGGGCCTACCGTTCGGACCTCGACCGCGGCCGAGCCAGGCGCTTGGCGGAAGTCCTCTATGCCTCCCTTGCGCGGGGCGAGGCGGACATGGAACGGGTTGCGGACGAGGATGGCCGTGTCCGTGGGATCCCCCGGGAGATGGCCTATCGCTACCTCACGGAGAACATCCGGTACCGACTCCAGGAGGTGAACCTCGCCGGCTTGGCGCGTTACGTGGAGTTGGCCGTGGAGCTGGGTTTGCTGCCCGAGGACACCGTCGTTCCCGAGGGAGCGCGGATGGCATGAGCGAGGCCATACCCCGCGAGCTGCTCGCTTCAGCCACCAGGGGGCGCCGCCTGACGGTGGCGGAGGCGGCCCTGCTTCTGGAGCGAGCTGACCTGCTGGAACTGGCCGATGCGGCGGACGCGGTACGGTTTCGTTTCCATCCGGAGCTCGATGTCACCTATGTGGTCGATCGCAATATCAACTACACGAACATCTGTGGCTCACGTTGTCGCTTCTGCGCCTTCTGGCGCGAGCCTGATGCGCCCGATGCCTACGTTCTGCAGACCGAGGAGGTCATTCGCAAGGTCCGCGAGCTCGTCGATGCGGGCGGCACCCAGGTCCTCATGCAGGGCGGCCTCCATCCCGGGCTGAGCCTGGAGTGGATATGCGGGCTCCTCTCCGCCATTCGCGCCGAGTTCCCCAACGTTGACCTGCACTCGCTGTCGCCGCCGGAGGTGTACCACTTCGCCGGGGGCGCCGGCCTCTCGGTCGGGGAGACGTTGGTCGCTTTGAAGGAGTCGGGGCTCTCGTCCCTGCCAGGCGGAGGCGCGGAGATCCTCGTCGATGACGTCCGCGAAGCGGTGAGTCCCGCCAAGTGCACGGTGGAGCAGTGGCTGGAGGTCATGGAGGCTGCCCACGGGATCGGTCTACGGACCACGGCAACGATGATGTTTGGCCACCTGGACTCCGCGCGGGATCGCGCCGAACACATGCTGCGGATCCGCGACCTGCAGGATGCGACGGGTGGGTTCACCGCCTTCATCCCGTGGACGTTCCAGGCCCGCAATACGGACCTACAAGGGACCCGTCCCCTTGGCGGACACGCCTATCTGAAGACGTTGGCCGTGTCGCGGCTCGTGCTGGACAACGTGCCGAACATCCAAGCCTCCTGGGTGACCCAGGGCGCCAAGATCGCGCAGCTCGCGTTGCGCTTCGGGGCCAATGACCTGGGCGGCACTATGATGGAGGAGAATGTCGTCGCCGCGGCGGGATGCCGGTTTCGGATCGACGTAGAGGAGCTCCGCCAGCTTGCCGCCGAGGCCGGCTTCACCCTCCGCCAGCGACGCACGGACTACTCGCCTGCCGCCCCGTGATCACTCGGGGCGCTCCGGCTGTACCCCTGGCTCTCCAGCCACTCGGCATTCGCGCGCCAGCGCCCGACGACGGCGACAGCGGCCGCCACACAGAGACCTAACGCGACCGCCATGGCGAGCATGTGGGGGTGGATCGACACTGGCCCGACATCGATCCAGGCCGAGGCGCTGGCGGACACCATGGTCGAGGTGTGGAGCAGCACCGGATGGGACAGTGGGCTCAGAGCCGCCGCATAGAGCGCTACGGTTACGAGGGTACCGGCGGCCTGTATGTTGCGGAAGCTCAGGGGCCCGTAGATCATCGCCGCCAACGCCAGCACGACGAGCGGCCAGGCGATGAGGGGCACGACGCGGCCTCCCGCCGCATTCCGTCGAGGGTTCGGCGCCGCCGGGTAGCGTGCGTTGGCCCAGATCGACACGAGGGCCGCATAGAGAACGGTCAACCCCTGCGGCAGGTACAGAGCCATCAGGTAGGACGAGCTGAGTCCTCGCGGCACGGCCACCCCACTAATCAGCCAGCTGCCCACGAACGGCATGGCAGCCGCCATGGCCCATACCAGAAGACCGAGGGCCAGGCCCGACTCGGGCTCCGGCTTCAAAACGCGCCAGAAGCTCAGCATACGCGCCGTCACCCTACTGAGGGGACGGCGCCAGAGGTCGGGGCAATCCACCACTCCGGCCTGCATGGCGGCTATGGCGCCGCCGGCCGCGGCGAGGACGCCGAGCATCAGTAAGACGTTGGCTCCGCTCCACATGGCGCCGACATGAGGCCCCGCCATGAGGCCCGGCATGACCCCCGCGTGGATAGCACCCAGGACGACCGCCCAGCAGAGCAGACCCAGCAGCCGCCGTGCGATGAAGTGCCTCGGCCGGGTGAGGCCGAGGCGGCAGCCCGCCACCAGGGTCATGTAGGCGCCAAGAAGCCCCCAGATGACCACGCCCGGCACCCAGAAGGGGATCGGTCGCGCGAATGCCTGACAGACTGCCTGGGTGGAGGAGAGCATTCCCATCCCCCAGGTAGTAGGGAACAGATACATGTACGGGCCCGATGTCCAGGGCGGCGCTCCTCCCCACCCCGCGCCGGGCATTACTCCCAAGGATGCGGTGGCGAGCATCGCGTTGGCCGCCAGGCCGGCGAATAGGCAGCTCATGTAGGCTACCAGGGTTGCGATGATGGCCGCTGGCGATGAGCGCGAGACGGTGGACATGAGCAATCCGAAGGTCGCGGTGATGCCACAGAAGATGGCGAGCCCAACGTAGAGCTGCAGAACTGACGTGACTTCGACCCCGCCGCCTACCATGCAGAGCACCGCATAGGGAGCCGAGGTGACCGCCACGAGCATGGTGAGGCCCCATGGCACTGCCAGCTTGCCCAAGGCGATCTCGACGCCACGCAGGGGAGTCAGCTGGACGAGATCGAAGGTCTGGCGCTCGCGCTCGGAGGTCACACTCGCTGCCGTGAGCACGGCGGAGACGATGGGGGCGAGGACGAGTTGGGTGTAGACCAGGTACGGGAAGATGGACCTCCCAGCTGGCATCTCGTCGGAGGACCGCCTTACATACACCGCGACCGCGATGAGCCCGATCCCGATCACGATGCCGTGGTAGACCAAGAGGAGAACGGGAAACCGTAGGCCGCGTACGCGCGACCTGAGGTCGCGCACGGCGTAGGGGTTGGTCGCCACGCTCAGGTCGTCGGCCCAGCCCCCGAGCAACCTCGGGAGGACCCTCGTCAGTCTGCCGCGCGCTCGCGCCGGGGCCATGGGAGCCAGCTCCTATAGGAGGCCTAGCCGACGGCCCCGGGCGGACCGGAAGTCAGCACCGTCCGCGCAGCCGCGGAGGTTGCGCATCCGGCGTCCGCTTCGTTCCAGTCCAGAGGAGTCTCCTCGGGACCCTCGGGGACACCCGCGTCGAGGGCCATCGAATCGACAACTCGTCGCAGGGCGGCAAAGGCCGCGGCGCGCCACTGCTCGGGTGCACCTTCATCCTGGGCCAGCGCCTCGGCCCCGCGCACCATCGCCGTCAAAGCCCGTTGCGTCCACGTCCGGTCGCCGGTCAGCTCCGCGTGCCTCGCCAGCGCCAGAAGCGCCAGCGCCTGGGAGTTACTCTGCCCCATGGGGTCGGGCCAGACCCCGTCCTCGCGCTGCGCGTACTCAGCTAGCTCCGCCGGCGGGTCGGTAGCCCAAAGGAGCCTCAGCAGCGACCTCGCCGCGGTGTGAGCTCCCGTTTCATCGAGCGCCAGCGCCGTGATGGCTTGCCGTCCGAGGGCGTACCGTAGGTCCGCGGCGCCAGGCTCGGGCAAGGCCACCTGCATAAGGTCATACTGCCCGACGGACATCGCGAGGCGCGCCAGGGCTTGCATCCCCTCGTCGTTGAGGGCGGCGTCGGGCGTTCCTAGCCAATCGGCCCAGACCTCCCGCGCCGCGCGGCGCAGGTCGCTAGTGGTGGGCGGATCCTCTCTCCATGCCGGCAGGCTTGTGCCGGGCGCCGCAACCAGGAACAGCAGCTCCCGCGTCTCGCCGGGCGCCAGGGTTACCAGGCACGCGAGGTCTCCACCCTCATACAGGTCTTGGTCAGCATCGCCGCCCACGTCAACCTGGTACTCGGCGATGTCGTTGAGGGCGCCCGTCACGACCTCATCGGAGTCCACGTAATCACCGGTCGGAAAGAGCCATATCGCGTTGAGGATGGGGTTCAGATCCGGTGAGCCCTCGACGGGTGCAGCGACCACACGCAGCACCCCATCGCCGTTACGGTCTCGGCCAGCGAAGTGGAGGACTCCGACACCATCGGCGCCCCACTCCGCCACGGGGTCGACAACCTCCCGCTCGGCGCCCTCGACAAACAGGGCTACGGGCCTCTGTCCTGGCACGCGCCAGTGGCTCTCGCAGATGCCGAGCAGCACCTGGTGCTCGCTGCCAGGCTTGACGTCGAACTCGTAGATGACGGGCACACCGCCCATGCCGGCGCGGATGTTGCGGAAGGCTGGGTCACAGTCGCGATTGGGGGTGGCCCATCCGGGCATCCTCGGCGAGCCTGTGGCGCACCCCCAGGCGCGGCGCGCGCGCTGGAACTCGAGGCCCTCGGGCAGCCGCGCGATGGAGCGTGAGCCGACGACAGCCTCAGGCTCACCCCACGAGACGCCCTCGGGTCCGATAATCGAGAGCTCGGCTCGCGCCGTTTCGCTGTCCGTGTTCCTGACAACTACCTCCAGCACATCGAGCCCCGACGGCCACAGGGGTGACCGGTAGGCGGTGGTCGTCATGGCGACCGCGCTGGCGCGGCAACTGGTGGTCGCCATGGGGCTGGGGTCGTGTAGACACTGCTGGTCGAACGTCCCATCGGCTCCCACTAGCCGGACACCGAAGGCGCCGAAGTCGGACACGATGAGGCCTTCGTCGTTCACCGTAGACGGTGCGGCGTAGGGTGCCCCAATGATCACATCGGATAGCGCTGGAGCCACCAATAGCATGGCGGCAAGTAGGGTCAAGCAGACGCGACTCATCTATGGTCGTCCCCTCGGTTCTCTGGCGCTCGCTCGGGCGAGTGGGTAACCTCCAAGCCGAAGAGCTGAGCGTAGGCCTGCACCGTTCGCCTGTGATCGCCCAGCGTCACCACCTGGTGGAATCCGAGCACATCACGGGCATCCTCAACCCTGTCCATGGTTACCTCGAAGGAGGTCCGACAGCCGCCCGCTGGCGGCGTCTGCACATTCTCCTCGATGGTGCCCGTGTCCACGATGATGGTGCCCGGCTCGGTGAAGCGGACCAGGGTGCACTTCTCGCCCTCGGGCCAGAGAACTTGGGTCGACACGCCCAGGTCGGATTCCGAGTGGCTGCGGAGGATGTAGGGGGTCTTAGGCCCTCCGAAGCCGCCCAGACGGGTGCCCGAGGTGCAGTGGGCGACGATGAGTCGGTTCTTGAATGTCTCGGCCACAGGGTCATTCATGAATCCGGGGCGGCCTAGCACGTGACTCACGAACAGCAGCGAGGTGGCGCCGAACAGGTCCGCCTCGCAACCGGCTGTAATGCCCTGATCCTGCAGGAGCGTCCACGCGCCACAGGGCGGCGTCGGCACGACTCGGGCGCCGACCATACCCAAGCAGTCCATCGATAGGCCATGGGCGCCCTCCTCGGCCAGGACCCGCTTGGCCGTTGTGTAGGTCCGAGCCATGTTCAGCAGGTCCTCGCGCGTGGGCTCGACGATGTCCTTCGCCTCATCCGCGATAGCATCGGCGACGGCGCGCGACTCGGCTGTCTCCGGCATCTGCTCGAAGGTGTCTCGGAAGGTGCGCCGGGGGATGTGCCTGACCTTGGTTCCGAGCGCGGGCAGCGCGGACTCGTACCGCTGGCTGCCGGCGATCACAAGCAGCCGCGTGTCCTCCATCATCCGCTTGGCCTTCACCATGCGGAGAGCCTGCTCGACCGCCTCGATCTCCAGCGAGGAGATCACGTGCACGCCTGGCTGCCGGGAGATCTCCAGCACATGCCCGGTGAATGACGTGCCGATGGGAGAGAAGACGATGGTTGGCCAGCCGGCGTCGGCGATCCGCTGAGCCCAATGCCACACCCCGAGGTGCTGGAGCATGACCAGGATCGCGTCGGGACGCTCGTCCTCGGCCCTGGCGAGGAAGGCGGCCACCGCCGCATCGTCCTCGATGGCCGCCTCCTCGGGCTTCAGCCGGATGCCGAGACCGGCGGCAGTGCGGCGGATCTCAGAGGTGAAGCGTGTCCGGTGGCCCTCTACATCGTAAGAGGTGCCCGGCCAGCCTAGCCAGTACGGTGGCGGGTAGCGTAGTACGCCCATCATCACTTTCGTCGGCGCGCTGGGTCTCAGGGCGTCCACGTCGATGTCGTCGCCGAGGTCGCCCGGCACCGTCGCTCGGGCGCGGGCAGCCAATGCTCCTGCCCCCGCCATCATCGCCATGCCGGATAAGAAGCCCCTCCGGCTCAGCCCGCAGGTGCAGCAGCGGTGGTGTGGTCTGCTGTGGTCCATGTCGTGCGTCCTCTCCCGTCGGCCAGATGGCGCTGCGTCTACTGGACGACTCCTTGGGTCACGCGCATGAAGATCTCCTCAAGATTCGCCTCAGACACGCCGAAGCCTGTCACTACAACGCCCTCATGAATCAACTGTGGCATGACTAGCGCGAACTCGATCTCCTCACCGTGGTACTCCAACTCGATGCGGTGGTCCGTCGCGTGAACGTTATGCACTCCCTCGATGGTCTCCAGGACGCGGCACGCGTGGTCCACGTCGCTAGCTACGGTCACGTGAACTCGTTTGAAGGGTTCGAGCTGCGCCATGATATCGGCCACGCTCCCCGTGACCACCATGGAGCCGGCCTCAATGATGGCGACCTTGGTCACGAAATCCGCGAGCTCGGTGAGGATGTGGGATGAGATGAGGATCGTCTTACCCATGCCTCGCAGGGCCTTGAGGAGCTCACGGATCTCTATGCGGGCGCGCGGGTCGAGCCCTGAGGCGGGTTCATCCAGGAACAGCACCTTCGGATCATGGAGCAGCGTCTTCGCAAGGCAGAGGCGTTGTTTCATACCTCGCGAGAGTTCCTCGACGAAGGCCTCCTTCTTGACTCCCAGGTCGGTCAGAGCGAGCACGTCGTCGATGATCTGCGGCCGCCGGGAGCGCTCGATCTTGTAGGCTGCGGCGAAGAAGTCCAGGTACTCCCACACCTTGATGTCATCGTACACGCCGAAGAAGTCGGGCATGTACCCGATCACGCGGCGCACCTCGTCCTGCTGCTGCAGGACATCCATGCCCGCGATGCGCGCCTGGCCCGCGTCTGGCCTCAGCAGCGTCACCAGCATCTTGATGGTGGTGGTCTTCCCCGCGCCGTTGGGCCCGATGAAGCCGAGGATGTCCCCCTCATCGATGGTGAAGGACACGTCGTTGACGGCCACCACGTTCTGGAACACCTTGCGGAGGCCATAGCACTCGACGATGGGCATACCCATTGCTCCGTTCTGCTCCCGCTCCCGCGCTACTCGGTGGTGAAGCGGATGCTGTCGATCACGATGTGCGCTCCCGGCGTGCCGGTTGGGTCGAAACGCAGGCCCCGAACCAAGCCGGACCAGGTCGGCTTGTCCGATAGGGGCAGCACGTACTCGCGCAGCTCGCCGTCTCCGACGAGATCGAAGCTGTAGCTGTTCGGCTCGCTGACGGGCTCCACCACGGTGCGCCAGAACATCTGCGCGGAGCCGTCACGGTCCGAAGACATGACAATGCGCAGCACGGGATACTCCTCAGCGGCGAACCGAACGCTCGGTCCCTGCAGGATGGGGTCGCTCCCCAGAGCCACGAAGCTCAGCCGGCCGTCCTCCCAACTGACATCGCCGAAGCCCCCGCTAGGCGTCCAGCCGCCATCCGGCCCGTCCATCAGCCACTCGGTAGTGATCACGGGCGCGGGCAGGTCGTACGGCCCGAGGCCAACATCCTTGGGCAGGACGATCCGCGCCCCGCCGGGGTCACGACCGAAAACCCGGGCTATCGCGTCGAGGTACTCGAAACCGTACTCCCTATGAGGGCCCACGTAGCTCCCCTCGCCCCACTCGTTCCATGCCTCCACGATAGCCACGCGGGCCAGTGGGCCGTCCTGTCGATCCATGAAGTCCTTCGCGTCTCGGAGGTGCTGCTCGAAGAACTCCGGCTTACGATCGGACCGGACCAGAGCGCCATCGCCGTGCCAGGGCCGCGAGTCCCAGCCACCGGAGATGGGGGTCATGATCGGCAGATCGCTTGCCTCATCCATGCCCCTCCACGCCTCGGCGTGAGGGGCCAGCAGATCACTGAAGGGCACGTCGCGCAGGCCATCCGTTCCCAGGCCCGGCCAGTTGTAGGCCGAGAGCGCGTCGTACCCCGACGCCTCGAACTGATCGTGCCACGTCGTCACGGGCGGGCTGCACGCCACCAGATACACGGGCGGCACGCCCTGTGACTCGCACAGATCGCGCATGGCCTGGAACGCCTCGGCGACCGGCTCGGGGCCACCCATGTCGCTCCAGATCCCACTGGGGTTGAAGATGATGACCACCGGGCGACCATCCACCGTGTAGTAGCCCGGTTCCTGGAAGTAGTTGTCGATCCAGAACTGGGTAACGGCGAGCAAGTCCTCCCGGGAGTGCGATCCTGGGCCATTGTGGTTCGCCCACAGCAGGCAGAAGTCCAGGTATTCCCGATGCTCGCACTCGAGGTACGCCTTGATCGCGTGGTCCAGCGACTGGGTGCCGCGGTCCCAGTACCAGTCATACGCGAAGAAGCGCACCCCCCGCTCGGCCGCCCAGAGGATCTGCCAGTCCACTATCTCCGGCATCCCCTCGCGGTAGTAGCCAAGCACGGGCGTCCGCTCGGGGAAAAGGTCGAGAACCTCCCACGCGCGGTAGCTGTGCCAGCCAGGGAAGTAATAGACGCCGATCTCATAGTCGGTCGCCAGCGGCTGCGGCGTCGGCACTCGACCCGGCGCGAGGCCCGTCGGGCTGGCGGTGATCTCGATGGTCGCCTCCAAGCGCTGGTTCACGCCCGGACCCAACAGCCGAACCGTGATGGGATAGAGCCCCGGCTCTGACGCGCGCACGGGCCAGAGGAGGTCGCAGACGTCACCGTGCACGAGCACCCTACCCGTGTCTTGGCGGCGGGAGGCGCCGATGATCTCGAGCCCCTCAGGCCGCTCCAGGTAGGCCGAGAGGCGGCGCACCGGGGCGGAGCTCACGTTGGCGAGCCGCAGCAGAACGGCCTCCTCCGCACCCACGCGAGGCATCGGGTGCTGACTACCCAGGTAGACCACCGTCGGTCGCGGCTTGCCCGAGGGCTCGGCACTGAGACGAACGGTCTCCACGGGCAGTACCGCGCCGGGAGCCAGGTTCTGGGCCGCTCGCACGATCAAGAGGGCGCCCGGTTCGTGCAACTGAGAGGCTCCAGGGAGCCACAGGTTGCTCGACCCGCCGGGCTCGACGGTCAGCGGGCGCCAATCGGCCTCACCCGATCCGGGACTCACGATGCCGGCCTGCAAGGCCACCGGGGCGGCATCGGCGGACCAGTCCAGCGAGAGCCACGGCCTCGCCTCGGCGTTGGCGGCTGCGGGAGGGCTGGCGAGGAGCGCGGGCCCGCCCTCGGCCACGAGGCGGCCATCCTCGATGCGTGCGCCGGCCAGGGGCCATAAGGCCCCCTGGCCTGACTCATTCCAGCCGGCCTGTGGTGGCACCGGGACCTCCGCGATGCGGATGGCGTGGAGCACGAACCGGACGCCCGCGGGTGGATCCAGCCGCAACTGGATCAGTTCGGGTGCTTGCAGCCAGAAGGGCCAGAGGGTCATCGTGGTGGGCCCGTCGGTACGTGCGAAGCTCACGTTGATCTGCTTGGCCCCGCTGAACCCACTGTACTCCGTGTTGCGGTCGTGGGCGTAGAAGATCTCGCCTTGGCCCGCCCGAGAGCACTCGTAGACGATCTCGAGCGCTTGGTAGGGGCTGGTCGGGATGCGGAACTCGGGCAGGTACGTGATGGGGTCCGACCCGACGGTATCCATGACCAAGCCCTGAGCCGTCGCCTGATGGGTGACGATGTCGCCGCCGAACTCGACGCCGCGCTCGTCATTCGCTCGGTCGAACTCGAGGCTCCAGACGACACGGGCGGACTCAGGGACCGTCTGGCCCAGGCCCATGGCAAGGCTGATCAGAATCCACGACATCGTACGCACCCGCCTCTCTGGGAGTACATTCGCCGACCGTCGCGGCCTGCCTACCGTCTCCGCACCGGCCGGACCGATTCTTACACCCGCAGGAGCGATCTGAGCCGCATGGTGGCCAACATCAGGAAGGCGATGGCGAACGTGAGGTTGCAGACGCTTGCGCACATCCACCACAGGTCGGCGCCGAGCCAGTACCCGGTCCCGCTCATACCTGCGTCGAGCAGGCCGAAGAGCGACAGCCACGAGACGAAGGGGAAGGACAAAGGATCGCTGCCCGTCCCGGTAGCGAGTTGGCGAATCATCAACTCGCCGAAGGGAAACAGCAGGTTGAACCCCATCGCCAGCACGTAAGCCAGGATGATGCCGGATACCGACGACCTGAACACCGTCGAGCAGCAGATTGCCATCGCGCCCGTGCCCAAGGCCCCGCACACGCACACCGTCACGCCGGGGGCCACCACGCCCCACGAGACACCGCCCATTAGGAAGCAGATGCCCGCCACTGGGACTGTTGCCAGGATCAGGTAGCCCACTTGGACCATAGCGGCCGCGTACTTCCCCAGGACGATGTCTCGCGCACGGAGGGGAGTGATCGCGACCTGCTCCAGGGTCTGGGCCTCACGCTCGAAGGCGATCGCGCCTCCCAACATGCCGGGGACAGCGGCCACGATGAGGCAACACTGGGTGATCAGGATGCCAAGCAGGGCGCGACGGGACCACTCACCCATCGCTTCCGCGGTGACGGCTGGAGAGTTGGCCATGCTGATTCCGATGATCAGGAGAGCGATGCAGGCCACAACGCCGGGATAGGCGAGCAGAAGGAGCGCGCCCCTCGCTCCGCGCATGCGCACACGAAACTCGCGCAGGAACACGGGGTCCGTCGAGGACCGCGCCAGCCTGAGCCGTAAGCGATGGATCGCCTCCAACCTTGCTCCTCCCGCTAGGGCCGTCGGCTTTGAGTCCGTATATAGGAGTGTCCGTTCCGCGAGAGGACAATACCTTCCATGGCGAGCCAGACGCCTCCTCCGGAGGCTGAGACCGACCTCTACCCCGCCGTCAGAGACTACCTGCTGGACCAGGGCTACCACGTTCAGGGGGAGGTCCGGGACTGCGATGTGGCGGCTGTCAAGGAGGGGCAACTCGTCGTCGTCGAGATGAAACTCAGGCTCAACGCTGAGGTGCTCGGGCAAGCGGCGAGACGACAGGAGATCGCGGATGCCGTATATGTCGCCGTGCCTCGGCCCCAGTCGCTTCCGGCTTGGCGGCGTCGGATGTCGGGGATGCTGTACCTCCTCGCCCGGCTTGAGCTGGGCCTCATTCTTGTTGCCCCACATGCACGCAAGGCGAACCGAGTCACCATTGAGCACCCAATACGGATCTTCGATAGGGTGAAGGATGGCAGGCTACGCTCGCAGGTGATGCGGGAAGTGACGGCTCGAGACGGGGACTTCAACCCGGGCGGCAGCGTTGGCCGGCGGCTCGTCGCCGCCCACCGCGAAGTGGCTATACATGCCGCCTGCTGCATCGAGCGCTTCGGAGCGCTCACCGTCCACCAACTCGAGCGGCTGGGCACGGGACCACGCACTTTCGCGGTGCTGCAGGCCTCGGGGACCATCGAGGGATGGTTCCGGGAGGTTGGAGATGGAGCCTATGGTCTGACCGCCAGGGCGCGGCGCGGGCTGGATCGCTACCCCGAAGCGGCTCGGTACTATCGCCAGCAGCTCAAGGGAGCATCCCCTCCCCCGCTGTAGCTATCCTTGCCGACGCCGAACCGCGAGAGGAGGGCGTCTGTGTGGAGGACCTGGTTGCGGATCTGGCGAGTGATACCTGGATCGTGGACGCACGCTGAGAGGAGTTTGAGACCGTGGCTACCGTGCTCATAGCTTGCGCTCTGGCGGGTAGTTCGGCTGTTTCCGTTGCTTCTGCGAAGGAGGATGTGATGATCGGACAGCACGTGTTCCTTCACTCGGCCCGCGGCGCCGATGCTCTCGTCTCACTCATCGACGAGTACCTGGGCCCCATGGGCGTCACGCTCATCGTTGCGGAGGTCAACTACAACTACCAGTACGAGAGCCATCCGGAACTCAGCGACGGCGATCTGGATCCCGCCGCTGCCGGCCGCGTGGCCGACGCGTGCGAACGTCACGGGATCAGGCTCGTGCCGATGCTGAACTGCCTCGGGCACCAGTCTTGGGCGGAGACGACCTATGCTCTCTTGCGTGAGCATCCCGAGTTCGACGAGACGCCTCAGATTCCACTCGACAACCCGGACATCTACTGCCGTAGCTGGTGCCCTCTGCACCCGCAGGTGAACGGCGTTGTCTTCGACCTCATGGATGAGCTGATCGAGGGCTTCCGAGCCGATGCCTTCCATGTGGGCATGGACGAGGTCTTCTTGATCGCGAGCGAGCAGTGTGAACGCTGCCGTGGCAAGAGACCGGCGGACCTCTTCGCGAAGGCCGTGAATGACTACCACGCCCACCTGGTCGGCCAGCGAGGCGTGGAGATGATGATATGGGGGGATCGCCTGATAGACGGCCGGGCGATGCTCTACGGGAGCTGGGAGGCCTCGCTGAACGACACGGCGGAAGCGATGACCATGATCCCCAAGGACATCATCATCTGCGACTGGCACTACGAGCCGCGCGACTCATACCCCTCCGTGCCGCACTTCGCAGAGGATGGCTTTCGGGTGCTCGTCTCTCCCTGGAAGGATGTGGCGGCCGCGGAGCTGCTTGTGGGCTACGCCCAGGAGAGCGCGGGGGCCGGCTGGAGCGGCGTGCTGTTCACAGGATGGAGCGCCGGTGACGGCGGCCTTGGCCTACTGCGAGCCCTCCGCGGCGAGGCCGAGGAGGGAGCCGGTGGAACGGGCGAGGCGGCTGTCCTCCGCGCGATCCTGCCTCGACTCGTTGCGGATGATGGGCCTTGAACCCGTGCGGAGATCACATGAGGGGCTGTTCAGACCATGTCACGCGCCCTGCCCGTCTACCAAGTAGATGCGTTCACCTCGACCGTCTTCGCGGGTAACCCAGCCGCGGTCTGCCCCCTGGAGGAGTGGCTGGATGACCACACCCTTCAGGCCATCGCGGCCGAGAACAACCTCTCGGAGACGGCTTTCCTCGTTCCAGAGCGCGATGACTATGCGATCCGCTGGTTCACCCCGCTCGTGGAGGTGGCCTTGTGCGGCCATGCGACCCTTGCCAGCGCCTACGTGGCCTTCGAGAAGCTGGGCGTGCCAGGCGCTGAGCTGGTCTTCCGCAGCAGGCGGAGTGGATGCCTTCCGGTGCGGCGCGCCGCGGATCTGTTGATGATGGAGCTCCCTGTACGATTGCCGAGGCCGCTCGACGATCCGCCTGACATAGCCGGGGCCCTCGGAGTGCTCCCCCAAGACGCGTTCACGTCAGAGGAGGGCGACCTCCTGGTGGTGCTCGCGTCCGAGGCGGAGGTCCGGGCCGTGAGCCCGGACCTGGGCCAGATCGCCGCCTGGCCCTATCGAGGCGTCATCGTTACGGCCCCCGGCGATGATTGCGACTTCGTGAGCCGCTTCTTCGCCCCCGCCGTCGGGGTGCCGGAGGACCCTGTCACAGGTTCCGCTCATTGCGTTCTGGCCCCCTACTGGGGGGAGCGCCTCGGGCGGCGCGAGCTGCTGGCACGCCAAGTCTCCCGCCGCGGCGGTGAGTTGATGTGCGAGCACCGTGGCCACCGGGTGGGCATCGCCGGCCACGCGGCGCTCTATATGGAGGGCACTATCTACGTCTGACGCGGTAGCGTACGCGAGGAGCGTCCGGCCGGGGCGCCGGACGCTCCTGAGGCATACTGCCAGCCCTAACGGACCGAGTGCGGAACCGCTGGTTGGACTTCCTCGTTCTCGCCCTCCTCGGCTCCTTCGACTTCCGCTTCCGCCCCTTCGGCCTCTGCGCCCTCGTCCTCGGTCTTCTTGTCCTTGTCAGGGTCGGGCCGCATCTCCTCGAGGCCCGGCACCACGGGCGCACCGGCGGAAGTGCCCAGAGTGCGCAGCAGGAAGTCCTCATAGACCTGGTACCGCTGCAGCCGCTGCACATGGCCGCCCAGGCCATGGCCGCCGGCGGGGTCCAGGAAGAGGTCGACGAGTGGTCCTTTACCGGCATCGAGAAGCGCGGCGTAGACCTTCACCGTGTCTTGATAGAGGACGTTGTCATCCTTCATGCCGTGGATCAGGAGCAGGCGGCCCTGAAGCTCCTTCGCCCGAGGCGCCAGGGAGAACTCGGCGAGATCGGCCTGGCCGACGCGGGTATCGCCCACGACGCCCTGGGCGTACCACGCGTTGTAGTTCTCCCATTCGGTGGGTCCGGCGCCCGCGATGCCGACGGCGAAGGTCTCGGGAGCCGTGTACATGCACATCTGGGTCTGGAAACCACCGAAGCTCCAGCCGTGGATGCCCACACGCTTTTCGTCGATGCCGCCGTACTCCGACCGGAGGAACTTCACCCCGTCCACCAGGTCCTCGGTCTGGGGCACGCCCACCTGCTCGAAACTGGCCTTCTCGAAGACCGCCCCGTAGCCGGACTGCCCGCGCGGGTCGATGGCGCAAGTGACGTAGCCGTAGTGCTTCGCCATGTAGTAGTGGAAGTAGTAGGTGTCTGACCCGTAGACCCCATCGACGACGGTCTTGCTACCACTTCCCAGGGGCCCTCCGTAGACGTACACGAGCAGGGGACGCTTGTCTTCGGGCTTGAGATCCTCGGGCAGCCACAGTATGCCGTGGATGTCGTGCCCGTGTCGGTTCTTGTAGGAGAAGAACTGCGGGATGGGCTCGGTCAGAGCGTGGGCTTTGGGCGGGTGGGAGTCGGTCAGGGCGACCTGGGTGCCCACCTCGCCATCGATATGCACGAGTTCCCGGAGCACGCCATAGTGCTCGTAGATGGCCAGCACGTGCCGGCCGTCGGGGCTCACCCGAGCCTGGGAGTAGTAGCCTGGTTCCGTCGTGAGACGCGTCATCTCCGCCGACTCGAGATCGATGGCGTAGACATCCCGATAGGCGGGTCCCTCACGGGTGCCCTCGAGGAAGAGCTTGGTGTGCTCTTCGTTTAGCTCGATCGGGTAGGCCTCCCAGGGCCCCTGGGTCAGCGGCGTGAACGCCTCGTAGAGTGGATCGAGGATGTAGAGGTGTCGGAAACCGGACTGCTCGGTCATGAGCACGATGCGCTTGCTGTCCGCGAGGTACCACGGCCGGATATCATAGGGGGCGTTGGGGCCACCGTTGTGTAGGAAGCGGGTAAGCTGCTTGGCCTCGATCTCCGGGTCCTCGTCCTTCGGCAGATCGTTGCTCGCGGCCTTGCTCTCCTCCTCGTCCGACGGCTCTTCGGTCTTGCCATGGTCGTAGCCATCCGGGAAGGCGGCCTCGTAGATCCATACGTTGTCCGTTGACTGCTCGTAGACCGACCAGACGACGCGAGTTGAGTCTGGGGACCAATCGGGCATCGTGTGGGAATCCCGAGGTCCCGTGACCTCGTGGGAGTAGACCTTGATCGGCTTGTGCGCCTCTGCGTTGAGATCGGAGATGTCCCATAGGTATACGGACCAAGTGGTCTTGCCACTCGGGTCATCGGATACCTGACGCCCCACCTCGTACGATCGGGCGAATCGCTCGCTGAAGTCCACGATGGTAACGGTGCGCCCACTCTGTCTGCCTTCGGTCCGACTGGTCACGAAGGTCAGCTTGCGACCATCGGGACTCAGCCGGTACGAGTCCATCCGCTCTCCTCCCTCGAGCGAAGGCCGTAGTTCGGTGATGAGGTGGCTTCCGAACTCGACGTGCATCACCGAGTCGCCGCGCTGGTAGAGGAAGCCGTCACCCTCGGGCAGGTAATGAGCCGACTGCTCCGTGTCGCCAGTCTTGGTCAGGCGCGATACCGCCCCGCTCTCAACCTCGTACCGGTACAGGTCGCCCTGCGACGAGAAGATGAACTCATTGGCCTTGGGCGACCACTCGTAGTAGGTGATCCCCGAGTACCGAGGGGCTTTCTCGTCGTCCGCGTCCTTCTCGCCCACCCAGTCGCCACTCTTCTTCAGCGCCTTGATGAGTTCGCGGTTCTCCTCCGTCTCGCCCTCGTCACCGGCGCGCCGAGCCTTCTTGATGCGATCCTCGCGGACCTCACGGGTGCTCCGCTGGAAGGGCGCCAACACCGAGACGGAGGTGATCCGTTTCGTCTCGCCCGAGGCCACGTCCAGCAGCCAGAGGTCACTGCCGTGTCGCCGCTCGTCATACGGCCGGTACCGGTAGGCGGCGTAGGAGCCGTCAAAGGAGAAGTCCATCTCCGTGGCTGAGGGGCCGAAGAAGCCCTTATCGCCAAGGATCTCCTCGAGCGTCCAGTGGTACTCCACGGCTTCCTCGGACTCCGCGCCGCTCTCCTCGCTTGCCTGGGTGTCCTCCTCCTGAGGCTGGGCCGCTAGTGGCCACGGAAGGGCCAGCAGCGCCAGCCAGAGCAGGGGGACTCTACACCAACGGGCTCTCACGTAGGCTCAACTCCTTCGAGACGTGTCGTCACGTTGCCGTCCCCGAATACTCCCTGAAGGGGTGCGAAGCCTGCCTGGTTCGTGGATTCGAGGGGCCGTTCCCTGGGAGGCTGCCGGCGGCGCCACGCGAAGTTCCAGCCCGGAACGGAGAGTGAGGCCACATGACCTTCGCAGTCGTGGCTCTGGCAGGGGCTTGCCTTGCCATCGGCGCATCCGAGGACCCGCTACGGCCCACCGGGCTGCAATGCAACGGCCTCACCGATCCTCTAGGGGTTGATGACCCCGCTCCTCGCCTAAGCTGGACCCTGGAGTCAGGGCGTCGAGGCGACCGCCAGACGGCGTACCGCATCGTGGCCGCCTCGACTGTGCGGGGTCTGGCCGCTGCGGATGGGTTGCTGTGGGATACGGGGCGGGTCGAGTCGGCGGAATCGCTGCACATCCCCTACGGGGGAAGGCGACTGGAGCCTGGTCAGCGCGTACACTGGCGCGTGCAGGTGTGGGATGCTGCGGAAGTGGCGTCCGAGTGGAGCCCCGCCGCGTCCTTCGAGATGGGCCGCATGGTGGACTGGCAGGCCACGTGGATAGAGGCCCCCTGGCCCGAGCCGGCCTCGGACGAGGACTTCTACGCAGACCAGCCGGCGCCCCACTTCCGCAGCGAGTTCACTATCGCGAAGCCGGTCCGTCGGGCCCGCGCTTACGTGAGCGGCCTCGGCTACTACGAGCTGCGCCTCAACGGAGCGCCGGCGGGTGACCACGTGCTCGACCCTGGGTGGACCGAATACGCCCATCGTGTCTTCTACGCAACACTGGACATCACCGACATGGTGCGGCCAGGCCGGAACTGCGTCGGCGCCATCGTCGGGAACGGCTTCTGGAACCCGCTTCCTCTGCGGATGTGGGGCGGGATCAACCTTCGGCAACACCTGACCGTGGGCCCTCCGCGGCTGATCTGCCAGTTGGAGATCGAGTACGCCGACGGCTCGTCGGAGCGGGTGGTCTCCGATGACTCCTGGCGCGTGGCCCGAGGGCCCATCCGACGGAATAGCGTCTACCTGGGCGAGGCCTACGATGCCCGGCTGGAGATGCCCGGCTGGGATCTCCCCGGCTACGACGACGGCGCCTGGGATGGAGCCGTGCGGTGCGCCCAGGCTCTCGGCGCTCTTCAGGCCCAGCCTCTATCGCCGATTCGGGTCACTGACGTGTTTGAGCCCATCGGCGTGACGGAGCCGGTCGAGGGCGTTCGAATCTACGACTTCGGCCAGAACATGGCCGGACGCGCGTCCCTCACCATCGAGGCCCCCGCAGGCGCCCAGGTCCGCTTGCGGTACGGCGAGCTTCTGCATCCTGATGGTTCGCTGAACCCGCTGACCAGCGTCTGCGGGCAGATCAAGTCGCCTGGGATGGGCGGTCCTGGCGCCCCCGATCTGGCGGTGCAGGAGGACTCCTACGTTGCTCGGGGCGAGGGGGTCGAGACGTGGACGCCCCGCTTCACATTCCACGGCTTTCGGTACGTGGAAGTGACAGGCGCGCCAGCTTCGGTGTCGCTGCGGGCCCAGCGGTTGCATAGCGATCTCCAGCCGGTGGGCCGGTTCGAGTGTAGCGACCCGCTCCTGAACGGCATTGAGGGCTTGTGCCGCCAAGCACTCCTCAGCAACCTGCACTCAGTCCAGAGCGACTGCCCGCACCGAGAGAAGTTCGGGTACGGTGGGGACATCGTGGCTTCGAGCGAGTACGCCATGATGCTGCTCGATATGCAGGCCTTCTACGGCAAGTGCGTTCGGGACTTCGGGGACGCGCAGCGCGCGAACGGCGGATTCACGGAGACAGCGCCCTACGTGGGCATCGCGGACGGAGGCTTCGGGGAAGGCTCGGGCCCCATCGGCTGGGGAACAGCCCACCCGCTGCTGATCTGGCAGCTCAGGCAGTACTATGGAGAGACGGCGTTGATGGCCGAGCAGTACGAGCGGGCGGCGCGCTGGCTCGCGATGCTCGTGGAGCAGTCGGACGGGCTCATCATCAGCCACGGCATCGGTGACCATGAGAGCCTCGTCCCCAAGCCTACAGCGCTCACCAGCACGGCCTTTCTAGCCCTCAACGCCGACCTCGTGGCCCGGATGGCGGGGCTCCTCGGGCGCACGGAGGACGAAGCGCGGTACAGCGAGCTGGCAAAGCGAGCGCAAGAAGCCCTGAACGACCGCTTCCTAGACTCCACCACAGGGCGGTACGACGCCGGCACCCAGACCTGCCAGTCCATGGTCTTGAGCCTCGGCCTTGTGCCGCCGTCGTCCCGCGGCGACGTCCTCGACCGGCTCGTCGAGGACCTCATGGCGGAGGGTGAGCCGCGCCTTACAACTGGTATCTTCGGAACGAAGTACCTCCTGGAGTCCCTCACCGCGAACGGGCGCGCGGACCTGGCGTACCGTCTGGCGAAGCGCCGCGAGTTCCCGAGTTGGGGGTACATGCTGGATAACGGCGCGACGACGCTCTGGGAGGGCTGGTCCTACAACGATAATGTCTTCAGCCACAATCACCCCATGTTCGGCTCCATCGCGCAGTGGCTCTACCAGGGGCTGGCGGGGATACGACCTCACGACACCGCGGTGGGTTTCGACCACGTGGTCATCGCCCCGTTCATTCCCGACGATCTGCAGTGGCTGCGTGCCGAGTACCGCTCCGTCCGCGGCCCTATCCGATGCGAATGGGAGCGCGTTGGGGGCCGGCTCTCCCTCCTCGTATCCCTGCCACCCAACGCGACGGGAGTGCTGGTCCTGCCTGGTGACGTGGTGGACCAGATACCGGTCGAGGCCGGGATCGAGTGGGTCGATCACACGGATGGAGCTACCCGAGTGGCGCTCGGGTCGGGGTCATACGTGTTTGGGATTGGCGATCCCAGGGAATGACCTGCGGGGATGCCCTCGGTCCGACTCGCAGGATTGGGTGACGTCACCACGGAATCGGGAGTGGCTGTCGAGAGGTGAGTGCCCGCGCGAGGCACTCGCGATGGCGAGGTAGGCTCATGTTCGACAGAGATACCTTGGAGTACATCACTGCCGGCACCTATTGGTCTCTGGTGCTGTGCTGGTGTGCCATCCTGATCTTCTACGTCAAGGAATACAGCTGGCTTCGGAAGACGAACCGGCTCGTCGCCACGCTGATCATCGTCATCTTCATCGACGGCGCCCGGACCCTCGTCGAGAGCGTCTATTTCGGCATCTGGTACACGGCGAGCGCGGAGCTGTTCCCCTACGCCTGGAAGTCGGTTCTGGAGCAGCCTGAGCATGTGCTCATCCCGAAGCTTCTCAACTTCCTGGCCGCCTTGGTCATCATCAGCGTCCTCGTTCGGCGGTGGTTCCGGGACGCGGACCAGGAGGCCCAGCGGCAGCAGGAGCTCACCCAGTCGCACGAGGAGCTGAAACGGCTGGAGAAGCTCCGTGACGACCTCGTGCACATGATCGTCCACGACATGCGTACGCCAATCACGAGCATTATGGGCTCTTTGCAGACAGCCTTGGCCGAGGATCAGGGCTCGGAAGTGCGCGATGAGATGGTGCAGAACGCCATCGACGACGCTCAGCGGCTCGAGGGTATGATGGCCGATCTTCTGGATGTAAACCGCCTCGAGACTGGCAAACTCGAACTCAGTATCGGCCCAGCAGTGGTCAGGGAGATCCTCGAGGAGGCGGGCCGAATGGTCGCCTTCGCCGCCGCTGAGAAAGATGTTCGCCTCATTGTCGAGGACACTACGCCCGGGCTCGCCGTCCGCGCCGACCGGCGCATCCTGCTTCGGATCCTCGGAAACCTTGCGCAGAACGCCATCCGTCACACGCCCGACGGCGGCACGGTGACTCTCAGCGCGACTGGCCGCCAGGACGCAGTGGAGTTCCGAGTAGCGGACACCGGCGAGGGGATCCCGGAGCGAATCCTGCCCCGGGTATTCGACAAGTTCTTCCACGCCTCGGCCAGTGAGGCGAAGCAACTCCGATCCATCGGCCTCGGACTCGCCTTCTGCCGGCTCGCGACGGAGGCTCACGGCGGGACGATCCGCGTCGAGAGCACCGAGGGCGAGGGCAGCGTGTTTTCCTTCACGATACCCCACCGGCCCGCCGAGCACTGACCTCCACTCCGTCACGCTTGGCATCGCGTCCAGCCGCGGCGTCGCCTCGGCGTGGTCACCCATAGGAGGGCGCTGACCGTGCACGGGGAAGCACGGAGGCACCCGAGAGCGTGGGAGGCAGACGTGGCAGCGCTGATCATACTCCTGGCTACTGTGCCCCTGGCCCAAGCCGATGTGCCATCGCACTCGCCCATCACGGCATCCTCGACCATGGACGAGCGGTACCTGGCTGAGTTCGCCCTCGACGGCGACGTCTCCACCCGCTGGGCGAGCGCGTCGGCAGGGGCCGACCCGGAGTGGCTGATGCTGGACCTGGGCAGCCAGCGGCTCCTGGGTGCGCTGGCGCTCCGCTGGGAGGCGGCTTATGCGGCTCACTATGCCGTGGAGATCTCGGATGAGGGCCAGGAGTGGACCCGGGTCTACGAGCAGGCCGCTGGTGTCGGCGGAGTCGAGACCCTCCCCTCTGTGGCGCAGACGTGCCGATTCGTGCGAATCCTGTGCCTCGGCGTCGGGCCTTTCGGGCTCTACTCCCTCTGGGAGGTGGAGGGCGCGGACGAAGAGGGCCGCGAGGCGATCCGGGCGGCGCGGGCGGTGCTGGAGGAGCGGCAGGAGGCGGCGCGCGCGGTGCTCCGTGACCGGATCGCTAGCGCCTTCGGTGAGGATGGCGTCGAGGAGATCGTCTTCGCTACACGGATCCCCGCCTCGGCGGCGGATGGTCATTGGTACGCGAACTTTGGGTACTACGCGGGGAGCGTCGACCACCTCACCTACCTGCCTGGCTGGGGGCGGCTATGCGCGCTGAACCTCTCGACAGGCGAAGTCCGTGTTCTCCTGGAGGACGAGCAAGGATGCGTTCGAGACCCACAGGTTGACTCCACGGGCGGACGTGTCATCTTCTCGTACCTGCCTGCCGGCGATCGCCACTACCATCTCTACGAGATCAGAGCCGACGGAACCGGGCTGCGCCAGCTCACCGATGGCCCGTGGGATGACATCGAGCCCACTTTCCTCCCCGATGGCGACATCATGTTCGTGTCCTCGCGGGCGAAGCGATGGGTCAACTGTTGGTTGACGCAGGTGGGGACGCTCCATCGCTGCAGGCCCGATGGCAGTGGCATACAGCTCCTCTCCAGCAACCTAGAGCACGACAACACCCCGTGGCTGCTGCACGATGGCCGGATCCTCTACACGCGCTGGGAGTACGTTGACCGCAGCCAGGTCGACTACCACGGCCTCTGGACCATGAATCCCGATGGCACGGGCCAGATGACCTTCTTCGGCAACATGCACCCAGGCACAGTCATGATCGACGCGAAGCCGGTCCCGGGCACCAACGAGGTCATCTCCATCTTCTCTCCTGGCCATGGCCTCATGGAGCATGCGGGCGCGCTGACGCTGTTGGACCCGGGCGACGGCCCGGACAATCGGGCGCGGGCGCGGGCCGTCGCTCCCGGCGCGAACGTCCGCGACCCGTTCGCGCTCAACCCCGACCTGTTCGTGGCCGCGGTGGATCACGAGATCCGGATCTACGAGCGGGGCGGCACGTGGGTGCCTCTCTATGCGCTACCGCCCGAGGATGTGGCCCGCGGCCTATGGATCCATGAGCCCAGGCTCCTGCGGGCCGCGCAGGCCCCGCCCCAGATCGCGCCTCGGGTGAACCTGAGCAGAGCCGACGCAACTCTGATCCTGACCGACGTCTACCACGGCCGCAGGCTGGATGGCGTCGAACGCGGCGAGATCACCGATCTACTCGTTATCGAGCCCCTTCCCAAGCCGATCAACTACACGGGTGGGATGGATCCACTGACCTACGGGGGCACTTTCACCCTGGAGCGGCTGGTAGGAACCGTCCCCGTGGAGCCGGACGGTTCGGCGCACTTCCGACTCCCGGCCCTGCGTAGCTTCTTCTTCGTCGCCCTCGACGCGGATGGTCAGGCCGTCAAGCGCATGCAGTCGTTCTGCAGCCTTCAGCCGGGCGAGCAGCAGGGCTGCGTGGGGTGCCACGAGGAGCGGACTCAGACCCCCAGGGCCGGGGTGGAGCCGATGGCCGCGAGGCAGTCGCCTGAGCTTCCACGGCCGATCGAGGGGATGCCGCAGGTCTTCGACTTCCCGCGGGACATCCAGCCGATCCTTGATGCTCACTGCCTCAGGTGCCACGACTACGTCCAGCACGAGGAGCAGGGCCCGAGGGCCGGTGGGGTGATCTTGTCCGGGGACCATGGCCCCATGTTCTCTCACAGCTACTACGAGCTGACCGTTCGCCGTCAGATCGTGGACGGGCGCAACGATCCGATCAGCAATCTAGCGCCGCGCACGATCGGCGCCGTGGCAAGTCCGCTCTGGCACAAGATCGAGCAAGGCCACCAAGGGGTTCAGCTATCCGGTCGGGAGAAGGATACCGTGCGGCTTTGGATCGAGACCGGCGCCGTCTACCCCGGCACCTACGGCGCCCTTGGCAGCGGGATGATCGGCGGCTACTACGCGAACGGGCAGGTGGGCACTGACTTCGACTGGCCGGAGGCCCACGCCGCGAGCGAGACCGTGGAGAGCCGCTGCGTCCAATGTCACCAGGGAGAGAAGGTCCTGCCCCGTAACCTGTCCGATGAGCGTGACGTCTCCTTCTGGCGTCCCGACTGGAGCGACCCGCGGCTGCCCCTCGCTCGTCACGCTGTCTGGAACCTGACGCGGCCGGAGCTTTCGTTGATGCTGCTGGCGCCCCTTGCCGCCGACGCCGGAGGCTATGGAACGTGCCGGGAAGCCGGCGGCGCTGCTGTGTTCGCTAGCGTGGAGGACCCTGGGTACGCCGCTTTGCTGGCCCTGGCGCGCGCGGGGAAGGCAAGGCTCGAAGAGATCGGTCGGTTCGATATGCATGGTTTCCGGCCCCCTGAGCCGTATCTTCGGGAGATGGCGCGCTACGGCGTGATCGATGCGATCCCTCCCGAGGGGGAGCCGGTTGACCCATACACTCTGGACGAGAGCTACTGGCGCTCCCTGTGGTGGTCTCCCCAGTAGCGCAACTACCACCCCTTGGAGTGAACCCGCCACTGCACTGGGCTCGACATCCTTACCTTGCTGGGGGAAACTGTCGCCTCGGCGACACCGTCCCATGGGTGTGCCCCAAGCACGGATCGAGGACGGATAGACTTGGCGACTAGACCGCTCGACTCGGACGAGCCGAGCGAACAACAGCCCCTTCCCCCCACGCGGCCATCCCGGGTGCTGATGCACAGCCTGAGGTACATCACCCTGGCGTGGGCCTTTGGCGCTGCGTGGATGTACATAACCACCGGAGCCGCCCTAACCCGGGCCGCCCAGTTGTTTGGCATGCCTGCCTTCGGCTTCGGCCTTCTGGCGGCGCTCCCGTACGCCGGCAGCTTGATGCAGGTGCCCGCCAGCTACCTCATCGAGAAGTACGGCCACCGGAAGCCCGTTTTCCTGGTCAGCGGCCTCGTGCATCGTGCCCTGTGGTTCGCCATCGCCGCCATTCCATGGCTCATCCCGCCCGAGGCGTGGTGGATCGCGCTCCTGGTTCTGCTGGCGAGCTCCAGCTTCCTGGGCCACGTGTCCTCGCCCGGGGTAATGGCCTGGTTTGGTGACGTCATTCCCCGGCCTGTTCGCGGGCGGTACTTTTCGCGCCGCATGCAGGTGGGTCAGCTGACTGGTCTCATGGCGACACTGCTCGTTGGGTGGGCATTGGACCGCACCGGCGCCGTAGACGAGCACAGCCTCCGGGTCACCGTAAGCGCGCTGTTCGCCGTCGCGGCGCTTGTGGGCGTCATCGACTACCTGCTCCTCGTCCGGCTTCCTGACCCATCGCCAGACCCGCCGAGTCCTAAGCTGAGCCTCCTAAGCATGATCAAGGCGCCGCTCGCCGATAGGCGCTTCCGACGCTACCTCGGGTTCAACATGACCTTGACCTTCAGCCTGGGCTACGTGGGGCAGTTCATCTGGCTCTACGTCTTCGATGTGGTCGAGATGACCAACGCCCAGGCGAACCTGATGCTGGTCGGCATCCCGCTGATCATATCGATGCTCAGTGTCCGCTTCTGGGGGAATCTCATCGATCAGCACGGTCGGCTCCCCGTGCTGGCCGTGTGCGGTGTGTGCATCATCTTCGGAGGGGCTTCGTGGGTTTTCGTCACCAAGGAGAGCTGGTGGCTGGGCTACTCCGCGTCGACCATCTCCATGTTCGCGTTCCCAGGGATGGATCTGGCGAACCTGAACCTCCTGCTCGGCCTGACCCGTCCCCCCGGCACGCGCCGTCAGAACAGCGCCTACCTCGCAGTGAACAGCGTGGCGATCGCTGTGGCGGGCATGCTCAGCGGCGTCTTCGGGGGGCTCGTTGCGCGGAACCTCGAGGGTTGGACGGGCTCACTCTTCGGATGGCCGCTCACCTACCATGGACTGCTGCTTCTGATCTCCTCAGCCTTGCGCGGCCTGTCGCTGCTCTGGCTCATCGGAATGGAAGACCAGGGCGCGCACAGTACGCGCATGGCGATCCGTCAGGTGCGCGCCAATATCTACTCGAACATGCAGCAGGCGTTCCTGCTGCCCATGCGTCGGCTGGGCAGTATGCGCCGCAACACTTTCCGCGTGCGTGGCTTTCTGGCGGTGCCTCGCATCGGTCGCACCAGGTAGCTCACTGCGATGGAGCGCCTCTTGCAGCCAGTTCGCGCGGGCACGGAGCCCCTTGCGGCCGCGCGCGGCGCGGAGTATGGTCATTCGTTGCACGCGGGCCTGGCGCCCGCCTCTGGGAAGCGAGGTGCGCGCTTATATGGGCGTCTTGGCGATCACGGGTGGCACTCCGGTGCGCACAGACCCGTGGCCCACGTGGCCAATGAGTGGCGACGTGGAGGAGAGCGGCCTCCTTGAGGTGCTCCGCTCTGGGGCGTGGGGCAGTCAGTACGGCAAGTGCACCGAACGCTTCGAGGTGGGCTTCGGCAAGATCGCGGGGACGCGGCACTGCATCGCGACCACCACGGGCACGGCTGCTCTAGAGATCGCTTTCCAGGCGGTGGGGGTGGGCTGCGGCGACGAGGTGATCGTGCCCGCTTACACCTTCATGGCGACCGCCACCGCCGCTCTGGCCGTCTTCGCCAAGCCCGTCTTCGTTGACGTCAGTGCGGACACGTGGACCCTCGACCCCGCTGCTGTAGAGGCCGCGATCACCCCGCGCACTAAGGCGATCGTCCCCGTCCACGTTGCGGGCAACCCGTGCCGCATGGACGAGATCATGAGCATTGCACGGGAGCACGAGGTCGCGGTGGTGGAGGACGCGGCCCAGGCCCACGGGGGGATGTACAGAGGCCGACCGCTGGGCTCCGTGGGCGATGTCGCCTGCTTCAGCTTTCAGGCAAGCAAGAACGTGAGCAGTGGTGAGGGCGGCGCCATCACCACCAACGACGACCGCATCGCCGAACGCTGCCGGCGTATCTACAATTGCGGCCGTCCGCGTGACCCCGAGATCGACGCAGGCCCCGTGATCGGGACCAATGAGCGGATGACCGAGTTCCAGGCGGCCGTGCTCCTGGGGCAGCTGGAGCGGCTGGCTGAGCAGACCAAGACGCGTCAGGCCAGCGCCCGCCGTCTGCACGAACTCCTCGAGGGTGTGGAGGGCGTGAGCGGGGTGGCTATCCCAGGTGAGGGCTCGGCGAGCGCCGTCCATCTGTTCCTCGTCAACTACGATCCCGCGGCGTTCGCCGGCCTTCCGAAGGCCAAGATGCTCGAGGCGCTTGCTGCCGAGAACACGCCCGCGGCGCCTGGCTATACACCGATCCATCGCCTGGGCATGTTCGCGCGAGACAGCACGGGGCGCTCTGTGGCGGAGCGTGACACGGGTATGGAGCTGGACTTCTCGGGCACAGTATGTCCGTTTGCCGAGCGGATCTGCGGGGAGTACGGTTTCTGGATCTACCAGAAGCCGTTCCTGGCAGGCCCCGAGGCCATCGAGGACTACGCCCGAGCGCTGCTCAAGATCCAGAGGAACGCATCCGAACTGCTGTAGACGGTGAAGCTGTTCCGGCCCACGGTCGGTGGGCCGGAACAGCGCTGACTAGTACGGGAACTGCTTCACAGACCGGATAACCATCGCGAGGGCCGAGCCGGCCATACTCATCAGGCCCATCCCACACGCGAACCCCGCCATGAGTACCGGAGCCCAGAGTTTCCACTGCCTCCGGCCATAGCGCTTCTCGAAGTAGAAGCGGCTGAGCAAGGCGCCTACGAGTTGCAGGATGATGCCGTGAGGCATCTGTCCGGTGCCCCGAATGAGCCCATAGATAAACATCGTGGGCATTCGGAAACTCGCCAGGATGGTGTAACCACCCATTGCCAGACCCAGCCAGATGAAGATGACTCGCACCTTGTCGGGACGGAACACGGCGTCGCGGAAGAATGTCGAGTCCTCGCCCGTGGCCGTGAACCACAGGGCCTGCTGCATGGACTCCAAGGGCCACATCTTCTGGGCGTAGGGGTACGCCTGGGAGGGGATGGGTTGGAGTCGCCAGATGAACTGCCAGAAGAGGAAGCTGGTACCGAGGATCAGAGGGAACATGAGGATCTCGGCCTTGATGACCGAGGTCATCCGCGTTCCGGTGAGCTCGACGGTGCGGAAGAACTGGGCCTGGGGCCCCATGTCGCCCAGCGGGATCGGGGCGAACCAGATGTCAACCCCACGGTAACCTGAGAGGATGAAGCTGATCTCGCGGACCATGGGGATGGCGATGCCCTGGCCGATCAGACCCGTGAGCCGGGCGCTGATGTACGACATGACCGGGGTGTAGAAGAAGCCGAAGAACAGCAGCCACCACATGGGGAACCGCGGGATCAGTATGCGACAGATGACCACGAGGCAGGCCACGGACACCAGGTAGAAGGCGATGCAGAGCCAGATGGGGATGTCCCCTCTGGCCGCGCCCGTGACGCCCATCTCCTCCCGACGCTTGATGTCGCCTGCCTTCTTGGCCATGTAGAGGTTCTTGCCAACCTCCCAGAAGCCGATGATCCCAATGGCGATAGCGACACCGATCCCGGCGGGCAGCCAGTAGTCTTGCCAAGCCACGAAGGTGGTCTGAACGGTATCCATCCCAGGCTCGTAGTGGGGCATGTTGCCGGTTCGAACCAGGTGTGGGTTCACGAACATCGCGATCAAACTGGCGGCAGCCGTGCCCATCACGGCCCAGAAGGGGACGATGAAGCCGGATAGGATGCCGCTGACGTCGGTGGCGATACCCGTGGGCCAGCCGGGCAGGATCTTCTCGGTGCGCGTCGTGAGGTCGATGAAGGGGATGGGGATGAGCTGTATTGGGTTGCTCAGCACCGATCCCGACAGAATCGGTATGAACAGGTAGAAAACGGACCACGCGAGCCCGATGACCGCTCCGACAGAGAAGATGTGCCAGCGCCAGGTTTCGCGCTTCTGAGTCTGCTCGGCAAGAGCGGTGGAGCCCTGCGCCGCAATGGGCGCGAAGGGGAACGGGAGTCGCTCTATGTCCGAGGTGATGCGGAACAGGATGAAACCGAGCCCAACCCACTGCAGACGCCCGATGATCTGGCCCAACACGAGCAGGCCGATGGGCACCAGCCAGTCGGCGTGGACGAAGGTGCGCTCGATGATGCCAGGCGAGTCGGGTTTCGGCACGACCCACTCAGGTATGCCGGCGGCGATCCCGAAGCCCTTGGCGGCTGGCGAACTCGCGAAGTACTGGGTCCATACGAGGTTCGCGAAGGGGCCTCCCGCGCGGCCGCTGCCCACCATGGTGGTAAGCGCGGCGGCCACGTAGAAGAGTATGTACACTTCTTGCCGCGTGAGCTTCTGGAACGATCGCCGGGCGACCTCAGTGAATAGGATGATGGTGACCCACTCGGCCGCGGCGCTGATGCCGACGCCAGCCACCAGCCCCAGGTAGATGGACGAGGGGATCATGATGAAGCAGATAAACAGGGCGCCGATGATCGTCCGCCGGTTGAACCCATCCTCGAAGGTGGATGGGACCTCCATTAGGGAGCGGTACTCCTCGAGCTCCCTATCGACGTACGGGCGTCTGCCCTGCTTCGGCTCTTCGCTCTCTATAGGTTCCTTCTCAGCCAAGCTCGCCTCGAGCCTCCCCTCGTACCCGTCCTCGCGCTAGTCTGCAGCGGTTGGTTCGGGCTGCTTCTCCTCGTCGGCGGATGGTCCGTTGCCCTGAGCAGTCTTCAGCATCGCGACCAGTTCGGGGTCGCCGACACCGATCTCCATCTCCCGCTCGATGTACGGCTTCCGTGTCTCCAGGTTGAACGTCCGCCAGAGGAGGAACTGCTGCCTCAGGATGGTGAGCAGGTTGCGCGTGAGCCGGATCCACGAAGCCTCGTCCCCATCCTCACGCTTGATGAGGGCGAAGAAGCCGTAGGAGCCTTCGCCCATCTCGGGCGTGGGCTGGGAGATGATCGTGAACCGCTCCCGTACGCCCAGATCGTAGGGCGCCAGCCAGAGAGTAGCCGAGAGCTGGTAGCAGTCGCCGTCCACCTCGTCGACCGTGATCGGCATCTCCGCCAAGTGCACGTTGTCCGCGGAGAACTGGCCCGTGGAGTACTCAACATGGGCTGATAGATAGTCGTGTATGAACACGTTCAGACCACGCACATCGCCCCGAGTCGAGGAGAAGGGCAGGTCGATGGCGAGCACACCCTCCTTGGGGTCCACCATGCGCCAGCGACGGTCGATGCCGGGCGTCGCCAGCCGGGAGGCCATCTGAGCCGGATAGGCCGTCGAGGCGAGTACGGTCAGCATAACGATGATGATGGTAGCCACGGCCGACACGGACGAGTAGTTGAGACTCAGTGCGCCCCCGAAGAGGTTCCACATCACCACGAATTTGGAGAGTGTCTGGCCCACCAGATAGCCACAAACCGCGCCCAGAACCGCGTACACCAGCGCTTCAGCCACGAAGAGGGAGGCTACGTGAACCGGCGCTAGGCCGAGGCTGGAGAAGATGCCGATCTCCCGGGTTCGCTCGTAGACCGAACCGAGCATGGTGTTCAGCACGATGAGGGCCGCGATGAACAGCGGAACGAGCACGCTGCCCGCGCCCTGCACGTCCTTCCGCTGCCGGGTGCTGAGCAGGTAGTTGTCGTCGCCTACTCGTGCGTAGACATTGAGTTCGATGCGCTGGAGGAGACTCGGGATCGCCTCGCGCAACCGTTCCTCATCCTCGAACTTCACGGCGATGGAGCGCAGTGTCCCGCCCGCATCGAGGGCGAAGTCAAGGTTCACAAACCCCACAAGGTCGGGAGGTAGATGGGTATAGCGCTCGATGGCGTCCTCGCCACCTCCCTGGGCGCTGCCCCCCTCACGACGCTGCTGCTGCATGCTCTGGTAGTCGACGGGGGTGATCTCCTCGGAGTCGACGTCCTTGATCTCCGAGACCTGGAGCTTGCCATCATCCTCAAGTAGGCCGGACGCTCCGGCCCCTGCCTGCTTGGCGTCGACGATGCCAATGAGCTCGGCTCCCCACCCGAGCACTTGAACTTCAGCCCCCGGACGATCGGGTGTCGCCACATCGTCCGGCGTCAGCCCCAGGATGGTGCACATATGAGCGGGGAGGATGCACTTGGGGCCACGGTCGGTCGGCTCGAACCAGCGCCCGTGGATCAGCGTCTGATCGATACCCGTGACCTCCTTCTCCTGGGGAGAAAGCCCCACGAGGGCCCGAGCATCGATGGACAGGTCGCCGTACTCGAGAGGAACAAAGCTCACGTTGCCCACCTGGGAGGCGATATACCAAGCTCGGGGCGCGATCGTGACATCCGGCCGGTTCTCGAACTCGTTCTCCAGGATGCGGCGCGCGGGCAGGCCGAGCGGCTCCCACTGGAGTTGTCTGATCAGGAGCCCTTGATAGGCGCCACCCGGATCGGTGGGCCTCCAATTGAGCTTCACCTCTTCAACAACGGAGGTGAAGCTGATCACCGTAAAGGTGAGAAGAATGAGCGTCACGCACGTGAGGGCGGTCCGCGTCTTACGGCGACGCATGTTCGCGACGCCCAAGCTGAAGGCGGTTCCGGAGGCGGACAGGCGGCCGACGTCCGTCTCCCGGACGCCTGTGACCTGCTGGCGCAGCAGCCTCATGCGGTGGTCAAACTGGCTAACGATGAGGCTGGAGACCATCACCGCCAGGGCGAGCATTATGAAGGCCAGCAGCACGATGATCGGCTGCTTGGTGAGCTCGAAGGCGGGGTGCACGAACCACAGCACCATGAAGATGATGATGAAGAAGCCCGTGGCGCCCGCGACCTGCTTGACGATGTGGGGCGAAGCCAGGAACAGCCGCTCCATGAAGTACGCGAACGGAATGAGCAGCGCTAGGTAGAAGATGACGGCCTTCACGACGTCTGTCGTCGTCTTCATAACGTCGGGATAGACGCGCATCTCGTAGGCGAGCGCGGTACGGACACTGGACAGGAAGCTCGCGTAGTCGTAGCTCTCCAGCGCCGCCTCGGCCTGGTCTATGTAGAGCTTGGCATCGCTGTGCATGTCCGAGGAGCGCTTGTTCTTGATGCCGTACCGGGTCAGTGTCTGTATGCGGTGTTCGTCTATAGCCCACAGGTCGTTCACGACGTACCACGGCGTGGGCGTCAGATGCGGGTTCTCGGTGAAGTTGTAGCCGCGGCCCGTGGGGTAATCGGCGTCGGCATTGAGCAGGATAAACCGCATGCCGAGCGCTCCCGCGCCGAGCAGGAGCTTCAGGTGCTCCTCGTCGTACTCGGCCGCCTCGTTCTGTTGGCCTCCGACGAACTCGCGGGCGGCGAAAACGGTCGCGACCGGCTCGAAGTAGGAGGTCCAGGCGGGAGTCGGCTCGGGCAGGGCATATCCGAACTGCAGTGGCGCGGAGTCAGTCACCGAATCCAGAACGCTGATGCTTCCGAGGAGCATGAACTGCCGCTGGTCCACAATATCGAAGAGGTTCGTGGTCGCGCAGTTGAAGACGGTGATCTTCCAGTCCTTGGTGGCGGCGTCGATGTCCTGCTGCAGCGGCCGCAGCGTCTCACCGTTGGGACCGCGATCTGGCGCCATTACGATGTTGCCGGTCTCCGGATGCAGGAAGTAGGCATGGATCCCGAAACTGGCCCCTCCGCGCGCCATTTTGGCATTCGGCAGGCCCTGGTAGGCGAACTTCGCGTCACGGTCCACGAGTTGAACGGCATCGCCTCGGACCCCGACGCTGGTCTTGGGGTAGCCTCGGGTGACGGCCACAGCGCCTGGGACGGGGGTGTTGGGCAGGTACTCCTCGTTTTTCGGCTGGAACTCAACGACGCGGCCTTGAGCCGTGCAGAAGTTGTCCTTGTCCAGCTCCTGATACTTGTCGTTCTTGTCGATCAGGCCCCCGAGCTTGTCGTCGTCGAGGGTTCGCTTGAGAACGCAGGAGACCATGGTTGCCTGGCGCTTGAGGTTCGTGAAGTTCACGTGCTCGGGCACGTCATGGGGCGTGTCCACGTAGGCACGCATGTCGTTGCCGGTGCAGAAGCCAATCGCCGGCCTGGAGGCGATGGTAGCCTCCTCGAAGTCCATCGCGAGCCGGCCAGGCAGGTAGGAGCGCCAGTTGCGTCCGGTGATCGAGTTGATAGCGTCAGCGTAGGTCGTCGTGGGATAGCCCAGGGTCATCTGGACGCCCCGCGCCCAGTCCCGGGAGTTGCTTCCGTAGTCCGAGTACTTCCACTGGATGTCCTCGCGGTAGTCGTAGAAGTAGCCCTTGTACATCGCGCAGAGCAGGTCGTTCCGGCTCGAGATGTCCAAGCCGAAGACCGCCGCCACATCCATGGGGCCCACGGTATCAGAGCGCTCGGCGGCACTCTCCAGGATAGTCTTCACCTCCGCGTCGGCCCTGACCAGGGCCGAGAAGCGGCGATTGAAGAAGTCCCGAATGCCGTAGAGCGACTGGAAGTGCCCCGAAGTCGCCAGGAACAGGACGCTCCGCCGCGGAGGGTGGTTCTTGAGAACCCTCGCCACCTCAAGCATGGTGACCAGCGAGGCGGCGTTCTCGGCTCCAGGCGCGAGATCGGGAACCACCGAGATCGAGTCGTAGTACGAGGTGATGACGACTCGCTGATCCGCGCCGGGTCCATCGGGGTACCCCGGCATGGGGCTATCCTCCGTGCCCTGCAACTCCCCGAGGACGTTGAAGGTGGTACGAGACTCCCAACGGACGTCGGAGAAGAGCCGTGCTTTCCGGCCGCTCTGCCCGCTCAAGCGCTCGCGCAGAGCAAGCCCCTCGGCCCGGGGGATCCAGAATCGGGGAACGTCAGCGGGCACGGAGAGGAACTTGGACTCCGCCCCACCGCGGGAGATCAACTCAGGCTCAATGAACACGACGCCTCGAGCGCCCAGCAGGGGAGCATTGAACCAGTTGACATCGTCCGTCCAGTCCATCAGGACGATGCTGTCGTCGATCGGCTTACCGCGGAAGTCACTGAGCGCCCCCGAGCCACCATCCACCAGGTCTGCCTCGACGCCGTCAGTGGGTACGGAGCAGGTGCGGATCAGGTTGGGCCAGAGGGGGTAGACCCGGATCTCCTCGCCATCCAGATCGAGCCAGGTTCCGTGGTCAACGGGGATGGTGACCTCGAACTCCTCGATCCGCACGTTCTCCAGGCCAATGCGCCGGAACTGGTCAACCACCCACGAGCCCGCCACCATGTTCCCCGGCGTGCCCGAGAGCCGACTCCCCAGACTGGCGAGGTCGCGTACGCCCCGCTCCATGCGCCCTTGGCTGACCTCACTCGCGATCTTCTCGTAGAGGGCGCGCTGCTCGGAGGTGAGCTCGATCTCCCCCGTGTCCTCCTCCTCGGGCATGCCCCATGCCGGCTGAGAGGCGGCTGGCTGGGTCGGGACGGCCTCGCTCTCGACGGCGGAGGGAGCCTCCCCGACAGCGTCGGCGGCCGTCACATCGCCATCCGCGGGGACGGAGGCTTCGGAGGCAGTCTCCTCCACAACTGGCTCGGTTGCTCCGTTGTCTTGGCCCATGGCCACGAGGCCTGCCGCCAGGAACAGGCACACGGAGGCGAGTGTGACCCAAGTAGCCCGCTTCACGGTGTCAACCGAACCTCCTCTGGGAGCCCAAGATCGGCTCCGCTCATTTGCCCCAGATGCAGTACGGGGCCAAAGTGGCCTTGGCGATGAGCTGGTACACTGACCAGAAACATCCGCCAGCCATGTCACCCATAATGAGACCGAAGGCCACTGGTACCACGGAGCGGAAGGCCTTGTTGCCTCCGTACCGCGTCACCAGGGACTTGGCGGCCCATGCCATGAGCATGGGCATCCACAGGTACCCCATGGCCCAGCTGCTTGATACCGCGTATCCCGCCGGGTGGATCGGCCACCAGGAGACCCGCATCTTGAGAGCCATCATGGCCAGAGTGGCTACGAAGCCGAACCCGATAGCCACGCTTGAGGCCGGATTCTCGCTCTTCGGGTTCTGGATCACCGCGGTGAGCCGGTTCCAGGGCTCCGAGCCGAAGATCGCGGGCACCTTAGGCTCGAAGAACTGGGCGGCGACGCCCTTGCTGTACATGAAGTGCAGCAGGGCCCAAAACGATGCCAGAGCGCCCAGCGGGATCGCCAAGAGCATGACCCAAGCCAGCGGTCGCGTGCTCATGCCCGTTCGCTCAGCGAGCTTGAATCCCTCTATCTGATGGGGCGCCGGATGAGCGCGATACGCGCGGTTGAACCAGGAGAACAGCTCGGTGGCTGTGCGGCCCTGGGGGCTGATGTTCGCTGTGCCCACGATGCGCTCGAGCATGACGCCGGGGCCGGCGTGGTGAAGGTCGTGGGCTGGCAGCCCCATCTCGGCCCGGATGCGGGACACGGCGAGAGTGAGCACGATGTAGATGAAGAAGAAGGCGAGCGCGTAGCCGAGGCTCATGCCTGCCTTCCAGCCGAAGATCACGCACGCGAAAAAGCCTCCGACCAGCCAGATCACCGCCGTGCGGTAACGCATCGGCTCTTGGCTGTCATCGAGGGCGCCAGGCCGCCCCAGGACGGCCAACCAGACTCCCTTGAGGTAGCTTCGCGAAGCCCAGACCGAGAAGGCCGCGAGCCCCACGTAGCCGGCGAAGGACTGTTCCTCGATGTAGGGCGGCCCCTCGGGGAGGTGAATGCCCCAGGAGTTGGCCAGAACGCGCATGATCTTGAACACGAAGAAGAAGAACCAGCATGAAAAGGCCAGCTCGGTAGGCAGCAATAGGCACAGGCCCAGGGCGACGGGGTAGATACCCAGCCAGAGCGGACTTCCCCAAGCGAGGGCGTTCCACGGGTGGTCTACGATCTTCGCGCCGATGTTGAATGCCGGCGTCGCTTGTGAAGTCAGGGGTATCTGGGGCACCTGAGGATAGTAGACATGCAGCCCGTTGAGGATGTCGATCGAGAAGACCACGGCGAGCACGGTCCAGAAGAGCTTCTCTCTGACCAGCCAGGTGCCAGGCTGGGTGAAGGTCAAGGGCAATTGGATGATGGGGAAGGTCAGCCGCTCGGCCTCGATCCAGCGCCGGCGGAAGATGGTATTCAGACCAAGGGTGGAGCCGTAGAGCAAGGTCAGGAAGAGCGTCCACATCCCCGCAGGCACGATCCACGCCCGCAGAATGTCGCTCCGGTAGAGGGTGGTGCCGCCCTCCCACATCATCGACACGGGGGCCTTGGAGAACCCTCCCCCCAGGAACGCCGGCACCGTGCCATCCACGGTGAGCCATCGTGGCACGTAGTCGAGGAAGAGCCCGGCCCATTCGTTCTCCGGCCTGGCGTACTCGTAGCAGTAGGTCATGATGGGCACGAGCACCTGGAGCATGTCGTGGCTCACCATGGCAGAGGTGAGGCACAGCACGGTGTAGATCACCAGAAGCTCGCCATGGCTGAGGGCGACGCCCGGCGCGAAACGACGGACGATGGAGTTGATGAGCGTGATGGCCACAAGTATGGCGATCACGTTGTAGAAGAGGGAGATGGTGGTCGGGAAGCCCGCGTACCACACGGTCTCCGTCATGGCGACCCAGTACGCGTTCGCGGGCACCAGAATCGCGGCGATGATGAGAGACCGGAGGGTCACCCCACGCACTGCGGTACTGACCTCTGGTTCCGCGCGCGGTCCGGCCGCGGGTGACTTGGCTTCGATCAACTTCCGGTGCTCTCCCCCAGTGAAGTCTTACGTCGTTCTCCGGGTTCCCCTCCGTCACCTCCTACTTCCTTGCACGGCGTGCTACACGGCTGAGTGAAGGGATAGGGGAGACGCATCCGTCCGCCAGCCCGCGGCGCCGAGAGCACGAGCGGCGAGGATGACAAGCGCCGCGAGGGCACCCTCAGAGAAGACGGGGGCGGACATCACCGAGTGACAGCCGAGGACTGCGGCCCGCTGCGGATGGCGGCCAAGGAGAGCCCGCAATGCCCGTACGGCGAGGTCACCCGGCGGGAGAGGAGAGGACTGGGTACGCGGTTCGCTCTAGCGGCGGCCTTGCCGGCGCCCCTCGCGCTTGCGGACAGCGCTCATGCGCTGTTGGCTGCGACGCTGGAACTCCGCCAGCTTCTCGTCAAGATCGCCGCCTCGTCCCCCGCTGCTCGGACGCCGGTCCGTCCCTTGGCTTGGAGGAGGGGTGATGAGCGCCTTTATGGAGAGCTCATACCGGCCCTGCTCGTTTACGCCGAGGACCTTGACCGTGACCTCTTCATTTTCGCGAACGTAGTCCTCTACGGCTTTGACGTATTCGTGGGCGATCTCCGAGATGTGCACTAAGCCGACATCACCATCGGTGAAGCGGACGAGGGCGCCCACGTTCGGGAGAATCTTGAATACGGTGCCTTGAATCTCAGAGCCTGTCTCAAGGGCCATAAATCTGCAGCACAGCCTGTTCCGCTGAATGAGATCGCGACACTCAGATCGCGCCGCTCCATGGGAGCGGTATGGTAGGAGTATAGCCGTACACAATGGGCACCGTCAAAGGACGGGCCAGGCATTCCCGAATAGCTCCTCGGAGTGGCGCGAAGGCCGATATCGGCCGCCTGCCTCGCAGCCTCTCTCCCCTACCGGAGCAGTGCCGCAATGCGTCCCAGGGGCTGCTCCAGACGGGCAGAGGGCGCCAGGGCGAAGGGCAGGCCGGAGTTCCTCGCCTCCAAGCGCACATGGATGAGACCATCCTCCACCTCGCAGCGACGCCGGCACACCTCGCGCAGAGTGAGGTTGCTGAGCACCGCGGCACAGTGCTCGAGCGCCGGCTCGCCCGAGCGCCAGAGGGCAGGCTCGAGGACCAGCTCGCCATCCCCCTGGTATTCGGCGACACCGAGGAACACACGCGCCTCGTCGAGGGGCTCGCCCAGCTGGCTCGCGAACATGGTATAGGACTCGTCGGGCACGGAGAGCCACGGCGACCCGTCGATGCTAACGGAGCCTAGGGACCAGATGAGCCAGGGCCCATCCAGCCCGTACGCAACGACCGCGGGGCAGTCGCGGCTCACCCCCAGGCGCACCTCGTGACCGCTCAAGTCCACCGTAACGGCGCGCCTCTCGCCGCCGGCCGCCACGATCACCACGAACTCTCCGCTCTGGCAGCGGTTGCGGATGACCCGCAGGGGCTCGTCGCCGGCCGTCTCCTCCGTGACGATAGGTGCGCATCCCAGCCAGTCCGCAGCTTCGCTGACCGAGTCCGGACGGCTCAGGTCGAGCCAACCTGTGTACCCGTCGGCCTGGCGGCTCACTTGGCCGAAACTGGTCTCCCGGATCGGGTGGCCTAGGAGGCCGCGATCCGTGGAGAGGACGCGCGCCCCGCGCCGGGCTCTGGCGAGCACGACGTACCTCTGCTCCTCGGTGAGGGATCCCGCCTCCTCGATCACAACCGCGGAGGTGGCGAGGGGCACATCACCGAGGCCCTCCATCGAGAAGAGGCCCCAGTTCACGTGGAGGCGGCTGAACGCCGCGAACAAGGGGCTGTCTGCCGGGTTGGCGGCGACAAGGGCTAGGGAGGGCTGGTGCGCGTCCGCTTGGAGCAGCGATGTCACGAGCTTCGCGGCGGTGAGCTGCTGGAGCAACCGGGGCTCAAGACCTTGCCCCTCAGCAGAGTGCAGCGTCCCCCCAATGCCCAGCGCCATTGCCTCCATGGCCGCCGACAGGTCGAAACTGCCACCTCGGAGGGCGAGGCGCACAGGCTCGCGGCCGAGACGTGATAGGGCCTCCACGGCGGGGGGCACCCTTGAGGGCCCGCTGTAGCTTGGTGTGGACGGCGGCGGTACGACGCGGGATGCGGGCCATAGCTCGCGGAGCAGGCCCAGCCCCCCTGCGGTGCTGGGAGACAGGAGCATGCTCGGCGCCAGGCGAAAGTCGGCGAGCTCCTCGAACAGCAGGGCGCGGCCATCGCTGATCACTGGCACAAGCTCGACGGCGATGCCGCGAGCGTCAGCGAGCGACAGGAGGGCCGCGTCGAATCGACGCTCAAACTCGCCTGGCTGGGAGGCGGTCGCCATCGCCGACTCGATCCTGGCCAGGCGCACTCCCGCGTCCGCCATGCGCGCGAAAGTGGCATCCCAGGCGAGCAAGTCACGGCGCTCCGCTGGCAGGCCGCCTGGCGAGTGCCACGGCCGCTGGATCTCCATGCCCAGCACCGGCTCTCCCGATCCCGAGACAACGAGCCGCCGCCCTGTGACCGAGGAAGGCATCCCGCGTCGTAGGACTGACGGCTCCCAGGTGACCACCATCCCCTGGCCCGTGGCTACGATGGCGCGGTCGTACCGGACCGCTACCTCCGCAAAGACGCAGGGCCTGGACCATCGACGCCCGTCGAACCGGACGATGGCGTGAAGCGAGTCCATGAAGCCCGCCCCGCGCGACCGCATCGGCTCCACTCCCTCGACACGGTCGATCTCGCGTCCGTCGGCGCCTCGGAGGATGGCGGACAGGGTGAACGATCGGTGATCATCGTGACGGACCAGAGCCTCGATGGGCAGTCGTAGATCCTCTCTCGCCCTCACCAGGGGGTAGTCGAACCATGGACCTGGGACGAGGGGAGACGAAGCCCACTCCACGAGCTTGTCGGATGCCCGCCCATCCGGTCCGAAGGGACTCCAGGAGCCTAGCCCGGGGGAGAGGATGACCAGCGTCGCACCTCGCCACGGACCGCTATGGTAGCGGAGCCCTATGCCCAGGACTGCCAGCGGCATCTGTCGCTCGCGCCCCACGACAACAAGCGGCCGGAACTCGGCGTCCTCCAAGAGAGCCGCCGGCAGCCCCATGACCACCGGCAAGGGGCTGGGCTTCTGGTCGGCCGGCGGGCTCCAGCCCAGTTCTCCCCAAGGGCCCTCGGCCCAAGCCACCTGGGCGCCGCCAGGGGGATCCCACAGAACTACGCCAAGGCGCGCCGCCGCTTCCGGTTCGATGCCATCAGGGAACACGACGGTCGCTTGGCGGGCGAGTAGGGCGTCGAGGAGAGCCTCGGGGCCGTCCTGCCCCAGGTCGCCGGGCCCGGCGATCACCACTGGGCGATCCGGAAGCTCGCTCAGTCCCTGCTGCGGCCGCCAGGTTGTGACCTCGTCCGGATGGAAACCGACGGTGTGGGCCCGGGTCGCGTCGCCCAGTGCGACCACCGGCGGGCGAGTCCGCGCAGATGCGCTCTGCTGCATCGCCGTAAGCAGCAACGCGAGGCAGATCGTCAGCCGACAGAGCTGTGGGAGGCGTTCGGCCAAGGTCTCTCCGACCCCTTCGTGGTGGGCTGGAGGGTCTTTCGCCAGCGCTCGTCAGGAACCTGGGGGATCAGCGGCCGGCGCCGGCGCGCACGTGGCGCCACGCCGCCCGCATTAGCTCGTCCTGAGGTAGGGCGGCAGCCAGCACGTAGACGACGTCTCCATCGGACCATACAACGGCTTGGCGCCGCGCGGTGGGGCGGTCGGTCACGGTATCTAGGGAGTAGTACTCATCGAGGTGGGGGGACTTCCCGTCTTTCGGCTTCTCCAGCAGTGCCACCGGGCGCGCCTGCTTCCCCTCGCCACCATCGGCCAGATACATGAAATGGGCTACCTGCTGGTGGCCGAAGCAGTGCACGGCCACCCCACCAGGCCGCCAACCGGCGGGCCGATCCCGTAACGGCACGAGCCAGGGGACGCGCTTGGAGGCATCCCTGTACCGCTCGGGCCACCCCATGTGGCTGGGGTCGGGCATGGTGAGGGTATGCCCCTTCGGTTCGTAAGTCAGCCAGCGCTCGTTGATGTCCTCGTCGCTGAGGAAGGAGACGGACTCATACTCCGTGCTGCTCACGGGCTTGCCATCCATGCCGTAGGTGGTGTTGCCAAGCTCGAGGTAGGTGGCCTGGTCGATATGTAGCGCCCGCACGGGCACCCAGGAGCCGTGCTGCTTGGGGTTCTTCCGCTCCACTTTGATGCGCCAGGTACTGCGCCCACAGAGCCTTGACGTGCTGATCATAGCTCTGGAGTCGTGCTCCATCCGCCGCGCGAACCCCACGCGCCTCTTGCGCTCCTTGGCGAAGTCCAGAGGTGGCGAGACCAGGGCCACGTCATCGTCGCCCATGACGCGCCATCGGCGCTTGCCGTCGCTGATGACCAGGTGCTGGTTCGTGGGCGGCGGGGCAGGCATGCGTATGTGGTAAGCGCCACGATGCCCCGCGTAGACCTCGCGGGTGAAGCGCATCTCGTGGCCATCAGGTGTTCGAACGCTCGTGACAGCCTTGCCGCGGTGCGGCACGTCATCCTGGTAGTAGGCGGCCTTGCGAAGGACCTCGAAGCCGCTCGGCCCCTCAGCAACGGCCACCAATGAGAGGGCCATGGCCGCCGCCAGGATGCGCAGTACGGACCTCATCTCACAGCCCCAGCCCCGTTAGCATATAGTGACCAGCCCCGGCGCGTGATAGCTGCGCGACAGCGTGGTCAGCGAAGGGGTCGTGGCCGTCATCGGACGCGCCATCGCTGTTGAGGCTCTGGAGCCGCCCCATGGGTTCGACGGTCGCTGACGCAACCATCATCGGCGAGGATTCGACCGCGATCGAGGCCCCTGTGCCTATGGACCTGTGGAAACTCGCGGGCGCCGCGAGTATGAGCGCCACACAAGCGGCCGCGACGAGAGCTGCCCCGCCCAAGGCGGGAGCCGAGACGCGATCACGGAGCCCGCGCCAGTAACTCGGCCGCAGCCTCGAGGCTTCGATACGCGCAAGCGTCGCACTAGTGAATCCGTTGTTCAGGGGGGCTGTAGGCGGTACGCAGCCGATCAAGGCGGCGTAGGCCTCCGCATCGGTCAGCGCCTTCCGGCAGGCCGGGCACGATGCCGCGTGCTCGAGCACACGGGCCTCATCAATCGGCGTAGCCCGGTGGTTCGCCACATCATCGACGAGCCTAAGGACGCATCGGCATCGCATCATCCGGGCCTCCTCTCACCATCAACGGAACTCTCTCCGGGAAGCCTCGCGTTCATGTAGCCGGACAGCCGTCGCCTGAGCTCCGTCCGCGCGTTGTAGAGCCTGGACTTGACCGTGCCAACGGGGCAACCCACGATGGCCGCGACCTCCTCATAGGAGTACCCCTCTAGGTCGTAGAGCACAACAACGACCCGCAGCTTGTCCGACAGCTTCCTGATCGCTGCCTGAACATTCGCCGATAGCTCATCCCGACAGAGCCCGAGGAGTGGATCATCCCCCAGCGGGCCCGGGAGATCCTCCGTCGGGGATAGTTCCTCGTCGGACGGGCCGATGGGGCACTGAGCAAGCACCTGCCTCCGCTTGTTCTGCCTCCTGGAGTGGTCGATGACGCGGTTGCGCGCGATCCGGAACACCCAGGTGCGGAAGGCGGCATCGGACCGAAACCTAGTCAGGGACGCGTAGGCCTGCACGAACACGTCCTGAGTCAGGTCTTCGGCGTCCACGGGATTCCGCACGGCCCGCACCACGAAGCTATAGACGAGGGTCTTGTAGCGGTCGACCAACTCCCCATAGGCGCCCACGTCACCGGCGAGGCAACGCTGCACCAATACGGAGTCGGTCGTCTCCATGGCCCCGGCCCTCAGAGAACCCGTCATTGTGGTCGCCGCACTGACCATGCTCGCCCTCCGCTCGGCTCTGAGGTTCAGACGAACATGCCGAGGTAGGGTTCACGGGGATTCGGGGGCATCCCTGCGCCTCGCGACGCCGTCCGCTGCCCACTCGATGGGGTGATCATAGCCGCTGGAGATCTGGTTGAACCGGTTGCGGTACGCCTCGGTGTCCTCGATCAGGTACGGCTGATAACCCGCTTTGAGGCCCAGGATCTCGATCTTCGGGGAGTCGTCGTCGCGCAGGGTGACTCTGAGCCCGAGCCCCGCGTCTCCCCAGGCGTGGAACTGAACGTAGACGAGGTTGCCCACGGAGTAGAAGATGGCGCCGTCACCCCACCACTCGCCGCCTTGGAAGACATGGGGGTGGCCCCCGATGATGAGGTCGGCGCCGGCCTCGATGCACGCGCGGTTGAAGGCCTTGATCTCCTCAGTAGGTATAGTGGATTCCTCGACACCGCCATGGTGGTTCACGGCGACAAAGTCAACATCATCGCGCACGCCCTCGATCGCCCGTACTGTGCGCTCCGTGTCCGCCCACGCGATTCGCTCGGCGGGCTCTCCCTCGAATGTCGTGTTGAAGATGGAGGTGACGGAGAGCGTGGCGATCCGCCAGTCGCCCACCTCGGCAACGACGGGCGTGTAAGCCTCCTCAAGGTCCTTCCCAATGCCGGTGTACGGCAGCTTCACCCGGTCTAGTTGGACCATGGTGTCGAGGAAGGGATCGAGACCGTAGTCCCATATGTGGTTGTTCGCGGACCAGACGGCGTCGAAGCCGGCGTCCTTCATCACGTCCGCGGCCACGGCGGGGGCGCAGTAGACTAGGCTCCCCGGCTGGCCGACGGTGCCCGGCAGGTCCGAGACCTGTACCTCGAGCTCGGCGCAGGCCCAATCAGCTTCCTGTATGAGCGGCTTGAGCTTGGCGAAGGGGTAGTCGGTCTGGCCTGAGCGGAGCATGCCTCCGAGCGTCCGCCCCATGTTGATGTCACCAAGGAACAGCAGCGTGACGGGTTTCTTGGGTTCCGGCTCAGGCTCCGGCGCCGGCTGGGGCGCCGGAGCGGAGTCGACCGCGGCGGCGCCCGAGTCATCCGGCGTCGGCGTCCGGGCGCATCCTGCGACGAGCAAGGCCACAGCAAACACGAGCACGCTGACGAGCCGCACCAGCCTCATCTCCACTTCTCACTCCCCGAGTCGCTGCACCAGCAGTTCGTTGACTAACGCGGGGTTCGCCTGCCCTTTGGTCTCCTTCATGATCTGGCCAACCAGTGCGCCGAGGGCCTTCTTCTTGCCAGAGCGGTAGTTCTCGACCGCCTCGGGGTTGTCGGCAATGGCCTTGTCGATGACGGGCTCCAGGGCCGAGGTATCGCTGATCTGGCTCATGCCTTCCTCGTCAACGATGAGGGCCGGCGCCTTGCCCGTCTCGAACATCCGCTCGAAGACCGTCTTGGCCATCTTGCCGCTGATGGCGCCATCGGCGATAAGGCGCACGAGGTCCGCCAGGCCCGCAGGGGATACCTTGCTCTCGGCGAGCGGCGTCCCCGTCTCGTTGAGCAGGCGAGCGAAGTCGCCCTGCATCCAGTTCGCCACAGCCTTCGGATCCTCCGCCGCTCCGGCAGCGGCCTCGAAGAACGCCGCGAACTCGCGGCTCTGAGTCATCACGGTCGCGTCGTAAGACGATAGCTCATACTGCTCGATGAGGCGTTCCCGCACTTCATCAGGCCCCTCGGGCATGTCCGCGCCAATCCGAGTGACCATCGCTTCATCGACCTCGAGGGGCATCAGGTCCGGCTCCGGGAAGTACCTGTAGTCGTGCGCCTCCTCCTTTGAGCGCATCGTTTCGGTTCGGCCCTCGGCCAGCCAGCGGCGAGTCTCTCGGGTCGTCGACTCTCCGGCGAGGAGCGCCCGCGTGTGGCGAAGGATCTCGTAGTCCACCGCTTGGTGTACGGCGCGGAAGGAGGCCAGGTTCTTGATCTCGACCAACGCCGTTTTGGCGGACCCACCGACCTCGATGACGTTGACGGTGGGCTCACACCGCATGGAACCCTCCTCCATGTTGCCGTTGCACACGCCGATCCAGCGGAGGATGAGCTGGAGCTTCTGGAGGTAGGCGCGGCACTCGTCGGCGCTGGTGAGGTCGGGCTCGGAGACGATCTCCATCAGAGGCAGACCACATCGGTTGAAGTCGATGCGGCTTGCCGCTCCCGCCCCGCCGTGGATGTTCTTGCCGGTGTCCTCCTCGAGATGCACTCGCCGCACCCTGATCCGCTTCGGCCCGGACTCCGTGTCGATCAGCACGTAGCCGTTCTCGCACAGGGGCTGCTCATACTGGCTGATCTGGTAGTTCTTGGTGAGGTCTGGGTAGAAGTAGTTCTTCCGGGCGAAGACGCTGCGCGGCGCGATGTCGCAGTGAAGGGCCAGCCCAGTGAGGATGGTCATCTCGACCGCGCGCTGGTTCGGCACCGGGAGGGCGCCCGGTTGAGCCGTACAGATGGGGCAGACCTGGGTGTTGGGTGGCGCGCCGAACTCGGTGGGACAGCCGCAGAACATCTTGCTCGCGGTGAGGAGTTGAGCGTGGACCTCGAGGCCGATGAGTGGCTGGGTTGTCATGTCAGGCCGTTCCTCTCACATTACCTCGACCAGCCGGCGGTAGCGGCCGCGATCGACGAACCTCACGATGCCGAGGTCGCGGAGCAGCATTCATCCGCAGCTTAGCACCCATCCTAGCCACCAGCTCCCAGAAGGCCCGGCAGCGAGGTGTGGTGAGAGGTCGCCCTTTGGTACGCATCCCCCACACGGAGGATCGTTCCCTCCTCGAAGGCTCTGCCCGTAAACTGCGCTCCAATGGGCAGGCCCGCCTTCGTGAAGCCGCACGGGACCGACAGCCCCGGCACTCCCGCGAGGTTCGCCGCGAAGGTGCAGATGTCGGCCATGTACATGGCGATGGGGTCATTCACGAGCTCGCCGATGCCAAAGGCGGTTAACGGCGTCGTGGGCGACAAGAGCACATCGAACTGCCCCAGCGCCGCCTCTACGTCAAGCCGGAGGAGGGTCCGCACCTTCTGTGCCTTCAGGTAGTAGGCGTCGTAGTACCCTGCCGACAGTGCGTAGGTGCCTGTCATGATGCGTCGCTTGACCTCGGGGCCGAAGCCCTCGGCTCGGGTTCGGGAGTACATCTCGATGTGATCGGCTGCCCGCTCTTTGGTGCGATGCCCGTAGCGCATGCCATCGAAACGCGCGAGGTTGGAGCTCGCCTCGGCAGGGCCGATGAGGTAATAGACGGGTAGCGCGTAGTCAATATGGGGGATGGATGCCTCGCCCGTGGACGCGCCCATCCCCTCGAGCGCCCGGGCCACGGTGAGCACGCTCTCCCGCACCTCGGGATCGATGCCCTCCCCCATGAGCTCCCGCACGATACCGACCCGAAGGCCGGTGACATCCCCCGTCAGCTCCCCCACATAGTCCGGCACGGGGACATCGGCGGAGGTCGTATCCCGTGGATCCTGCCCGGCGATGACCGCGGTGAGCAGTGCCGCGTCCACACAGTCAGCGGCGAGAGCGCCAACCTGGTCCAGGGAGGAGCCATAGCCGACGAGGCCATAGCGAGAGACGCGGCCGTAGGTGGTCTTCAGCCCCGTGATGCCGCAGAAGGACGCCGGCTGGCGGATGGATCCCCCCGTATCCGACCCGAGGGCTAGGGGCGCCATACGGGCGGCGACGGCGGCTGCCGAACCACCCGAGGAGCCGCCAGGCACCTTGCTCAGATCCCAGGGATTGTGGGTGACGAAGAAGGCGGAGTTCTCCGTGGATGAGCCCATGGCGAACTCATCCAGGTTCGTCTTGCCCACTATGGGCATACCTACGGCCTTGACGCGTTCCACGACCGTCGCATCGTAGACGGCCCGATAGCCATCGAGGATCTTCGAGGCGCAAGTGCAGAGCACGCCGTCCACGCAGAGGTTGTCCTTGATGGCGATAGGCACCCCTGCCAGAGGGCCCAACTCCTCGCCACGCGCGAGTGCGTCGTCTGTTGCTTTGGCGGCCTCGAGGGCAAGATCGGGGGTGACCGTCAGGAATGCCTTGACGGTCGGATTCAGCGCTTCGATGCGCGCCAGGGAGGCCTCCGTGACAGCTACGGCGCTGATCTCCCCGGACCGGATGAGCGCCGCCAGCTCGTGAGCCGGCCTGTTGAGCAGGCCGATGTCGTCTGCCATGTCGTTCACTCATCCTCCATGATCTGCGGGACCAGGAAGCACTCGCCATCGGCAAGGGGCGCGTTCGCGAGGAGCTTCGTCCGGTCCATGGGCTCCGTTACGCAGTCCTCGCGCGTGACGTTGGCGCGCGCCAGGGGGTGGGATGTGGGCTCCACGCCCTCGGTGTCGACAGCGGCCAGCTTGGCGAAATGCTCCAGGATTGCCTCGAAGTAGCCGTGCATCTGATCCAACTCCTGCTCACTCATCGCGAGCCGGGCGAGCCTGGCCACATGTGCCACATCATCGCGAGTCACGCTCACGGGGATCATCCCTCTCGTTCCTCGATGAATCGGCCGAATCCCGCGCAGCGGTCGAGTAAGCCGTCATCGCTAAGGGTGTTCATTTGCACCTGGCCAGGCGGTCCGTATGCGTGGACCAGGTGGTCTCGATCGGCCATCATCATGACATGGGTGATGCGCCCGTCCTTCTGCAGGCAGGCGGCGTCACCCGCCCTCAGCTCCTCGTGCGGCACCAGCCTTGCCGCATCGTACTGCATGTCCGCGTCCCGTGGGAGGGTCATGCCGACGGCGCGGTACGCCACCTGCACGAGTCCCGAGCAGTCTACACCCCGAGCCGTCATTCCGCCCCATAGGTAGGGCGTTCCGATCAAGCTTAGCGCGCGGCGCAGAGCCTCGGCTGAGCCCTCGCGCGGCATCAGGTCCCGGAGCGCGCTCGTAGGTCTCACCGCGGCAGTTGGGCAGCAGTACCGCTCACCGTCAGGCCCCAGTAGCCGAATGGTAGCGCCGGGCGGCTGATCGGGGGCAGCCACTACGGTCGTTCCCATCCATAACACGCCCACGCACTCGCCCGCCTCGTGCCCGCACCGAGACAGCGGTGCGCTCGCCGCGACCACGATGAACTCGGTCCCGTCGATCTCCTGCCCGCAGTCCACAGCCTCGCGCGGGAGCCAGCCCGCGTACCCGGCCTGGGAGGGGAGGCTGACCCGCCACCAATCATCTGCCTCGCCCTCAACGGACACCTCGTCCCAGAGCATCGCCTCGGTCACTCGCTCTGACCGATGGTCGGGCTCGGCGCGAACCGCCGCGATCAGGGCTCGGCAGTAGAAGCGAGGCTGAGCGCTCACTCCGGCCCATCCTCATCGCACTCGTCCGTGTTGCCGAGCACCCGGTCGATGAACCCCATCAGGTCACTCATGTCGAAGGGCTTGGTGAAGTAGGTGAGGATCTCGTAGTTCCATCCGGTGGCGATGTCCTGGGGGGAGTCACGGCCGGAGAGGATCACCACGGGAATGCGCGACATCTGCTCATCGCCCGGAAGTAGGTCGAGGACCTCCCAGCCGCTCACTCTGGGCATATCGATGTCGAGGATCATGAGGTCAGGGATGCGTGCCGCCACCTTGCGGAGAGCCGAGTCGCCGTCGAGAGCCACATCAACGGAGTAGCCCCGAGCCTCCACGTTGAAGCAGATGACGTCGCAGGTCCGCTTCTCGTCATCTACGACGAGCACATGGCCTCTTGCATCATTCATGTCGGCCTCTCACCGTTCCCGATCTGGGCACTTGGGCAGCGCGAGGTGGAAGTCGGAGCCCTGACCGGGGACGCTCTCGGCCCAGAGCCGTCCGCCATGGGCCTCGGCCAAGTGCTTCGACAGGTAGAGCCCTAAGCCCGTGCCCCGGACCTTGCGCGTTTCCGACCGACGAACCCGATAGAAGGGGGTGAATATCCCCCGCATCTGGTTCTCGTCCATTCCTAGTCCCTGATCGCTGACGACGTACTGTACCTCATCGGGCAGCTCGACCAGTCGCAAGGTGATGGACCCACCGTTGGGCGAGTACTTCACAGCGTTGCTGAGCAGGTTCAGCAGGATCTGCAGAACCTTGTCCTTATCGGCGGTTATAGTGACAGGGCCCTCGGGCACGTCCGTCTCGATCCTGCGTTCGGCCTCCGCCGCAGTCTGGATGGTAGCCGCTCGGTGCGCCAGCCCCGCGGCGTCGACCTCCCGAAGCACCAGCTCCAGCGCGCGACCCGCCTCGATGCGCGAGATGTCCAGGTAGGCGTCAATGAGGCGGGCCAGTCGGTCCACCTCCTGGCTGATCACCTCAGCGAACTCGCGCTTCTTCGCCTCATCGAGCCGGTCGGCGTGGATGACCAGGGTGTCGGCGTAGGACTTCACGGCCCCAAGGGGGTTCCGCAACTCATGGGACACGAAGCTGATGAGGTCGGACTTGAGGTTGTCCAGCTCCCGCAGCTCGGTGACATCGGAGAGCAGGCAGGTGTGCCCGTGGACATCCCCCTCCTCGGTCGTGATGGCGTTGACGTGAAGCAGATAGTACCGCGGCCCCGTCGGACCGATGGTCTCGATCTCACGACGCCCCTCGCCAGAGAACTCCCGCGACTCTCTGAGGGCATCGAGCAGCGCGCCCTCCTCGACAAGCTCATCGATGGGCTCGCCCAGACCGTGTACAAGGGCGTCGCCAAGGATGTCCGCCGCCGCGCGGTTCGCGTAACGGAGACGCAGGCCGGCGTCGACGACCACGACCCCCTCTCCCATGCCTTGCACAATGGCCTGGGTGGAGATCTCCAACTCCTCGATGCGCTCGGCCAGACGTCGCCGGTCGCGCTCCAGCCCCGCGATGATGTCCTCGACACTCCGGCGCGTCTGCTCATACTGATCCCGGAAGCGTGCCAAGGCCTCGCGAGTGTCGGGGTCTGGGGTCAGGTGGTAGACGCCACCCGTCCGCACGAGCAGCCGATCGCGGCACAACTCGGCTAGAGCTTCCTCCAGCTCCGCTTCGCGGTAGCCGGCCCAGGTGCCCAGCGATGCCGCCGAATCCATAGCGTCGGGGTTGTCGGCGAAGAAGAGGGCTACGTCGAGCTTGATCATGGAGTCGAGCTTGCCCGCCAGGAGCGACTGCTCTTCCGGTGGCATGTCATACCCTCCCCTCACGGAGTGTTGGTACTTCCGAAGGGCCGCCGGCCCGACCTGCCCCATACTGTCTACCTGATGCGATGGCTCGCGCGGAAGACCGTTGTCGAGGCGTGCCGTCGGATCGCGAGGATAGTGCTGGGCGGCGACCCGTAGTCGGCCGATGACGGGAAGTCGGCGATCCAGACCTCAGTGCCCGGCTCCGCTTCCACCTCGAGGTCCAGGTGAACCTCGCCCAGCCGGATGGCGGCCATCACTGGCTCGTCCGTCCGGCCGGCCCGAACATTGCGCAACCAGCTTGCGGCGGGCTCCCAGCCGAGTTCGGCGTCGGAGAGAGGCAGTCCCAGATCCACGACGGCTTCGGGCGGGTAGTGGAGTAGGTAGTCGTATGTGTGCTGCTCGTCAGACCGGACCTCGTAGACATCCGTCACACCCTCGTCCGTCAGTGTCAAGGCGCGTCGCTGAGTGACTCCCTCGTAGAGCACGCCGCTCGGGTCGCCCAGGACTACCGTCTGGCGCCCGGGGGTGAGGTCGGCTCTCTCCAGGGTTAGAAGCTCAGGGTTGGGGCGCTGATCGCGGGTGTCGACCATGACCGTGTTGTGGCAGAGGGTGTGTCGGTTCAGTTCGCGTTGCACGTCGCTGCTGAAGGCGTGTCCCGGGGCCCTGGACTCGCTGTCGATGACCAACGCTCGTCCTCGACCGTAGAGCTGGTAGCTGAGGGCATCCTGGTTGGCGTGGATGCCGTGAAGGTCCCAGGTGCAGAAGAGGGTAAGCGCCGGGGAGTCCCAGTAGCCGCCGCCGGCACTACTGCCTCGCAGCACCGCCCAGCCGTGTTCCCTGAGGATCTGGCTGTCAGCCGGCGGAGCCTCCGCGATCACCGCATCCGCCCCGTAGAGCAGACGGTTCAGGTCCGACGGGCTCGTGCCGCGAGACCGCCCTCTCGCGACGATCCAGCCGAGGTGCGGGTCACCATAGGCCGCATAGCCGATCTCATAGAGAGGCACCGATGCCAAGTCCACCGTTGAGCCATAGCAGTCGCCCACGGGGAACAGGGTCGCATCGCTGCGTGCGATCTTGAGAGGCGCCGTGAAGAGGTCCTTCAGGCAGGCTCCCCCGCGAAACCGGTGGGTGAAGAGGTCCAACGGATGGCTCGCGTTTCGCATCGATTGCGCGAGAGGCGCGAGGGCATAGAGGGTCGTGAAGTGGTAGTTCGACGAGCTCTCGAGCCACAGCCCCCCATCGCGCAGGCCGTTCTCCAGGAGGTCAGCAGCTCCCATCGGGCTCCGGATCGCATACTCGACCCACTCCGGACGGTCATAGAACAAACCGACCTCGGCGAGTAGGCGCTTGTGCCACGCGTAGTGGTTGTTGTAGGCGCCTCCCCATCCGTGGGCGAGCCACTCGCGATCATGCTCAAGCACGTGTCTCGCCATGTCGAGGAACCACGCCTCAAGCCGTCCGCGGGCAGCCGGAGGCGTCACGCCCCACACCAAGTCGAGCGAGTGGAGGAGGGGTATACCCCATGTGGCGGTGTTGAGCCCGACGTCATAGTGATCGATCTCGAATGTGTAGGTGGCGGCGAAGTGCTCCAGAAGGCGAACCGCTTCCTCAGCGAACTCCCGCCTCCCCGTCAGGGTGTAGCCAAGGGCCGAGTTCAGCGCGTTGTCGGCCACAGGGCGAGGCACCGCCCCGGTGTGATGGTTCACCTCGGGATAGATCGCCCCCCAGTCGGCGGCGTGGCCCCACTCACGCCACCATCCGCGCTCGAACTCCGGCAGGGCGGCCCCCAGATCGCGCTCCGCTCGGTCGACGATCGCTTCGACCCGATCGGCGGCCCATGACTCCTGTGCCGCGCGGCTGCGGGCACGGACGATCTGGGCGGGAGTGAGGGCTATGCAGGGGTGATCCATAGCGACGGCCTCCGGCATGCAGGCTGGGAAGATGGCCAGGAGCGCCGCCAGGAGTGCGAGGGGAGTGGAGCTGCGCATCGCGGGCCTCCCTAGAGGGTCTTGTCCGAACGCTTCTGTCGTGGCACCTCAAGCGCCTCCAGCACCTCGCCGGCGGCCAAGGAGGACTCTCGCATCTCGTAGAGGACAGCAATGGCGTCGTCACGCTCGGAAGGGGCAGTGTAGCGGTCGCAGATGGCTTCGACGGCGGACCGGATCCGTCTCCGATGCCAGAGGCTGATGGTCAAGACCACACCTGCCAGGGCCGCGAGTGCTGCCGCCGACCCCAGCACGAGGGCCATCGCCGAGACCGAGCCCAGCGCGGCAACGACCCCCGAGAACCAGACGAAGACGGCTACCAGAACCGCCAAGCATCCCCATTCGGAGGCCGCGCCAGACGTGGGGTGGCTGAGCTTTACGGGGCGCAGGAGCTCGCTCAACGCTCCCTCGATCTCCGTGTGCCGGGCAGGAGCCAGTTCGTGAGCCCTCGAGCGCGCCCACCGCAGGCGGTCCGCCCTCCAACCTAGCTCGGAACGCGGAGCCTGGGACTCGGCCGAGATCCGTTCCGCGAGAGGTGAGGCGAGCAGCTCGCTCCATGGGCGGTTGGTCCGCAACGGGGTCAGGGCGGCAGCCCGCGTCGAACCGGCCGCCCTCGCTGCTTGGGCGAGGTCGGCCAATGTGGGCCTGCGGGCGGGATCGGCGTCCAGGGCAGCGAGGCATGCCGCGACGAGGCCAGGGTCGAGGCTATGGCGACGGTCTGAGGAGTTGGGCGTCTGGTCCTCGGCCGGCTGTTCCGCGACACAGGGAGGCGGTCTGCCGAACATCATCAGGTGTAGAAGAGCGCCGATGGCGTACACGTCGGCTGCCGGCGTTGGCTCGTATCCTCGCGACAGTTCCGGAGCGAGGTACGGGTCCTCGCTCGCGGCACCGCATGGCCCCCCGGCCGGCGGTGGGATCGGTGGAGGGATAACGAGGTCACCGGCAGGCGAAAGCGTCACCCACCGGCAGTTCAGCCCCAGATGGAGGCAGCCCACGCGATGGCATCCGTCTATGGCCACGATGAGCCTTTCGAGGTGGCGAACGATGTCCTCGACACCAAGGGAGCGAAGACGGACCCATTGATCCAGGGACTGCCCCGGAGTCACGGACCACACGGTGAGGGCACGGCCCACCTCCTCGAAGGCATCCAGCGCCTGCGGAAGCCCCGGGCGGCCGAGGCTGGCGAGCCTTCTCGGGGTGTCGAGGAATCGATCCCGTCCCTCCTCGGAAGCGCCTCCCGGTAGCTCAAGTAGAAGCACCGGGTGGCTGGAGGCCGTCTGAGTGGCCTCGTAGGCCCTCAGACAGCCCCGTGGCTCCAGAAGGCGCTCGACTCGGTACCCTTCCCTGTGCAGCATGCATCCGGGGGCCAGTGGCTTGTCCGCCGCAGGGTCAACGGAATCGGGCAGGTCAGGAGACATCAGCTGTGGGCTCCCGTTCCTGCTGACGCCGTGCGTAGGCGAGGGTCCTGTCATCGGCGATGCGCACGATGATGAGATCGAGTCGCTCCTGCCCGGCGCCCGTAGTGCGGCACCCCTCGGCATGCAGACCCTCCAGCCCGTGGCCGGAAGGCGCTACCGCGCCGCTGAAGCGCTCAACCTGGAAGCTCGCATCGGCGGGCCAGGCGAACTCAAGTTCCGCCGAGGTCAACGTGTCGGCCAGCGCCGCAAGGGGGATGAGTCCGATTCGCTGGTACCCGGCGTCTCGCAGTGCGTTCTCGGCCGCCGTCCCGGCGACCAGATTGACGGCTCCGATCGCCTGGAGGTCAGCGGCGCGTGCCGCGTCGGCCCGTTGCGCGGCGCTCAGAGCCGCATCCCAAGCGGCTTCGCCATGGCGCGTCGTCCAGTCCCACGCCCCGCGAGGCAACTCGGCGACTATGACGGCGGCAGGCCCTGCCCAGGCCACGGCCACGCAGCCGCCGCTCCTGGGCACCAGTACGGCGGGCACGCAGGAATCGAAGGGCCAAGCAACGTACCGGAGTCGCAGCATCGAGCGCAGTGGCACGCTTGGGGAGCCCGGAACCAGGGCCGCCCACTCACCAACGGGTCCCAGGCCGCGAAGGGGACGGACACTCACACGGGTGGCCTTCCACCCCCCGAGTGTCGCGGCTATTGGCGTCGAGCCTGCTACGTTGCCGTGGGGCAGTTGGTAGCGCCGTGCCGGAGCACGCTCCAGGGCACGGAGCAGCGCGGTGCGCCCGGCGCACATACGGACACCCAGTGGGCTCAGGCCAACGGTCAGGCAGAGGGTCATCGGCACGATCCACACGAATCCGCGCGCGATGGCGAGAGCGCCGCACACGGCCGCTGCGGCAACGCCGAGAGCGGCGATAGGGAGCGCAGCGCGTATCCAGAGGGGCTCGACCGTGGCCTGTGTCGGTTCGCGCATGGACTCCCTCCCGCTCAGGCACTTCATCTCTGGCACAACGCTGACCTCCGGTGCAGAGAGCTCACACTGTGTCAGCCAAGCGTGCTCAACGCTCATCTGGCGAGGTGATTCGCGAGCAGCGAGGGATTCTGCGGCGGGGCGAAGCGGTTGCTGAAGGGTCGTGCTAGTTCGTGACACGCACCACTTGATTCACTATACTGACGTTTTGCGCGGGCTACGGATGCCCGCCTGTGGAGGTCCGTGTAATGAAGGCGAATCTACATCCGAAGTACGACGTTTGCACAGTGACCTGCGCGTGCGGGAACACATTCCAGACCCGCGCCACCGTCGACAGCCTGAAGCTCGATCTCTGTGCCGAGTGCCACCCGTTCTACACCGGCAAGCAGAAGATCGTTGACACCGAAGGTCGCGTGGAGCGGTTCCGTCAGCGGTACGGCGACCGCAAGCCCGGTGGAGCTAAGTAGGTCCTAAGTCGGGTATGTCCCGGAGTCCGCTGTCCCAACGGCCTTCGGGGGCGGTGGGGAGAGAGGGGACGGCACACCTATGCGCCGCAGGCTAGGAGAGATCCTGGTCGACGCAGGGGCAATCGACGACACCCAACTGAAGCAGGGGCTGGAGTATGCCGCGGCGCACCGCTGCCTACTTGGTCGCGCTCTCGTCGAGATGGACCTGATCACCGACCGGCGGCTCGCAGGCATAGGCGGGCGCAACCGGCGCATTCCGTCTATCGAGTAGCGCGGTACGCGCGCACCTGCAGTATCTGGCTGCTCCCCATGGGCGACTCAGTCTTCACATCCATCACCGTTCCCGTGGGGCTCATCTTCCCCACTGCAAGACGGTCGCGCCGACCTTTGAGCCAGTGCCGCTGCATGGTGCGAACCCGAACCCAGACAACGCCGTCGCTCGAGGCTTCGAAGAAGACGCTGTCTTCGGTCAGACGTATCCGCAGCCATGTTTCCTGCCCTGGCGCAACGGGGGCCGGATCGAGCATCTGCATGAGCCTACCGTCTACCCCGGCACGGCCCTCAACCGCCCTCAGGTTCACACGTAGGAAGCTCTCGCCCGACCCCACGCCAAGGCCGCTGCCCTACGTCTGGCCGTTGTCATTGCCAGGGCTCAGACGGGCCACCACCATGCCCACATCGGGAGGCAGGGCACGTTCGAGGAAGGCGCACCGGTTGCCCTGGGAGTGTATACGCACAGCCCCAGCCTCCACGGTCAGAGATGCTCCCGGATGGTTTGTGAGGCGAATCTCCCACTCGGGCCCCAGGCCGGTCTCGAAGGACTCTTCGAACACGGGCGCCCAGGCCGTGGCCTCTATCCCATGATCCTGTGCAACCAGCGGTGCCTCCTGTAGGCGGATGGATAGCTCCTACCTGGCGCTCAGGCTCACCCGCGCGATGCCGTAGGGCTCCAGGCGCGACTGCCACGTGGCTCCGTCAGTGCGGAGGCGGCCGTTCGCTGGTTCCTCCGATGGGTTGAAGACGACGAGCTCCGGCCGCCCTTCGGGCGCGATCACTCCGGCGACATCCAGCGCCTCTGGCCTCATCTCCAATAGGGCGCCGGCGGGGACGGGGCCCGGCACACGCACGACCAGGGGCGGCTCTTGGAGCTGACGCCCGAGGTGATGCAGTGCAGCGGCAGTGGTGGATGGCCCGAAGAGCAGGATGCCGATTCGGTGCCGGTAGTGGCCAGAGAAGACGGCTCCTGTGGTGTGCATCCCATGGGAGCCGTACCCGTCGCGGATGGTGAGGGAGGGCTGCTGGTCCAGCTCGCCCAGAGCGCTCGCGCCGAGGCGAAGGCCAAGGCGGCCCGACGACGGGTCTGCGGAGATGCCCTGAAGGCCGCTTACCGGGAACACGGCCACCCCACCCTCCTCCTGCTCCAGAGCCGCGAAGCGGTGGGCGACAACGTGGGATAGGCCAGGCTCAGCTACCCTCTCCGCTCCGAAGGGGATCGAGTGAGCCAGGGCGCCTGGCGATGTGACGACATCCAGCCGCAGCCCCTCTGGGTCGTAGCTCCCCAACTCGCCGATGCGGCAGGGCTGGTGAGCCCAGAGGTCGATGGTGAGCATAGCCACTTCGCCCTGGGGCTCGAGAAGCCAGCGCATCATGAGGGGCCATTCCAGCTCAATCATGCACTCCAGCTGGGGTCCAAGGGGTGTGCGCCGCCATCGCCAGATGCCTCGCGACAGATCGGGGGCGACCTCGCGTGGCTCCCACTGGTTGGCGACGTCCGTCAGCAGGAACGGGGCCAAGCCCACTGTGCACGTCCGTGAGCCCAGCCTGAGAGCCACCCCCTCGCCACGCCGCGCGATGGACATTCCCCCTGCTTCGATCTGGCTCCCAGGTTCCCATTCGCCAGGCCACGCCGCGGCCTCCGACGGCCGCAGAGCCAGGTTGGCACAACCGTAGTCGGGCAGAGCCACTCGGATGTGATGGCGCACGGCGCCGTTGACGCTCGTGTGCATGACCGGGGCACCCTCAGCCTGCATGGCGATGGGCTGGTCGATGGTGATCGTCGTCTCTCGCGCCCGAGTGGGGTTGAAGACCGCATAGACGACGGGATCGGCCGTCCCTTGAGTCGCCGCGCATGACCGGAGGAGGGCGGCCGCATGCGCCTCCGACAGCACCGTCGCTCTGCGCAGCTCCCCCTGCCTGTGGAGCTGGCGGGGCTGCCATGGCGCCCAGCCGACGGCGTCGGAGTTCGCCCCAATCAGGAGCATGTGGCGGGCGCGAGCCAAGTCGCGCCCCCTCGCTCGGAGCCGGCTCGCATCGTCGGCGAACTCGCCATGATGCTCGAACAGCGCATCCCACGGGTTGTCCACGGCCAAGGCCGCGTCGGGCAACGTATCGGTACCGGCTCTAGAGGGAAGCAGTGCGGCGAGTAGTTCAGCGCTTCGCACGGCCGCCATCGCCCGCATCAGCTCGCCTCGGAACTCGATGTCGCGCGGCTTGAGGGTCCAGCGCGAGAAGCTCTCCAGTTCGAGGGGACGGGCGATCGCGTTGCCACGGGCCGGGAGCCTCCGCGGGGACAGGGTCCCCTCCCGCTCCGCCAGCCACGAGCGCACCGTAGCGAACCGTATCTCCACATCGGTAGCCGCCTCTGCGGCGCTCAACCTATCTCGCACCGCGCCCATGTCCGGTAGCATCTCGAAGTCGCATCCGAGCAGGTAGTAGGCCCCGTCCTCAACCTCGGCCAGTTCGCTCGCCACGCCCTCGGCCGAGTGCTGGGCCTGTATGAAGCCGTACACCCGATCACCCGACAGCCCATCCAGTAGGACGGGCATCCGCTCCCCAGGCCGGCCCTTCAACACGGTCCAGCGACAGCCCAGCTGCCGCAGCACCCACGGGATCTGCTGGTGATAGGACATCTCCTGGCAGAAGAAGCCTTCGGCTCGGGGGTCGAGGTGCTCGCGTGCCAGATCCATTCCCAGCCGGCATGCCTCGAACGTCGTGATCTCGTCGGTGTTCGCGTTCACCGAGCAGGCGTACTGGCAGCCTGCGATGTCGATCTGATCTCGCTTGGCCAGAAGCCGGAGGCCCTCCAAGACGTCCGGGGCGACGCGATCAAGCCAGCGGATCGTAATGCCCGAAAGATCCACGACGGCCGGCACCGAGGGATCTGCCAGGAGCGCATCCACGCCCTTGCGGTACAGCTTCGGGAAGCTCTCCTCGATCGTCTGCTTCGTGTAGCGGTCGTAGGACATGTTGCCGTGGAGCATGAAGGAGACGTACACGACGCGCTTGGCCATCTGTGGACCCCCTGCGATGATCGGGGCACTTCGGCTGGGCAGGGCCCGCGCCCTTCCCTGCAGAACCTATCGGCGGATCCACCAGTGCCGGTTGCGACCCTCCTCGCAGGGGCCCCCCTCGCTACTGAATGGGCTGCCTTGCGCCTTGGTCCGCTGTATCTCAGCTCCGCAGTGGCCACAGACGTACCGCTGGAGGGTATTACGCTCTGCTTCACGCTCCGCCTCGCGCTGACGCCGCTGCCTCTCCTGCTCCTCGCGGTAGAGGCGCTCTCTCTCCGCCTGGGCGCGCCGCTGATCCTCACGCTGCCGCTCAAGCTCGCGAGCCCACTGCTCGCGCTCCCACTCCTGCCGGGCGCGCTCCTCCCGCTCGCTCAACGCCAGGAGCTGGCGTTCCTGCTCCAGCGCCAGCCGGTCCAGCTCCTCGCGATAGCGTCGCTCCTCCTCCGCCCGCATCCTCTCGACCTCAGCCCTATAGGCTTGGCGGTGCTTCTCGATCTCCGCGTCGACATCCACAGGAGCGTCAACCGAGTAGGTTGGAGGCGAGGGCGAAGGTGGTGGTGACGGAGCGGGCGCGAAGTAAGGAGCGGGATCGGGCTCCGGCGGCCATGCCACGTACCAGTCCTGACCAACGCTGGGCTCGGCGCGAACTGAGGGTGTTGGGAAGTAGGGCTCCACTACTGGTTCGGGACGCGCCCTCTGCGTGCCCACAACCGTCGGAGTCGGCTCAGTGAGGCGGCCGTCGGCGCCTCTCTCCCCGAGGCCGTGCCCCAGGATCAGCCCCACAAGCAGGGCTCCGAAGACCAGCGGCACTGTTACGAGCGCCCACAGGAGCGCGCTTCTGCCATGCCACGGAGGCTGAGGAGGAACGCTTGGGGGAGGCACTGGCACACGCGAGAGGGACTTGCCACAGCGGAAGCAGTAGGCCTCTGGCTGGTCGTGGACGAAGCTACACCAGGCGCAGATCAGATTCTGATCGTCCCCGCCGCCCACGGGAACACTCCCCTCACCCGAGCCGCGAAGGTGAGCCTCCCTGCCTCGCCTTCGCACGCCGGCTCCGTCGCCATCACCGGCGTCACTAGGTTAGACGCGCCGAACTGGCAGAGGTGTCGGTAGGCCCTGCGCGCTTAGCCGCGCTTCTTCTCATTCGCCTTCATCATCGCTTCCCTGAACCACCCGGCCTGCCCGCTGGTGTCCTCCCGCTTTGGCCGCGGAGACGCCGGGCGCACGGTCTTCGGCTTGGCGGATGGACGCGGCGCCTCACCCTGACGGCGTGGCTCAGCGAAGGGATCACTCTTCATGGAGAGGGAGATGCGCTGGCGGGCCAGGTCCACATCGAGGACCGTCACTTTTACCTTCTGTTGAACCTTCACCACCTCGGTCGGGTCCTTCACGAACCGGTCGGATAGGTGGCTTACATGCACGAGCCCGTCCTGGTGCACACCGATATCAACGAAGGCTCCGAAGTGGGTTACATTGGTCACGATACCGGGCAGCTTCATGCCTCGCTGCAGATCCTCGACCTTCTCGATGCCCTCCGCGAAGGCGAAGGCTTCCAGTTGGTCGCGCGGGTCCCTCCCAGGCTTGCCCAGCTCCTCGATGATGTCCGTCAGGGTGGGGAGGCCGACAGAATCGGTCACATAGCGGTTCGGATCGATCTGCCGGCGGAGGGTCTCTGACGCCATCAGTTCCTCTAGGGAGCAGCCCAGATCCCGGGTGATGGCCTCGACCACGCCGTAGCTCTCCGGGTGGACGGCGCTGCGGTCGAGAGGGTTCTCGGCATCGGGGATACGCAGGAAGCCCGCGGCCTGCTCGAAAGCCTTGGGACCCAGGTGTGGTACGGCCATGAGATCCTGCCGCTGCTGGAAGGGGCCATTGGTTTCGCGGTAGTCAACGATGTGAGCGGCGAGCCGACGGCCCAGACCCGACACGTAGGTAAGAAGCTGACGGCTGGCCCGGTTCAGGTCGACGCCCACTCCGTTCACACAACTCACCACCGTGTCATCCAGGGCTTGGCGCAGGGCTGCTTGGTCCACATCGTGCTGGTACTGACCGATGCCGATGGCCTTCGGATCGATCTTGACGAGTTCGGCGAGGGGATCCATCAGGCGGCGACCGATGCTGACGGCGCCCCGGACGGTCACATCGTGCTCGGGAAACTCCTCGCGCGCCGCCTCGGAGGCGGAGTAGACCGATGCCCCAGACTCGCTCACGACAAGGACCTGGATCGATGCCGGCAGGCCGGCGGCCCGCACGAAGCGCTCCGTCTCGCGGCTGCCCGTTCCGTTACCGATAGCGATGGCGTCGATCGAGAAGCGCTGGCACAGCGCCAGGAGGGTGGCGGTCGCCTCCCGCCCTTTCTCCTCGCCGGTGTGGGGGTAGATGGTGTCATTGTGGAGTAGCTTCCCCTGCGCGTCGAGGCAGACGACCTTACAGCCGGTTCGGAAGCCGGGATCGATGGCCAGCACCGCTTTGCGTCCCAATGGCGCGGCGAGGAGCAGCTCCCGCAGGTTCTGGGCGAACACCTTGATAGCTTCCTCGTCGGCGCGCGCCTTCAGCGTGGCACGCATCTCCGTCTCCATGGACGGTCCCAGCAGACGCCGATAGCCGTCGACCAGCGCCGCGTCTACCTCGGCGCTTGCGGGGGTCTCCCCTTTCACGAAGCGCCTCCGCGCAATATCGAGGGCGTCGTCCTCCGGTGGGGCGATCCTCACCTTCAGATGGCCCTCGTCTTCGCCGCGGAGCATGGCCAGAACCCGGTGCGACGGCGCCGCTGCTCCACTCTCGCTCCACTCGAAGTAGTCACGGAACTTGGCGCCTTCCTCCTCGTGCCCCTTCACAACCGTTGAGGTGATGAGGCCCCTGGATGAGTAGAGCTTGCGTAGCTCGGCGCGCGTATCCGCATCCTCCGCCACGCGCTCGGCGATGATGTCTCGCGCCCCGGCGAGGGCGTCCTCGGCAGTCTCAACACCCCTCTCGGCTGCAACGAAGCCCTCGGCGGCGGCCAACGGGTCCAGGGAAGGGTCCTCGGGGCCGAGGAGCAGGTCCGCGAGAGGCCCCAGCCCCCTCTCGCGCGCCACCATCGCTCGCGTGCGACGCTTGGGCCGGAAGGGCAAGTAGGTATCCTCGAGCTCGGCGAGGGTTGCCGCGCCCGCGATACGAGCGGAGAGATCGTCCGTCAGGAGTTCCCGCTCGGCGAGGGACTCGATGATTGCGGTGCGCCGCTTGTTCAGGCTCTCGAGTTGTTCGAGTCGGTCGCGTATCGCTGCGATGGCCACCTCATCGAGGCTGCCCGTCGCCTCCTTGCGGTAGCGCGCGATGAACGGGACGGTGGCACCGTCGGCAAGCAGGGACGCTGTGGCGGCAACCTGGCTGGGTCGGACGCCGAGCTCCTCGGCGACGATGTCGGTGTGTTGGCGGGGCATACGATCTCCTGGCTGGCAGAGCGACACGGCGGTCGCTTGCGAGGGTGATGGAAGATGCTAGCGCGGAGCGCGCCACGGGCGCAAGTAGACCGGCCGGATCAGGTATCGTCGAGGTCGAAGGCGTCCTTGATCCATGTCACCCGGCCTGTTCCCTCGCCTGGCTCGAAGATCACCTCGACGACATCGAACCGCACGGGTGCGTCCTCGAACCCCTCCTGCAGCAGATAGCTACGGGCGGCATGCACGATGCGCCGGCGCTTGTGCCGGTTGACCGTCTCGCGAGGAAGGACACCTCCGGGCCGCCTGGAGCGCACCTCGATCACCACAAGGGTGTCGCCATCCATGCCGAGGATGTCGATCTCGCCCCCCTTGGCGACGAAGTTGCGCTCCAGCACCCGCAGGCCCTGGGTAGCGAGAGCGTCGGCCACCTGCGCCTCGATGTGATGGCCGCGGCGCTTGCGGTCATCGCCAGGGCCCGTCATGGACTGCCTCCGCTCCGCGCCCTGAGGCCGTCAGCGCCGGGGCACGAGGGGCGCGCCGCCGCCGAGGCCCGCGGGCGGGGGTTCGGGCTCCCACCGGCCCCGCGTGCCAGTAGTGATCTCCCAGATCCATGCCATGGCCCCGAAGAGCTCGTTGCCCTCAACCACGCGCACATGCTCCGTGGGCCGGTAGGTGAAGAGCGCATCGTCGATCTCGATGTTCCACGCCAGGTGATCGTAGTAGACGAAGGTCCGCACGAAACGACCCGTCATGTACCGACGCACCCGCTGCACCTTCTCCATCGTCTCGGGGCTGAGGTCGGTGGGTAACTGGACCTCAACTTCGGGCTGGAGGAAGGGGTCCGGCGCCGGCGGCAGCACCCGAATCACCATCTCGGCGCGGACCACGAAGCTCTGGGTGTCGACCCAGTAGTGCTGTTCCAGCCCGTTGTTGAGCATGAAGGCGAGGTGGTGACAGGAGTAGTAGCCACTGCCCCCAGGCTCCATCACCGAGATGTCCTCGATGCTGGTGCGCTCGCCACCCTCCTCGTGGGTCACCATCTTGAGGGTGCCGGGGATGATCCGCTCCTGCACTCGGGAGTCATCCAGGAGATCCACGACGGTGATCGGCTGATCGACAGGCGGATCGGCCGGCCAAGGCTGCCCTGGCTGCATAAAGTGAAGCGCGGACGGGGGCTGGGTGGCCATGTACTCCGTGTCCGCCAGCCCCTGCCCCACCGGTGTCTGCGCGGCCACGAGGCTCAGTTCCTCGCGCCAGCACTCCTGGCCATCGCACGCTACCAGGCGGTAGCGCGTCGGATCTGCGGCTGAGGACTCACCCATCTCAGTGTCCTCGCCGAGGAATCTGATCTCCACAGGCAGCTCGAGGTCCTGAGGGAAGAAGGTCTCTAGGCGCATCTTGTTGGGCCGCTTCCGCGCCTCCTCCCACCGTCGAACCTCTTGGGTGACCCAGGAGTCACCGTAGAACACATCGATCTGCCGCACGGTCGCGTAGAAAGTCTGCATGTTGCGGTACTGCTCGCGCACCTGCGCCAGAATGCGGACGGCCTCGGGGTCATCCTGCTGGGCTGAGGCGCTCAGGGGAAGGCACACCATAAGGGCCAGCAGCGGGAGGAGTAGGCGTTTCATCGCTAGATCGACTCCCTCTCCTCGCCACTCTCCGGGAGTGGCGATAGATCGAACACGGTCACCTCGGGGCGAGACCCCACGCGCAGGGGAACGAACACGGTGCCCACGCCCCGGCTCACATATATGTAGCTCCTTGGCGTTAGTGCCTTCAAGCCGCGATAGTATGTCGGATATGCTGGCGATGGCGTCCACGGGGCGCCGACAAAGGGTAGATGCACCTGGCCGCCATGGGTGTGGCCACACACGATGAGGTCGATGCGATCCAGGTCATCGAGATAGAGCACACAGGTCGGGTCGTGTGCCAGCAGGATGCGCGGCCTGGGCGAGTTCGTCTCGCGTAGAGGCGCGGCATCCTCGTAGCCCGAGCCGCAGTACCCCAGCCCGCCCAGACTGAGCGGGCCCGCCGAGGTATCCAGGACGACCCACTCGTCTTTCAGCAGACGGACGGACGACGAGGCGTAGTGCGCCAGGATGCCGTCGCCGCTTTGGGCCGTCATGTCGTGGTTGCCCAGGCAGGCGTAGCTCCCAAGGGGAGGCCCGATACCGGCCATCAGATCGATCATCCGCCTCGCAGAGCCGATGCCTCCGCCGAATGTCTCCGACGTCAGGTCCCCGCCGAAGAGGAACAGGTCCGGCTGCTCATCGGCAGCCATGCTGAGCGCCTCGCTGACCATCCGCTCGTTCGTGAAGGGTTGGAGAGCGCCACCGCTTCGGAGGTGTGTGTCCGTCACCATAGCGATGCGTAGGGAGGCCTGGAGCCCTCGCAGCGGCACGGCGACCCGCTCCAGCGCCAGATGGCGTGTCATGCCCCACCAGCCCCCGCCAGCGGCCGCCAAAGCGGAGAGGACCGCGGCCCCGCGGATGAACTGCCGGCGCGATACACGGATCCCCTCCCCCTGCTCTGGGAACCCGTCGGAGGCGTCCTGGTCTCCTCCGGCCGGGTGCTCCTCTGTCCGCCCCGCCGTCTGCATGGTCTTTGGACGATTCGGTGAGCCCCGGGGTGCCTCCTCCGCCGCTGACGCAAGGCATGCGTCGGTTTGACGGTGTACCGCCCCGGGCGGAGCTTCGCCAATGCAGCAGCTCTGTTGCCGTGCCGCCTTCGCTTCGCCGCCGGTCTATTGGCTGCAGTCCCCGGGGAAGACCAAGCCGATCGACGCCCTGAGCGCATCCATGGCCCGCGCTTGTCCCAGGCTGTCGCTCCAGCTCATCGCTGGCGCCTGGCGCTCACCAAGGTGAGCCGCCACTGTGAGCGCCTCACCCGCATAGAGATCGAGCCCGTGCGAGACCTCGTGCGTCTCCTCCCTGCCCTCGGACACCACCGTGACCGTGGCGCCGCCCGCGTCGGGGAGCCACGGGCTTGCGACAGAGAGGTATCCCCTATCTCCATAGACGGCAGCCCTTACAGGCGTTGCGCAGCGCATGCCGCATGCGAAGTGGGCGATAGCTCCGGAGGGGAAGGCCAGAACTCCGGCCGCCCACTCGTCGACCTCGCTATCAGGCCCGATCCTAGCCGTCGCTTTGCACTCGCGCGGCTCCTCTCCCGCGACCATCCGCGCGAAGGAGAGGCAATAGCACCCCACGTCCATGAGGCTGCCACCTCCCATGGATCGCGACATTCGGATGTTGTCCAAGGGGCACCCGAAGTTGAAGCTGAATGCGGCCTCGATGATCCTCGTCTCGCCAATGGCGCCTGAGGCCATCACCTCACGCACCCGCTCCCACTGAGGGTGACAGCGGTACATGAAGGCCTCCATGAAGAAGACGTCACAGGCCTGCACAACATCCAGCACTGCCTCGAGCTGCGGCGCGTTGAGCGCCGCCGGCTTCTCGCACAGGATGTGCTTGCCCGCGCGGGCTGCAGCGATAGCCCACTCAGCATGAAGATGGTTCGGAGTGGAGATGTAGACGGCATCAACGTCGGGATCGGCGAGCACCTCGGCGTAGCTGCCGTAGGCCCGCTCGATGCCATGAGCCCTGGCGAACTGCGTCGCCCGGTCGCGGCTTCTCGCCCCCACAGCCACTACGTCAGCCTCAGTGGTGGTTGCCAGACCCTTGGCGAACCGTGCGGCGATGTTCCCGGCGGCTATGAGCCCCCAGCGCAGACTCTTCATGGGATCCTCCCTGAACCGTAGCTAACGGTGCGCGTCGCGTGGCAGACGGTATTCGGGCGGCTCTCCTCGCCGGCCTGCCCGTGGGCCAGGCAAGGGGTCGCCGGCGGCTCCACGGAATGTACGGTCGAACCGAGCCGTAGGGAGGCGCCATATGGACTTCGAGGCCCACAATGCCGAGGTGCGCGAGGTATGGGAGGCCTACCATGCAGGCAACCCCATCCGAGTCCCCATGACGCTGGGGATCAACCCGAGGCTGACGCTTCTCGACCCCAAGCTCAACGTCGATGGTACGACGTTCCGCGAGTACTTCGAGGCCCCTCGGATCATGTGGGATGTTCAGCTTCGGCACCAGCACTGGGTCCGTCACAACCTAGTGCATGACAGTGAGATGGGCATCCCAGACCGCTGGTCGGTATATGTGGACTTCCAGAACTGCTACGAAGCCCTATGGTTCGGGGGTGATCTGCGGTACATCGCGGGCAATGTCCCGGATGTACCCCCCTTCGTTACCGATGACCGGAAGTGGGCCTTCCTCGATAGCGGTGCTCCGGATCCCTTCGGTGGATGGATGGCGCGGAACTGGGAGTACTACGAGCAGTTCAGGGCATTCGCCGCCGAGGCCGAATTCCACGGTCGGCCGGTGGATGTGGTGTCCCCCACCGGGTTGGGCACGGACGGCCCCTTCACTATCGGCTGTGCGCTTCGAGGAGCCACGGAGCTCTGCCTGGACATGTACGCCGACCCCGAGTTCTTCGACGCCTTCATGGGGTTCATCACGGAGGCGACGATCGAGCGGATCCGGGCCTACCGCGAACGGCTCGGCGTGCCTGTGGCCACCAGGACCTGGGGGTTCGCGGACGATAGCGTGGCCCTTCTGAGCGTGTCGTCCTACCGGGAGAGGGTGCTCCCCTACCATCGGCGGCTGATAGAGGCGTTCGGGCCCGACGGGCCCAACTCGATCCACTTGTGCGGTGACGCCACCCACCTCTTCCCGACGATCAGGGACGAGTTGAAGGTCAACGCCTTCGACACGGGCTTCCCGGTGGACCACGGGGGCCTCCGCCGTACACTGGGGCCCGATGTCTTCATCCATGGTGGGCCTCATGTGGAGTTCCTCAGAGGCCGCACGCCCGCCGAGGTGCGTGAGGAGACCCGACGGATCCTGGAGTCCGGCGTGATGGAGGGCGGCAAGTTCGTCCTCCGCGAGGCCAACAACCTCGCTCCTGGCACGCCGCCGGAGAACGTGGCGGCCATGCACGAGGCCTGCCGGGAGTTCGGCCAGTACTGAGAGCGATCGCCTCACGTAGGGTCTCTGCAGTCTCAGACGCCGAAGCGAACCGTTCGCGCCCCGCGAGCCCCCTGTGCGGTGGCTGGCGGACGAGGGCCTAGTCCGTATCATTCATGAGTGCTCGTTCATGGTGTGTTTGCTGGCTGTGTAGCGGTCACTTGTCCGTTGCGTTGGTGGTGGTCCGTTCAGCGAGATGTGGCAGGCATGGAGGACTGGCTCGCCGTCGGCGGCTTGGCCGCTCTCTGGGTTCTGCCGCTCGCTGAGGGTCCGTGTTCCGCTGTTCCG
>DBQI01000010.1 GCA_002305165.1 Armatimonadetes bacterium UBA1398
GAGGCCGCTCAGTTTTTGGGATGGGGTGCCACTCTCGGTCCTGCTGAGTGGCGACTGATCTCCCATGGATCCGATGACGCGCCTGCCGAAGGAGGAGAGTAGATGAGCATGAGTGTGAGCATCGCGGCTCTGGCGTGGAGCCTCGCCCTATTCGGCCAAGGCGGGCCGGGTGGCCACGCCCTGCGAGTCGTGCCGCCGGAGATGGATGTGTCCGCGACGATCCGGNNTGCCGCTCGGGGCAGGCCCTGTTCCCGCCGCCCGAGGGCTCGCCCTTCGTGGCTCGGTCGGGCTTCGAGTCAGGGGCTCAGCTTCGCGAGTGGATTGACGAGGCGCACAAGGCGGGAATGCGGGTCTACGCGGGGATGAATCTCCTGCGATGGTGGGGACCGGAGTCAACGGACCCGAATCCCCTCGAGACGCGGTCGGACCTTGTGGAGTTGGACTCGAATCTAGCGTGCGATGGCATCGAAGAGGGAGTCTTCGCGTCGCCTTGGTCCCGGGCGGTGCAGGACGCGCTACGAGGGCTCCTCACGAAGCTGGCGACCGACTACCCGGACCTCGATGGCCTCTACGTGGAGTGGAGGCTCTCGATGACCAGTTGCCTGGGTTACTCCGATGCGGCGCGCGCGGCGTCACTCCGCGCTCTGAGCATCGACCCCGTCGACGTCCACCTGTTCGGTATAGAGCCGGACGACAGTCCTCCGCTCAAAGCCTGGTTCGAGTGGCGTCTGTCGTCCTTCCGCGAGATCCTGGGAGGGATCCGCGAGGCGTTCCGGACCGCGTCGGGCGGCAAACCCATGCTCTGTCGAGCCACGTGCGGGGCCGGCGCGTGGAAGCTACGCTACAGAGCGATCTCAGCCCAGGACTGGCTGGAGTGGCGGTTCCACAGTGTGGTGGATGATCTAGTCCTGGAGATCGACCTGACACGAGGGGTCAACACGCCGATCAACGAATTCCGCGCGGGGTATAGGCTCTACGAGACCATCCAGCCGCCGGGGCAACCGTACCTTCTGGTTCCCGGGGAACTGCGGGGCCAGCGCGTCTCCCTGCCCGAGGCGGCCGAGCGGATGGACAAGTGGCCGCTGCCCCAGTTGCCGCTCTTCGTGGACCCCGCCCAGGCGGGCCAACTGGAGTCAGCCTTGGCGCTACTGGCCGTGCTTCGCGACAATGAGCGATGACCTGAGTATTCAGCAAGGGAGAGGAGCACGTAGATGAAACCACGCAGTGAGCTTGATCGCCGTAACTTCCTCAAGCGCGCAGGGACAGTGGCCTTCCTGAGCGCCGCCGCTATCAAGGCCGCTTCCAAGGCGGAGGGGCAGGCCCCGGCTCCGCCGGACTACTCCGACGGCGAGGAGTGCGGTGTGGAGCCACCGCCCTGCTGCGCCCCGGTGTGTTGCGGCGACTGATTCCGCCGGGCTAGGGACGCCGCTAGTGGACATGTTGGGTCGCGATCGCCGGGCCACCGCGAAGGCGTTGGCCCGGCGATCGGTTTCAGAGGAAGAACGGGGTCCCCTCGCTCCATTTCCCCCGGCAACTCGGGCGAAGGGACAGCGGAGGGAAGGACACGAGCGATCCAGGAGCCGCGGGGGGCTCCTCTGCAGTCGCTTCGTTCGCAGGTGCGGCTAGCGTAACCAAGGGGCAGCGGAGCAGCCCGCGCGGCACGGGGCGCCTCATCGGGAAGCCCCTTTCAGACGTACCTGTAAACGCGATCTGATATGGGCGATTCCATTCAACGAGCGGCGTTGCCTCCCCTGTCCCCAAACGGTGGGGGGCTGCGGCGTTTGCTCGGCTATCGGGGAAGCCCGGGAACGCCTCCGAATGCGGCTCCGGGCCGGTGAGGCGCCCCCTGAGCGGCTTGATTGGCCAAGTGCCCTCGTGTAGACTCGTTGCACTCCGCAATCTAGAGGCCCCGCATTGGCGCGGGGCCTTTGCGTTTCGGTCGGTCAGGGGCTGCCGAGGCGAACCCGGAGCCAGAGGTGTTGTGCGTGTGGGGGACTGGGCGAATCGCCCGAGTCGTTCTGCTAGCTGCCGCTGCGGTCGCGTTGGGGCTCATCTGCTCCGCATGCCGGGTCGGCACGCCCAAGGTTGACGGTGAGAGCCTCGTTACCATCAAGTACCTCGCATGGGGCGATGACACCGAGATCGAGATGAACCAGGCCTGGATCGACGCTTTCGAGGCCGAGCACCCAGGCGTACGCGTCGACTTCGAGAGCGTACAGGGCCAGGCTTTCGACCAGAAGCTCCTGACTCAGGTCGCGGGTAACGTCGCTCCCGACGTCACGTACGTGAACCCGCCCTCCTTCCCCAACTTCCTGCGGCGCGACGTCTTCGTGGATCTGAGGCCGTACATGGAGCGGGACGGGGTAACTCTGGACGAGTTCCTCCCGGGTCTGGTGGAGCCGTATCAGCACGGCGAGGGCATCTATGGCCTGCCCCGGAGCTGGCACCCCATGGTTGTCTACTACAACAAGCGGCTGTTCGACCGCTTCAACGTGGAGTACCCCGACGAGTCGTGGACGTGGGACGCCTTCATCGACGCGGGGAAGCGTCTTACCATCGATGAGGACGGGGATGGGGCCAAGGAGTTCTTCGGGGCGGCGAACTTCCCGCGGCAGGTCTTCGTCCGCTCCTTTGGCGGCGAGGAGTTCGGGCCCGACGGTGAGTTCCTTCTGGATCGTCCCGAGTCCATCGAGGGCCTAAAGCTCTACATCGACCTCATCAACAAGCATGGCGTGTTCCCGAGCCCGTCGGAGACGCGAACCCAGGCCCCCCAGCAGATGTTCGAAACGGGCCGGCTGGCCATGTTCTGCCTGGGTATCTGGAGCGTGCCCTCCTTCCGACGGATCGATCGGTTCGAGTGGGATATCGCGATCATGCCGAGCGGGCCGGCCAAACGGAACACCCTGCTCGTGACAGCGGGCTGGGCCATCCCCAGGACCTCGCGGCACCCTGAGGAGGCGTGGCAGTTCGTCAAGTACCTCTCGGGGCGGGCGGCTCAGGAGTACCAGATGCAGATCTGGCGCGACCCCTCCCCCCGAGCCGACGCGTTCAACAGCCTGATGTTCTGGGAGCCCGAGAAACCGCCCGCGAACCGCGAAGCGGTGCTGAAGTCCATCGAGTTCGGCCAGTTCGACAACTTCTTCCTCGGCCAACCCGAATTGGCTAACGAGATGGGCCGCGAGATGGAGAACCTGGAGAGCGGACGCAGCAAGGATGTGGAGGCCTCCGTAGCCAGGATGAAGCGCTTGGTGGAGCGTCGCCGAGCCGAACTCATCGAGGAGTGGGACCTCTAGCCCCTTCTGCACTGCGTACATAGGGAGTGCGTGCCGTAGATGATCAACTACCGACAAGTGCTGCTACCGGCGATCGCCATGCACCTGCCACTCGATGAGGCTCAGGTTGCCGAGCTGATCGAGATCCCGCCGAACCCCGACATGGGCGATTTCGCCTTCCCCTGCTTCCGGCTGAGCAAGGAGATGGGCAAGCCCTCTCCAGCTATCGCGAAAGACCTCGCGGCGGCCATCACAGCCGAGGGACTGCCGACGGGCTTCGGCGCGGTCGAAGCCGTGGGACCCTTCGTCAACTTCCGCGTCGACGCGGCCCGCAGGGCGGCTGACGTTCTGGGGGCGGTGCTAGGCAAGGCTGCGGACTACGGGACCGGCAACGAAGGCGCTGGGAAGACGGTCGTGATCGACTACTCCTCGCCCAACATCGCCAAGCCCTTTGGGATTGGCCATCTGCGCTCGACAGTCATCGGCGGCGCCCTCTACCGGATCCACAAGGCCCTGGGCTGGAAGGCTGTAGGGATCAACCATCTCGGCGACTGGGGCACTCAGTTCGGTAAGCTGATCACGGCCTTCCTGCTCTGGGGAGAGGGCAAGCCCGAGGAGCAGTCCATCGACGACCTCTACAAGCTCTACGTGCGCTTCCACACCGACACCCCGCCCGAGCTCGAAGAGGAGGCGCGGAGGTGGCACAAGCGGATGGAGGACGGCGATGAGGAGGCTCTCACCCTGTGGCGGGGCTTCCGCGATGCCTCCCTCGAGGAGTTCAGGCGCATCTACGCCATCCTCGGCATAGAGTTCGACTCCTGGGCGGGTGAGAGTTTCTACCTGGACAAGCTGGATGGGGCCATCGAGCGGGCCATCGCCGCCGGTGTCACCAAGGAGGACGCCGGCGCCCTGATCGTGGACTTCGAGGATGACGCCCTGGGCGTCTGGCTGCTCCGCAAGTCCGACGGCGCCACCTTGTACTCCACCCGCGACCTCGCGGCAGCCCTCTATCGGTGGGATGAGTACCACTTCGACAAGCTGCTCTACGTCGTCGGAGCCCCCCAGGCCCGGCATCTTGCTCAGCTGTTCGAGACCCTCAGGCGCATGGGTATGGCCTGGTGGGACCGCTGCGAGCACGTCGGGTTCGGGCACATTCACGGCATGTCGAGCCGCCAGGGCACGCTCGTGTTTCTCGAGGATGTCCTCAACCGCGCGACGGAGCTGGTATCCCAGGTTATGGCGGAGCGGAACCCCGACCTGGACGATCGAGACGAGGTCTCGCGGCAGGTGGGCGTGGGGGCCATCGTTTTCGCCGACCTGTCGCGCCGGCGCATACGGGACTACAACTTCAGCTGGGACGAGATACTGAACTTCGACGGCGAGACAGGCCCGTACGTCCAGTACACCCACGCCCGGCTGTGCTCCATTCTGCGCAAGTGGGGCCAACCTGTTCCGGGGGCCTACGATCCCGCTCTTCTCGGCACTCCCGAGGAGGCTGCGTGTGTACGAACACTGGAGCGTTTCCCCGAGGTGATCCGGCAGGCTGCCGACGAGGCTGAGCCTCACCTGGTAGCTAACTACCTCATTGAGGTATCAACTGTAGCGAACTCCTTCTACCAGAGGCACCGGGTCATGGATGCTGGCGACGACGCCCTCGTCGCCAGCCGCATCGTCCTCGTCGACGCGCTCCGGCAGGTCCTCGTGAACGGCCTGAGCCTCTTGGGCGTGGCGGCGCCGGAGCGGATGTGAGGTATGGACGCCCACCGTCCCAACTGGGATGAGTACTTTATGACTCTCGCCGTGATCGCGTCCTCGCGTTCGACGTGCCTCCGAGGATGTATCGGCGCCGTGTTGGTCAAGGACAACCGCGTCCTGTCTACGGGCTACAACGGCTCGCCGGCGGGCCAACCGCACTGCCTTGACGTGGGGTGCCTTCAGGATGAGCGCGGCAAAGGGTGCCTCCGCACCGTGCATGCCGAGCAGAACGCGATCGCGTGGGCCGCGCGCCATGGCATCAGCCTAGCGGGCTGCACGTGCTACCTGTCATCGTACACGCCGTGTCTGGCATGCGCGAACCTCCTGGTACAGGTTGGCTGCCGGCGTGTGGTCTACCGCACCCTCTACCGAGACGACCGAGCCTTGACTGTTCTCCGCGACGCGGGCATTGAGTTGGTGGAGTTCAGGGGTCAGCTCGTCGACGTCACATTGGCGCTGCAGATGCACGATGAGGCGATGACGCGGTCCAGGGAGGACGGCTGCTCATGCGGCTCAGGAGGGTGTCCTCCTACAGATGAGCGGATCCATGGGGCATGAGAGTCGTCGTCGCCCCTGACTCATTCAAGGGCTCGCTCAGTGCGCTGGAGGTCTGCCAGGCCATCGAGGCAGGCCTGCGCGAGGCCCTTGGGGAGTCGGCGGAGATCGTCTCCGTGCCCCTGGCAGACGGTGGCGAGGGCACCGTGCAAGCGCTTGTAGACGCCACCCGAGGCCGAATCCTGCCGAAGCGGGTCACCGGTCCCCTCGGTGAGCCGGTCGATGGCTTCTACGGTCTCCTCGGCGATGGCCGGACGGCGGCGATCGAGATGGCGGCCGCCTCGGGCCTCCCGCTCGTTGCCCCCGAACGCCGGGACCCCATGCGCGCGACGACCTACGGCACGGGCGAGCTTATTGCCGCCGCCCTGGAGCACGGCGCCTCGGAGCTCATCGTGGGTGTCGGCGGGTCGGCGACGAATGACGGCGGCGCGGGGATGGCCCAGGCCTTGGGATTCCGACTCTTGGACGCGGAGGGGCACGACCTGCCTGCCGGAGGCGCCGCGCTGGCGCGACTCGACCGGATCGAGGCGGCTCCAGGTCTGCGCGAGTGCCTCGGTTGCCTGCGGGTCCGGGTCGCGTGCGATGTGGACAACCCACTCTGCGGTCCGAACGGCGCGAGCAGCGTCTACGGCCCCCAGAAGGGCGCCACGCCGGAGCAGGTGCGGGCCCTTGATGCCGCGTTGGCGAACTTGGCCCGGGTCGTGTCGCGGGATCTGGGCGTGGGGATCCTGGATGTGCCCGGAGCGGGGGCCGCCGGGGGGCTGGGAGGCGGCCTGCTGGCCTTCCTGGGAGGCGAGCTTACACCGGGGGCTGAGATCGTGGTCGACGCGGTCGGCCTGGTCGATGTGCTGGAGGGCGCGGACCTCTGCATCACGGGCGAGGGCCAACTGGACGAGCAGACCGTCCGCGGCAAGACCCCGATGGGAACGCTCCGAGCCGCGCAACGACACGGAGTGCCGGTGATAGCGCTTGGAGGCGCCGTGCGCCGGGGGGCTCGTACCGCCCTGGAGGCACATTTCGACGTCGTTCTCTCCGTCTCGGAAGGCCCTGGCGCCTTGGACGAGGCGGTCCGGACTGGCGCCCAGGACCTCAGGGCCACTGCCCGGCAGTTGGGCCGGCTCCTCGCGAGGTTCCGGAGGGGAACGTGTTAGGGGCCATGTTTCCCCCCCCAGCGGCCAGGGGTAACATGTGGATAGCTAGAATGACGTACCCGCCGAATAGGGAGGGTCACTATGCGAAACAGACCCGGTGTTCTTGGCGCCTGTCTGCTGGCGTTGCTTCTTTGTGGGGCGGCTGCAGCCCAAAACCCCCAACTACGGGTCACCTGGGAGTACACTGATCCGTGGGGCGACCTCGTGTCTGACACGATCCTCATCGACGATGGGGCGACGGAGCCCCTAGTCGTTGAGCAGGCCGCTCTTGGTGGCACCCAGGTTGCGTGGACCCTTGACGGAGTCGACCCGACGGGGCATGATCCTTCCCCCGACGTCGACTTTCCCGTGCCACCCAACCCGCCCGGCTTCCGCGACGGCGGTTTCTTCAACCTTGGCGGGCCCGTCGATCTCGTCTACTCGGTCACTGCTGACGGGTTGAACCCGGGGGATCCGCCCCGGGTCTCGTCCTGTACCCTGGCCGTGACCGTGGTCGACACGACGCCGCCAACCATCGACTCCGTGGACTGTAATAGCGCACCCGATCCCACGGTGACGGTGGATATCGGAGGCGAGGCCGAGTTCGTTGACGCGACGGGCGCTGGTCGCGTCGTCGACTTCACGCCCGAGGTCAGCGATGTCTGCGACGCGGCGCCGACTGTGGTCTTCGACCCGCCTTCGGGAACCACGTTCTACGCAGGCGACACTCCTGTCCTCGCGATAGCGATGGACGCCTCCGGCAACCCCAATGAGTTCGTTTTCCTCGTACGCATCAGCGCGCCGCCGGGGCCCGATGCCCCTACCATGCTCCCCGAGCCGCTGTTCACCGAGGGAACGGGCAATGAGGTCGCCTGGACGATCACCGATGCAGCGACCCTCTTTACCCAAGTTCAGATCTCCGACAGCCCGACCTTCGCCACGGTCCTCCAGAGCCAGCGCATCGACGTAACGGGCGCCGACCCGGAGACCTTCACGTTCACGGGCCTCTCGGATGCCGTGGAGTACTTCTACCGAGTGCGGGGAGGCTTCTCGGCGCCCCTGGGTACGGATGTCTGGGGCCCGTGGTCGAATGTGGTCTCCTCAACCCAGGACGACGCAGCTCCCGAGATCGTCGGCGCCGACATAGTCGTGGAGCAGGAGAGCTTGGACGGCACGGTCATCCTTGGCGCCACCTGGCATCAGACGACGCGCCAGGACTGGGAGGCCGACTCACGGGTCGACGTGGATATCGATTCCGTGCCCGGCGATGTGCTGCTGGCCCCGCTGACGCCACCCGTGGTTGACACGATCGGTGACGGTTCCGAGGTGACCTCCGCCGTGCCGGGGGGCGTCGCCCTCAACTACTTCCAGGCGACGGGCAACACCGTGCTCGCGCAGATCGAGCACTGGATCGAGACGACCACGAACCAGGACCTGATGTTCGCGGTCTACGAGGCGACTGACCTCGCCGGTCCGTGGGCAGGCGTCTACTCCGACGTCGTGCGGATCGAGGCCGTTGGACCCGCCTTCTACAGCTCGGGCCCCTTGGCAGTTGAGATCCAGTCGGGTCTCTACTACGCCATCGGCGTATCCTGGACCGCCGGTGATGTGCGATGGCAGGATGGCGCCGCGGGCGGCTTCGGCATCGGCACGTGGGTGGGCGACCTCGGGCTCCCGGGAGCCAGTGTGCCCGATCCCGCGGAAGGGCCGGACGCGACCCCCACTCCGCAGTACCAGCGTCTGACGACCATGGATGGTTACGAGGCGACGGGCACGATCCAGACGCCCGTTGTTGATCCCTTCCCGGCGGTTCAGCAGTGGGGCACCCTCACATTCGAGTCCGACGAGCCTGGCGACACGCTGGTGACCGTGGACGTTCTCGATGCCGGTGGCGCCGTGCTTCTCGCTGGAGTCGCTTCGGGCACCGATTTGGACGCGGCGGGCATAGACGCGGCGACGTACCCGCAGCTGAGCCTGCGCGCCACGCTGGCGAGCCCCTCGGGGATCACCTCGCCCGTCCTATCGTCCTGGACCCTAGGCTATGACAACGGCAACCCCTTCGGGGTCTATGCCATCGATACGGTGGACCCGGACTTCCCGGTTGCCTCGAACGATGGCACGGGCAAGCTGACTGGAGTCCGTAGCGATGGCCAGCTTGTCACCGACGCCTTCCCGCTGGGCAGCACGACGGTCACATGGACGGCGGAGGATCACTTCGGGCCTAGCTTCGGCGCCGAGAACCCAGACAACCACACTGCGACCTTCGTTCAGACAGTGACGGTTATCGACACGACCGACCCCACTGTCACGGTAGTCCCCGGCGGAGGGATCACGGTCGTCGGCCCCACCCACTGGCTGCTGGAGCAGGACTCGCTGGGAGGCGCAACCCTCAACTACACGGTGGCTGTGCACGACATCTGCGATGGCGCCCCCTTGAGGACGGCGACCCCGGGTCCTGGCGCCTACCTGAACCTCGGGAGCCACATGCTGTACGTGACCGCCACCGACGCCTCGGGCAATCGGACGACACGCACGATTACCGTGCAGGTGGTTGACACGACCCCACCCGAAGTCAATCCAGCGAACCCGCCGCCCGTCATCACGATCTACCAGCCCAACCCCGAGTCCATGCAGCCTTATACCTGGGCTGATGTGGTGCGGGGCCTCCAGTACCGCCTAGGGATCCCGGATCTGCCGGGTATCACACCCGCCAACATCTACGACATCTGTGACAGCAACCCAACGATCATCGCTCACGATGGTGTCAGCCGGACCTTCGTCATCGGCTCGAACATTATCTACTGGACCGTCGCGGACGCCTCCGGCAATGAGGGAATCGTTCCGCAGGTGCTGGTTATCGAGCCTCTCAAGCCAGAAGCGGGAGGCCTGCCTCACTAGGCGATATATCAGCGCGATGCACATAGGAAGGGCGGGACCGACACTCGGTCCCGCCCTTCTGCTTTGGAGAGACGATGGGGCAGGCCGCTGGGACGCTAGCAGCTTCCCAGAACCCGGTGGACACGGGCGCCGATCTCGCGATAGTCCTCCACAGTGAGGACCCTGCCCTTGGCAACTCCGTATGGGGTCTCCAGGGTGAGCGCGGGGACGCCCATCACCCGCTTCATGTGGCTCGTGAAGCACGGCGTCGGCCAGCGGGATGGGTAACAGGCCTTTCGGATGAACTGCTCCGCGGCGTACGGCGGTCCGATGGCTTCGCGGAGGGCCTCGGCCCACCTGTACTCCTCTCCGCCATCCTCGGCATCCTGGGGCAGGAACGCGTACACTCCATCCGTCTCGCACGCTCCTGGCGCGTGCAGGTCCAGGGCGAGGCGAGGCCGGAACCGATGTGTCCATAGGCATATGTCCCGCTGGATCACCAGCGTCTCGTGCCGCATAGGAGGCGCGCCCCAGGCGCGGTTGAGGTCGTAGGGGTAGCCGTCCTTCCCGTAGTCCCCCTGTACCACCCCATCCATGTGCGCGAAGGGGATGGCCCAGATAGCCGGCCCGGAGGGGGCGGCCGAGGCGGCCCGCAGCAGGCCATCGAGCACCCAGGACCCTGGCGTCTCTCCACTGTGCTGACGGGCGATGAGGTAGACGCCGTCTATCTCGCCACCGGGGCTGCCGTAGTCCGTCGAGAGCCTCGGCAGAGGCCGGCCCGACTGGGTCACGCCGATCTCGTCTGCAGTCACACTCTCCCCCACATCGGCGAGCAGCCCATTGAGGTCAGAAGGTCCGTAGGGGTAGCAGAAGGCGATCTCGACGCGGTGCTCTCCGCGCGAGAGGTCGAGGTCCCATAGTGCCGACATACGCCCGTCGGGCATGAGCCTTGGACGCCCAGGCGGGAGCCGGCGCCATCCTCCCTCGCCAGCGGAGATCACCGGCCAGATCGCGCCCGGATCCGATGCCCCCAGCATGTTCCCGATGTGCTCCAGCACCAAGCGCACGGACCCTGCTCGGCCGACGACCACCTGCACGGCGAAACGGAACCAAAGGGTCTCGGCCCCACCGTGGGGGTGTGCGGCGAAGTGCACCTCCGGCACATCGGCGTCGGCGCGTACGCTCAGTGCGCACACATTGTGCGACGCTAGGCGCTCGGCGATGCGGATCTCTATCATCCCACCCCACCAATCCATGCGCCCAGGGTCGAGCCCGCAGACCCCTCTGGCGCGCTAGAACACCGCTAGCTCGCAGCACATCAGCCACGCTGCCAAGCCGGCGGAGCGATGCCACGCGGGCAGTTCCGGCGCTGGGTCAGCCTGTATCGTCAAGAACCGCGCCGGCGCTGGCGCCGCGCACGTTACCTCAATGGCGTGCACCCATCGGTCACCAGGCTCTGCCGCGGGAGGTCGAACCTCGGCGCTCCAGTCACGCGCCTCCGGCTCCCGTCCCCCCTGCACCCGCAGTCTCACGGGAGGCAGCACGCCGATGTCGCCGCTGACGAGAAACACGGCGCCTGCCCGGCTGAGGGCCCGCACTTCGCCCAGATCGACGGTGACGACCATCGGTGTCCCCCACCACCCCACCCAGCGCTCCGGAGCGTTGGGCGGCCACTCCTGGCCGTCTGTCAGGCTCGCTCGGTTGACATCGGGGTACCGGTCATCGGGCTCGCCCTTCAGATCGTAGGGGCAGCCCTCCGCCAGGTGGGGGCGCCTCCTAGGTCGCGGCCGGTAGGGTCCGCCATCGCCTAGGGACATCTGGGTCAAGCAGGACGGCACGTGCTGTCCGAGTTCCAGGTCGGCGGTGAGCTCCCAGAAGCTCGTGCCGAGCGCGCGGAGCCCCAGGACGGAAGCAATCCAGCCCTGTGACCACCCCGTCTCCAGGCACCAGGCGCCCCACCCCACGTCGGCGGAGCTGCTCCAGTAGTCCCAGCGGCGGTAGTCGAAGCCTCGGAACCAGCCGCCATCGAGCTCCGGGTGCGCGCTGGAGCGGATCTGGGCTCGGGTGAGGAACGCCGCCATCCTGTCCTCCGCCGCGTGGAGCTCCGGGTCGCCTGTAGCTCGGGAGGCCTCGCGCAGGCCCAGGAAGGCGAAGTTCGTGGTGTAGAGCAGATCCGTCGCGGGATCGCCGTTCCGCTGGACGAGGGAGGTCTCGTTGGTGCCGTACGCCTCATTGGACTCGACCGCCGCCGATCGTTCCTGACCTGGTCCACCGATCTCCTCACGGATGGCGCCGCACTCCACTTGGCTCTCCAAGAGGTCCCGAGCGACCGCCATCAGCCACTCCCGGTGGCGAGGGGTGTCATCCACACGGACCAGCCAAGCGAGGGGCAAGAGCATCCGGGCGCGGTCGAGGGTGATTCCGTTGGTGAGGGCCCATCCCTCCGGGTAAGCGGCCATCGTCGTCTCGATGGCCGCTAGGGGCTTGCGGAGGAACTCCTCGTAGCCCGTCGCTCGGTACGCCCACAGGAAGCACGCCCAGAGGTAGGCCTCGTAGTGGGGCGAGGGGTTCACGATCTCCCGGTCGTGGAAGTGCCGCCAGCCGTTGGCCTCGAAGTCGGGTATGTCGATCCTACTGCCTCGGAAGCCCAGGGCTCCCGTCGTACGGAGGTTGGCGAGGAGCGCCCTGCAAATCGACTCTCCCCACCGAGGTTCCCGCAGCACGGCGGAGACGGCGATCATCCCGAGCAGGCTGCGGGCGTTGTCATCGCCGTAGAAGGCCCTCTCCCATGCCCATGAGGTCACCCCCCAGGCGAGGAGGCCGTAGGTCGGGTGGTAGGGGTCGGCCCGCACGCCCTGGTGGATCAGAGAGTCGAAGAGGGCATAGTCGATGAGCCCCTCCGCGACATCGCGCGAGGTCTCATTGCCCGTCACCTCACCGTGGAGGGCCAACGCCATGGCGGACTCGCTGATGCAATCGGTGCGGATCACGTACCGCTGGTTCTGCCGGCCCTCATGGTCGATCTCGGCGCTGAACCCCTCGAGGATCCCCGACCGTCCGTCGCCATTGACCAAGTAGCCCGGGACCGAAGGCCCGCTCTCGACGCCGCGGGCGAACTTCGGAGCGAGGTAGTTGGACCAGGTGGGGTGGATCAGCACGCGTGACCGGTAGTACCAGTCGCAGCCGCGGCCGAAAGCCTGCCTCTCCGCATCCCGAGGCAGTGGTTTCCGCTCCGTGAAGGAAGGCCGAACGGTGGCTTCCCATGACAGCGGCGGTATCGCCTCGGCAGGCATAAGCCAGGTCAGGATGGCCCGCCAGACGGTTGCCCAATCCTCGGCCGGGGCGAAGCGGCCTCGGATGAAGTAGCTGAGGCCAGAGGCGGCGATGAGGGCCGGGAGCTCCCCATGCTGGAAGAGCAGTGGCGCGACGGCATCCGGCAGCCCGTAGACCGCCTCGTCGTACCCCGCCACCCGGGCGGCGACGAGATGGGGCGACGTCGCCTCCATGGGAAGGTAGGTGCAGCCATGGGCGACAAGGATGCGCCCAGAGGGCAGCGTGGGTCCGAAGAAGTCCGAGGAGACGACGAGACGCTCCCACGCCGTGCGTACAGGTTCACCCGAGGGCACCGGGGGAGTGGACGCGGGGTATTCCACATAGGCGCGTACCCCAGCGTCGGCTAACCGGCTCCAGATGGCGGGGGAGAGCCCTTGTGGCTGGTTGGGATACTGCCCCGCCAGTAGCGCCACGGCATCCCCTGGCACGGCTGCACTGAGGGCAGCCTCGGGGGTCGCGTGCTGCCGCAGAGTAACTCCGGAGAGGGATACCGCCGTGACAAGGTCCGAACCTCCAGGCCCGCTGACGTGCAGCACGGCGGCATCCCCCCGGTGAGAGTGACTAGCGGCTCCAGAGCTCGAAGATCAGCTTTGGTAGGTCCGTGTTGTCGATGTACGGCCCCCAGTGAGGGTCCTCGCCGATGACGCGCTCGAGGTACAGCTCCGCGCCGGCGCCGATCGCTGCGAAGGGCACCACGGAGTTCGTGTGTCCCCCACTGTGCCACTCCAGCGCCGGAAGCTCGTTCGGGCCAGTGTCCGCAGGCTCCGGCCACACCAGCTTGCCGTCCTCATCGCCCGCCCCGGCAGGCGTTAGGTAACCGGTCTCGTGGTCGGCAGTGATGACGAGGAGCGTCTCCTCCCAGCTGCTGTTGGCCTCGACCCACTCCCTGACGGCGCCGATGGCGTCGATGAAGTCAAGCTCTTCCTCGATGAGACGCCCGAGTTGGTTGGCATGGCAGGCCCAGTCAATGGCGCCGCCCTCGATCATCAGGAACAGGCCATTCTCATTCTGTCCGAGGACATTGAGCGCCGCACGAGCCATCTCCGCCAGCGTCGGGACATCCTCGTTCAACGGCACTACGTACGGGGCCGCGTTGGCGTCCCCCTCGCGCCCCTGCTGCAGGGTGCCGCGAACCTTGGGCACGCCCAACACGCGGCTCGGCGCGTCGCCCGTGCCCAACGCCACGAACTGCTCGCGGTCTTCGATGAAGACCCAGGCGTCGGGCTGCCCGTCCCCATCCGCATCGGCCGCGGGGCGTCCCGTCGTTGCGTCGATCCAGGTCCTGGCTCCGCCGACCATCGTGTAGTCGGCCTCATCGACCCGGTGGCCTTGGTCATCGTACCAAGGGTGGCCACAGCCCATGACGACGTCCATCTTGCTCCTGAGCAGCATCTCCTGGGCGATCTCGACGTAGTTGCCGCGGGACTCGTTGTGCGCCACGAATCCCGCAGGAGTGGCGTGGCTGAACTGGACACTTGTGATGACGCCCGACGCCTTGCCCAACTCCTTGGCGCGCTCGGAGAGGTTCATGACCGCCTCGACGGCGGTGACCCCGCCCTCCTCGTCCCACGCCACAGGAATGACGCCGATGGCCGAGTTGTAGGTCTTGTGGCCGGTGGCCAGGGCCGTGGCGGCCGCGGCGGAATCAGTGGCGCCGGAGGCTCGCCAGTCGAAGCTCGTCCAGGCGGCTTCCGCATCGTAGGGAGGACCCTCGAGCGAATGTGTGTGCATGGCAATACACACGGGGAAGTTGGGCTTCAGTGACATGTCAGGAGCGCCATGGCGCCAGCGGTCCGCCGCCTCTACCTGCATGAAACCGCAACCATCGGAGATCATGACGATCACGTTCTTGGGCGCGTCCTGGGCCGCCGCCCACGGAGCGAGCGCTGCCAAAACGCAGCAGATCAGAGCGAGCAGGCCGGGTCCTCTTCCAGCCCTGAGCGCGATCCACATGGAGCGTTGTTCCCTTCTACGTGCACCAACTAAGTATTGGCCATTGTCGCAGAACTACGTGTGCGCCGACAAGGCGGGTCCATTGCTCGCACCCTGGCGCTGTGGCATCCTGTCACCGCGATCGCCCACAGGAGCCGACATCCCGCCGTGACTGGTCTCATCTTCGACATCCAGCGGTTCTGTATTCACGATGGTCCCGGCATACGCACTACCGTCTTCCTCAAAGGGTGCCCGCTCGCCTGCCTTTGGTGCCACAACCCCGAGTCCCAGACCACGGAAAAGGAGCTCTTCTACACCCCGGCGCTCTGTATTGGCTGCGGTGGTTGCGTGGCTGCCTGCCCGTATGGCATCCACAGCGTGGTCGATGAGGCCCACGTCATGGACCGCTCCCGCTGCACGCTCTGCTTCCGCTGCGCCGATGCCTGCCCCACCGCCGCCCTCGAATCGGTGGGGCGCGAGGTGACGGTGGAGGATGTCATGGCAGAGGTGGAGCGCGACCGAGTGTTCTACGAGCAGTCCGATGGCGGGATGACCATCTCCGGTGGGGAGCCGCTCGCTCAGGCCGGGTTCACGAACGCGTTACTCGATGCTGCCCACGGCGCGGGCTTTCACACCTGCGCGGAGACCTGTGGCCTTGCCTCTGAGGAGGCGGTCCTCGACATGGCCCGGCGCACGGATCTCCTGCTCTGGGACCTGAAGGACACCGATGCGGACCGCCACATGCGAAACACCGGCGGGCCACTGGAGACGGTCCTCAGCAACCTCACAGCGGTGGACCGCGAGGGGCACGAGACGCTCCTGAGGTGCATCCTGGTGGAGGGCGTGAACCTAGAGGTAGAGCATCTCGACGGCATCGCCACTGTCTGGGCGGCACTCAGCCACTCGCGCGGCGTGGAGCTTCTCCCCTACCATGCACTCGGCCGGTCGAAGCTGGAGAGGCTGGGCCGAGCCGTGTCGGAATGGGGTGGCGCTGGCGACCCCTGGGTGCCCGCGCCGGAGCGGGTGGAGTGGGCCAAGGCCCATCTGACCGAGCGCGGCGTCCGCGTGGTGGAGGGATCGTGAGCGCCGTGAACGGACAGGGCCTCGACCTGTTTCCCCCGGTGCCGCCGCCCTCGGCTCGGCTATCGGTGGTCGATCTGGCCGGGGAGTCGCTGGACCGCAGGCTCGCGGCGACCACCCTCCAGGGGCAGGCCAACTCATCTGGCGAGGCGGTTCTGTATCTGCTAGCGGCCCACTGGGACCAGTTCTGGCTGGACCGCCTGGTGGAGACCGGCGCCATCGAGGGCTACTCCCGCCTCAGCGTCGACGAGGCCTTCGCGACCTTCGCTTCGCGCTATCGCAGCATCGTCGTCTACGACTCTCAGGTGCCCGCCTCGATGAACGTCGCCACCGCATTGGCGTCCGTGGAGTCTGGCGTCGTCGCCGGCGAGGAGGATGCGGCTACGCTTGCGGGCGGCCGGCCGATCATCGACCTGCGCGGACGCTTCCGGAGCAACGCCGAGGCCTATCAATGGGCCCTGGAGGAGATCTGGCCACGGCTCAGCCACCGTGTCATCGCAGCCTACCACCCCACGGCAACCTCCCACATGCTCCGTGACTACCTCGTGGCCCGTCGCGTGATGCCGATCTGGGTTACCTCAGAGGAGCGCTCGGACGGTCAAGTGGCCGTACACGCGGACGAGCTGGCCGTTTTCGAGGAGCTGCTACGGGTTAGCCCTGAGAACATCCCCATGGTGGGCTTCATCACGTCCGGACCCGACGCTGGGCTTACCGAGTACGGCGGCGTAGGTCTGGCAGGCGAGTATGGCAAGTTCAGCGTCGTTTGTGACTTCATGAGCAACTCCTCGCTGCTGTCAGGCGTTCCCACGGATCTCGCCGGCGCGCTCCAGTCGTACTGGTCGCGGACCCGCCGACCCGCGCCTGAACTCGATCCGACCAAGGTCTACCTGGCCATCTGCATTGTGGAGTCGGGCGATGCCCCTGGTTACTGGCAGAGCCGTCAGTACCAGGTGTGGGAGGACCCGATGCAGGGGCGAGTGCCCATCAACTGGAGCGTGGGGCCCGCTGTCTACGAGCTGCTGCCTCCTGTCTTCGCCTACTTCGTGGAGCGTGCCTCGCCCCTCGATCACTTCTACACAGCGATTTCGGGAGCGGGCTATGTGCACCCCTACCGGGGCTTCCTGGACGCCTCCGCGGCGCCCGAGGCCGCTTGGAATCGATACTTAGAGCTGACGGCCCAGTCCATGGCTCTCCTGGGCAGCCCTGAGCTGGGGCTCTACACTGACGCTTGGCGGCCCTTCGACCGTGAGCTCCAGGACCCTACGACCCGACGGTTCGCCGAGGGGGTCCCTGGCCTGGAGATGCTCCTGATGGGTATGGGGCGGGACGAGGGGTTCGATGAGCGCTCCGCGACGTACGTTCTGCCACCAAAGGATGTGGTGGTGAGTCACGTGCTCACGCGCTGGCCCCACGACCACCACGCCCTGAGCCGCGACGAGAACATCGCGTGGCTCGTGGAGGACATACGCGACCAGACGCCGGCGGACCGGCCGGGCTTCATGGCCGTGATGGCGCTGAGTTGGTCCCACGACGCCAGCAGCCTCAGCGAAGTGCTCGACCGGCTGGGCCCAGACTACATCCCCGTGCTGCTACCCGAGTTCCGCTCCCTGTGGAGAGAGGCCCGAGGGTAGCCCCGCCTCGGTCACCCAGGGCCGCCGGCAGTGAACGGTGAACCGCCCTTGGGAGAGGGAGGCGAGTCGGCTCCAAGCGACCGCCTGGCGCCGCTCAGCCAGTACGACGAGGCGCTCGTGGGCGCATGGGCTAACTGATGTCGGTGCTCTCGGTGCTCTGCTGTGAGAGGAACCTGTCCCACGCCTGAAGCATCTCAGGCACGGTCACGAACGTGTAGCCCTCTGAGGCGAGGCGGTCCAGGAGAAGGGGTAGAGCGCCGGGTGTGTCAGGGTAGCCGCCGCCGCCGTCGTGGAGAACGACGATGGCGCCCGGACGCATATCTCGCATGCAGTTGGCGACAATCGTCTCAGCCGACGGGTGCTTCCAGTCCTCCGAATCCACACACCAACGCACGATGGTGAAGCCCTGGTCGATGGCGTAGCTGGTGAGCGCCGTGTCCGTGCGGCCCTCGGGGGGCCTGAACAGTAGCGGGCTGTCCCCTGCCGCTTGATAGATGAGCGTCTCTGTGCGGTCCAGTTCCTTCGCCGTCTGCTCGCCAGCCGTGCTCACCCGGTGCGAGTAGCTGTGGTTGGCGAGCACATGGCCCTCAGCCGCTACCCTGGCGGCGATCTCGGGATACTTCTCCGCCTGCAGTCCAAGCACGAAAAACGTGGCGCGGATACTTCTATCCGAGAGGATGGTGAGTATCGGCACCGTGACGTCGGGGTGTGGGCCATCATCGAAGGTCAGGGCAACCAGCGGCTCCGAGAAGCCAGCGGGGGGACTGGAGACGTGAGCGCCATGGTAGCGGCTTGGGATGCTCGCCCCGAGGCGCAGTGCATGCTCAATCGCTGGGGCCAGTCCTGTCTGCTCCGGCGCATCAGCCGTGCGGCCACCAGACCAGGGGCGGAGCACGAAGAGGGTCGTGAGTCCCAGGACGCCCGCCCAGATCACCAAAACACCGAACCGCGATCCTCGCGCGCGTGGGCGCGTGAAGATGTGGCGAGCGCGCCGATGGGTCCGGGCAGCGAGGCGAATAGACATCTCGGGCCCCCTGGGGCATAGCGGGTAGCGGCGAGCTACTGCAGGCACATTAGACCGCCATGGCCTAGAACCTTCTCGAACACAGCAGATACATGTCACTCTGTCTCGATCAGGTGGAGATGGCGGATCATCGAGTAGCTGATCTGCTTGATGAGGCCCGTCTGGCGGAGTCCCGCGGCCTCAATGAGGGGGCTCAGGTCGCTATCGGTGAAGAGCGCAGCGCGTGGCGCCAGGCGGGGCAGATTCCTCAGCACAGCCTGGTAGAAGCCCGGTGGCGTCGGCGAGTACCGGTCGTAGGGCAGGTTGGAGACCAGGAGATCGAACTGGCCCGCCAGGGTACGGACGTCCCCCACCCCAAACAGCGCATCCAGGCCGAAGTGCCGGGCATTCCTCCGAGCGCGCCTGGGCATGTCGATCGCACGGTCGAACCCCACCGCCCGGTGCCCCAGAGTGGCAGCCTCGATAACGATCGTGCCGGAGCCACAGCACGGATCCACCACGGTGGCGGGACGGGATCCCGTGATGTTCACGGCGGCCCGGGCCACCCGCGGGAAGATCGCGGCGCTGAAGGTGAAGGGCTTACCGGTTCGCGCAGCCCAGTCCGTGGTCTGGCGGCTCACGATGCGCCCGAAGTACATGCTGCCCTGGTCGAGAACGAGGGCGAGCTCGACAGCGGGGCGCTCGAGGTTGGGGTGTCCGATGAGCCGTTGACCGATCTGGGCGCACATCTCCTGGCGCGGCGGACCACCTCGGCGAGGGTACTTGCGGGCATCGATGGCGAAGCCGTGTGCTTCGAGCGGCCGCTCCTCTAGAAGGCGGAGCAGATCGCCGAACTCACGCCCACTCCAGAGCAGCTCCGCGCCGAGGGAGAGATAGGCCGTCCGGGAGGCATCGATGGCATGGCGTGAGAGCCATACGTTGGGCGAGGACAGCGTGCCAGGACCTAGGGCAGCGGCCTCGGCAAGGGCCAGGTCGCGGTCGACATCGCCGGCTGCAATGACGTGGAACCACTCCATTACGGGTTCATCACCGGTGGGTAGCAGGCTCCGCACGGCCCGTAGCCCCTGGCTACCGCCGACCGGAGGGTCGTCGGCATGCCGTTCCGCGCATGGTGGCAGTCCTTGCGGTGATACTTTGCCCCTGAGGGCGACACATAGACGACGATGCGCGATGGGTCGGGGAGTCTTGCGTCAACGAGACGCGAGCGGGTGGGTCCGGGGCCCCGTTCTTGGGCCCATGCCGCCACGTCGAAGGCCTCGGGCCCCCAGCTGGATGGTCGCGCCAGTCCGCGCCGGACGAGGTCCGCGTTGATGCACAGTGGCCCGCCAGCTCCCGTGACGTACGCCACGGCGCGGCATCGGCCATAGACATCCAAGGGCCACAAGGGGCTGATGGCGAGATGCACGGTGTTGCCCCGGACCATCGCGGCCGTGTAGCGCGTTGCGTCATCAGCTCCCGGCTCTCCCACTTCGGGGCAATCGATGCCGATCAGCCTCACCCGCCCGAGCTCCTCCGTCGCCAGCGTGTCTCCATCCACTGTTCGCGGATCCATCACCGTCACTACGCGGGGCGTGAGCGCACGCTCTATGACGTGCTCGGAGCGCTGGAGATCAGGGCCGCAACCGACTGCGGCCGCGATGACCACGATGAGCAGCCCACTCAGCGTTAGCCTTTGTGCCATACGAGGTATCCGGTTCGTCGCTTGCCTCGCACCAGATTCCAATCCTGGATGGCCGGCGGCGGATCATGGTCCACACGGACTTTGTGCACTACGCAACGCCGCGCGACACGCTGTGCCTCCTCCAGCGCCCCCACGCTCACGCCGTCGTGGCAGCCGACGAGCCGCAGGGGCGTCATGTCCACCGAGCCCCGGACCTGCTTCTCGAAGAAGGGATCGAAGTACACCACATCCCAGGAGTCACTGGCCTCAGCAGCCAGGGCGTCCCGGTGGTCCCCCTGTCGCGCCTCCACACGCCGCATGGCTGCCGTAACCGCCTTGCCTGGCACCACAGACCTACGTAGCCCTAGTCGCACGACAGCGGCAACGATCGGATTCGCCTCCACTCCCACGACTCGACCCGAGTCCCCCACGGCATGGGCTACCACCAGTGCGTCCGTCGCCCTCCCGAGGGTGGCATCGAAGAAGGTGGAGCCCTCGACCAACCCCGCCGCGCGCGTCAAGGTCTCGGGCTCACCGCGCAGCAGGCTACCGATGCGGTTTTTGGCAAGTCCCGGATGGAACAGGAACGGCGGTTCGTGCGACGAGATGAAGAAGCTCGCGTGCGTCTTACTCACGCCGATGACGGCATCGTGCCCTTCACGAAACACGCCCGCGATCGTTCGACCCCGGCGCGGCTGAATGGGGCAGCCTATCTCCGTAGCCAAGAAGCGGGCGGCCGAGACGGTCTCGTCGTCGGGCTTGGGGCAGAGCACGACTACGGGCCGTTCGGGGGTCATGACATGGCCCGCTTGAGGTGCGCGATGGCCCCTTCCCAAGCATCCGGCACCGCGGCGACCTCCACGGCTCCCTCGTAGCCCAGCAGGCGGAGCTGTTCGAAGAGCCGATCGAAGGGGATCTGGCCCTGGCCAGGAGCCACGCGGGAGTTGCCCGCTCGGTCCTCGGCAACCACGTGGCCCAGCATATCGCCGCAGATGTCAGTCGCGCCGCTCAGGCCATCGCCGCACTCCTCCGCGTCGAAGGTGTTCAGGGCATAGAGCAGCCAGTCACTCCCAACCGCTCTCAGGACTTCAGTCAACTCCAATGCACCTTCGAAGAAACTATCTACTCTAGAGCTGACACAGATCCGATGTTCCTCGGCCGCGGCCCATTCGGCAAGCCCCTCCAGGACCTCGATGATCCGAAGGCGGAATGCCTTGATGCCCTCCATGGACCGGCGATCCTCGGCCGTGGGCACGGGTGCGCCTAGCAGAATCAGGCTCGGCGGTGTACCGCGGGGCACAAGAGGCAGGTCCGCCGCCCCCGGCAGGCAGGCGGCCGGTCGAACGGCCACGATGGGCAGTCCGCACAGTTCGCACGCCTCACGAACGCCTGATGCCCCAACGACCACAGCCCCATCGGCTCCGGCTGCCTTGGCCAGTGCCGGCTCGTTCGGATGCTGCACTGATACGCAGAGGGAGATCATGGAAGGAAGGGTCCTCTCGCCGCCAGTTGAGCTACAGGCGCATGTGGAGTAAGGTGGGCTCCGGTGGCTCGCGTGTCAAGGCCTACCGCAGCCTGCCGCTCTGGCCGCCTCCGGGTGGTGTCCTCGCGGTTCGCGTCCATCGGTGGCGAGGGATTCGCTAGTCATGCACAGACCGATTCCGCAGTTGACACCTACGGTCTTGTGCCGTATCCTTATCTTCTGCGCCATACGGAGTTGTGACTGCGCCCATATGGTAATGGGGAAATCGTCAATCCGCGGCGAAAGCCGCTCGCAGCGGCACCTTGGGCTTGCCTGGGGTGCTTTCTGTCGTCTCCCCCGTCCCGCACCTACGCTGATGTTCTCGCCATCTCGTATTCGCTTGAGGTATGCGCGAGCCCTGCATTGTTGGTAGTCAACCTCCCGGCACAGCTCACCCTGCTTGGCCGGGGAAAGGTGGTTGCGTTCCATGGCGTCGGGTAACGGCCAGTTCGTTTTCACAGGACGGTTAGGGCGGCTCACGCCCCCTACGGACCTCCCCAATCTGATCGAGATCCAGACGAGCTCGTACGAGAGGTTCCTCACAGAGGGCTTGAGTGAGTTGTTCCGCACTTTCTCCCCCATCGAGGACTTCACGGGCAAGCTCTCCCTGGAGTTCCTGGAGCACGAGCTAGGGGAGCCGAAGTTCAGCCTCGAGGAGTGTCGCGAGCGGGACATCACCTTCGAGCGCCCGCTGCGCGCGAAGGTTCGCCTGGTCGACAAAGAGAGCGGCGAGATTCGCGAGTCCGAGGTGTACATGGGCGAGATCCCCGCCATGACTCCCAAGGGCACCTTCCTGATCAACGAAGCCGAGAGGGTTGTCGTCAGCCAGCTCGCCCGTTCGCCAGGTGTCTACTTCAGTGACACGATCGACTTCTCGGGCCGCCAGCTCTACTCGGCCCAGCTCATCCCCACCGAGGGTGTGTGGGTGGACTTCGAGACCGACGCTAACGACATGATCTCGGTGAAGGTTGGGCAGACGAGGCGTTTCCCCGCCACAACGCTGCTCCGGGCGATGAACTACTTCACCGATCCCGACTCGGCGAACCCCATCGAGTGCGGGAACGATGCTCAGATCTACGAACTCTTCGGGGAGCGCGAGACGATCAAGAAGCCCGAACCCGAGGACATCCGCGGCATGATCGCGATCGAAGAGATGCGGAGCCGGGATGGCAAGCTCATCGTCCCGCCGTACCACGAGATCGAGGATACCGCCGCGCGGCAGATCTGCGAGACGGGCCTGAAGAGCTTCACCGCCTTGCGCGTCAGTCGGTTCGTCGTTGAGACGATGAAGCAGGATCCCGCCGCCAACGAGGTCGAGGCTCTCGCGGACATCTACAAGAAGATCCGGCCCGGCGACGCGCCAACCGAGGACAGCGCCCGCTCACTCCTCCACTCCATGTTCCTGGACCCCAAGCGCTACGACCTGGACAAGGTCGGGCGGCATAAGCTGAACAACAAGCTCGGGCTCGATCTGCCCCTCGAACAGCGAGGGCTGACTAAGCACGACGTCATCGCGATCATCAAGTACCTCGTCAAGCTGAGCGAGAACGAGGAGGGCTATGAGGTGGACGACATCGACCACCTCGAGAACAAGCGCATCCGTGGGGTTGGCGAGCTGCTTCTGAACCAGTTCCGGACCGGTTTCATCCGGATGGAGCGGGTGGCGCGCGAGCGCATGACCTCAATGGATCCCGAGAAGCTGAATGCTCAGTCCATCATCTCGATCAAGCCCATCACGGCGTCGGTGCGGAGCTTCTTCGGCAGCGGCCAGCTCAGCCAGTTCATGGACGAGGTCAACCCGCTCGCGGAGCTGACCCACAAGCGGCGGCTCTCGGCCCTAGGCCCTGGTGGTCTCTCGCGCCAGAGCGCCAAGCTGGAGGTGCGCGATGTGCATCACAGCCACTACGGGCGGATATGCCCCATTGAGACCCCTGAAGGTCCGAATATCGGTCTGGTCGGCGCCCTGGCGTGCCACGCGAAGCTCGATGAGTTCGGCTTCGTGTTGACCCCCTACCGGGTGGTCAAGAACGGCAAGCTCACCAACGAAGTGCGGTTCCTCAGTGCCGACGAGGAGCGTAAGTACGCCATCGCGCCCGCAGACACTCCCTATGACTCGAACGGTCGTTTCATCGAGGACCGCGTGACCTGTCGCGCCCGCCGGAGCTACCCCCGTGTGGAGGCCTCCGAGGTCGACCTGATGGATGTGTCGCCGGGGCAGATCTTTTCGGCAGCGACGTCGCTCATCCCGTTCCTGGAGAATGACGACCCGATCCGTGGCCTCATGGGCTCGAACATGCAGCGCCAGGCCGTACCCCTCCTCGTGGCGGACGCCCCGGACGTGCACACGGGGATGGAGGAGCAGGTCGCGAACGACTCGGGTACCATGGTCCGGGCGGAGTACGATGGCCGGGTGGAGTACGTCGATAGCCAGGGCATAGAGGTGAAGCGGCGCACGGGCGAGGTTGACTTCTATCCGCTCCAGAAGTTCGTCCGCACGAACCAGGCAACCTGTGTGAACCAGCATCCTCTGGTCAAGATGGGCCAGCGGGTCAAGGCCGGCGATGTGCTCGCCGATGGCTCTTGCACTCGGTACGGCGAACTCGCCCTGGGGCAGGACCTCAAAGTCGTGTACATGCCCTGGCGCGGCTACAATTTCGAGGACGCCATTATCCTCTCGGAGCGGCTCGTCAAGGAAGACAGTCTGACCTCGATCCACATCGAGAAGTACGAGACCGAGGCCCGGGATACGAAGCTGGGGCCCGAGGAGATCACCCCGGACATCCCCAACGTAGGCGATGAGGCGCGCAAGCACCTCGATGAGAACGGCATCATCACGCCCGGCGCCGAGGTTCGGGCCGAGGATATCCTCGTCGGCAAGGTGGCGCCGAAGGGCCAGTCCGAGCTTACCGCTGAGGAGAAACTCGTCATCGCCATCTTCGGCAAGAAGGCCGAGGAGATGCGTGACGTATCGCTCCGTATGCCCCACGGCGAGAAAGGCAAGGTCGTGGGTGTGCGGGTGTTCTCGCGCTTCCGCTACGTCTGCAGCGAATGCGGCGCGGTCTATCACTGCGGTCGACAGCCCGAGAGCTTGGGCTGCAGCGTATGCGGCGGCTACCTGGAGCGGGACCTGGGCGACGAGCTTCCCGCCGGCGTGAACCAGCTCGTTCGCGTCTACGTCGCCCAGCGCCGCAAGGTGATGGTTGGCGACAAGCTTGCGGGGCGCCACGGGAACAAGGGCGTCATCGCGAAGATCCTCCCCGAGGAGGACATGCCGTTCCTCATGGACGGCACTCCCGTCGATGTCATCCTGAACCCCCTAGGCGTGCCGTCCCGGATGAACGTGGGCCAGATCCTCGAGGCTCACATGGGGATGGTCGGTGAGGAGCTTGGCGTGCGCTTCCGCTGCCCCGTCATCCAGGGCCTGACGGCCGATGAGGTGTGGGACTACCTGGCCGCCGTTTCAGATGCGAAGGTCGCCCGCGAACTCCAGCGCTACGCCGAGGAGGAGCTGGGCCGTGTCGTTGGCGGCGAGCTCCGCAGGATCTCTCTGGACCTCCCCCCCACGGCCACTGCTGACGATCTCCATCGCCTGATGGCCGAGGGGCACGAGCCCAATGAGCTGCGGACCTTTGCGGCGGAGGCCGTTGAGAAGCTCACGGCCACACTCCGCGAGGAGGTCGGTCGGCTGAGCAAGGAGGATCTTGCTTTCGCCGCCGAGATCCTGGCCATCGAGCCAAGCGTCAGCGCGAAGGAACTGCCCGGCGCCATCGTAGACGAGATCCACAGGCGCGCGGTCGTGCGGGCTGGAACGCTCCGCGATGATGGGCGCTCCTATGTGCGCGATGGGCTCACCGGCGACCAGTTCCACCAGACGGTCCTGGCGGGCAAGGCGTACATCCTGAAGCTGAACCACCTGGTGGAGGACAAGATCCACGCCCGGTCCACGGGACCCTACTCCCTGGTGACACAGCAGCCCCTCGGTGGCAAGGCTCAGTTCGGTGGCCAGCGCTTCGGCGAGATGGAAGTCTGGGCTCTCGAGGCCTACGGCGCCGCCCATACCCTGCAAGAGATGCTCACGATCAAGTCTGACGATGTGAACGGCCGTGTCCGCACCTACGAGTCCATCGTCAAGGGCGAGAACATCCAGGAGCCCGGGGTGCCGGAGAGCTTCTTCATCCTGATCAAGGAGCTGGAGAGCTTGGGGCTGCGGATCACCGCCGAGTCCACGGCGGACTCGCGTGAGTTCGAGATCAAGGACGTTGACGAAGAGATGACCTCACTGCGCTAGGCGGCCAGGCATAGGCTAGAACCGCGCGCGGCGACCTTGAGGAGGAACCTACCTTGGCGCTTCTCGGTGAAGTTGACGCTATTCGTATCAGCCTGGCCTCGCCCGATACCATTCGTGAGTGGTCCTACGGTGAGGTGAAGAAGCCCGAGACCATCAACTACCGCACTTTCAAGCCTGAGCGCGAAGGGCTGTTCTGTGAGCGTATCTTCGGGCCCACTAAGGACTGGGAGTGCCACTGCGGCAAGTACAAGAAGATCAAGTATAAGGGGATTATCTGCGATCGATGCGGCGTAGAGGTTACCCGGGCCCGGGTTAGGCGGCGCCGGATGGGTCACATCGAGCTCGCGGCTCCCGTCTGTCACATCTGGTATCTCAAGGGCGTCCCGAGCCCCATCGGACTGCTCCTGGACATCTCACCCAAGGCGCTCGAAAAGGTCATCTACTTCGCTTCATACATCGTGACCAAGGTCGACTCCCAGCGGATCACCGACCGAGCGGATGACATCCGGGGGATCATCGAGTCCTACATCGGCGAGGAGAAGGAGGCGCTGGAGCAGTGGAAGGTCCAGCGCCGCGAGCAGTTCGAGATGTGGCGCGAGAACCCCGTCGGCGATCCCGAGGACCTGATGGAGCCAGATCCCGATGATCTCGACGGCGGGCAGTTTATTCAGCCGGTCGGGACCGGCGAGGGCGCCGAAGAGGGCGCGGAGCCTGAGGTCGCCGACGAGGCCAAGATCGCTCAGAAGGAGCGCGACTTGGAGGAATCCTTCGCCGTCGAGGCGGAGGCCCTCGAGGAGCGGTTCGAGCAGCTCCGAAAGTCGCTTCAGACGCTTCTCGAGCTCGAAGAGAAGCAGCTTATCCAGGAGATCGACTATCGGGGGCTGCAGCGGCTCATCTACATTCTGTCCGACCGCCTCTCGGCGGACTTCGAGGAGGTCTTCTCCGCGGGCCTGGGCGCGGCCGCGGTGCGGGAGCTGCTGGCGAGCATCGACCTTGACGAGCTCTGCCGCGAGCTGCGGTATGAGATCGCCAATACCACCTCAGGCCCCCGACGCGCTCGGGCGATCAAGCGCCTCTCCGTTGCCGATGGCTTCCGGCGCTCCCGGACGCGGCCGGAGTGGATGATCCTCGACGCCGTGCCGGTGCTCCCGCCCGAGCTACGCCCCATGGTGCAGCTCGATGGCGGCCGCTTCGCCACCTCCGATGTCAACGATCTCTATCGCCGCATCATCAACCGCAACAACCGCCTGCGCCGGATCATGGAGATCAAGGCGCCGGAGTCCATCGTGAACCACGAGCGTCGCTTGCTCCAGGAGGCCGTGGACGCGCTCATCGACAACCAGCGGCGTACCCACCCCGTCTCCGGTGGGCAGACCCGGCGACCGCTGAAGTCCCTCTCCGACCTACTCAAGGGCAAGGAGGGCCGCTTCCGCAAGAACCTGCTTGGGAAGCGCGTGGACTACTCCGGACGCTCGGTCATCGTCGTCGGTCCCGAGCTCAAGCTCCACCAGTGCGGGCTTCCCCGTGAGATGGCCCTGGAGCTGTTCAAGCCCTTCGTCATGAAGAAGCTCGTCGAGAAGGGCTTCACGACGAACATCAAGACGGCGAAGCGCATGGTGGACCGAGTGCAGCCGCAGGTCTGGGACGCTCTCGAGGAGGTCATCGAAGACCACCCGGTGCTCCTGAACCGGGCCCCGACACTGCACCGGCTCGGCATCCAGGCCTTCGAGCCCGTTCTGGTCGACGGCAAGGCGATCCAAATCCATCCTCTGGTGTGCGCCGCGTTCAACGCGGACTTCGACGGCGACCAGATGGCGGTGCACGTCCCGCTGTCTTCCTTCGCCCAGGCTGAAGCCCGCATCCTCATGATGGCCAGCCAGAATCTCTTCAAGCCGGCGGATGGTCACCCAGTCGTCGGCCCCGTGTACGACATCGTTCTCGGCGCCTACTACCTCACTCAGACGACCCAGATCGAGGAAGAGCCCGAGGCCGAGCGGGCACCGGATGAGGCCGCTCCACGGATGCGCGTCTTCACCGCGCCCTACGAGGCCATCGCCGCGTGGGAGGCAGGCATCCAGGACCTCCACCAGCGGTGCAAGGTCCGAGTAGATCTGCTGGAGATCGGGCACGAGCTGGATGAAGTCAGGCACGGCGACCTCCTTGCCGAGCTTCGGCGGATCTGCAGCGAGGCGTATGAGAACGTCCTCGACACGCATCTGCCGTCCCTCACCTCCGACCATGAGCCCATCACGTTCACGGCGAAGCAGGCCAAGAAGTCCTACGCGGACCGGCATCCGGAGCCCGTTGTGGACGAGGAGACGGGCGAGATCATCGAGGAACCGTCGGCGCCCGAGGAGGAGGATGTCGGAAGCTACGCACTGACGACGCGCGCTCTCGAGGACGCTGTGGCCCGCGCTGTTGAGGCCGGCGAGATCGAGCCTAAGGAAGCGTTCTCCTTTGAGGTGAAGCGCACTCTCGTCGAGACGACGACCGGCCGCGTGATCTGGAACGCCCTCCTGCCTCTATCGCTGCGACAGTATGACAAGGTGTTCGCGAAGAGCACCCTGTCTAGCTTGGTCGAAGCGATGCATGACAAGCATGGCCCCGACCGCACGATCCAGTTCCTGGATGACGCGAAGTCCCTCGGCTTCGAATGGGCGACCCGGGCCGGCATCTCTATGTCCCTCTCGGACATGGACATCAAGACCAACCGCGACGAGATCATCAGCAGCGCCGAGGACTCGGTGCGTGGACACAATGACAGCTTCCGGAGAGGCTCCCTCACTCAGGCCGAGCGCGAGAGGCTCGTTCGTGAGGCCTGGATGAAGGCCTCAGAGGCCGTCGTGCGCGAGATCATCAACTCGATCCCGAAGTTCAACCCCATCTTTATGATGGTGGACTCGGGCTCCAGAGGTAACCCGCGACAGATCAGCCAGCTCGCCGGAATGCGCGGCCTGATGTCCGATCCTCACGGCCGGCTCATCGAGGACTTGCCGGTCCGTTCGAACTTCCGAGAGGGTCTGACGTCCCTGGAGTACTTCGTGTCGACTCACGGGGCCCGCAAGGGTCTGGCCGACACCGCCCTCCGTACGGCCGATGCTGGTTACCTGACGCGCCGGCTCGTAGACGTCGCCCAGGATGTCATCGTTCGAGGCGAGGACTGCGGCGCGATGAACGGCATCGTCATGTCACCGGTCTACGAGGACGATGTGTACTGTCAGAAGTGCGGAACTGAGGATCTCTACCGCAGCAGCGGCGCTCCTTCCGTGTGCCAGAACTGCGGCGCGGATCTTCACACCGATGACTCCAAGTCGCAGGACCCCATCCTGACTCTGGCTCAGCGGATCCGTGGACGGTTCGCGGCGGAGAACATCGTGGACCCGTCGTCGGGCGCGATCCTGGTGGAGGCGGGACAGGAGATCACCCGGGAGCGCGCGCAGGCGATCGAAGCCGTGAACATCCGCCAGGTCAAGGTCCGCAGTCCTCTCACTTGTGACCTCCGCCAGGGCGTCTGCGTCCGCTGTTACGGGCGCGACCTCTCGAACTGGGGCAAGGTGGAGATCGGGGAGGCTGTGGGCATCATCGCCGCCCAGTCCATCGGCGAGCCGGGCACCCAGCTCACCATGCGGACCTTCCACACGGGCGGCGTCGCCGCAGCGACTATCACGGGCGTCGCCGATGTCAAGAAGAAGCAGCAGGAGGCCATCAAGCAGCTCCACGATGACATCGACAAGGGCTTGGTGAGGGTGGAGAGCTCGGGCGACCAGCGCGACACGAACCGCGCTATGCAGGCGGTCCTCAAGGTTCTCGAGGATCCGGTGGGCGGTCTGCTCCGTGTCGTGGAGCTCTTCGAGGCTCGGCGACCGAAGGGGCTCGCCATCGTCTCGGATCTGGATGGCGTCGTAGCGGAGATCGACGATCGCGGTTTCCGGCGCGTCGTCATCCACTCCGAGCAGCCCATCGCGGGTGGCCGCCAGAAGCTCAAGGGCGAGACCCTGGCGGAGACCATCAAGGCCGAGGACGGCACGGTTCTGGCCGAGAGGGGTGTGGAGCTTACCGACAAGCTCCTCCGGAACCTCCGCAAGAGCAAGGTCAAGACGCTGGCTATCCGCAAGTCCTACATGGTCCCCTACCGTGGGTATCTCAAGGTCCAGCCCGGCCAGATCGTCCGCGCGGGCGACCGGCTCACCGACGGCCCGCTGGATCCTCAGCAGGTTCTCGACCTCCGTGGCGTTCACGCCTGCCAGGACTACCTGGTCAAGGAGATCCAGCGCGTCTACCGCGGGCAGAACGTGCTCATCAACGACAAGCACATCGAGGTCATCGTGCGCCAGATGCTCCGCAAGCGGCGCGTCCTGGACCATGGTTCGACCGATCTGCTCCCCGGCCAGATCCTGGACCGGTTCGCCTTCGACGAGGAGAATCGGCGCGTGACCAACCTCGGCGGCAAGCCGGCCACGGCCGAGGTCATGCTGCTCGGTATCACCGAAGCATCGCTTCAGACGGAGAGCTTCCTGTCGGCGGCATCCTTCCAGAAGACCACAAAGGTCCTCACAGAGGCGGCCATCCGAGGGAAGTCCGATCCGCTGCGCGGCCTGAAGGAGAACGTCATCATCGGGCGGCTCATCCCCGCGGGCTCGGGCATGGCGACCTACAAGGAGACCCAAGTGGGGCTGGCGGATCCGTCCCAGGACATCCGAATCAGCGACTTCGACACGGGCATCTTCGTGGACGGCGACTTCGGCTTCGGGGAGATGGACGAGGAAGAGGACTCCGAGGCCTTGGAGCACCTCGACGCCGCTCTGCCGGGCATCGGTGGGGGTGGCGACGGCGACGCGAAGGATGACGACGACGCTGCATCTGACGACGATGTTGATGCCAGCGAGGGCGAGGATGAGGAGATCGCTGGGGATCTCTATGATGACGAGGAACCCTCCGACAGCGATGACGAGGATGACATCGAGGCGGCGGACGATGCGGACGATGATGCCGAGTAGCTAGGGGCATCTGGCCCAGCACAACGGATAGGACACCATCCACGAGCGCCCCCGCCCTCAGGGGCGCTCGTGCAATGTGGGCTGCCTTGTCAGGTGGACTCCTCGCCGCTCCGTGTGTCAGAATCCATCAGGCTGTGTGGCGGGGTGCACGGCGCGGAAGGATGTGCGTGCGTGCAGCACGAGGTGCTCCGTCGTGAGGGCCGCCAAGTCATCCTGCAGACTGGCGGCATGATCTGTTCGACCACTCGGGAGCTTGCGTCGAGCCGGCTGTTCGGCCAGGTGGTGGAGTGGTACGTTGAGGACCGGCGCGGTCGTAACTCTGCGGTGCTAGGTGGCCTGGATGTCGACTTCGCGGATCACGCTGAGATAGAGCGGCTCGTGGAGGTCCTGAGGAGCCTCGCCATCGTGCCGCTGGAGCAGGTCACGCGGATCGTGCCCGGGTCAGAGGGTTATCTCGATCGCCGGAGAGAGCTGCACCGTCTCGTCGAGGACCTCTATGACTTCTGGCGTTCATTCGATCGCTTCCTCGTGGCCCACTCATCCCAGGGGCCCAACGCTCACGACACGCGTCCATACCGCACCTTCAACATGACCGTGGAACAGCTCACGCACCTCGTGCGGGCGCTGTACAGGGACATCTGCGAGAGCATCACGGGTGAGCATCCGCGCGTCTACCGCCAAGTGTGGGCAGGCTGTGAGGTGGGGCTCATTGCCGTTGACTGCGAGTGGCCCTGCCCGGACACGTACGGCGAACGACTGCGGGGGGTTCCCTTCATCCGACAGGCCCTTCTCACCCCTCCCTTGATCTTTCGGACTCCCACCAACACGCGGACCGGGCAGTTCCTGAAGACCGATGTGAACCCCATCGATGGGATCGACCTCTCGCCCGACGAATGGCTCTGCTTCCCTGCCCGGGTTGGCCCCGTGGTCGTCTTCGTCTACTTCCACCACCGTTTCATGTCTCTTGGGTGCTCTCTAGCCAATCTCTTCGAGCTCGCTACGGACGAGGAGGTTGCGGCCGGACCGGATGCGCTCTACCTCTACGGGGCGCCGGCGGAAGTCCTCGCGCGGTTCGGCGATCTACCCACCGTGTTTCACGAGGACCCGGCCAGTGGTCTGCTGGTCGCTGCCGTTCCTGACGAGGACCGCTTCGCGTACTTTGGCTATCTGAAGAAGATGATCCTGACGCTGCACAATGTCGCCATCATGCGGCGCGGTCGCATGCCGTTCCACGGGGCGATGGTCCGGGTGCAGCTTCGAGGTGGGCCGGCAGCGAACATCCTGATCATCGGCGACACAGCGACAGGCAAGAGTGAGTGTCTCGAAGCGTTCCGCGCCATCGGTGAGGCCGAGATCAGCGACCTGGTGGTTGTGGCCGATGACATGGGCTCGCTGGAGGTCGACGCCGACGGACGCCTGTTCGGCTATGGCACCGAGGTCGGGGCCTTCATACGGTTGGACGACCTGCAACACGGGTACGCGTTCAACCAAGTGGACCGGGCCATCGTCCACAATCCACACCTTGTGAATGCCCGTGTCATCCTGCCGGTGACCACCATTGAGGAGATCCTTCACGGCTACCCCGTGGACATCATCCTTTACGCGAACAACTACGAGGAGGTCGACGACTCCCATCCGGCGATTGAGCCGCTCTCGGAGTTGGGTGACGCGCTGGAAGTGTTCCGCGAAGGCGCTGCTATGGCCAAGGGGACAACGACCTCCACAGGCCTCGGCCACTGCTACTTCGCCAATGTGTTCGGCCCGCCACAGTACCGCGAACTGCACGAGGGCCTGGCGCAGAAGACCTTCGGGGCCGCCTACGCGGCCGGAATCTTCGTTGGCCAGATGCGCACTCGGCTAGGGATCCCCGGCTACGAGACGACCGGCCCAGAGCAGGCCGCACGGGCGCTTCTGGCCCTCGTGAAGCAGCGGCTCTCAGCCTGAGGAGGGCCTGGGAGGCATGCGGCGCCGGGTCAGTCCACTGGCGCCGCGCCGTGGAGAGCGTCCACATGCACCTCCCCAAGGGAGCCTCCACGATGTGCCAGGACGGCCCCCGCGAGCTCGCTGCACACGATGCCGGAGGCGTATAGGCCGTCCAATGCGCCCGACTGCAGCGTGACGAGGTGGTTCAGCCGCTCGGCGCACACCTGGTGAAGGCAGAGCCGACCCACCCTGGCCTCGTACTCACGTGGAGCGACCGCGGTCTCCGGTCCCCAGTAGGAAGGCCTCGAGCTTGGGCCACCAATCTCCACCAAGCAGCCATCCACCAGAGTCCCCGGCCCGCGCCGGACGGACACGTCGCGTAGGGTCAGTTCGTCGATCCGGCCTCCCACCTGAAGGTACCGCGCATCGGCGGCCCGTTCATCAACCTCGATGATCTGCAGGCCGTCCACGGTCAGCGAGCCGATGTCGCCGTTGGCGTCTACCCGCACAACGGGCCGCGCGTCGGTGGGATGGAGATGCGTGATGTTCCGCAACGATAGGGCATCTATGCGGCCGCCTACGCTGAACAGGAAGGGTGGCGTGTAGTCGTAGTTCGCCGGACCGTGCCGGAGGTCGATGGTGTCGAACACGAGGGACCCGAAGTTGCCTCCAAGCTCCTGCCACGGGTTGATCCAGACACCGAAGCTCCGGTAGGTGCCCGTAACGTTCCGGACAATGACCCTGTCCAGCCGTGAGCCACGCGAGAGCAGTCGGATGCACTGCGCCGCATCTTCAACCATCACCCCGTCGATGAGCACGTCGGTGACGGGTCCGACACTCACATTGGGGCCCGCCAGGTTGTTCCAGACCACCGTCCCGTTCTCGTCCAGGTCGCAGTTGCCATCATCGGCGTTGATAGCGATGAAGTCGTCCCAGGCGCACCCCTGGATGTCCCGTAGGACGAGGAACTCGCCTGGCCCTTGCACGTGGATGCCGTCCTGGTTCTCGCACTGCATCCGGGCCGGCAGGTCGATAGCAATGCTCTGCATGGTGACCCGGCGCCAGTTCGTCAGGTGCACGGCATAGGTGCGCTGGTCCCGCAGGGTGATGTCCCGTATCGTGACGCACTCCACCCCGAAGAAGCCCAGGATCGTTGTGGCCGTGTTGTCGGGCGTGTGATGCACCTGGTTCCGGCAGTTGCCGTTGTAGGTTCCGCCGAGGAGAGTGATGTTCCGATCGAGGCGCGCGTCACGGCTCGGGTGGGCGTTGCGCACAAGGTACCGGTCCGACCCGTCCGCGAGGTAGAGGCCGCAGGCCGGATTGAGGCACTCGATCGTGGTGTTCGAGTGCACGTCCAGACCGCGGACGAGCGCAGCGCCGTCTATGACCAGGTGGAGGTGACCCATCTGAGGGGCACGGTCCAGCACTGCCTGAAGAGCGGCGGTGTCATCTGTGCCGCCACCAGTCCATACGTTGCAGTCGAGCCGAGCGCCGCAGCGGCTGGCATAGACGACTCGCTCGCTGATGCCTTGCCCAGTAGCTGAGGTCATCGCGTTCACATCCTTCCTTCGCGCGGCACACCGGCAGCAGCGGCACGGGCGCCGTCCAACATGAAAGTGAGGTCGCTTCCGATGGCCACGAAGCGCCAGCCCTCCTCGATGCGGCGGCATGCCATCGCGGCGTCCCCCGCGTGGATCCCCGGCGCAACTCCGCATCTTTGAGCCGTGTCCAGAAGCATTCGGAGAGCGTCCCTGAAATCCGGGTTATCAGAGTCCATGGCAGGCTCCTGTCCCATGGACGCGAGCAGATCGTTGGGCCCAACGAACATGGCGTCCACGCCAGGCGTGCTGAAGATCGCCTCACAGTTCTCCACGGCCTGCACATGCTCCGCTTGGACCACGACGAGGGTCTCATCGTTCGCTCGCCTGAAGTACTCCGCCTCCGTGGTCTCAAAACTGAGAGCCCTAAGCGCCCCTCCCACGCTCCGGTGGCCCATCGGGTGGTACTTGCAGGCGGCGACGGCTGCAGCGGCCTCCGCCGCCGTGTTGCACATGGGTACTACAATGCCCCACGCCCCGCAATCCATGGTCCGCTTGATGTGAACCAGATCGTTCACGGGGATTCGCGCCAGTGGCACGCATCCAGCGCTCGCCACGGCGGAGAAGCACGCGTCCGCCGTCTCCCAAGTCGCCGGGCTATGCTCCAGATCGAGGGTGATCCAGTCGAGGCCCACTCTAGCCAGGAACCGGGCAGCCATAGGACTGGCGAGGGAGAGCCAGGTGCCTATCTGCGGATGGCCCTGAGCTAGTCCGGCTTTCACCGTGTTCGTTCGCATCGTCACTCATCCAATCTATGGGGTCCTGCGCCAGGCGGCCCTGCCTCGAACGAGTGGGCGACCTCGATCCCCGCCGCGGTCAGCATGGCCTCGGCTGCTTCACCGTTGTCCTAGAAGGCTCGCGCGGTAACGACGACTCTCTCCGGCACCCGGCGTAACCTCCATGCGACATAGGCTGGTGGCTCACTTCGCTCGTCAGCGCCGCAGGCCTGCGCCACATCCAGCCATGGCGCGTGTCTGACGATCAGCTAGTCTCCGGGAGGCTCACCCATGCTCAGACTGCCAGTCCTAGCGCTCCTCGCCTGCTCGACACTCGCCTCGGTGGCGTCCGCTGACCACGAGTCTCGCTCGTTTCCCCTGCGCGCGCTGCCATCGGAGGTCTACGGCGGCATCTTCTGCCATGACCTCGATGGAGATGGCGCTCTCGATCTCGTGGTTACGGGCCCTGGCTTCATTGATGCCTATGCACAGGATGGGGCTCTCCTGTGGACTCACGAGGCGAACATCAAGCTCTGGGAGTTCAGCCATCACCCTAGCGCCATCGCCGGCGACCTGGACGGCGACGGTGTTCAGGAGATCGCGTACCTCAGCGAGGGCGGCGAGATTGCGGTCCTGGACGCTCGGACGGGCGAGGCCAAGTGGTCACTTGAGGCGCCCGGAGAGCCTTGGGCCCTGGTCGTTCTGAACGTCCGAGGCCAGGGCGACCGCGAGATCCTACTCCAATACAGCCAGGAACGGATCCTCGTTGTGGATGCAGTAACGGGGGATCCCGTCTGGGAGACGGAGGCCTACCGAGGCATCGAGCACAGCCCGGCACGTGTTGCTGACTTGGATGGGGATGGCCTGGATGAGGTGGCCGGCGCGGTCATCATCGATGACGACGGAAGCGTGATGAGCCCGTGGGACCCCGGTGGCCGGTACCGGTCCATGGACAGCATGGTCATCGCGGACGTGGTGCCCGGGTTCCCGCTGGAGGTCGTCATGGCCGAGCAGATTGGGGCCGACTCCCACACCGTGGTCCTGAACTCCGAGGGCATCGTCTTCAGCGCTTTGAACCCGTGGGACTGGGAGGACCCTGACAAGGTGGTGGCTGGGGACTTCGATCCCGACCGCCCGGGGCTGGAGATCTTCAATCGCTCGTCCGGCGGCGACGGCACAGCGAGGCGGGGCAACGAGGAACCCTATCGGAACGAACTAGCCCCCTGGGTCCTGTCATCCTCTGGTGAGCTGATCTCTCGTTACCACCTTCTCGACATGGCCCCTGAAGGGTGGACCGGCCATGGCATTGAGGAGATCGCCGCGATCGATTGGTTCGGTGATGGACGCGACTACATCGCGGGCAAGGAACGCCACACCCTGGGCCGGTCGGCGGTTATCGACCCGATCACTGGGGAGTTCCTGGAGGTGTTCGATACCGCGTCGCTGCGGCTATATGTCATCGACCTTCAAGATGACGCGCGGGAGGAGGTCGTGTCCATCGAGGAGGACGGCTCGCTTCGCATCTTCTGGAACCCGGCGCCCTCCGGCGACCCCGGCGCGCGCAGCCCGTGGGACCAGCAGCACTACCGCCGGCAGAAGCAGAACTGGAACTACTACTCTCCGTAGGCTCCGCAGGGCAACCGCGGAATGTGTTGAATGCTCCAACGCGAGGGCGTCGCCGTGCCGCTCGCTTGACGTGCGAGCTTCGGGTCAGATGCCTACGCGAGAGGGACTCCAGGCCGCCATGCACACCAGGTTCAGAGACCAGGTCGCCATCGTAACGGGCTCGTCATCAGGGATCGGCAAGTCGACGGCGCTGCGGATGGCAGCCCAGGGCGCCGCCGTCTGTGTCGTCGCGAACCACAACACCGAGGGAGGCGAGGCAACCGCCGCCGAGATCCGCGAACAGGGCGGTCGGGCCGTCTTCATGCAGGCCGATGTGGCGTCGTCCTCCGACTGTGAGCGTGTCGCTCAGAAGACGCTCTCCGCCTTCGGGCGCATCGACATGCTGGTCAATAACGCGGGGATCACGCGCGCCGTTCGTTTCGAGGAGATGGACGAGGCCTTCTGGGATGGCGTGCTGGACACGAACCTGAAGAGCGCCTTCCTGATGAGCCGCGCCGTCATAGGGGACATGCTGGCCCGTGGGCGCGGCAGCGTCACGAACGTCTCCTCCGTCCACGCGGAGCAGACCCATGCGGGTCACGCCGCCTATGCCGCCTCCAAAGCCGGAATGTGCGGGATGACCCGGGCTCTGGCCATCGAGTTCGGCGCCCGAGGCGTGCGCTTCAACTGCATCCTACCGGGCACCATCGACGTCTCCCTGCACAGCCGCAGGAACGTGGTGGTGGACCGCGCTACATGGGCTCCCCGGAAGAGCGAGATCCAGGTCATGAGGCGTCTGGGCTCGCCCGATGAGATCGCTGCCGCCATCTGCTTCCTCGCGTCCGATGACGCCTCGTTTGTCAACGGCGCGAGCCTCGCGGCCGATGGTGGACTACTGACTATTCTCAAGGACGAATAGCATGAAGATCACCAAGCTAGAGACCATCTACGTCAAGCCCCGGTGGGTGTTCCTCAAGATGCACACCGATGAGGGGCTTGTGGGATGGGGAGAGCCCATCGTCGAGGGGTGGTCCCAGACCACGGCCGCGGCGGTGCACGAGATGGGCCGCTACCTCATCGGGCAGGACCCTCGGCACATCGAGCGCCATTGGCAGGCGCTGTATCGGAGCGGGTTCTACCGCGGCGGCCCCATCCTGTGCAGCGCCCTCAGCGGCATCGACCAGGCGCTGTGGGACATCCGTGGCAAGGAACTAGGACTGCCGGTGCACGAGATCCTAGGTGGCCCTGTGCGGGAGAGGATCCGCATCTACACGGGCGCGGGGGGCAGCACGCCTGACGAGTGCCGCGCGTCAGGCCGCGCCGCGCGCGACGCTGGCTTCACCGCAGTGAAGACCGGTGTGCCGCAGTCCGTGCGGTTCATCGAGAGCGCAGCTTTCGTGGCGAGCTTCGTCGAGCGCATGGAAGCCCTCCGCGAGGGCACGGGTGACGACGTGGATATCGCCATCGACTTCCACGGCCGGGTCAGCCCCGCCCAGTCCATCCGCTTGGCGAAGGCTCTGGAACCTATGCACCCCCTCTTCATCGAGGAGCCGTGCCTGCCCGAGAACGTTGATGCCCTCGTCCAGGTCGCGCGCTCGACGACCATTCCCATCGCCACGGGCGAGAGGCTCTTCACACGGTTCGGCTTCCGTGAGGTGCTCGAGAAAGGCGGCGCCGCAGTGCTGCAGCCAGACCTCTCGCACGCGGGAGGCATCTCGGAGGTCCGCCGGATCGCGGCGATGGCCGAGACCTACTACTGCTCCATCGCGCCGCACTGCCCATTAGGTCCGATCGCCCTGGCGGCCTGCCTCCAGATTGACGCCTGCACACCGAACTTCCTGTGCCAGGAGCAGGTCACTATGGGCGAGGGTTACCTCGTCACGCCCTTCAAGCACTCGGCTGGGCACATCGAGGTGCCGGAGGGGCCAGGTCTGGGGATAGAGGTCGATGAGGCCGCTATCGAGGCGCTGCGCTACGACGGATCCTGGGAGACCCCCCGCGACTGGTATGAGGACGGATCCCTGGCCGACTGGTGAACGGGACCGGCGACCGACTCAGCCGTTCTCCTCGGCAAGGGCCGACCGCAGCTCGGTAACCGCCGTGCGGGCCGCGTGCATCAGGATCCCCACGTCCACCGAGTAGCACAGGTACTGAACGCCGACGCTCGCCCATCGGCGCGCGTCCTCCGCAGACTCGATGAAGGTGCCGACTATGACCCCTTGGGCGCGAGCCTGTTCGACCGCCAGGGACATCCTCGCCGTCACCCCAGGATGGCGTACTTCACCCGGCACGCCACAGGACTGCGACAGGTCATAGGGTCCGATGAAGATGACCCCGATGCCCTGGACCGAGAGAATCTCGGCCAGGTTCGTCAGTCCCTCGGTCCCCTCGATGTGGAGGATCGGGAGCGTTCGGCGGTTGGCACGGGCGAAGTGTTCGGCGGCAGCACGCGCCGTGTAGTCCGCGGCGCGGACGAACCGGCAGACTCCGCGGCTGCCCCGGGGATGGAACAGGCAGGCTTCTACCGCTTGGCGCGCGTCCTCGACCGTGGCCACCTGAGGGACGTGGACGCCCTCAGCGCCCACATCGAGAGCCCGGAGTATCTCGGCCGCGTCGTTCTGCGGCACCCGCACCATCGGCGCGATGCCGCGTAGTTGCGCCGCCCGGATGTGGTTCTGAATCGTCTCCGTCGAGAGGGGGCCGTGTTCCATGTCAAGGATCACATGGTCGAAGTCGGCAAGGCCCAGGATCTCGACGACGGCCGGATCTGTGAGCTTCGCGAAGGGCCCTATGCATACATCGCCACGTTCGAGACGGGCTTTCAGGCTCGGATCGACTTGCATCTGGCACCTCCTATGCGAATGGCCAACCGGCTTCTACCACCGCGAGGCGGCGATTCCTTCGGTCGAGGGTATCCGGGGGGCCGGCGGGATGCGGTATGATGCTTCTCAATACTCGTGCTCATCCGAAGGGTTGGCGACCGCAGTGGGGAAGGATCTCAAGGACACCGTTCTGTGCAAGGCCGTGAAGGACGCCCAAGTCAAGGATCTCATCCCCTTGGTCCGCGACGCGAAGTTCATCTGTGAGAAGTGTGGGCGCGCGGCGGCCAGCAAGAAGAACCTCTGTTCGCCCAAGAAGCTAGGCAAGTAGCCGACACCCCTCAGAGGTCAGCCGGGCGCTCTCCTATGATCCCGAGGCGCTTCCTGCTGCCCCGCCTCGCTGCCTGCCTCTGGAGAGTCAGTCGCGCCAAGGCTTGGTGCTCCCCATGTGGAACCGCTCTACTTGGAGGTGAGCCCGTGCCGAACGCCCAACGACTCGCCGACGATCTGCGGTGGCTGGTTGGCCACGGTACCCACGACGTACTGCCCCATTGGCTTGCGACCGTTGGAGCCGCCTCGGGCCCGTTCGCCACTCGGGTCGACCGGCAATGGAAGCTCCGGCCCGATCAGGTTGCGACCATCGTCTCCCAGGGTCGCCTTGTGTACGATTTCGCCGCCGGCACCAGGCTCACGGGAGACTCCTCTTACCTTGAGGCTTGCCGTCGAGGCGCCGAGGTTCTGCTCGATGGCTTCAGCGACCCCGACCACGGCGGCTGGTTCTACGCCCTCGACCTCAGCGGCGAGGTTGTGGATGATCGGAAGGGCGCGTACGGCCACGCCTTCGTCATCTTCGGGCTCTCCCACGCTCACGAGGTCACAGGCGATGGGCGGTTCTCCGATGGCGCATCGAGCGCGTGGCAGGCTGTCAAGGATCACCTTGTCGATCCAGCAGGTGGTGTCGTCACCCATCTGTCACGGGAGTTCGCGGGTCCGACTGATAGGCATCGGTCCCAGAATCCCGTGATGCACCTCTTCGAGGCCCTGTTGGCGCTCTGGCAGGCCGGTGGCCGAGAGGAGGCGCGAGCCGACGCTGTGGCCTTGGGACGCTTCGTGGTGGAGGGCTTGATAGAGCGTCCAGGAAACCCGCTGCCTGAGCTCTACACGCCGGCATGGACCCCCCTTCCCGAGTCTCTGGGTGGAAGGATCGACATCGGGCACCAGTTCGAGTGGGCCTACCTGCTCTCGCGAGCGGCGGAGATCGGTCTGCCCAGCGACTGGCTGCCCTACGCGGAGGGGCTTCTCGACTACGCGGTGGCCCACGGACTCGATGGGCGAACCGGTGCGATCGTCAGCCCTGTTGGGCTGTCCGGAGACGGTCTTCCTTCATCGCGGCGGGGCTGGTGGGAGCAGTGCGAGGCGATGCGCGCCCTCGCGAACTGGGCTGTGGTTCGAGATCGGATCGAGCTTGCCGCGACATTCGAGGGGGTTCTGAGGTACGTGCAAGACAGCTTCGTCGACCCCGTCTACGGGGGATGGTACGCCGCGCTGGACGACGACTCCAAGGGAAGCGAGTGGAAGCTCGACTACCACGTGGTGGCCCTCTGTGAGGAGGCGGCGCGGCTACTTCGGCACAGCCAGTAGCTCCAGGTCCCAGAGCTCGACGGCCGCGTCGAAGACGCCGGGCACCTCCCAGCCGATGTTCATCCCGCCGAGGCGGTAGTCGGCCAGGTCCTGGGAATCGCCGAGGAGCCCCTGCGCCCAGGCCCGTTCGAGCCCAACCAGCACCTCGGGCAGCAGATCACCCTCGAATGTGACGGGACCTCCTCCGTGCGTGCTCTCCGAAGCGTAGGTGTCGCCGCCAGGCGCATAGATGAGTTTCGATGTGCCCAGGTCGACGTGGCAACCCGCAGGCGGCACGGGATTGCGGTCATCGAAGAGCTGGATCCCGAACCAGTAGTAGTCGCCATATCCGGGCGAGCCCTCGCGGAGGTTCTGCACCGTCACGAACCACTGGTACTGGGCGGCATGGACGCCCGGGTCGTAGTCCTCCGTGTTTCGTTTCTCGCACTTTGCCACCCGCGCCGTGAGCCGGAAGGGCAGGGCTGCGAGATTCGAGAGCATAGGATGCGGCGCGAGGCGCTGCTCAGCGAGCAGGTGGGACCAAGGCTCTCCGTGCCTTCGGGCTCGTTCCACGTATTCCAGACTGCCATTGAGTTCCAGGCGTAGGTACCGCTCCCGGGGCCGCGCTATCGCCGAGCGGCCGGCGTTCGCCGCCCCATAGCCGTCAGGGACCTCGACGACATCTCCCTCCTCAAGGGGTGTGCGACTGGACCACTGAGCGAGCCCCCATACAGGATCAGTCGCGCCTGGAGGCAGATGCCCGCGCACGACGTGGCGGCCCGGCTGGGGGTCGTACAGCAGGAAACCTCGATCGTAGGTTGGGTCCTGGATCAGGGGTGTGGCTTCCGTCCCGGCGTCGAGGGGGCTCATAGTTCCTCCAAGGCCCGGATGCCCTGGCGCGCCCCTCTCAGAGCGCCCAGGCAGAAGAGGCCCATACCTGCTGCGAGAAGAGCGACGACGGGCTTATCTACGCCGCAGTAGCCAGACGCGACCCATGGCCCCGACGCGGGAACGGAGAAGTAGGCGCCCCACAGGACCATGATGGCCGCCGCCAGGATGCCGAAAGTGGCGGGGACTGACCCCAGGAAGGCTTCGACCGCGTCCATCGTCGGTAGCCGAAGGCGCCGGCGCCCGTCTGGCGGCAGGACAAGGTCCTGGTCAGCGAGTTCGTGCGGGAGCACGTCGAAGTCTGGCAAGTGGCTTACGCTCATATGTCCTGAGATCCCTCGCTTGGCGGCCGATGAGCATCGCGCGGCACACAGGCCTACACACTGTAGTTACCCGTGCGCGCCGCGTGGCTACACTCCGGCGTCGGCGGACACCTCATCGTCGGCCGCCGTTCCCTCGGATCCGCGGCGCGATGAGCGGCGTTCACGGCGCCGCGTCGAGCCCTTCGGCCATCGCCCGAAGGGCCTCGGCCTGCCCGGTGTGCCCCAGGGCGGCGTGGGCCGTGGCCTGGGCGCGCAGAGCTCGGGCCTGGTGCTTGGCGTCGCCCAGCGCCTCGAACGCCTCCGGCACCCCCTCCAGCGACCCCAGCGCATCCTCGTGGCGCCCCGCGAGGTTCAGGGCCTCCGATCCGATGAGCAGCCACCCCGCCAGCGCCTCGTCATTCGCCTCAAGCGCTCGCAGCCCCGCGATCGCCGCGTCGGCGAGCGCGACGGCTTGCCTCGCCTCACCTCGGGTGTTCATAGATCCATCCAGCAGCCAATCCCACAGCCAGGGCTGGAGCGCCTCCCGTCCCCCAAAGGGGGCTGGATTGGCTCTGCCCAGGACAGTCGAGGCGAGCCGACCGGGCACCTCGTCGCCGGGAATCGCCCGCAGGTCGGCCGCGGCAGCCTCCGTATCTCCCTCCATCAGGTGCGCCCATGCCCGATGCCAGAGCACCTGGGCCCGGAACCCATCCTCGGTCGCTTGGGCCATGATGCGGGTGGTAGCCGCTATCGCCTCCTCATACCGACCCACGTTGACGAGGAATGGCACGACCCGATAGGCGCCCCAGATGTCCTCGTGTGCCGCCGGTGTCGCCAGCGCTTCGGCAGCAAGCTCGGCGGCGCGGTCCTCCCGACCCAGGTCGTGCTGGGTCCGAGCTTGCTGGGTGAGCGCCCTCCACAGCAGCCACGGGGCCGCCTCCTGCCGACCGGCTGCGATGGCTCGATTGAGCGCGGCCTCCGAGCCGAGGGGGTCGCCCAACTCCCGGCGCAAGACCCCGAGGTCGACGAGCACACCTGGATCGATGAGGCCCAGCCCTTCTCCCTCCAGCAGGGGATCGATCGTGCGGAGGTCGTCCTGGGCCGCTTGCCTCGCCACATCGAGAGGCGACGGGGCGGGACCGAGCTCTTGTCCCGCCATCTCAGCCGCCTCCCTTGACTCTTGCCATTCCCTCTGCGCGACATCGAGCCGGATCCTTGCTCGCGCAATGGCTAGCCGCGCCGCCCCGGTCGCGGCGCCCTCAGGAAGGCTGCTCTGGGCGCTGGCGAGAAGCTCGATGGCCCACTCGCCTTGGCCCTGGTCGGCTGCTCCGTTGGCCAGCCGCGCCGCGACCTCGACTCGCCTTGTGGCATCGGTGACTCGCAAGAGCGCCGCCGTCGCTTCGTCCTGGTGCGCCTGGGCGCTAGCGTGGTCCCCCGCGCCCTTGTACGAGCGCGCGGCGTGCCCATGGGCTAGGGCGCTCTGCTCGGGAGAGAGCGCGTCCGCGTCAGCGAGGAGCGCCTCCTCCATTGCCTCTCTGACCGTGGCGTCGGCGGGCGATACGTTGGCCAGCGCGCACAGAGCCATCACTCGCGCGGTGGGGTTGGTGGCACCCTGGGCGGCCGGGAGCAGGGCCGCCGCATACGTGGCGGCTGCCTGGTCACCCGAGGTCGCAAGGAGCACACGTCCCGCCTCCTCCACGACTCGGTCCACGTCCTCGCGTTCATCGCCGGAGAGGGCATACTGGCCGGTGGCGATCGCCGCTTGGATCGCTAGCGACGCTTCGTCCGCGTGCCCACAGACATGGGTCAGCCACAGTAGCAGATCGGTGGCGTACGGCACGGTGGGGCCGGCGGAGCGAGCCACCATCCGCTCGACCGCCGCCCGTCGTAAGGAAGCCCGCTCCGGTACGTCCACGCCCCTTCGCGCCAGTTCATCCACACGGATGGCCACGATGGCGAGCATGAGGCCGGACCCAAGCTCCCCCGCCTCGGCTCCGGCTGAGACCAAGTCCCGAGCCGCCGCCGTGTTGTCGCCATCCGCCTGGTGGAGGCGCGCTCTTGCGAGCAGCCCCCGAAGCCGGAGCGCGGGATCGGAGCCGTCTGTCCCCGCCGCGACCAGCTCATCGATGGCCCTCCGAACGGCGGGGGAGACAGCAATGGGACGCTCGTGTTCCATCAGCCAGTCGGCGATCTGCCGCCGAGCCAGGTTGGCCTCCGACAGGGCGCCTCCGGCCGCGAAGGAGTCCGCGGCCTGGGCGAGGAGGTCAAGGGCCTCCGCCTCCTTGCCCCCCTGATCCATGCTCCGAGAGGCCTGGTGCTGCAGCGCGCAGGCATCATCGTAGGAGGATGGCGCGGTCTGGGCCCCGACGCTCTGGCCCCACAGGAGCGTGAGGGAGGCGCACATTGTAGCCACGAGGGCCGCCGACACTGGAGTTCCGGATCCCATCTTGATCGTTCCTTTCGCGCCAGACCCACCCGCCGCTCGCGGCGCCTTCTCCCTTCTGTGCTGCTCTAACGGGAGATACCATGGCTCAACTACTCTCGCAGAAACAACGGCACACTACCAGCACGATTCACTGTCGTCCAAGGGCGCCGGGCGAGTGATTCACCGTTGCCACACGCCGTCACTTGGCTACGGCCCCGCCACTCACACCAGGAATCCGACAGCGCACAGGAGGAATCCGGCCGTCGTTGACGACGTGGCGGTACGTGAGTATGATTGTCCTGTTCCAGTCGGAGTGAGCCATCTGCCGGTGCTAGAGACCGATGAGACGCTTCTGAGGTCAGAGCCTGTTGTCCTAGGCAGTGTGCATCGGAACGCTTGATCTGGCGGCCGGCCCCCGGGGAGTCCCACCGTACACGGTCGATGGGGGTACGTCTCAGTTGGGGCGCACTGACGATCACGAATGCATGTTCCGGCGCGGCGAAGCGCGAGACCGGGACCGCTCTTGCCCTTCCTCCAGGCTGAGGCATAGCCTTTGGGCGGCTGCGGATGAGCCCAGGATCCCCTCTCGCCTCACCCGCGACTTCGCGAACGTTGCTGATGAGGAGCTCGTCCTGCGTTCGCGAGATGGCTGCTCCCAAGCCACTGAGATCCTCTTGGGGAAGTACCGTGGCCTAGTGGAGGGCAAAGCCCGCACCTTCTTCCTGGCCGGCGCCGAGCGCGATGACGTCATACAGGAGGGCATGATCGGCCTCTACAAGGCCATCCGCGACTTCCTACCAGAGAAGAAAGTCGCGTTCCGCTCCTTCGCGGAGACCTGTGTCACCCGGCAGATCATCACCGCCACGAAGATGGCGACCCGCAAGAAGCACCGCCTACTCAACTCCTCCATATCACTGGATACCCCGCCCGATGAGTCCGGCGGCACCGACGCTCTCGAGGCGCCGACGCCAGCCATGCTCAGCGCCTCGAGTCCCGAGCAGATACTCCTTGGCAAGGACACCGCGCGCGAGATCGGTACTCGAATGCGTACATCGCTATCCGAGCTCGAGTGCATCGCGCTCACGGCCTACCTACGGGGACGGTCGTACCATGAGATCGCCCACACGATGCAGATGACCCCGAAGCAGATCGACAATGCGCTGCAGCGTGCGAAGCGCAAGATGAAGGGGCGGCTGGCCCGCACCCTCCGCGAGTGCGACTGAGCCGACTGCCCCGCGCCCAGCCCAGAGGACGCGCCGCGGGTGGAGACCTCAACTACGGCTAAGGCAAGCCTACGGGCGTCCATGAAGGCCCTCCGAAGCTCCATGGATCCCGCGCTCCGAGCAGATGCGTCGCGCCGCGCCGTCGAGTGGATCCGGAAGACTCCCCTCTACTGTAGGGCCGAGTCGTGCCTGGCCTACCTGCCGTTCGGGTCCGAGCTCGACATCGGCTCCCTACTGGATCCCGCGGTGGATGGCAAGCGGGTGTACGTGACACGCTGCACCTTCGCCACTCGCACCATCGAGGTCTGCCCCTACCCTTGCGACCTCGTGCCCATGAGATCGGGCCTGTTCCAGCCCGCACCCAGTGTGCCCGCCCTGGAGGACGCTCTCATTGGCACGCGCGTGGAGGTCGCCCTCGTGCCGGGTCTGGCCTTCTCTCGGACCACTCGGCACCGCCTGGGGTATGGAGCCGGCTTCTACGACCTCCTGCTGGGCAGGCACTCGTTGCCCACCATTGGGGTGTGCTTCGCGTCACAGCTCGTAGACGATCTGCCCCACAACAGCCACGACGTCCCCGTCGATCTCGTGGCCACCGAGGAGGGGGTGCTCGGAGCGTGAGAGGGCTCGAGGAGTGGCTGCCTTTTGAGGATGCCCTCGCCACGGCCGTCGGTCGGGGCTCGCCAGACCCGACCTGGCTGGCGCCATTGCTGTCGGCCGAGGGCGATGACGCCCAGCGTCTACGCGAGGCCGCCGATGGCGTTCGACGGCGGTTCGTTGGCTACGAAGTGCACCTTCGCGCCCTAGTTGAGATCACCAGCTACTGTTGCCGCAACTGCATGTACTGCGGCCTCCGGCGAGACCACACGTCACAGCCACGGTACCGTATGTCGCCATCCGAGGTCGTCGCTCTGGCGCGCCAGGCGGCATCGATAGGCTACCGCACGGTAGTGCTCCAGGGCGGGGAGGACCCCTGCCTCGATCGGGAGACCGTGGCGCGGATCCTCTCGGACATCAAGGCCTCCACCGATCTGGCCGTCACTCTCAGCCTCGGTGAGCGGAGCTATGACACCTACGCGCGCTGGCGCGAGGAGGGGGCTGACCGGTATCTGCTGCGGATTGAGACAACCGATCCTGCTCTCTTCGCCTCCGTCCATCCTGACGGGAACCTGCGGCGCCGGATGCAATGCCTGGAGGACCTGAAGCGGCTGGGCTACCAACTCGGCACTGGAGTGCTCGTTGGGCTGCCGGGGCAGACGGCCCTCTCCACGGCTGATGATGTCATCTGGATGAGGGATCTGGGAGCCGAAATGCTCGGCGTGGGGCCCTTCATCCCGAACCCTGATACGCCCCTCGCCGATACCCCCGGCGGCGCCCTGGATCAGGCCCTCAACCTCGTCGCCGTTCTACGCCTCGTGTTCCCCAATGCCCACATACCGGCTACGACGGCCCTGGGCGCGCTCGATCCCATGGGGGGAGAGAAGGGGCTGAAGGCTGGCGCGAACGTGCTCATGCCCAATCTGACCCCTCGCACCCAGCGTGAATCGTACGCCCTCTACCCGGGGAAGCCCATCGTCGATATCACCTCGGCCACCTGTCGGGACGCGATCGTGGCCAGAATCGAAGCGATCGGCCGCCGGGTGGCGGCCGATCATGGTCACGTTCATCGGCTAACGGAGTAGGCTCGAAACGGGTCAGCCTGTCTTGGCGAGTTCGAAGGGCTCCCAGTCGGCCTCCCCCTGAATGACCGGCGCGTCGGACTCAGTCGACATGGCGACTGCGCCATCGCTCCGCCTAGTGATGTAGTAGCACTCATAGGGGTTGCCCGCGTAGCAGCCGCTCGTGTCGAACCTCCACTTGTACTCCTCGCGGAAGTCAACCTGGAGCCAGACCTCGTACCGGCTGTACGGAGACAGGTTCTGAGCGGGACAGAAGAGGTACTCGTTCGAGTAGGTGCGCTTGGATGAGGTGAAGGGGACCGAGTAGCGGCTCCCTCCATACACCTCAACGATCTCGAAGTCGGTGACCCGAGCGTAGGACGGGGTCACCTCCACCCACACGGCGGCGTTCCGTGCGACCGTGTCGTGGTTCTTGGGCCACACGCTCAGCCGAGCCTGGTTGGGGTAGTTCGTGAGCGAGTTGTAGGACGAAGCGCAACCCGTGATGAGTAGCAGACCGATGGTCGCTGCTAGGGTGGCGAGAGCCAGTGGACAGCGTCTACGTGTCATCTCCCATCCTCCTCTCAAGCGCGTCCTCGCTGGCGGAAGGGGGCTTGCTCACTGCTACTTCCTATGACGCCTTACCCCGCAACAACGTTCCGGCGGCGGAACTCCAAGGCGCCCTTGCGGTGGGCCTACGCCCTATGCGCCGTTGCCGGGCCGTTGCCCGCGAAGCGCATCTCCCAGTGGGCCTCCAGGTCCGCGCGCCAAGCCTGCGCCGCCTCGAGGAGCTCTGCGGCCACCTCCGGCTCCTCATGCGCCAGGTTCCGTCGCTCGCCGATGTCCTCTACCAAGTCGGCTAAGTGAACCTCATCATCAGGAGGAGCCCCTTCCACGAGTTGCCCCTTGTGCACCAGCTTCATATCTCCTCGGCGAACGGCGGTCTGCTCCCCTTGCTCCCAGTAGATGGCCTCGTGCGGAGTCGTCGCGCCTTCCGTCAACATGGCTGTCAGGTCACGTCCGTCGAACGAATAGCCCGACGCGTCGATGCCGGCCGCGCGGAGCATGGTAGGGACCACATCCATCGCGGCGCCCATCTCATCGATCGTCTGCCGAGGCGGTATCACGCCGGGGAAGCTCATGAGCGCCGGGACCCTGATCCCGCCCTCGTAGAGGCTGAACTTGTGCCCCTTGAGTGGTCCTACCGTCCCTCCGTAGTACGGCTCACGGCTGTCGTTGAGCCAGTTTCGGGTCTCGCGGGATGGGCCGTTGTCGCTCTGGAAGAAGATGCAGGTGTTGTCGCGGAGACCATGCGCCTCCAGGGCGCCGACGACCGCGCCAACGGAGTCGTCGACGGCCGCCAGCATGGCGGCCATCACCTGCCGCTCCCACGGGAGGTGGTCGAAGCGCCTCATGTATGACTCGGGCGCGTGCATGGGGTAGTGGGGAGCATTGAAAGGGACGTAGAGCAGGAACGGCGCATCGCCCTCAGCCATACGGTCCACGTAGTCCACCGCCCACTCGCCGACCATTTCCGTGAAGTAGCGGCCGTTGTTGTAGATCTCCCTGCCGTTGTCCCAGAGATCGTGGACCTGGGCCATACCGCCGCTGTTCATGCCCCAGTAGAAGATGTGGCTGTAGTAGTCGATACAGCCCGCTAAGAAGCCCTTCCACTCGTCGAAGCCGTGATTGTGCGGCTGGTACTCCTCCGCCACCCCCAGGTGCCACTTGCCGAACATCCCTGTCCGGTAACCGTGAGGCCTGAGGAGCGAGGCGAGGGTCGGCGTCGATGGCGGCAAGCCCGTCGCCTGACGGTGTCCGCCGAGGATGGAGCGCACGCCGGCATGGCCCGGGTAGCGACCGGTCAGCACGGAGGCCCGTGACGGTGAGCACACCGGGGAGTTCGAATACCAGCTCCGCAAGAGGGCGCCAGAGGCGGCAAGAGAGTCAAGATGCGGGGTCGCCAAGTCCGAGGAGCCCATGCACGAGAGGTCTCCGTACCCTTGGTCATCGGTGTAGAAGATCACGAAGTTGGGTCGGTCCGGCATCGGTTCAGATCCTCTCCACAATGGGCCTTGGCCCGCGGCGCCAAGTCCGAGGGCGCCCACACCTAGCGCCCGGAAGAAGTCGCGTCTCGAAGGTGGGCTCATCCACTGTTCCTCCGACGTTCACGCCGTTCCCGTGATACGGTTCACGGCACAAGATCTGGGTCCCTCCAGGGATCTCAAGAGAGGGCTTCGGCCTGGAGTCCGGCGAAACAGCCCAATGCCCAATACCTCGGCCAAGGAGCCTGCCCCATGGATGATGTCTCTCCCCTCTCCCGCCCCCTATCGCGTACCTTTCCCAAGGTTCACACCATGCGTGAACGCGCTGACCTCACCTACCGGATACTGGCCGAGCGGCTAGACATTGTGCTGCCACTCGCTATGGATGACGGGGACCTGGATATGTGGATCGTCCTCTGCCAAGAGGACGACCTCGACCCGATCCACGAGACCATGATCCCCCTCGACTGCTGGTGTCCCATCCTGCAGATGCTCGTGTTCATCCGCACCCCCGACGGGATAAGGCGGGTGAGCATCTGCGGCACGAACACCAAGGACCTCTACGAGCGCCCGTACACCGGCCAGGTGGAGGACGAGCAGTGGAAGGTCTTGCAGTCGCTCGTTCGGGAGGCGGACCCGGGGCGCATCGGCGTGAATATCGGGTCGGTCCAATGGTGCGCCGGCGGGCTCACCCACAACCTCTTCACCCAACTACGAGAGCGCCTGCCTGAGGGCTATGCGGACCGTCTTGTCTCGGCCGAGGCAGCATGCACGAGGTGGGCAAGCACCCTGTCGCCAATGCAAATCGACCTCTTCGAGCACGCTGTCGCCGTGGCCCATCACATTCTGGCGCGGTGCTACAGCCGGGATGCCGTCGTCCCCGGGGTCACGACAGCGACCGACCTGGAGTGGTACTACTGGCAGCAGGCGGTCGATCTCGGGCTCGAGGTCTCCTTCCGCCCCTTCTTCAATCGGGTACGCAGCGAGGCGGCAGCGGAGGCGTACGGGCCCGACGACAAGGCGCTCCGCCCGGGCGACCTGATCCACTCGGATGTCGGCATCAAGTACCTAGGCCTGAACACGGACCATCAGCAGTGGGCCTACATCCTGCGGCCCGGGGAGACGCAGCCTCCGGAGGGCATCCAGCGCCTCATGGCCGAGGCGAACCGCCTCCAGAACGTCTTCATGAGCGAGTTCCAGGAGGGGCGCACGGGCAACGAGACGTTGGCGAGCATCCTCACGCGCGCGCGGGCTGAGGGCATCCCCAACCCCAAGGTGTACTCCCACTCGTTAGGCATGTTCCTGCATGAGCCGGGGCCGCTGATCGGCCTCCCGTGGGAGCAAGAGCGCTGCGTCGGTCGCGGCGACGTCGCGCTCGTGAGCGGCAACGCCTTCACGGCCGAGTTGGGAGTACGCGACGCGGTGCCCGAATGGGGCGGCCAAGTCGTAGGCTTCGGCATCGAAGAGGACGTGGTGTTCACCGATGGCGTGTGCCGGATGGTCCACGGGCGCCAGGAGCGCTTTTACCTGATCTAGGGTTGGCCCTAGTAGGCTACTCCTCCAGTCGGATGCTCACCGAGCGCGCGTGAGCGGTGAGGCCTTCGGCCTTGGCTAGAGTGATGATGTCGCGGCCATCCTCAGTCAGCGCGCCCGGTGAGTACTCCAGTACCGAACTGCGCCGCATGAAGTCCTCCACGCCGAGAGGGGACGCGTACCGCGCAGTGCCCTCCGTCGGCAGGACGTGGGACGGTCCTGCCAGGTAGTCACCCACCGGCTCCGGTGTGTGGGCGCCCAGGAAGATGGCGCCCGCCGTGCGGAGCCCCGCGGAGAGCGCCTCGGCCTCCTTCGTGAGCACCTCGAGGTGTTCCGGAGCGACGGCGTTGGCGACCGCCACGCACTGATCCAGGTCTCGACAGACGACGAGGGCCCCGCGCTGGGCGAGGGACTCCCACGCCTCGGCGCCGCGCTCCAAGTCCCCCGTCTGGCGGACAAGCTCGGCGCGCACTTCAGCCGCATGGGCCGCCGAGGGGGTACAGAGAACCGCCGACGAGAGAGCCCCATGCTCCGCCTGACTGAGTAGGTCCGCTGCCACCCACGAGGCAGGTACTGTGCCATCGCTGATAACGAGCACGTCGCTGGGCCCCGGCAACGACTCGATGCCTACCTGGCCGAAGACCTCGCGCTTCGCCAGAGTCACGTAGATGTTCCCTGGGCCCACGATCTTGTCCACCCGCGGGATGGTCTCCGTCCCGAACGCCAGCGCGGCAACTGCCTGAGGGCCCCCTACACGGAACACCCGGTCGACCCCCGCCTCCCTTGCCGCCGCGAGCATGAGCGGGATCAGGCTGCCGTCGGGCTTGGACGGCACAACCATCACGATCTCGTCGACGCCGGCCACCCGGGCGGGGGCGGCGCACATGTAGACAGTGCTCGGTAGCGGGGTTCCGCCGGGCACGTAGATGCCAACCCGTCGCAGCGGCATCCAGCGTTGGCCCAGGGTCCGCCCCGCCTCCCGCTCGATCCACGAGCGAGGAAGGCACCGCTCGTGGAAACGCCGCACGCGTTCACAGGCCTTGACCAGCGCCCTACGCTGGTCGTCCGGCAGGCTATCGTAGGCCGTATCGATCTCCTCGCGCGGCACTTCGAAGCGCTCTGGCGTCGCGTCGGGCCAGTCCAGCCGCCGGACATGCTCCACGAGCGCCGCGTCTCCCCGCGCGGCGACGTCACGCACGATGCGGGATACCTCGGCCGCTTCCTTGGCGAACTTCAAGAACAGCGGTGGCCGGAGCTCCGAAGCGATCTGCGCGATCGGGGTTTGCCGGGTGTCGTAGGTTCGGATGGACAGAGGCTGCATCATTGCCACTCCCCCGGCTGGCACAGCTTCGGAGGCTTCGGGGCATGCGAGAGGGACCGGAAGCCGGTCTCCGTGACGATCCCCAGGTCCTCGATCCGCACCCCACCCAAGCCCTCGATGTAGATCCCGGGCTCTATGGTGATCGCGTTGCCAGCGGCCAGCACGTAGCCCGGACGCACATGGGGCGGGTGTTTGGCGATGCCGAGACCGTGTCCGAGGCCGTGGTTGAACTGCTCTCCGAACCCCGCCTCCTCGATCACTGAGCGGGCGGCGCGATCTACCTCCTCGCCAGTGGCTCCGCTATGGACCGCGGCGCAGCCGGCTATCTGGGCGCGATAGACAGTCTCGTAAACCTCGCGCTGCCTCTCGGTTGCCTCGCCCACGACCACCGTGCGTGTGAGGTCAGAGTTGTACCCGTCGTAGACACAGCCGAAGTCCACCTTGACGAAGTCACCCGCCTCGACCGCTCGGGAGGTGGGGACGTGGTGCGGGTACGCCGAGTTGGGTCCTGAAGCGACGATCGCGAACCCGTGTGCCTCCGCTCCGTGCTCGAGTTGCAGCTCGGCCAGTCGTTGTGCCAGCCGCACTTCCGTGGCGCCCGGGATGATCTCGCCCTGGATCTCCTCCCAGACGCGATCGGTGATACGGCAAGCCTCGGCCATGGCGCGGATCTCGTCATCGTCCTTCACGGCCATAATGGGGTCGACCAGTCCCGGCGCCGGCACGAGTTCCGTCCCTGGCAGGGCCGCCTCCCACTCGTGTAGTCTAGCGACGGTGACAGCGTCGGAGTCGTACGCCACCCGAGATCCCGCCCCGAGCTCCCGAAGCGCGCCGGGCACCAGCTCCAGCCCCTGGCCACCGATGACGGGAGTGACCCCCACAGTCCTGTTCTTGGCTGCCGTCGCGTAGCGGCCATCCGTCACAAGCCAGGCCTGCTCTTCCGTCAGTACCAGATCACCGAAGGAGCCCGCGAAGCCGCACAGATACCGGATGGCATCCCGGCGAGCCACTACCGCCGCCTGCACAGCCAGCCCCGCCATCCGTGCCCGCAGCGCCTTGAGCCGTCGCACGTAGTTCATCGTCAGGTCTCGACCTCTCGTGTTCGCGTGAGGAGTCAGGGGACAGGCAGTCTGGCGATGCTCTACCCGTCCACGGTTCCCGGCGGGGAGGGCCAGGCGGGTTTGGGGCTCGTCGTCAGCGGACGCGAGCCTGAGCGCGTCACGAAGACGGTGTCCTCGATCCGAACGCCTCCCCATCCCTCGAGATAGATGCCGGGCTCGACGGTGACCACATGGCCCGGCTCGAAGATCGTGCCCCTCCCCACGCCGGGGAGCTCGTGAACGTCGCGACCCACCCCGTGCCCCAATCCGTGAGTGAAGTACTTGTCGTAGCCGGCCTCCTTGATGATCTCGCGGGCCTTGTTGGCCACGTCCTCGCCGCTCACTCCCGGCGCGATCATCGCCGCCGAGTCCACCTGGGCGCGGTATACCGCGTTGTACACCTCGCGGTGCTTTTCGGTGGGCTCGCCGATGAACACCGTGCGCGTCATGTCCGATCGGTAGCCCTTGTAGAGGGCGCCGAAGTCGAAGGTGATGAAGTCGCCCTCCCTGATGCGGCGGTCGCCTGTCTCGTGGTGTGGGATCGCTGAGTTAGGGCCAGATGCGACGATGGAGTCAAAGCCGACTCCCGAGGCGCCTCGCGCCTTCATCGCGGCCTCCAGCTGGTTCGACAGCTCAACCTCGGTGACTCCTGGCACGATGGACGGCTGCAGAGCGGCCCAGGCTTCGTCCGCTATGGCGGCCGCGCGCTCGATGAGCGCGATCTCGTCGGGGTCCTTGACTGCGCGGATCTCCTCGAGGACCCGGCTCTCGGGCCGCAGCTCGGCACGCCTCACGCCAGCCTGCAACTCGCTGAGCCGGCTGTCGGTCAGGTGGGTGGGCTCATAGGCCAGGCGGGGGCGCCCAGGCAGCTCGTTGACCACATCGGCCAGGGACTTGCCGAGGGTGACGCGGTAACCCTTCGCCACCTCCCGCGCGCGGATCTCGTAGCGTCCGTCGGTCACGAGGTAGGCGCGACCGGGGGCGATGACGAGAGTCGCCGCCGATCCCGAAAACCCCGTCAGATAGGCCACGTTCTCACGACTGGTAACGATGGCGCCGTCGGCGCCGAGTTCGCTGAGCCTCTGCCGGAACTTGGCGAGGCGAAGAAGTGTCCTCACTTGCTTGGTACCGCCTTTCGCGCAGGGTGGCGCCGCGTCGCGCCTAGCGAGGTTCTGTCGGCCTCGAACCCAGGCCTGCCCAGATCGCGGTTCAGCTCACCTGGACCAGGCTCCACGTGCCCGAGAACTGGCCCTGGCCCCGCCCGGCGTGAGTGGGAGCCAGCAGGCACAGGATCCCGTACCATCCGGACCCGTTATACCACCTGACGGTGGCCTCGAAGTCGCCCGTGTCCGGATCGTACGTGAACTCCCCCCGGCCTCCGTCGGACTGGTAGTACATCCCTTCGCCAATCACCGGCCGAAGAACCCGATGGTCGGACGGCAACTCGTAGCTCATCCTGGCAGCGCACTCAGCGACCGTCAACGGCTCCGGCGGGTCCTTGTGGTAGACCAGAATGTAGTCCAGCCGGTACCGGCTCGGGTCCAGGACGCGGCCAGAGTAGGCGAGCTGTTCTCGGCTCGTGGACTCGAGCGGTACCTCGTCTAACTCCACATACCGAGCCGTGTACTCCTGGACGTACCGCAGCTGGTTGCCGGACAGAGCTAGGCCAATGCCCACATGGGTCAGGTGGGGATCCAGAATGGTTCGGCGGTGGCCGTCGTTCGGCGGCCTCTCGGCGAGCATGAGGTCCTGAAACTCGTCCAGGAGATGGAGCACCCCGCGCCTCGTCCAACTGACATTGGGGCCGCTCCAGGCCCAGGCGCAGGCGTTCTCGGCTACATACGGCCCGCCCCCGTACAGCCCCCAGCGGTCCAGGGGTGACAGCCCCTCGAGCGTGTAGTGGCCCACCGTATCATCTCTGAGCGACACGGCACAGAAGAGATCCCCGACCTCTGCCGCGTCTTCATCCCACTCCAGCGGAGGCAGTCCCTCCACGTCACGATCGAAGTTGATCCGCTCCAGCGCGGCCTGCCGGATCTCCGAGACCTCCTCCTCGGTGAAGGGCCCCCGCGGAATCTCCGTAGGCTCTGGCGCCGCGATGTCAGCGTCCTCGGGGGCAGCGAGGCAGGCCGCCATCCCGAACGCTGACATGGCGCACAGCGCCAAAACCATGAGCCTAGTGATCATGTACCGGCCTCCTACTAGCCTTCGCCCGCGGCGATGAACCCTCCGCCAACGACGGTGTCTCCTTCATAGACGACCGCCGACTGCCCTGGCGCCCCGCCGTAGAGCGTCTCATCCAGATGAACCGATGCTTGTGAGCCCTCACGCTGCACCATACACGGCAGGGGCGCTGAGCGGTACCGGGGCATCACCGTAAGCCCTCGATCGGGCCCCTCTTGGCGCCAAATGCACTCCCGAAGATGCAGGGTCCTGGTCGCGAGGCTGTCTCGCGGCCCCACCACCACTCGGCGTTCCTCGGGGTCGATGCGTATCACGTAGAGGGCGGGGCCCCCACCGATGCCTAGGCCCCGTCGCTGCCCGACCGTGAACCCGCCGATCCCAGGGTGGACCCCAAGCACGCGTCCACTCCCATCGACGATCTCGCCCGGCTCGCCGGCTTCAGGATGGCGCGCGGCCACCAGCTCCACCATCTCTCTCGCCTCGCCGAAGCACACATCCTGGCTCTCGGGGCGGTTCCAGACCTGTAGCCCACGCCTCTGCGCCTCGGCTCTGACCTCCTGCTTACTGGACTCGCCCAACGGTAACTCGAGCTGCGCCAGCGTACTCTGCGGTACGCGATAGAGGAAGTAGGATTGGTCCTTGCTCCGATCCAGACCTCGAAGCAGCCGCGGAGTCGGCCCCGAGTGATCCACCCGTGCGTAATGCCCCGTCGCCAACCGGTCGCACTCCATGCGTCGGGCGAGCTCCACAGCTGCAGCGAGCTTCACAGCGGGGTTGCACAGAACGCATGGGTTTGGGGTTACGCCGGCGGCATATGCGGCTGCAAGAGGGGCCAGTACCTCCTCCTCGAACGTCGCCGAGAGATCCACTAGGTGGTGCTCTATGCCCAGATGCCGCGCCACCCCGGCGGCCAGATCGACAGGGTCGTCGTGACTGCGGCCGCCCACGAGCCGGTAGGTTACGCCCACCACGTCGTCGCCTCGGTCGAGCAGGCGAACCGCGGCCATTGAGCTATCCAGGCCGCCGCTCATCAGAGCCAAGATCCGCACCAAGCACCTCCAGGTGGAGGTTCGGTCCATCACCTCCCCACCCTCCACGCGTCGGCAACTTGATCCATTTTGCAGGAATCTCTTGACAGCATTGCACTCAGGGTTTATGCTTCAGAGTAGTCAAGACGGAAGCCACAGTCGTGGCAACATGGCGACACACCGCGGGAGGTGCTCACAGAATGACGAAGCTCATGAGAGTCAACAGAGGCGGCGACGCGATCGAGGCAATGCGGCGGGACATGGAGTCCCTGTTGGGCTATGCACCCCGCTTCTCCGGCGAAGGCCGCATCGCGACGGCATGGTTCCCCATCGACCTGGTCGAGACGGCTGACGGGTACGAGGTCGTGGCCGAGGTGCCGGGCGTACCCAAGGAGGACATCGAGATCTCGCTCGAAGACAATGTGCTCACGTTGAAGGTCAGCAAGCGCATGGCGGAGCTTGCCGAGGGCGACTCCGTCCACGTGCGGGAGCGCGTGTTCGGCGACTTCACCCGCTCCATCTCCCTGCCGCGAGACATCGACGCGGACAGAGTGACCGCAGGGAGAGACAACGGTATAGTCACGGTGTCCATCCCCAAGGCGGAGAGTTCCAAGCCGCGCCAGATACAGATCAGCGCGGACTAGCTCACGAGGCGGGAATCGCGGATGAGGAGGTCGGGCCAACGGTCCGACCTCCTCATTGCGTGTGTGGACTTCCACCGGATGTGGGATAATGCGGGGTACCGGACGTCTGTGGTACTGAGGTGGTAGTGACCGCGATGCTCATTCGGGTCCTTACGGCAGGGGGGGGGCTCGCCGATGCGACAGTCCGAGCGGCAGCTCACCATGCCAGTCGGGCGGACCACATCGAGGTTCGACTGCTTCTCGACGTGCGATGGCTGGAACCGCTGAACGCCGATCCTGAGTTCTTCGCCACGCCCTTCACCCCCGAGGAGGAGGACCCCGCCACCCAGACCTTCTTCCAGGAGATGGATGAGCAGCTGGAAGTCTACCGAGAGATCTGCAGCGAGTCGGCAGCCACTTTCACAGCTATTCGGGTGCTCGGCATGCCGGATGAGGCGGTCAGCCGAGCCGCCCGCGGCGCCGACCTGCTGGTGCTTCCCCATCCCACGGGCGCCTCTGCCGAGCTGCGCAAAGCGATCCAGGCTGCCGTTGCGGCGCCGCCAGTGCCCCTGCTGCTCGTCGCGCACTCGGAGACCGCACAGGCAGCCACCGTTGAGAGTGAGGGTGAGGCGCGCGGCCTGAACGGCGCCCATGTGCTCCTCGGTTCGCTGCTGGGGGGCAAGGTGAGACGGATCGCCGTTGACGCTGGCACCCCGGCTGAACCGTTCCGCTCTCTGGCGCCTCTGGTGGTGGAGACCTCCAATGGTTCCGCGTTGACCGACGACGAGGTAGACCCTGAGGAGGTGTACGTTCTGCTCAACGCGAGCCGGGCGAAGGGGTTCCTGGGCAGTCGTGCGCTCGCCAGGCGGCGCCTATCGCCTCAAAGGAACCTTCTGTTGGTTCCGGACCACAGGAAGTAGATTCGTGGCCTTCTAGAAGGTGGGCGGAGTGACGACGAACTCGTCGAAGCTACCGCCCTTTAGGGCAACGAGCCCGTCCTCGGTCATGTAGACACTGTACTCCGGCGGCGTGGCCTCGAGCGGATCGACCACCCAGATCTGCTGCACGGCCTTGCGACCATCGGGCAGCGTCGTCTGGTCCTGCCGGATGAGTATGCCGCGCTCAGTGAGCTCCGCGGGTGGCGGATCGCCGACGGCAAGCACGTCACCGTGCTCGCTGACGTACCGGAATGCCGCATAGGCTGGCTGGCTGACCTTCTCGGCGCAGCCGAGCAGCCCCGTGAGCAGTGCAAGCAGAGCGTAGGCGGCGATCCGATGTCCCCTCATGGTTCCTCCCTCCACCTTCAACTATAACACTGAAGCGCCTACATGCTGAGGCCACCGTCGATAGGGATGACGGCCCCCGTGACGTAGCTCGCGTCCTCGCTCACGAGGTACCGCACCAGTGATGCGACCTCGTTGGTCGTGCCTAACCTCCCCGAGGGGATCCGCGCCAGGAGCTCCGTTCGGCGCTTCTCGCTCATGCCCGAGGCCAGGGGCGAGTCAATGACCCCGGGGCACACGACATTCGCCGTGATGCCCCCGCGCCCCACCTCCCGAGCAACGGATCGGGCGAGGCCCACCAGGCCCGCCTTCGCCGCGGAATAGTTGCCTCGTGACACATCGCCCGTGAGCCCTGCCGTGCTACCGATGTAGACGATTCGGCCCCACTTGGCCTTCGTCATGCCTCGAAGGGCCTGCTTCGTGCAGAGGAACGCTCCCTTGAGCGAGACGTCCAGGCACTCATCCCAGGACTCCTCCTTCATCAGGATGAGGAAGGCGTCACGGAGGACTCCCGCCGAGTGGATGAGGATCTGCGGCAGTCCGAGTTCCACCTCGACCTGGCCGAACATCGCTGCGACGGCCTCGGCATCCGCGAGATCGCTAGACACAACGCAGGTTGGCATAGGCAGTTCAGAGGCCAGGGCCTCGGTAACGTCTCTGTTCCGATGGCAATGGAGTGCTAGGCTCATCCCTTCTCCCGCCAGCAAGCGGGCGATGGCCGAGCCGATAGCCCCCGACGCTCCGGTGATCAGTGCGGTGCGAGATGTCATCGCCGCTCCTCCACCTTGGGCGACACGACGGCATGGTCGCCGAAAGCCCAAGCTGAGGCGATGACCGTCTTCGCGGATCGGCTTACCGCGACACGGAACCGCACGGCTTCGCCCCCAGGGTTCAACCAGTCCATGGTCACGCCAGACGGGTCATCGACGACCTCGAAGCTCCGCCATGCCGTCCCAGGGCCGAGACCCAGTCCCAGGGCCTTCATGCCGGCCTCCTTCGCTGCCAGATGGCGGCTGACGAACATCGGCTGGCCGGCGGGGTCGGGAAGTCGCGCGAGTTCCGAGGGACGGAGCGCGAGGCGGAGGAACTTCTCGCCCATCTCGTGGATCATTCGCTCCACGACGCGGATCTCGATGACGTCCACTCCCACGCCGATGAGCGGCACCGTCTAGCCCTCCCCCGCGAAGCGCTCGACGTCTTCCACTTGAACCGGCCCATCGAGTCCCTCCGCGACCCGCCCCAGGTCGACCCCGAGCTCGCGGGCCCGACGGCGAGCCGCCGGCGTCGCGCGTACCTTGCTCGCGGGGCGAGGCAGGGTCGGCATCCCCTCCATGAGCCTCCGGGCGGCTTCATGCACGTCACCGCCGGCTCGGACGCGCTCCAGCAGAAGTCGGTTCGACGCCTCGTAGTCGGGCAGTTCCTCATCCGGCGCGGCGATGACCCCGATGGTGTAGTGAACTGGCACCACGGACTTAGCTGGAGCCACCACCTTGCGTAAGACGCCCTCTGCCTCGCTCTCGTACTCGAAGGTGATCTTGTCCGTGATGATCTCCACCACGGGCTGCCCCACAGATACCAGGTCGCCCTCGGAGACCAGCCACTCGCCGACGGTGACCTCCTCGATGTTGGCATCCAAGCGGTCTATGCTGATGCAGAAAGCCATGGGTCCACCCTCGGAACGACGCTCAGACCAACGGGACACGGGGCCGCCGCCAACCCGCGGCGACAGCCCCGATGCCACAGACAGAACGCCCGCCGAACTAAGCAGCGCGCCTAGAACGCCCAACCCTCGCGGAAGTCGCCGCCGAGGAACGCATTGGCCTCGTCCAGGTTCGTGAAGCGCATGTTCTCGCCATCCCACTCCAGCGGCTGGTTCACTCGCTGGGCGACGCAGCCGAGGAGGATGGTCTCCGTCATGGGGCCGGCGTAGGTGAAGTTCGACTGCGGGCCGATGCCCGGCTGCCCCTTGCACGCCGCCACCCACTCCTCGAAGTGGCCGGGCGACCGCGGCAGCAGCTCGGGCAGCTCGCCCGGCTCAACGACCTCGCCCTCCTTGTAGATGCTGGGGTTCTCGCCGTAGTCGCCGGGGATAACCATGGTACCATTGGTTCCGATGTACAGGTTGCCCGTGCCGGGCAGGTTCTGATCGGCGGGCATATCCGCCGGCTTCTCGGGGAAGAGGCCGCCGTCGTACCAGTACTGCTGGAAGCCGGGGCGGCCGTTCCTGGCCGGGAAGTTCCACCGGGTGACCGAGGTGTTCGGGAACGCCTCCGAGGTAGCGCCATTGACCTGCAGCGGCTCGACCGATGTGGGGTGGCCGGGGTCTAGCGACCAGAAGGTCCCGTCCATGGTGTGGCATGCCATATCGCCCAGGGCGCCAGCGCCGAAATCCCACCAGCCGCGCCAAACGAAGGGGTGGTACGCGCCCTCCTTGAAGGGCCGCATGGGGGCGGAGCCAATCCATGCCTCCCAATCCAGGTTGGCGGGGATGGGGTCCTCACCCTGTGGGCGATCCATGCCCTGGGGCCACACCGGGCGGTTCGTCCAGGTGTGGATCTCGGTGATGTCGCCGAGTACGCCGTGGTTCACGATCTCGTAGATTCGCCGCCAGTGCACGCCAGCGTGACCCTGGTTGCCCATCTGGGTAGCCAGTTTCGGGTTGGCTGCCGCGGCCACGGCAAGCTGTCGCGCCTCCCACACGGTGCGGGTCAGCGGCTTCTGGGTGTATACGTGCTTGCCAAGCTGCATCGCGATAATGCTCGCGGGATAGTGGTGATGGTCGGGGGTCCCAACCATGACCGCGTCGATGTTGTTGGCCTCGGCGTCGAACATCCGGCGGTAATCGGTGTAGATGGTCGCGTTGGGGAACTGCTCCTTACCCGCGTTAGCCTGGTCCAGATCGGCGTCGCAGAGGACGACCCCATTCTCTCCCATGCCATGGATCGCTCCGCGGTGGGAGCCTCCGATGCCGCCGACCCCGATGAACGCGACGTTCAGGCGCTCGTTCGGCCCCGGCTGAGCCTTAGCACGGGCAGCCAGGAAGAGTGGCGTGACGGCGCTGACCGCTGTCATATTCCTCAGGAATTCACGACGAGTCGTACGGTGTCTCATGCTCACATGCCCTCCGATGGTATTCGTTTGCCCCGTGCGCTCTAGACCCGATGCCAAGCAGGGCCTGCTCGCCCGCATGCGCCGGGCATTGGTACCTACAGGTTCGCCCTTTAGCCGCTCTGCCCTGCGCCGAAGACCCAGCGCCCTACCTCTCTTGCCACGTCCCAGAACTGGCCAGCGCGGTGACGGAACCCACTGAGATCGCGTCCCGTTCGCCGGTGGCTCATCTCAACGGGCACTACGGCGATGCGATGCCCAAGCCGGCCGTGCAGTATCGTGGCCCGGGTCTCCAGTGCGAACCCTGGCGCCAGGGGGCGAAGGGCCTCCGCCGCGGCGCGAGTCATCACGCGTTGGCCGCAGAGCGGGTTCGCGATATCCAAGCCCCCGTACCGCTTCACCGCCCAGCGCGCCAGCCCCGTCACCCAGCCGAAGCCGCGCCGACCACCCGTCAGAGGCATCTCCGCGATTGCTACGTCAACTCGCCCGTCAAGCACGGGTGCGGCGAGGGGCTCGATCATCAATGCCGTACCCTCCAGGTCGGCATCGATGAAGGCCACATAACCACTGTTCACCCGGGCCAATCCCGCCTCAACCGCGGCGCCCTTCCCCGAGCGGCGCTCGAGTCGAAGCACCTGGGCCCCCGCAGCCTCCGCCACGCTGCCGCTCTCGTCCTCCGACGCATCATCGACGACGACTACGCAGGCAACGCAGGCAACGGAAAGCAGGCTGTGCACTGTAGCAGCTACGCGCTCTCCCTCGTTCCGCGCTGGCACGATGGCAGTGATGAGCGAGCTGGATCCAGGCCCAGCGTCCGAGGGCAAGGCCCGCTACAGCCCGTCTCTGGAAGTGCGCTCGGCGGCGTACACGGCGGAGCGGAAAGCCTTGTAGACGGCGTCTGTGTAGTCCGGGACGGACATTCCCAGCAGCTTTGCGTCGACCTCATCCACGTTGATACAGGCAAGGCCGTGCAGGGTGATCACCCCACTGGACTTGCGGATCCCAAGCGAGGGTACGTCGATGCCACGACGCTGCACGAGGCTGTTGATCCGATCGGCTATGCTTTGGGCGCGCTCGCCAGGCGACTGTCCACCTACCGGCTCGGAGCTCAACTGATAGACGACCTGGTTGTGGAAGAGAACCTCCCACACACGCAACCCTTCCGCCACCTCGGACTGGCGGACGGTCGCCACGAAGCCATCGCACACCGCGGCACGGTTGAAGGTCAGGCCCTGCTGACTGAAGTAGCTGCGGATCTCAGCCAACCTCTGTGTGGTCAGGGGGTGGCTGTCCCACTTGCGCCCCGGGTCGTCTCGCGGCAGCACGACCTGGTTCGTCAACTCGTAGGACATGAGGCGCTCCATGAACGTGTAGAAGCCCGTCGCGTTGTACCCCGCTTCGTGGGTATAGCGCAGGCCGGTCCAGTCCGCTTCATGCTCGTAACGACGGCTGTAGCTCGAAAGGACCCCCATGCGGGCGAACATGGAGAGAGTGACGAGATCGAGGGACTGCAACACTCCCGCATCGCCGCTCAGGCCGGCGCCAACCAGGATCCCGAGGAGGGCGATCATCTCCCACTTCTGCCACTTGGCGTCGCGCTCGGCCTGACGCAGCCCGTGGAAGAGCGTATTGTGCGCCATTTCGTGGCCGAGGACCCCTGCGAGCTCGTCATCCGATTGCACCATATCGAGCAACCCGCGGGTTACGCGTATGTACCCTCCCGTGATCGCCATGGCGTTGGGGATCCCGGTGTCCAGAATGCCGACGTCGTACTGCACGTTAGGCCTATCGCTGACCTTTGCCAGGCGATTCACGATCTCGGTGACGCGCTGCATCTGTTCGGGCCAGTCCACCAGCCCGTAAGCCTTGTCGACCTCGCGCGCGACCTCCTCGCCCACCTTCCGCTCATGCTCTGCGTTCCAGCGTTGGGACCATGACTGTATGTCCTGCCTAATGGTGGCCGGATCGCGCTGGTAGTCGACATCGTCGTCGTCCTGGGCGATCGCGGGCCAGGCGCCAAGCAGCGGAATCAGGAAGGTGAAGATGATCGGAAGACTGCGCCAAGGCGCCATAGTCTGGCCCCCTTTGCACGAATCGCTACCGCTACGACGATTCTAGTTTCATCATGTAGGACGCGCAAGCCCCCGCAGGGGATCCGCTAGGCGCGTGGCCGCCGCGCCTCCACGAGCCCATCCATCACCTGGTCGCGCTGCAGCAGTCGCACGTCGATGAAGCCAGCCTCCTCGAGCCCCTCGCGTATCTCATCGAAGGTGTAGCATCCCCCACCCTCGGTATTCACCAGCATGTTGATCGCGAAGATGGCCCCCGCGACAGGGGTGGTGCGATCCGGATCCAGCACATGGTCGCGGACCAGAATCCGTCCTCCCGGCTCCAGTGCGCGGAAGACCTTGCCAAAGAGCTCGACGTTCTGCTCGTAGCTGTTCTGATGGATGATCGCCGAGACCAGGGCCAGGCTGTGCCCCCCAGGCAACTCATCGACGTAGAAGTCACCTGGCGCCAGTGTCACCCGATCCAGCAACCCCGCATCCCCCAGGCGTTGGCGGGCCATCTCGACCACCGGCGGACGGTCGAACAGCGTCGCAACCATGCCCGGAGCGCGCTCCAGGAAGGCCATCACGTAGCTGCCGGAGGCGCCGCCTACATCCAACATCCGCTCATCGTCCCGTGGAGCCACGGTCTCCGCCACCTGCCGCGTACGATCACGGCTCACGACGTGCATCCCGCCGATGAAGGCCTTGAGCCGCGCTGGGTCATCGAACCCCACGGGACGGTCCTCATCGCCGCTCGCGCCCCGAACCTTCTGGGTCAGTCGACCCCAGGAGCGGTAACCGCCCATCATGTGGTGCACCATGGGCAACACGGACTCCTCAGAATCGGCACTGAGTAGTTCGGAGATACCCTCTGCGCATCGGTAGACCCCGTCAGACTTCTGAAGGTATCCGAGCGCGGTCACAGCATCGAGGAGCGTCCGCACCGCCCGTTCGTCGCCTCCCAGGGAGGCGGCAATCTCAACGGCAGTAGCCGGCCTTCGGCTGAGGATCGTGAAGAGGTCGAGTTCACCGGCAGTGAGCAGAATGCAGGATTCCATGAAGCCTCGTGCCTGGGCTAGGATGGATCCGGCGGTGTGTTTGGGCATCGGTACCCCCGCGGCATGTATGTGTAGTGTACCAACGATGATACCAGAAGCCCGAGTGGCGGGATTCTGGTATAGGGGTATGTGAAAGGGAGACCGACCACATCGATGGCGGAGCGGATCTGGCGGCGACTTCGTCGACTGCGTTCGCAGGGATAACTTCGCTGGGCTGAACGGGCCCATCCGAGAGGGCGCGGTCTCCGCCGTTAGCCGGGAGTAGCGCGAGGGGCACGAGTGCCATCCGTGCCCTAACGGGCTGCGGGGCCCGCGTAGGGCACACACATCCATCGCGAATGGCCGTCGCGGTCCCACTCGCACTCCCAGAGCTGGGCGAACTCCTCGTCCGTCGCCCGCCACAACTCGGGCATCTCGGGCGCGGGATCGGCCAGCACCCAGCTCGTGCCCTCCTCGTCAGTCGTGTCGACACCAACCACCACTCGCATGTGCCGGACATCGCGGTCGAGCCGGACCCACTGATAGACGGCGATGGGCAGTCCGGCGGCCAAGCACACTCGGATCAGATCGGTGCTCCCCACGCACGCCATCCCGCTCACGCCGTAGGCGGGCAAAACGTCGAGCACAGCGTTCACATGGACGCCCCGGGCGATGGCATCGGCCCCGAAGAACCTCAGAAGCTCGGCCTCCGATGCTTCGATGCCCCAGTAGGTCAGGAGCATTCGTGCCGAGGCGACAGCGCAGAGGTGTTGGGAAGACTGGCGTAGGGGCCGAACCGTGCCCAGTCGGATCGAGGAGGGGGCGATCGCGGCGCACGCCGCCAGCGCGTCGGTGACAGCCGCCTGCTCCTCGGCTGTCGGCGACTGACGGTAGAAGAGGGAAGCGTGGGCATAGACGCACCACAGTGCGGCCTCGGCCGTGTACGCGGCCCCGTCCTCGGTGTCCGGTCCGAGGTCGCTGGCCCGTGCCGCCAGGCTCATGGCCTGGCGGGCTAGCGGAACGGGGGAGGCATATGCGGGGTCCGAGGCGCCGGAGGTCGGCGTCTGAAGGAAGGAGAGGAACAGGAGGGGCAGCCATACGACCATATAATGAGTATACGCTATGGCGGTACTGACTGGTTCGGAGAGGGAAGGCGGGCGGTACAGTGATGGCTCTCGCGAAGCTCGGCCTCGCGGCGGTAGTCCTGGCGATGCTACTGGCGGGGGGGATGTGCCCCGGCAGCCAGCCGGGCGCTGGCGGCGTCACGAGCTCGGGACTCTTCGTCTACATTGTCCGCGCCGGTGGCGGCAGCTCGCTCTGGGTGGGCAACCGTGAGGGCAGCATCCTGAGCCAGCTCGGTGTAGGCTTCTACCCACCCTGCACGCCGACGGATGGCGTGAGCCTGTCACCCGACCGGGAACGCGTGGCCTTCGCCATGCCCACCGATGGACAGCTCAACGACATCTACGTGATCGCCAGGAACGGCCAGTCGCCCCCTATCAACATCACGAACACCCCAAGCGTGAACGAATCCGACCCCGACTGGTCTCGGGAGGGCAACAGCATCGCGTACGCCGCGAACGGTGACATCTGGAGCGTACGGCCCGATGGGAGCGCCCAGAGGAACCTCACGAACACGCCAGATCTGGTGGAGGCCGACCCCTCCTGGTCGCCCGATGGATCGCGAATCGCCTATACGTTGAACCCGGACCTGCCCAACTCGGAGATCGAGACGATAGACCTGGATACTGGCACGCGAACACCCGTCGCCGCCGACAAGGACCTGGATGAGTTCGGCCCGAGCTGGTCGCCCACGGGTGGCCGCATTGCGTTCTCCGGCCGGCCGCTCGGCAGCCAGGTTACCGCCGAGGTCGTGGACATCTACGTGGTGGAGCTCGCCACAGGCCAGCGTCGCAACGTGACCAATGCTAGGGGGGACGTATTGTGTGTCGGCCCGGCCTGGTCGCCGGATGAGGCGCAGATCGCCTTCCGTGGTACCCGCAAGGGCGAACCCTACTCGCATATCTGGTCGGTGCGCCCGTCGGGCAGCGGCGCGGGGCTCCTGGTCTCCGAATCCGGCCGGTCGGAGACGCACGTCGACTGGCGTTAGCAGGGCGGAAACGCAGGAGCCGCTCGCCCGAGGCGAAGCGGCTCCGTGGTCTCGCTGATCTGGGGCGCTACTCGGCCTCGGTCTCCTCGGGCGGCGCGGTTCCCTCGTCCACAGGGGCCTCGCCGAGGTCCAGTTCGTTTACACGCAAGCTAGCGAGGTCCATGGTGCCCACGCCTATCTCCGCCGCCAGGGGAATGTGGTCCACCTTGGTGGAGATCTCATCGTCACTCATGCCGAACACCTGGGCAGCCCGATAGTCGCAGGCAACGATGTCAGTTCCGGCGATGCAAGTCATCATGGGCACGCCGTCCACGTCGTCGCGGCCACGGGGACCGCTCTCGTCTGTCAGGACGTAGGTGCAGTCGACGACGGTGAGCTGGATCCGGTCCTTCAGCATCAGGCCGAGGTCGGCGATGGCCTGATGGATGTCGTCGCTCCCTTCGCCCCCGCCAGAGGCGTAGCCCTCAGAACTCCCGCCGTGATAGCGGCCCCGTTCCCGGATGACCCCCATGAGGTTCTTGAGCCCGATGGAGAGGCCCGTGAGGGAGTGAAGTTTGAGGACGGGGACGTTGATAAAGACGTCCGCGGCGAGCACGTCGAAGGCCACCTGCTCCTCGCCCATGTGGGGGAGCATCCTCACGCCATCCACGAAGTCCACCGTCTCCCACATCTGGTTCGCCGAGCCGGCGAGCTCGATGAAGTGACCGCCGGCTTCCTCGGTCGCCTCCTTGAGCATGTTCCAGGACAGGGGATCGGCCGCAAGGGGGTGGTCGATGGCGAAGACGTCCTTCGCACCGGCCTCGAAGCACATCGAGACAAGCTCCCGTAAGGCGTCGGGGTGGGTGTTGGCGCCCGAACCCGGAGCCCTGTCCCAACTGGCGTTGGGCTTCAGGCATACCGTGGCGCCCTTGGTGACGAACCGCGCGATGCCGCCCAGACCGTCCACCGCCGCTCGGGTCAGTGCCGCCACAGACTCGCTCCCCCTGGCCACGCAGAGATCGTGGGTGCCCTGGGATACGGCGCTCGCTACCGCCCCTGCCCCGCCCCCAACCGTCGTAACCTGGCCGCCGCCTCCACCCTTCGAGCACCCCATGAGGGCGGTGGCGCCGAGAGCCGCGCCCGAAGCCAGTGACCCCGCCGCCTTCAGGAACTGCCTGCGATTGCTGCGCGCCATGCTTGTCTACCTCCTCGGGTTCCTCGGCGCGCCGATGGGCGAACGCCTCAGCCTCTCCTGCCAGTCCTTCGCTCTACCGGGGGCTCAGCCTTCCGGCGAGCCTACCCCGCCGCGCTCGCTGGCACCAGCGTCCATGACATCAGGCGACAGAAGCGCAGGATGCGCGAGACGTCCATCTCCGGGTCGTGGCACGGCCAGTGAGGCATCTGGTCGATGGGCCCGGCCATGCCCTCGGCGACCGCCGGCCAAGGGGCCGCGCTCCGCGGCTGATGGCTCCGCGGCGCACTTCGGCCGTCGAGATAGGCCTCGGCGATCAGGACCAGGGCCGAGCCCAGGCCGATAGCCGTGCCGGGCGCCTCGTGGGGAAGATGGCCCGTGGCCTCCGTGGCGCGCCGCAGTGTGAGAGCCAGGTCGATGACCCGGGAGCGGTCCAAAGGACCGTCGCTGGGCCGCTCGGGCGGCTCCCAGAGAGGACCCAACGGGGAGCGCAACGCCACAGTAGCGGGCCTACGCCCTCTGCCACGTTCGGACACCAGAGCCTCAGCGAGTGCCAGCAGTCCCTCTCCCGCGGACAGCGCCCGGGTGTAGACGGGGCCTCCCTCGTCAAGGACCTTAGTGGCGAAGGCCTTCAGATCGCGTGCCTGAACCTCAGTCGGACGGTCGCCATACCGCTCCACGAGGTCTGCCACGGTCACCACCTCGAAGCCCTTCAATCGGGCCATGCGATGAAACAGGAGCGCCAGGTGCTCCTTCACGGTGGCCACTTCCTCCGGGGGCAGGCGCCTCGGCCCGCGGAGGTCCTCGTGGAGGGCGTTCCGACCGCCGTAGTAGGACACGTCAGCGAACTCCTCGCAGACGGTCCGATGAGGATGGCCGAAGAGCGCAGCCAGTTGCACGCCCGCCTTGCGGTCGATCTCCAGTCTGGCGGCCACATCATCGAGGTGCTCCACGAAGCGCGGCTCGCGGTACCGCGTATCGAGGGCGTAGTTGGCCTGAGAGCTGAAGCATAGCGCCCCGCAGTACCAGTAGAAGGGCGTCTCGGGCAGAACGACCAGCGAGTCCCAGAATGCCTTTCGCTCGAGCGCGCAGGCGCAAAGGATCTGGGCCCCGTAGTGCATTCCGTGGCGCGTGAGGCCGGTGCATCGCCCGAAGGTCCGCTCCAGGAGCCGAAAGCCCGGGGCTTCGCGCGCCAGCGTCAAGGCAACGCCATCGACCCAGTCGGTCGTGGTGAGCATCTCCGCGGTGGTGGGATGGATAGAGCCGTAGTTGAAGTGGAGCAGTGGGTCATGGTACCGGGCAATCTCACGGATCACGTCAGTCCGTCCGCGCCCCACGAGGCTGCGGACCTTCTCGCCCATGATGCAGAAGGTGGCTTTCAGCCCAGCAGCTCGCGCCGAACGCGCGATGTGGAGGATGATGTCGTCGGAGCCCGCATCGGGCGGGGAGAGGTAGTCCTCGGTATCCCAGTATGAGACCAACGGAACGCGCCTTGCCATGGCAACCTCCTCGGGAGCGGCCGCGCGGCCGTGACTCCCTGATACCGCCGTTGATACGGCCTCGGGCGCGCCAGTTCCTGCGGTGGGTGGTTGCGATTGGCGCGCCGACTCAGGCCCCAAGAGCCCACGCCAGCGTGCGCATGGCCACACAGGCGAAGACAACCGCACACGCGGAGAGGATGCTCGTGACGCGCAGTTTGCGGCGCTCAGCCTCCAACTCGAACTCCTCGGGCGCATCGTCGGGGGCAGACCAATAGGGAGGGCAGACGATGCCGCCCGCCTCCTCGATCGCGTAGTGCGCACGGGCCCGGACCCGGGGGGCGGGGCCGAGGTAGCCATTGGCGGGAGCGCCCTGGAGCACCGTTCCCCGCCTGGGTGGCCGGGGTCTATGATGGGCGTGGTCGGTGGAGCATCGCTGCCGGAGAGACGCGGCGCGATGGGGGCCACTCCGCCCGATAGCGGCGCGGTTCGTCTGGTTCAGCATGGGTCATACCACTCGTATGAGGGCGTGCCATGTGGCCTCGAGGAACCAACCCGGCAACCCTGGGATCGCCATGTGCCGCTCTTCCGGCGTTCTGACGTGGGGCCCGACCGGACGGTCCAGCACGTTCATTCTACCCCACAACGAGCCCGTCGTAAGCCACCTCAATGCCGTAGGCGGTGTATATCTCCACCAGTTGGTCATGGTTGGCGTGCCCATTGTGGCTGAAGTGGGTCACGATCAGTCGCGGCGAGTCGCTGAGGCAGCCCAGTTCGCCCAGTCGGGCCGCGAACTTCGCGACCCAGGGAGCCCCCATGTGGCCGCCGTTCTGGTCGTACCGGCCGCAGGTGCCGTCGATGAGGGCCACATCCACACGGCGTCCCGCGATGAACTCCCACGTCTCCTCTTGCCAGAAACCGGTGTCGTTGGCCACCAGCAGGCTTCGGTCCGGCTCCTCGATCAGGAAGTTCAGAGCATCCTCCTCGCCGCCGTGCTCGGCCTTGAGCGTCGTCAGCCGCAGGTCCGGACAGACCTGCACCTCCTGGAATGAGTGGATCTCGTATAGCTCGATCCGCATGGCCTCCAGGTTCCCTAGGCGTTGGCGCGCCGATTCGAGCACCCGGTCGTTACCGTATATGGTCAGCGGCGGGAAGCCCTCGGGAAGGACGCAGAAGCCTGGGCGGCGGTAGGCGAGCTCCTCAGGAAGCCAGTGGTCCTGGTGGCTGTGGGTGATGAGGAGATGCTGGAGGTAGGCGTAGTCCTGGCCCATGGCGCGCATGTGGAAGTGGGAGTCGGGGCCGAAGTCGACCCGCACATCCTGTCCCAACTGATAGGCGGCGCGGGTGCGGAGGTCCTTGCCCCCCAGCTCCCACGCACGCCGGCACGTGTCGCACACGCAGTGGATAGCGGGGATAGCTTCGGCGGCGGCGGTGCCGCAGATGGTAAGGCGTCTCGCCATGGTCTAGTTTCCTCTCGTTCGGGCCTGTTGGCGTGGGCTCCGGTGGGCCTCCGCGGTCTCTGGCATTCTGCATTGGGCGGCCCATGGACAGGGTTGCCAGGGCGGCGCAATGCTGTACTATTGCTGTAGACGATGGATGGTCCTCCCGCCCACAGCGGGCAGTCTCCCGCGCGTAAGCCGCAGGAAGGGTCTGAGCACGATGAGTGTGGAGCGTTCCACCTGGACGAACAAGGTTGATCTAGCCAAGATGCTCGAGGGTGGCGTCATCATGGATGTCACCGATGCGGCCCAAGCCAGGATAGCGGAGGACGCTGGCGCAAAGGCCGTCATGGCGCTGGAGCGCGTTCCGGCCGACATACGGGCGCAGGGCGGCGTGGCTCGCATGTCCGACCCCGAGAAGATCATCGAGATCCAGGAGACCGTGTCGATCCCTGTGATGGCGAAGTGCCGCATCGGACACATCGCCGAGGCGCGCATTCTGGAGGCCCTCAAGGTCGACTTCATCGACGAGTCAGAGGTGCTCACCCCGGCGGACGAAGAGTTCCACGTCTACAAGCATGACTTCGCGGCGCCCTTCGTGTGCGGCTGCCGCAATCTGGCGGAGGCGTGCCGTCGAATCGGCGAGGGCGCGGCGATGATGCGGACCAAGGGAGAGGCAGGCACTGGCAACATCGTGGAGGCGGTGCGGCACATGCGCCGGGTCATGTCGGAGATACGCCGGGTGCAGTCCATGCCATCCGATGAAGTGATGAGCTTCGCCAAGGAGATCGGGGCGCCGTACGAGGTCCTCCTGCAGGTACGGGAGCTTGGCAAGCTGCCGGTCCCGAACTTCGCGGCCGGCGGCATAGCGACTCCCGCCGACGCGTCCCTCATGATGACCCTCGGCGCAGAGGCGGTCTTCGTGGGCTCGGGCATCTTCAAGTCAGACAACCCCGCCGCCCGGGCCAAGGCTATCGTAGACGCGACGACATTCTGGAACGATCCACAGCGGCTAGCGGAGATCTCCAAGGGCCTCGGCACGCCGATGGCAGGGCTCGAGGTTACCAACATGCCCGAAGAGGAGCGTCTCGCGGGTCGCGGCTGGTAACGCGGCCGTCAGACTGACCTCCGGATCCATGGATCGCACTCCATCAGTACGTGTAGGGATCGACGTCGGGGGCACGTTTACCCACGCCGTGGCGTTGGCGAGCGCCGATGGCACGGTGCTCGGGAAGGTCCGGGTGCCTACTACCCACCGCGCGGCTGAGGGCGTGGCGCTCGGGGTGGCCCAAGCTCTTCGGCGACTGCTCGATGAGGGTTCCATCCGTGCATCTCAGATTGCCTTCGTCGCGCACTCCACCACCCAGGCGACCAACGCGCTGCTCGAGGGTGATGTGGCTCGGGTTGGCGTTCTCTGTCTCGGGCAAGGGCTGGAAGGCGCCAAGGCCCGACGGGACACGGACCTTGGGAAGCTCGACCTGCCCTCAGGTTCCGTGGACGTGCCGCACCGATACCTGGATCGGCAGCGCGAGGGCGAGGGCGCTGAAGAGCGGTTAGCACGCGAACTCGCTTCCCAGGGTGCGCAGGTGCTCGTCGCGGCGGAGGCTTACTCGGTGGATGACCCCTCTGGCGAGCTCGCCGCGATGGAGGCTGGTCGCCAGGTGGGGCTTCTCGCCACAGGCACGCACGAGGTCTCGGGGCTCTACGGCCTGAGGGCGCGGACCAGGACCTCCGTCATCAACGGCTCGATTCTCCCGAAGATGATGTCGGCCGTGGAGGCTACGGACTCGGCGGTCCGAGCCCTCGGCATCTGCGCGCCGTTGATGATCGTGCGCTCCGATGGCGGGGTGATGACGGCGGACGAGGTGTCGATCCGGCCGGTACGGACGATCCTCTCGGGGCCGGCGGCGGGTGTGGCAGCGGCGGTCGTCCATCTCGGCATCGCGGATGGTGTGTTCGTGGAGGTCGGGGGCACGAGCACGGACATCTCGGTCATCGTCGATGGTCGGGCTCGTGAGCGGACGGCGACTATCGGGGGCCATCGCCTGCACCTGCGTACCCTCGACATCGAGACAATCTCCGTGGCCGGCGGTTCCATGCTTCGCGCCTCTCGCGATGGAGCCGTGGAGGTCGGCCCGCGCAGCGCCCACATCGCCGGCCTGCCTTACTACTGCTTCGACCCCGAGGCACAACCCTCTGAGGCCGAGTGGATCGCGCCATTGCCGGGCGACCCCGCTGAGTACATCGTGCTGCGCTCCGGCGATGCGCGCTGGGCCTTCACCGTGACGTGCGCGCAGCGAACCCTGGATGGGCACTGCCCGCCAGTCGGCGCCGAGGCCGCGGCGAAGCTGCTGGGCACCTCGGGCGAGGCGTTGTGCCGGTTGATGCTGCGGGCCGCGGGTCAGCGCGTTGCCGAGGTGGTCCGACGCGTCGCGGAGGAGGCGAACCTGTCAGGCGCGCGGCTTCGACTCATCGGCGGCGGAGGCGGCTGCGATGCCGTGCTGCCGGCGGCCTCTGAGGCGCTGAACGTGTCGTGGCAGAGGTGCGAAGATGCCGACGTGATATCGGCGATCGGAGTCGCTCGCGCGGTGTTGCGGGAGTCCGTGTCGCGGAACATCGCGGCGCCCACAGAGGACGATCTGGCGGCGTTGCGCGCCGAGGTCCTGGCCGCCCTGGTGCGCATGGGCGCCGCGGCGGAGCGGGTGGAGGTGCAGGTCGAGCTGGATGCGGCGGCGGGGATCGCGACGGCTACGGGGACGGCACCCGCGAACCTGGAGACGGTCCCCGTCGATGCGCGAACCTCGGAGGATGTCGAGGCTTCAGCCAGGCGAGCTATGGGTCTTGCCAACGAGGCGCCCCTCGATCTGCTCTGCGAGGTCGGCGACCTGCGGGTGTACCGGTCTCGGGTGAAGCGCGCGGGGATCGGAGGGCTCCTCGGGGGGCGCCGCGAGCCGGTGGCTGTCGTCGACGGGTGCGGTCGAGTCCGGCTGCAGCGCGAGCACGCGACGGTCGTCGTTGCCGACCGGGAGGGCACAAGCCAGGCGTTGCGAGGGCTCGTCGAGTACGGCGACCACGGGGCTCGGGTGCCGCCGACCGTGGTGGTGCTGGCCGGGCGGCTCCTGGACCTGGGTGGGGTGCCGGAGGTGGAGGCCGCAGAGGCGCTGGTTCGCGCGGAGCTGGCGGGCTATCCCGCAGCGATGCCTGTGGCATTCGTCCGTGGCGACCGCTGACCACCGCCAAGCAGGTTACCTGGCCCGAGCTAGAATCTGTCGAAGCGCGCGTAGAAGTAGGGCCGCCGGGGGAAGAGGGCTTCGAGGATCTCGGTCCGATCAGCGCCGATCCAGGAAAGCGACCCATCGGTGATGAGGTCGCCCGCGTCGGAGCGCCCCAGGACCAGCTTGAGGAGCGCCTCGGAGGTCAACTCGCCATCGGTCGGACCCGTCGCCGCCTCTGCCGTCACCGGCGTCCCGAGGCTGATCCGGACCCGCTGGATCTCGCAGTCGAGGGTTAGCGACGGCGGGAGGCTTCCGGTGAGCCGTCTGAGGCGGATGGCCAGCTCCGCCCCAGCCGCGTTGAGCAGTCCGGCGGGGTCGACGATCCGGAACATGGCGCCGGTGTCAGCCTCGGGGGAGAGTTCAGTGGCACTCGCGACCAGGGCATCCGCGGGATGACCCTCGCCGCAATCGACCTCGACGCACTCCTTGCCCGCCTCGCGAGCCGCCTCGATGAAGGCGTTGACGAGATCGGATACGCAGGCCTCGTGTCCGGGGAGATAGCACACCTCGTCAATGGCGCATCGGCTCGGTGAGAGGTTGGCGATACGGCCCCTCAGGTAGCCGCACACCCTGCCGTCGCGCATGGCCCGCGTCGTGGCGCCGTGATCTTCGGCAATGAACTCGTCATCGGTCCACGATCCGTTCACTCGCCAGTACTCCGGGGACCGGTCGAGGGAACCCAGCCAGCCCGCGGCCCACTGTTCGTAGATGCCCGGAGCCTCGGGAAGGCCCTCAGGAACAGTCGTATTCTCGATGGCGTAGAGCCCCGAGGGCTGCGGAGCCTCCTTGGGCAGCGGACCCAGAGTGGACGCGAAGGGGATGGTGGTCCAGCCTAACCGGGCGTAGAACTCGTTGATCCCCGTATAGAGCAGGGACAGGTGGTAACCGTCTTGCCGCATGAGGCCGATGGCCTCGTTCAGCAACGCCGTCGAGAGGCCTTGCCCGCGGAAGTCGGGATGGGTGGCCACATGCCCGATACCGCCCATGGTGAGGCGGGATACCCCGTAGTGGACAGGGCGGCGGTGGACCTGCACGTTGGCGACGACGTGGCCATCCACCAGGGCGAGACGGGTGTTCCGCTGATCTCTCCACGGGTCTTGAGTGATGATGTTGTGGAACCACTTCCTCCCTCCTCGGAAGACCAACTCCAGGAGGTCCACAACGACTTCCATCTCGTCCTCGCGGGCATGCCGCAGCTCAACCGCCATGGCGTCCCCACCCTCTCCTCCGCCGTCCAGCCCGACGTGTCCGCCCTAAGTGGTCCGAAGGCCCTGCCAGACCTTCGCCTGCACCTCCAGCGCCACATTCAGGGCCTGCAGCCCGGCGCGGCCGTCGGGCTGCGGGGCCTGCCCCTTGCGTATGCCGTCGAGGAACCCCTGAAGCTCGTTCTGCAGGGGCTCCTGAGCGGGCACGAGGATCTGCTCCACCTGGCTCCCGATGGTGTACCCCTCGCGGTCGGCGGATAGCACTGACCGACCGTCACGCACCACCGTTACGTCGCGCGCGGCGAGGTCAAGTCGGTATTGGGCCTTGCGGCTGTATAGGACGCCGGTGCGGACACGAGCCTGGCTCACGGCCGATGCGGTCAGGGTGGCCGTGGCGCCGTTTCCGAATCGGAGGATCGCGGTTACGTGGTCGATGAGCTCCTCGCGGATCGTCTGTCCCACGGCGGCAACCTCGACAACCTGCGAGCGGGTGAAGCTGAGGGCGAGATCGATATCGTGGATCATCAAGTCCAGCACGATATCAACCGATCGGTCACGGCCCGTCACGGGGCTCAGCCGTTGAAAGGCGCAGTCGAACACCTGGTCGCCGTTGATCATCGTCAAGGCGGTCATCACGGCGGGGTTGAAGCGCTCGACATGACCGGTCATCAGGAAGACGCCCTGCTCATCGGCGAGCGCCACCAGCTCCTCAGCCTCCTGGCGTGAGGCGGCTAGAGGCTTCTCGAGAAGGACGTGGCATCCGGCAGCCAAGCAGCGTTTGCCGACCTCGCCATGGGTGATCGTCGGGGAAGCGACGACGACGGCATCGACCCATTCGCAGAGCTCCTCGATGGAGCCCGCGGCCTTGACTCCGTAGGACTCGGCCACCTCGGTTGCGCGCGCGGCGTCTGGATCGTAGATGCCCGCAAGCCGACTGCCAGCCAGCATGGAGGCCACTCGGACATGGCGTCCTCCCATGACCCCCGTTCCCGCCACGCCTACCCTGATGGTGCTGAGATCACTCGCCATGCTCAGATCATCCTCCGCTGCCCATGGGCCGGATTGCTAGACGGCGTGGGGGCCTCGCCCGATGGCAAGAAACCGCAGGCCAGCCCCTCTTGCGGCGTCGGGTTCGAACACCCTTCGCCCATCGACCAAGATCGGTGTGCGGAGCGCCGTCCGCAGTTGTCCCAGATCGACCTCGCGGAAGGCGTCGTGGGCCGTGATCACTCCGACGGCGTCCGCTCCGGCTGCCGCCTCCAGAGCGTCCTGCGAGACGGGGAACTCCTCCAGCCGATCCACATACGGATCCACAACCCGCACCTCGGCGCCCTCTGACACTAGTGCTCGGGCGCACGTGAGCGCCGGGGTATTCCTCAGGTCATCGGTGTTCTCCAGGTATGACGCGCCCCAGAGAGTCACAACCGAGCCCGCCAGTTTCCGGCCCTCCCGCTCGAGAGCCTTGCCTATCAGCCCTGCCATATGCAGCGGCATACTGTCATTCAGGCGCCGCGAGGAGGGCATGACTGTCGGTTCGAAGCCCCGGACAGGCGAGCAGAGCAGCCACGGGTCTTTCGGGATGCAGTGGCCGCCAACACCCGCTCCCGGTAGATGGACGTTTCTCCCCGGGCTGGAGTTCACTAGGTCCCGGACTTCATACACGTCCGCCCCCAGCTCCTCGCAGATGAGCGCTAGCTCGTTGGCGAAGGCGATCTGCACATCGCGGTACGCGTTCTCGGCTGTCTTGGAGATCTCCGCCACGAGCGCCGTTGTCGGGTGTAGCGTGCCTGAAGTGACGTGCTCGTAGATGGCCATCGCCCTGCGGGCGCACGCCGGTGTAACGCCGCCCACCACTCGATCCATGGTGCTGATGTTGCGGAGCAACCGGCTCGGCATCACGCGTTCGGGGCAGTGGACCAGATTGTAGTCGACCCCTGGGGTCCACGCGCGAACGCTTGCGATGGCCGGCTCGACGAGGCCGCTAATCGTGCCCGGCGCAATGGTGGACTCGACGACCAGGAGCACTCCACGGCCTAAGTGAGGAGCGATGCCCTCAAGCGCGGCCCTCAGAGCCTTGTATCGTGGCCGGTTATCCGACGGATCCACAGGCGTCTCGACGGCGATGAACACCGCCGTCGCGTCGGCGAGGTCGGCTGGATCTGTTGTCGTCGTGAAAGCCTCCTGCCGCGCAAGGTCGGCGAGGAGATCGTCTAGAGCAGGCTCGGCGCCCTCGAAGGGCATCTCGCCGCGTCCAGCTTTGGCTACCTTCTGTGCATCGATGTCGTAGCCGATGGGCTTCAAGCCGGCGCGAGCAAGAGCGCAGAGGAGGGTCAGCCCCACGTAGCCTATACCGACAACCGCGGCACGCTCCCCAAGCGGGGCAGGGGCAGGGTTCGATTGGTCCATGGCAGCTCCTAGAATTCGCTCGGCATTCGGCCTGGGGCTGGGTCATCTCGCCTGGGCAGGCACCCGGGGCGGAGGCAGGAACTCGCCCGCCTCGTCGATGCGGTACGCCGTGCCGCAGGCAGGACATGTCACCTCCTGACCCCTGTAGTCGTACGGAATCGGCACCTCCACCACCCGCCGTCCGCAGTAACAGACACGTCCGACGAGGCGAGCCGGAGACCCCACGACAAGGCCGAAGGCAGGTACGTTTCGGGTGACAACCGCGCCGGCGGCCACCATGGAGTAGGCGCCGATGCGCGTGCCGCAGAGGATGGTGGCATGGGCGCCGATTGCCGCACCGCGCTCGACCCACGTTGGGACCAGGTTCCATTCGGGGTTATACGAGCGGGGATACATGTCGTTGGTGAAGGTCATGTGCGGTCCGAGAAAGGCGTCGTCCTCGACGGTGACGCCCGCATAGACCGATACGCCGTTCTGAACCTTCACACCGCTACCGATCCTGACGTCGCAGTCCACGAAGACGCTGTTGCCAAGGACACAGTCATTGCCGATGACGGCCCCGGAGCGGATGTGGGCGAAACGCCAGACGCGCGTGCCCTCCCCCAGAACGGCGCCCTCTTCGACGTCGGCTAACTCGTGAATGTACGTACAGTCCGCGCTCACTGGTGGAGTACTCCCCCGCTCGTCGATTCCCGCCGCGGCGGGATGCCTGAACGCCTTCCTGATGCCGAGGCAGTCTCGGCACCACAGCCGCCGTGCGCCGGATTCTTCGGAAGGGTCGCGACGGCTCCTCCCGCAGGCGGTTCGGCTAGCCTCGATCATCCTGCCACAACTCCGCGCCGAAGGCATCCCAGGGGAGGCGCCCTTCGTTGGGATCGGCTCGGTTGAACTGCTGGCTCGAGAGGTAGAGCAGTACCGCCCCCTCGGGCCCGGCGCGGTATCCGTGAGCGACACCGGCCGGAATGTGAAGCAACTGAGGGGTCTCTCCTGAGAGGATCACCGCACGGCGCGCCCCTACTGTGGGCGAGCCAGCACGCACGTCGACCAGCCAGACCTTCAGGGCGCCCGTGATGACGCACCATAGTTCATCCTGACGCACCTTGGGGTGGACGTGAAAGGCGTTCACTCGTCCGGGAGCGGCCGCGGAAACGGACACCTGGCGGGGCTCGAACGACACCGGCAGCCCATCCACGATGCCTTCAGAGAGCCTGGCAAGCTCCATGAAGGAGCCCTCCAGGGATAGATGCCTCGCGAGTGGCGCCAGGAAGACGCCCTCGATCTCCGCAGGGGGATCGTAGGTCTGGAAAGTGAGCGACTGAGCAGCCACCTTCTCCAGCGGGATCTCCATGCTACTCACCAGCTCTCCTTCAGGGCCCGCCACCGGTCGATACTCAGTGAGGTGTCGGCCGGTAGCTGCACGGGCAGGTCAGCGCGTCGTCCCGGCCGCACGTCGGGGCGGCTTCGACGGGCTAGATCGTACACCGATTTGCGCTCTGTCGCGATATGAAGGGTCTGGTATGGGATCGCCTCGAAACGCCCGATCGCGAGGGCGATCTCCGGCGCAATCACGTCGATCGTGTCCTGGCTTGTGAAGGCGTCGGTGACGGCCATCTCGTAGGGCCACTGGCGCGGGCGGAAACTGGTGCGGATCACCAGGTGCTCAGGGGCCACCCGCGCCACCGCCTCGGCCACGAGTTTGGTCAGGGCATAGTAGTTGCGAACCGGACCCAGAGGGTCATCCTCGCGGTAGTCGCCGGTCGTGCCGTCGAAGACGTAGTCGGTCGAGATGTGCACCAGCTGGATGCCACGGTCCTCGCAGAGGATCGCGACGTTCCGTGTGCCCTCTACATTGAGCCGCCAGCAGGCCAGTCGATCCTTCTCCGCGCCCGCTACGTCGGTGTAGGCGGCCGCGTGCACGATGCATCGTGGCCGCTGCCGGGCGATAGCGGCCTCCATCGAGGCTTGATTCGTAACATCGAAGTCGTCGACGTCCGTCGCTCGGATCCCGGGCATCAGCCCGACGAGCTCAGTGCCCAGGCGGCCACGAGCGCCGGTCAGCAGGATGTGTGAGTAGTCATCGGCCACGTCGCGGGTCGTTCCTACGGTTGCTCCGGGACGACGTACAAGGGCCCGAAGGGGTGCCCGGGCTCCAGCGTCAGAACCAGAGCCTCGCCCTCCAGGCGGCTCGGGATCTGCGCCCCCCGGCTGCCAGGTCGCGGTCCTTCGGCGACCACGGTCACCGAAGCGGGCAGACCCGCCGCCGGCACGCGAAGCTCGCCGTCGACGCCAGCGTAGATGGTCATGACCGCCCCTCCCGGAACGCGGCAATCCTCCCGCACGGGCGCCCACATGACGCCTCCGGAGGGCTGATCGGTGAACCGCCAGGTCTTGCCGTCGACGGTGATCTCCGCGCAGGCTTGGCCCGCGAAGGCGACCACGTTGCCAGCATCATCCACGCGGAAGCTCATCACGCCATGGCCCACGTAATCCACGGTGTGGCCCCATACTCGGTACCCCTCCAGGCGCATCTCCCGTGGGGGAGGAGGGTTGTCCCGTAGCACTTCCTCGTCCTCCTCGGGGCGCCGTCCGAAGCCACCGCCCCAGCTCTCCTCATAGCCGCGGAGGTGGGGGCTGACGGAGATGGCGCCGTTCGGGAAGCGGCAGGCGAGCCAGTCGCCCGTGCGCGAGAGCACCTCCGTGTTGTCGTTCGCATCTGAGAAGGCGCCCGTGCCGCCGTACGAGCCCAGGGAGTAGAGGATCTCGAACCAAGTGCGCTGGTCGTAGCCCAGGCTGCCGGACTGGTCGTCCCGAGGCCGGAAGCCCAGGAAGGTGGCGCTGCCCCCAGAGTTCGCTCGCCTCTGGGTGCCGACGATGTCTCGCTTACACCGTGCCGCGACCTCGGTCCCATCCCGGGGCGTGACCGGATAGGTGAGGTCCACCAAAAGGTCCGTCAAGATGATCATCTCGCTGACGCTCTCCAGCGGCCCCTCGAACCGCACTAGACGCCCCGGGGTGACCCACCCACCTCGGGGCACCGGTACGTGATCGACGCCGAACAAGTTCTGCCAGCGCTCCAGGAGCGGCTCACCCTCGAAGCTGAGCAGGGGCGGCGGCCCGGACCAGACAACCCTGCCGCCCTGGTCGACCAGCTGCTCCATCAGATCGAGCAGGGCTGCGGGGGGATGGGGCTCGAAGAGGGCCGCGAGGGTGGTGAACCTCCGCCCGGCGATGACCAGGGCCCCGTCCTCAACCTTGCCCATCTCCACCGCTTGCCACGCGGGGATGTAGTTCGCGTAGCCGTACTGGGTCATCCAGGAGCCGAAGCGCTCATCCGCACTCACAAGGTCGAGGGGGTACAGCATCATCACGTCAACGTCGCGGTGCTGCATGTCCTGCACGGTGTTGTGCTGCGGGCTCGAAGCCGTGCCAAAGGCGGATTGCAGCCAACCGTGTCGCATGGTTATCTCCTGGGGGCTTCCCCAGTGGGCGGCATAGGAGAAAGGCACCTCGTTGACGATGCCCGTGGAGCAGCCGAGGGCGAGGCCGTAGTAGTTGCGGTCCAACCATCCGCCCTCGGAGTGGTCATTGCCGGTGCCGGTCAGGAACTCGCCCCACTTGAAGTAGTCGTGGCAGGCGGCTGAGGCCTGGTGGACCGTGCATGACCAGATGAAGTTCGAGGTGTACTCGTACATGTTCCGGGCCCCGTGGTCGTGGCCCGTGTCCCACCTGTCGATGGTGGGGCTCTCCGCCCATGTGGCGTGGGCGCGGCTCTCGAGCTTGTGCCCCATCGCCCTCTCCATGTAGCGTTTCGCGTCCACGAAGAGATCGACCACACCATCCTGCAGCAGCTTGTAATAGCGCGCTCGGAGGAGAGAGGTCCGGCGGATATCCTCGGGCGTGGGCCCAAGGACGTGCATCATGCCCTCCTTGGCTCGGAGGTCGTTGCGGGCATCCTCTTGGCCGCGGCAGAAGTAGACGAGGTACTTGGCGAAATCCTCGTACTCCGCTCCGTACTCCTCGGCGAACCGCCGCCGGAGGCCATCACTGACATAGCGGAGCGCGAACTCCCCGTTGTCATGATGGGTGAAGTAACCCCAGTCCTGCTGAATGTGCATCTCATCGGAGTAGAGGGCGTTGAAATGAACCCCGCGGTCCACATACATGTCCACGAGGCCCTTTAGGAAGGGCAGCGCCTGCTCGCTGAAGTAGTCCATCTCGGGGGTGCGGTAGCTCTGTACGACGAGCACACGGTTCAGGTCGCCGACGTCCGCCCTCCCTTGGCCTGAGACCTCGATGCGAACCGCCGCGTAGTCGCCCAAACGGACGCGCGTGCCCTCCCAGACCTCGACCTGGGCAGCGTCGGTGATCTCCACGATGTCGGCGGGGTCGACGGCGAGGTAGGGAGTCCCCGGCACCGGCCTCTCGCGGAAGGCGAAGACCCTCACGCCGGCGTCCTCGATGGCGACCGGCCCCTTGTTGTTGCACCACTGGAGCTGCCGCCAGAGCTGAACGCTGAAGGCGCCCGTCTGGGGATCTCGCAGGCCCTTTCGGTAGTGCATCCAGACGCCGGACTCACCAGTCTGATCGCGGTAGCCAGGTCCGATCTCCAGGGGGCTGAGGAGGCTCAACTCCAGCGCGAGGCCGTACCCCGCGGCGAACTTGGCCACCTTGGCGATGTGGTCGGCGTACTCCTCGGTGTCCGGCATGAGGCGGCGTGGCGTGTCCTGACCCGGGCGATACTGCTTGAAGAAGTGGTCGAAGGAGATGAGCAGGGTCCTCTGGCCGGCGGCCTGAGCCCTCTCGCAGATGGCGCGGAGGCTGTCCTCTCTCTTGTCGAAGGTGAGGGAGAGGTCGAGGACGGCGTCCGGATCAGCGGACAGTGTCTCCAACTCGGCATCGCTGACGAGGATAATGGCCTGCTTGCCAAGCTGGAACGCGAAGGGACCGGGATAGCTCACAAGCTCGCCTACGTACAGGTTCTCGGGTACTGACATGTCTGCAATGTCCTCCTGAGGTACGGCGGCTCCGGCCAGAAGGGCGGCAATGGCGAAAGCCGCGGCAATGGGACGGCTGAGGGTGTTCATGGACTCATCCTTGCGGTCGTTGTGCCCACAGGGTTCCCGGACCGGAGCTTGAAGACCTGCGGCGACGGCATGTCCGTAGGCCGCACGGCTCAGGCGGCGCACCGCCTCACGAACCGAGCAGCGCCCCCGCGGAACATCAGGCTCGAGTGCTGAGGCCCTTTCACGCTCCGGCGCGCTCAGGGACGCGGCCGCGTTCGGCGGCGCCTCACGAACCAGACCACACTCGCCGAGACCACCAGGATGCAGCCACCCCATACCCAAGGCGACCGAATGCCATTGTGCACCGCAACCCGGCCTAGGGTCGCGGCTTGGCTCGCCATGGGGCCACCGGCGCCCGCCCAGCCTATGCTCTCGATCTGACCGGACAGCGCATCGATCTCGCAGACATACGGGTACAGTGGACTTCCATCCGGGTAGACCAGATCTGACTCCGGCGCTTGCAGCTTGACGTACCACCTGAACACGCCCCGCCACTGCCCGAGGCGCGCTTCCCCGTCCACTTCAGCGTCCTCCAGGCCGAAGGCCGCGGCCCCGATCGCGATCGCCTCCTCGCGGGAGATGATGTTCGCGGGCACGGGGTACTGCTCGTTGGCCACCTGGCTATAGGAGACGATGGCGCCACCCGCCATTACAACGGCCCCCACGCTGATGTACGTGGGCTGCCCTTCCCGGTCTACGATGCCCTCCCCGTCGATGTGGATTCGGCCCGAGACGCCTTCGGGGCAATCCCATTCGAGTTCGAGAGGGTCGACGCCTATGGTTCGCGCAAGCACATCCTGAACAGAGCCCAAGGCCTCCTGTGGTGACGGCAGCGGTTCGGACTCCTTCGATGGCGGGAGTCCTCGGGCCAGGGTCCACCCCGCCAGCCAACCTCGAGTGAGGGATACGCTGTAGCAGCCATGATGTGGCCCGTCATGCACCCAGAACTCGGCGTAACGCTCGCCACCCCGCTCGACAATCTCGGGCTCGATCCCCGAGAGGTCCACGTCGAGGATCTCCGCGACCACGGCGGCAGCATCCTCGGGGGGAATCTCGGCAGGGGCGGCCGAACCGGACCACACGGCCAGTACGGCCATCGAGATCGCATACGCTCTCATGCGGTTCATGGCGTGCCTCCTATCGTGAAGGCTGGCGCGATGGTAGTATCCCCCACCACCCATATGGAATCGAGATTGTACTCATCAACGTAGTCTGGGGTATGGGCCGCTTTGGCCTCGGTCACTGCCAGCTGCACAGCTTGCGCGGCGGAATAACCACTCTTGGTCATGAGCTCCCATGCTCTATAGGTGACCCCACGATGGTGCGGCTCGAACATAGTCTCACGCCACCCGACCGCGCACTCGGCCCCGAGGGTATGGATCACGGAACAGGGGTCGTACGGGGACGGCGGCATGCCGGGCCCGAGATGAGAGGCCCCCGAGCAGGAACTGAGCCAGACAAGCTTGGACTCCACGTCCAAGCCACGCAACTGGAGCCCCTGCGTGATCTCTTCCGCGTCGAGGTTGTCTTCCGCCTCGAGGCCGATGAAGCCAATGTTGTCATGTCCGCAGTACACGACTATCTCGTCCTCCGACAGCGCCGTCAGGAAGTCGTCGTTCGTGCCCCCGGAGACCACACCGCCGTCCCTGCCCCGGCAGGACGGCAGCGCCGCATAGAAGGACCACGAGTTCTCCGATGAAGCGCGGACAAGCGCCAGATCGTCGTAGATGTCCTGCGCCGTGTCCGGGGTCCACAGACTGTACAAGTCGCCGAAACCCAGGGAGGCCCCGATGTAGACTGTCGCGGCAGGAACGTACACGGAGACGCCGCTGGGGATACCCATCGGGCCTGATCGTCATGGCTCATGTGCTCGTGCCCCGTGACTCTGTACGACACGCCTAGCTCATAGGTGCCCGTCCACGGCCACAGGACGGGGTCCAGCGCGCATGCCGCAGTGCCGCCGCTCGCGGACCAAGAGGCGAGAGGGCCGCCGGCCAAGCGGTGGAGTGCGACGGCAAGGCTGACGGGGCTAGCCGAGGGGAGCTCATAGCCATCGCCGAGGCTCACCAGCCAGTTGGTGTTCACCAGAGAGTCATCCTCGCTCGCGACGGACACGAAGGGCTCGACGTTCGCCGCCGTGGCGTCGGGAGCCGTCGTCGACCAGTCGAAGGAGGAAACACAAGGGTGCGCTACGGCTATGTCGGCCTCGGTTGACACCAGCGCGTATAGTTCCCCCCTTCGCGCAGGTGGTGATTTGACCCACCGCGAGTCATTACCTGCAGTTTTCCGCTCGCAGACGAGGTTCCTACACCCGATTCCGAGCTCCCACAGGAGGCGCAGGCGGCCAGACGCGGAGCTGCGACGAGCGCTGCCGGACTCGAGGTTGCGAAGGCGTGGGTTAGCCATGGCTAGGTGCCGTGCTTCCACCAACAGGTTCTTCGCCCGGGTGGGCGAACCACTTGTCGGCAGACCACGACAAGGAGAGATTCGCGCATGAGCGACATCAACCGTTCGACTCGCAGGGAGTTTCTCAAGCGTGCCTCCGCTACCGCTGGCGCGCTAGCCATCCCAACCATCGTGCCCGCCTCCGCGCTGGGCCGGCAGGGCGCTGTATCACCCGCCAACCGGCTCACCATGGGTTTCATCGGCGTGGGGGGCATGGGCATGGCGAACCTCAACGCGTTCATCGGCGAGCCTGAGGTGCAAGTGCTCGCCGTGTGCGACGTGGACACAGACCGAGGGGGCCAGGGTCGGGAGCCAGCCAAGGCCCACGTGAACCAGGTCTACACGGACCGCCTGGGGGAGACCTGGAACGGCTGTGAGGCCTATGCTGATCTCAACGAACTGCTGGCGCGAGACGACATCGACGCTGTCTGCATCGCCACTCCCGACCACTGGCATGCCCTCGCCTCCGTGGCCGCCGCCAACGCGGGCAAGGACATCTACTGCGAGAAGCCCCTCGCCAACTCGGTCGAGGAGGGGCGAGCTGTCTGTGACGCGGTGAACGGCAACGGCGTCGTGCTCCAGACGGGGAGCCACGAACGGTCGACGCCGAACTGCAGGTTCGCCTGTGAGTTGGTGCGCAGCGGGTACATCGGCGAACTCCATACCATCCGCATCAACCTGCCCTGCAGCGACGGCCATCATGGCGAGGCGCGAGCTCTGACTGAGATCCCCGCTCCCGAGCCCGTGCCCGATGGCTTCGATTACAACCAGTGGCTGGGACATACCCCCCAGGTGCCGTACACCCCGCGCCGATGTCACTTCTGGTGGCGGTTCATCCTCAGCTACGGCGGAGGCGAGATGACCGACCGTGGCGCCCACGTGATCGATATCGGCCAGCTCGGCAACGGCACGGACGACACGGGCCCGATCCACTACGAGGCAACGGGCGTGCAGACCCCCGGCGGGCTCTACAATACCTTCTGGGACTACTCGTTCACGAACACCTACGCCAACGGCGTCGTCATGATAGGCTCAACAGAGGAGCCCCGTGGGCTGAGGTTCGAGGGGACCGAGGGCTCCATCTTCGTGCACATCCACGGCGGCGCTCTCGAGGCCGACCCGGCCTCCTTGCTGGAAGTGGAACTCGGCGACGGGGACGTGTCCCTTGGCCGCGCCGCGAGCCACCGGCGCAACTTCCTCGATTGCGTCCAGACTCGGGAGACGCCCTTCGCCTCGGCGGAGATCGGACACCGCACGGCGACGATCTGTCACCTGAACAACATCGCCATGATGCTCGGCAGGCCCCTGGCATGGGATCCGGTGAGCGAGACCGTGGTTGGCGATGACGAGGCGAACGCGCTGCTGATGCCGCAGATGCGGCCGCCGTACACCTTCTGATCGCGACCCGCGGGGGAGGGATGGGCGCCAGCCTGTCCCTCTCCCACAAGGCTTTGCGCTCCTTCGCGCGAACCATAGAGGACACTATCGCGAAGGATGCGTGAACCTATGTGTCTCCGGTATCTCACCGCATTGAGCGGCTGTTTGCTGGTCGGCTCAGCCCTGGGTCAGGACATCCCTCGGCCCGAACACCCACGACCCGACTTCGAGCGAGCTAACTGGCTCAACCTGAACGGGGTGTGGCAGTTCCAGATCGACAATGACGAAGTCGGCGAGGAGATGGGCTACACCTTCGGGCGCGACTACGCCCGCGAGATCCTCGTTCCCTTCTGCCCCGAGAGCGCTCTCTCCGGCGTGCAGGTGACCGACTTCATGAACCGTGTGTGGTACCGTCGGATGCTCCAGGTCCCTGACACCATGAAGGGGCAGCGACTGTTCCTCCACTTCGGCGCCGTGGACTGGCACGCGAGAGTGTGGGTGAACGGCCTCTTCGCCGGCGAGCATAAGGGCGGTTACACCCCCTTCTCTCTCGAGATCACCGACCTGGTGGAGGATGGCGAGAACGAGCTCGTCGTCAGCGCCACGGACCATACCTCCTCGGGCCTGCAGGCGACGGGCAAGCAGTCCCACCGGCTCGAGAGCTATGGCTGTGTCTACACGCGCACCACGGGAATCTGGCAGACGGTCTGGCTCGAAGCTGTGGGGGAGACCTATCTTCGGGATTGCGTCATCACCCCCGACCTGGACACGGGCCGTGTCTACATCCAGGCCTGGCTGGACGGCCCGCAGCAGGGCGTGACCCTGCGGTTGAGCGCCGCAGATGAGTCCGGCGCCGAGGTCGCTACCGCCGTCGCGCCCGCCTCTTGGCGGTCGACCATGACCATGCTCGAGGTCGAGGACCCCATCCGCTGGCATCCTGGCGAGCCGTACCTCTACGATCTAACCCTCACCGTGGAGCGTGACGGCCAGGTCCTGGATGAGGTCAGCAGCTACTTCGGCTTCCGCAAGATCACCCTGGATGGCAAGAGCTTCCTCATCAACGGCGAGCGCGTGTTCCAGCGTCTGATCCTGGACCAGGGCTTCTACCCCGAGGGCGTCTACACCGCTCCCACCGAGGATGCCCTTCGCCTCGACCATGAGCTTTCCATGGCCGCCGGGTTCAACGGCGCGCGGCTCCATGAGAAGGTCTTCGAGCCCAGGTCGCTCTACTGGGCCGACCGCCTAGGCTACCTGATCTGGGCCGAGTACCCGAACTGGGGCCTGAATGAGAGCAACGCCGCCGTGGGCGCCCAGGCCATGTTGGAGTGGCGCGAGGCCCTCAGGCGCGACCGCAACCATCCCTCCATCATCGGCTGGTGCCCTCTCAACGAGACGGGCGCGGGGGAGGGGCAGGCACTGCTGCAGGCGATGCTTTCGGTGACTCAGGAGATCGACCCGACGCGGCCCTTCCTGGATACAAGCGGCTATGTGCATCTCTATCCCGGGACCGATGTGTTCGACAGCCACAACTACAACCAGGATCCGGCCAGCTTCGCCAACCAGCTCAGCACCTTCGCGCTGACCGGCGATGACCCGTACCAGAACAACATCTTCGACCAACGATCCCACTATCGGGGCCAGCCCTACTTCGTCAGCGAGTATGGCGGTACGGCCATCTCCGGCAGCACCTCCGAGGGAGCCTGGGGGTACGGCTCGGCGGCCGAGGACATCGAGCAGTTCTTCGCGCGGTACGCGGCACTGACCGACGTTCTCCTCGGGAACCGCAACTGTTTCGCCTTCTGCTACACCCAGCTCACGGACATCGAACAGGAGCAGAACGGCGTATACCTCTATGACCGCGCTCCCAAGTACGATGTGGCGCGGCTGAGGGAGATCAATGCCCAGCCCGCAGCCTATGAGACCCAGGGCCCGCTCACCGTGCAGATGGTATGGTCCGAGGTCCTTCCAAGCTCGGAGTCGGAGGCTCAACTGTGGCGCTACACGACGCAGGCCGCACCGGAGGGTTGGGCGCTGCCCGAGTTCGATGACTCCCAGTGGGTCGAGGGGCCCGGCGGGTTCGGCACCACGGGCACGCCCGGTTCCGTGGTGCGAACGGAGTGGGCGACGCCGGATCTGTGGATCCGCAGGCAGTTCGACTACACGCCTCAGGCGTTCGATATCGCTATGCTCCGCATCCATCACGACGAGGATGCCCAGGTGTACGTGAACGGCCAGGAGGTTCTGGCGGTGACGGGCGGCTACACGACGTCGTACGTGCTCATGGATGTCACCGACGCGCTCCGAGCGGCTCTCGTGGAAGGGGTGAACACGATCGCCGTGCACTGCCACCACCGTGAGGGTGGGCAGTATATCGACGTGGGTATCCTGCTGGGGTCGAAGGGGTTGGCCGGGGACTAGCTCCGTCGTGCGATTGGTTGGGACCCGCGCGCTGTGCGCGGGTCCCAACCTTCAGTGTCTACAGTCCGCGCTTGCGGCGGATGACTTCCTCGATGAGTTCGAGATCCTTCAGCGCATCCGCGCCCGTGTTCACGGGCTCCACCTCGCCACGAACCGTGTCCAGGAAGCCCTGCGCCTGGTTGCGGAAGCTCCAGGTCCATGGCAGGACGGGTGACTCCGTCACGGCGTTGGCTCCCGAGCGATAGCGCTGGACGCACGCCGGCACGTTCCGGAGCAGCGGTGAGGGCGTCTTCACGTCCACGAAGCCGTCGCCGAAGTATGTCGTCGTCACTTCATCCCACCACTGGCATGCCATGCCGCCACACTCCAGAGACACGAGGGTGTCCCCCGCCGCGAGAGCCACCAGCATGTGGTCCTGGTGCGGGGTGACGGAGAGCACGGACATCTCGCCGCCCAGCAGGAAGCGCACCAGGTTGAGATTGTGGGCGTAGATGTTCGCGAACACCTGGACATCCTGCTTCGCCTCGTCATCCCAGCCCTCGGGCCCCCCGGATTCGATCTCGATAGCCGGGTAGGGCTCGTCGGTCACGATGCGCTCATCGTTGCCGCAGACCCAGTCTCCCCCGTAGCAGTGGGCCCTCACGAAGGTGGGCGCCTTGCCCTCGGCGCGCCATGCCTGGATAGCCTCCCTCGCCCAGCGCACGCCGGCGTCGAAGCGCTTCATGTAGCCGACACAGAGGTGCACCCCCGCCTGGGCCGCGGCATCGACCATGCTCCGGCCTTGCGCCACCGACACGCCCAGGGGCTTCTCGAGGAGCACGTGCTTGCCGGCGCTGAGCAGGTCTCGAGCCACGGGTCCGTTGGCGGCGTGGGGCAGGATGGCCGCCACGGCATCGATCTCGTCATCCTTAGCCAGTTCCCGGTGGTTCTTGTAGACCCGCTGGATTCCGTACCGCGCGGCAACCTGCGCCGCCATGTCCTCCCGCGGATCGGCCACAGCCACCATCTTGCAGCCTGGCAGCGCGCTGAAGTTCGCAATATGGGCGATCTGGCCCATGAAGCCGCAGCCCACGAAGCCCATCCTGACTTCCTTCATACAGACGGTCCCTCCCGTTGGCGCCCTTACCGAGCGCCTGACTACTCCTCTGCCGATCTCTCGAAGCGGATGGTCGCTGAGGCAATGGCGACCCCGTTAGGCCCGCCGTTCTCCACGACCACGCTATTGTGGCCCCTCCGCAGAGCCTCCTTGGGCACCGGAATGGCGACGGCCGACCACTCCTGGCGAACCCCGTCGCCTCGGTAGGTCCGATAGGGGACCTCGGAGTGGTAGACCTCAGTGCCATTCACCGTTATGCGCAGCTTGGCTGTGGCATCGGAGCCTCGTTCGCCTTCGCCATACAGGCTCCCCTGTACTCCGACGATGGACAGCGTGTTGGTATCCTCGGGGCGTCCCCAGTGCTCGAATGTGAGCAAGGCCGTGGCGTTGGCATACCGGTCGAGCAGGATGGCCGGCTCCCCATCCATCACGACAGGCAGCGCGTTGTCCCCTGGCTCCACGGTTGCGGTCGCCTGCGCCAGCTCCTCACGGGCCGGCGCGAATCGCACCAGCACGGGCACCCGGCCCAGCACATCGACGAAGAGCCGGTCGTTCCAGGTCACCCACCACTGGCAGGGCCCGAGGTTCACGTAGCCCTGGGCGTCGCTCTCGACGAGGCTCACGTCGGCCTGGCAGCCGGCGAACACCTCGGGATCCAGCGCGATCTCCAGAAGCGCCGGACGGTCCACCTCGATGAGCAAGCCGTCCTCAGCGACAACGCGGTGAGCGCGCAGGACACGGGCATTGCCCGTCTTCACAAGGGCGTGGTCACTCATCCGCCCTGTCAGGAGGTAGAGCCCAGGGGCGGTGCAGATGGTCCGAGTGCCATTGCGCCGGTACACCACGTGGGTGAACTCCGACGACACGGCGTCGTAGATGTGCGCATCCACGTCCTCTGGCAGCCTTGTCTCGCGGCATGTGGTCAGGTAGGCATCGCCTCGGACCGCGATCATGTCCCACGGGCCCATGAAGGTCTCGATGCCTCCCAGGTCGCGGAAGTCGCCCGACCTCGGCGCGCGGTACCCATAGGCGTAGAGGGCTCCTCCGCTTCCCACCACGTAAGCGTCATAGGAGCTGTCGGTCTCCGCCGTGAGAAGGGTGGGATCGATACTCGGCGGCGGGATGACCTGGACAGGGATCGGCTTCTCATACGGGAAGTTGGGGACCAACCCATGCCGCCCCAGGCCCTCGGGCTCCTCCCTCACATCGTCCTCGGGGTCGACCTCGATAGGTCGGGTCACGGGGATGCCCACATGGGTGAGCACATGCCCGAAGAGGTTCACGCGACTCAGACCCGGGGCGCCGTTGTACACCAGGACCCGACCAGCTCCACGCGGCGAGGCTACGAAGGCCGGCGCGCTCGGCTCGAACCACTCGGCCAGCAGCAGGCAGTCGGGCCGCGCCTTGCCACGGTAGATCCACTGGCCTTCGGCCGCGGCGGCCTCCAGCTCCCGTCCGCTGCGGGTGGTTGTCCCCAGGAGATCGGTCATGACGGTCACTCGGCTTACGGGAGCGCGGAAGGGCCTGCTGCGCTCCATGGGCAGCCGGGCATCCTGTCGGTCGCGGGATTCCGTCGGTCGCGCGCCGCCGTAGAGATCCTCAGTGGCCACGTCCGCGTAGACCACCGAGGTGAAGCCTCTGTCCGTGCTCTCGAAGAGGGCATCCAGGTAGGCATCGGTGGCACGCGCCGCGTTGCAGAGAACGAGGGCCGGAGCCGGCCGCGGCGGCGCGTAGACCGTCACGGTCTCGTCATCGCGCGGCTGCTCACCTTCCACGGCGGTGGAGTTCTCGCGCCGCGATCGTGGCCCGGAGGGCGGGGGGTCCTCACCCTGGATTCCGCCTCGCAGGCTCGCGTCACCGGGCGATGCCGGCGCCGTGCCGATGGCTACCCGGGGACTCGCCGGTATCTCCGATGGGGGCGCCAGTGCGATGCTCACGGATCGGCCGGCCTCATTCAGCAGGACCAGCGACCCTATCACCTGGTCGGGGCGCCGATCCATGGGCGGCGCCAGCCACTCTGTCAGTACAGTGAACGGCTCGACGAGCAGGATGGCGTCTGAATACGGCGGCGCCAAGCGGCTACTCGTCTGCTCCGGCGCCGCGTCGGCGAAGGCCGCGAGTTGGGCCACCAGGTCCTCGCCAACGATGCCCCCGGTATGCAAGGCGAGGCTCACATCACCGGCGATGACCGTCCCACAGCCTGCGGCCAAGGCCATGCACACCCCCCGGCTCACGCCCGCGCCGTGGGGGACCTCCCAGTCGAGCCACACGCCTCCCCGCAGACCGTGGATTCCCGCCTCCAGAGCGGCCCGTTGCGGCTCCAGCGATGGATCACGCAGGTCAGGCGCGGTGCGCCAGACCTCGACACCGTCGGGTAGCGAGGGCACGGCGGCGGCCAGGAGGGGCACGGAGTCCGTCGCGATGACGAAGGTCCGCCCTGCCTGCGTACAGACGCTACCGCACTGGGTGACAAGGCCACTCACGGCAGTGATCCAGGCGTCCGCCGCGGCGTGGATGTCCGCGGGGAGCGGAGTCCCCTCGACGGGACGCGGCACGGGGGAACGCCAGATGAAGCCGGCGAGGGAGGAATGCTGTCCCAGCGCTTCGAGCGTTGCGGAGAGCGCCGCCGCGATAGCCGTCGCCTCGGCGGCGATGTCGCCCGTCCTGTCCTGAGCCTGGAACCCCTCGAGATAGACCTTCAGCCCCGCTTCATCGGCGGCGCCGAGGATCGCCTCCAATCGGGCGCGCTCCGCGCCCCCCTGGGGCGAGCCGGCGGGAGAGACGAGGGGGCCGGCATCCACGGCGACTGAGGGCTCGACGATGAGGGCGTCCAGCCCCAGCGCGCCCAGCACTGAGATTGTTGCGGCCATCTCCGATGGCTGGGTCGGGTACCCTGTGGCGATGGGCGCATACTCCCCCTGAGTGGGAGGGGTGGACGCCAGCCGAAGACCGAGGTCGGCGCAGAGGCCCCACTGGGCTAGTGACCCAATGAGTGCCGTGATGATGACAGCTCGCGCTGTCGCCTGAGTCACTCTGAACATGGCTTGCCTAGCCTTTCTTGGCGCCAACGGCGACGCCGCCCATGAAGGCGGCTCCGAAGGGCACGTTATGCAGGAGGACCCTCTTCAGGCTCGCCATGGCGTTCTCGAACACCCCGGTCTCTGCCGCGGTATCGAAGGCCTGACTGACTCCGCCCCAGTTGATAGACACGATGTTGTAGTACGCGAGCACCTGGAGTAGAACGAAGAGACAGCCTAGTAGAAGGGCCGTCATCTTCGCCGCTTTCTTCGCGAAATACCCGACGCAGAGCCCCGCCAGGCCGCCGAAGCCTAGCTGCTGCAGGAGGGGCGTCAGCATGTCCAAATGCTCATCACCGTTCTTCTCTTCGGGTGCCTTGAGTCGACTCCTCCGGCGCCCCACACTGCCGCCAGGGGCGCGGCCTCCCGTCGGCGAATGAGAGTATGGATGCCGACTGACGCCCCGGAAGGGATGGCTGCCACCATGATACTTACCCTCGTTGCGGCAACGTGCGCGGGAACTGTGCTCCAGATGCCTCGGGGGTACACGATCCCCCTGATCGATCTATCCGCCGATGCGATGCGGCAGATCGTGGTAGACCGCGAGCCGGGCCAGTATCTGGGCCACGTCACTACCGTGCTGCTGGAGGATGGGCGGACCATCCTCGCCGTCTACCCCAAGGGGCATGGGCGAGGGGCGATCGTCTACAAGCGGAGCGACGATGGCGGCCTCACCTGGTCCGAGCGGCTGCCTGTGCCCGAGAACTGGTCCACGTCGCTAGAGGTCCCCACCCTGTTTCGGGTGATCGACCCGACGGACGGCCACCGGCGGCTCATCGTGTTCTCCGGTCTGTACCCCATCCGCATGGCCGTGTCGGAGGATGACGGCCAGACCTGGTCGTCCTTGGAGCCCATCGGTGAGTATGGTGGCATCGTCGCCATGGGCGACGTTATCCGTCTCAAGGATGGCCGGTATCTAGCCATGTTCCATGACGACGGCCGCTTCTTCAGACCCGAGCCGAGGGAGCAGGAGCGGATTGTGCTCTTCCAGGTGCTCTCCGATGACGGTGGGCTCACTTGGTCGGACCCTATCAGAGTGCTGCAGCATCCCGTCGCCGATCCTTGCGAGCCCGGCTTCGCGCGTTCTCCTGACGGCAACCAGATCTGCGCCATGCTCAGGGAGAACCGGCGGGTCATGAACTCGCTCGTCATCTTCAGCGATGACGAGGGTGCAACGTGGTCTGAGCCGCGCGAGCTCCCCGGCTCCCTCACTGGCGACCGTCACACGGCGCGATACGCACCCGATGGGCGGCTGGTGGTCGTCTTCCGCGACATGTGCCACGACACGCCAACCAAGGGTGACTTCGTGGCCTGGGTCGGGACCTACGAGGACATTGCCGAGGGGCGCGAGGGCCAGTACCGGGTCCGCCTCATGGACAACCAGAACTCCTGGGACTGCGGCTACCCGGGCCTGGAAGTCATCCCCGATGGCACCTTCGTCGCGACCACCTACGGCCACTGGACCGACGGCGAAGAGCCCTACATCGTGAGCGTGCGTTTCACGCTCGAGGAACTCGACGCCCTCGCCGCGGCCACGAACCCCTAGTCGGCGCCGGGCCGGTACCAGCTCGCACGGAACGCCGGCAGCCACGCGGCGCGAGACCGCCGAGGCTCGTCCGCCTCGTCACTCCCATCCTCCGGCCGCGCCACCGGGGCCTCCGAGGGGGCATCCTCCGTCGCAGCCTGGTGCAGCTGCACCTCGCGGCGGTGGAGGGCGTCGCCTGTGATGCTGCCTAGGAACGTCGCCAGGGCGTAGATCACCACCACGTGGAACAGGAGCAGGAAGAGGACGTCCCAAGCGATGCTGAATCCTCGCAGATCGGGGAACAGGGTGTAGGCCAAGCCGAGGACGACGGCGGCGCCCATCGGCAGCCAGGGGGCGGGCCGGCGAACTAGGGCGACCCATCCTGCGGTCAGGAGCACTACGGCGATGGCTAGAGACGCGATGGCATAGATCACGAATGGCTCTCTGAGCGCTGGGGCTTCGTTCATCGTCCGGCTCACCTCTTCGAGTCAGCATTGTACCCATTGTCGGCCAGTTCCGCGCATCTGAACGCGGGCCCTCTTCACGGCGCGATATCCGTCGTCCCCTCTGCTACAATGGGGCCGATCTTGGGCTGGAGTGATGACCGTGGCGACGGATGGAGATCGGAGCATTGCCCTGGTCGCGTTCGACCTTGGCGGCACGACTATCCACGATGATGGCAGCATCAACCGCATCTTCGTGGAGGTCGCTGGCAGGCACAAGCTGGCCGCTGACCTGGATGAGGTTCAGTCCTTCCAGGGCCGCACGAAGAAGGAGATGTTCCACGTCCTGGCGACCCGACGCCATGAAGACTGGCCCGAGGCGGCCACCTCCCTCGCCCAGGAGGCGAATGAGGAGTACGAGCAGCGGCTCATCACCCATTACAGAGAGAACCCGCCCCAGGTAGTGGACGGCACCACGGCGACGATGCAGTACCTCCGCGAACAGGACGTCCGGGTGGCCATCACGACCGGGTTCTGGCGGGCCATCTTGGACGCCATCCTGGAGAGCACGGGTCTGGGCGAATTGCTCGATGCCAGCGTCGCGACGGACGAGGTCTCCAAGCCGAAGCCTGCGCCGTACATGATCTTCCGGGCGATGGAGCAGTGTGGCATCACATCGGTGCGCCAGGTGGTCGCCGTGGGGGACACCCCCATGGACTGCATCGCCGGATGCCATGCGGGCTGCGGCACGGTCATCGGCGTGCTCAGCGGCACCCACAGCCGGGCCCAGCTGGAGCGGGTGCCCCATAACTTCATCCTGGACTCGTCGGCACGGGTACGTGAGCTCATCGAGACCGGAAGGATCAGGTAGCCGGTGGCGCCCGTGATCCCCCTGGCCTGGCTTCTACTGGCCCCCACCTCGGACGGGCTCGAGATCGTCCGGCCCACGCCCGATGGCGTCGGGTTCCAGCTAGGGGAGTCGGGGGATCCCTTCGTTCTCTTCGGCAGCAATGCGGTCGTGCATACCGGCAACCCCGATGACCCGTGGGCCCTCAACCTGCTGACCCCCGCGGGCTGGGACCACGGTCTTCTGACCACCATGCTCGACCGGGCGCGGGACCTCGGCATGAACCACATCAAGTTCTTCCTGCCCATCGGCCAGGTTCTGCCCGACCCCCAGCCAACGGATGGAGCTCGTCTCGTCGACGGCACGGAGGAGCGAGTCCGAATCCTCCTCGACGAGGCCGCCGCGCGGGGGCTACGGGTCTCCCTCACGCTGACGAGTTGGGGTGGCAACGGCTGTCAGTGGTGGCAGGAGGGCGGTCAGTACTGGGGGACCCTCGGCCGGATGCTGCCGCGCGATAGCTTCGTGACTCTAGCCGACTTCTGGCGCCAGATGGCCGCGCTGTGCCGAGACCGTGGGGCCCTGCTCTCCTACAACCTGGCCGTGGAGTGGACGCTGCCGAACGGCAATCTGACCTGGGAGCCGGAGCCGAAGGGCCTCATTCCCGGCATCCACGCCCTGCCTGCATTCCGGCACTACGTCACGCTCCTCTACCAAGGGGACATCGACGCCCTGAACGCCGCGTGGGGTACGACTCTCGAGTCCTTCAATGATGTGACGCTCCCGGACCTTGCCTGGGACGGACAGGCCTACGCCTCCCCCGACGGGATGGTCCGCGACTATAACGAGTTCCGCGAGTGGACCTCGTCGCGCTACCTGCGCTCGCAGGCCGAGGCGATCCGGTCCGTCGACCCCGACCACATGGTCACTGCGGGCGCCCACGGGCGTACCCCCGCCGATCAGTGGCCTGGCTCCGCCCAGTACGTGATGGGGTTCACATCGCGGGATGCGGCTGGTTTCCTGGACTACGTGACCGTCCATCACTACGTGCAGGCGAACCAGGTCGAAGAGGGGCTGGCGCTCGCTGAGCTGCTTGCCCGTTTCGCCTGGAACGGTGTGCCCGTGGTGATGGAGGAGTACGGCTATGCGCCGGATCCCGAGGACGAGGACGCGGAGTCGACCACCGCATCGGTCATGATTGACCTCATGCGACGCACCCAGGACGATGTGGCCGGATGGTCCGCCTGGTACCTCACCAACGCAGTGGGGCAGACGGCCATCGATGTGGATGGCGTGACTCACTTCGGGCCCTACACGCCGGCATGGCAGCGCACGGAGCTTGGGGAACGCATGGCGGACCTCGTGTCGGAGGGCTTCTTCGCTGGCCCCTCGCGCCGCGTCGCGGCGGAGAACGTCGTCAGTGTAGACCGTGCGTCCTGCATGGCGCCACGCGAGCTCGGTGTCCTGCTCAGGATCGCGAGGGATTGGGACGCCTACGTCCATCCGATCGACTTCGAGTATCCGCCGCCGCCCATGGACTAGGAGCGGGCGCAGGAGGGTGATCCCCACGAGACATGCTGCAGCGTATCTGTTCCTGTTCGCCTCCCTCGCCATCCTTGCAGGGTGCCCTCAGAAGGGGCCGGAAGGTCCGGATAGCGCCCTCCAAGGCTCTCCCAAGGCATCGGAGGGGAGCAGCGAGGCGGGAGTCGACTCAGTGCAAGCCAAGCTGACGGCCCAGGAGGCCCTCCAGCACGCCGTCCTTCACAATGAATCCGGGCTGCGCAAGGCCCTGGCTGATCGTGTCGCCATGGGGGAACTAGGCCGCGGCGGCGTTACGGAGTTGGATGCCAAGGCAGCCGCGAAGGAACTCCTCTCCCTGCCGAAGGTCCCAAGCCCCGATGACATCGACGTGAAGGTGACAGGAGCCACGACCGTAGGCGATGTGGCGGAGGTCGAGGGCTACGTCCTCTACAAGCCCCTCGCGGAGTCCAAGTCCGATCCGGAGATCGGTGGTTCCATCCGACCAGCGGCGCTCCCCGTGCGCGTCGAGGTCAGATCCGTGGATAGGCAGCTTCGGATCACCAAGGTGACCTTCGAGGAGTCCCCCGAGCTTACCGAGAACCTGCCGGATGAGGTCTGGAAGCTGGCTGAGCTGGTGGGCGACTACCAGGCGAAGAACGGGCAGCTACCCGAGTCTCCGGGCGATCTACTGACATTCTGGGCCACTGAGCACGCTCACCTCAAGATCGGTAAGCACGGGACCCTGACCTACGACCCGGCTGCCGGGAAGGCTGAGGCGCGCTTCGACTTCGAGTTCTAACGAGTCGAACCTCGCGATGGCGCGATGGTTGGTACTCGGTATCACGTGCGATCTGGCGTTCCGCAGTCGTCGCGCTTGGGAGATGTAACTCTGGTGTCTGCCAGGAGACGTACGCCGCCACCGGCTTCGCAACCCCCGCTCGCCAGAGTGTGGAGCTTCCTGCTGGCTCCCCATGGCCGAGATGGAGAGCCCCTGGCCGTCGCCGCGTACGTGAGCTGGCTCTTTCCCCTCGCCTACGGCGTCATGCGCATCATGATGGTCTCCCGCGCTCACGCCCTGGGAGCGTATGCCCTGTTGGACGCCGCTCGCGTGGCTGCCGTCGTCGGGCTACCGCTGGCTGTGCTCGGCATGGCCTGCGCGGTGCTGGCCTACCGTCGGCGCGAGCCCCGGCCCTGGCTCGCCGCTGGGGCCTTTGCCCTGTGTCTAGCGATCGTGATCTTCTCCTTCCTGGAGATGAGCGGCACCCTCGTCGCGATCCTGATCCAGCTTCTGCCGGGTGCGGAGGAGAGCCTGAACGCGTGAGCTACCCCAGCCTACTCCACGGCGAGGCACGCCTTCGGCGCATCACCGAGCTGCTGTGGGCGGAGTATGGCGACGGCTCCCACCATGAGCGCACGCGCCTGCGGCGTGATCCGCTGGCGAGCCTGATCAAGACCATCCTGAGTCAAAACACGTCGGACGTGAACTCCGATCGCGCCTTCGCCAATCTGACAGAGGCCTTCCCCACGTGGCAGGCGGTGATGGAGGCTCCCGAGGGGGACGTGGCGGACGCTATCCGAGCCGGGGGACTGGCTAACATCAAGGCCCCACGGATCCAGGCGCTGCTCCGGTCGGTGAAGGCGGCACACGGGGCGCTGGATCTCAGCGATCTCTCCCGGATGGACCCAGGGGAGGCTCGCGAGTACCTGGAGAGCTTCCACGGCGTCGGACGCAAAACCGCGGCGTGTGTACTGCTCTTCGCGCTCCAGCAGCCCGTGTTCCCCGTTGACACCCACTGCCTTCGGATCGGCAAGCGGCTAAGGCTGCTCGCTCCATCGTGCAGCGCCGATGCGGCCCACGAGGTCTTCGACCGAGTGGTGCCTGATGAATGCAAACTGGAGCTTCATGTGAGCATGGTGCGCCATGGCAGAGCACGGTGCCGGCCAAGCAAGCCGGACTGCGACGGCTGCCCCGTGGCTCGCTTCTGCGCTTACCCTGAGATCACCGGGTAGGCTTTTGGCATGCCCGACGGGCTAGCCCGCATCATTCATGAATGCTGATTTGTGCCGTGCTGGCTGTGTAGCGGTCACTTGTCCGTTGCGTTGGTG